>JBKJLC010000088.1:0-14868 GCA_046597055.1 Kofleriaceae bacterium | reverse complement strand
GTCTCGAGGCTCACGTAGCGCGTGAAGGGCTGCACGACCCACCCGACCTGACCGTCTCCGCGATCCGGGCTGACCGACGCGATGCGGGTCGTGCCATCCACGAGCAGCGCACGGTAGCTGGCGCCCAGGTCGGCCTGACAGAGGGCATCGACGCCGGCCACGCCGCCTTGCGCCGGGGCGACCCGGTTCGCCGTGATGCCGAGGGCGCGCTGCTGGACGGTGCCCGCGCAGTCGGGGCGACACACGCCGGCGGCCATGCTGCTGCTGTAGACCGTCCCCGCGTCGCAGCTCTCCGGGCCGTTGACCACGCGATCGCCACAGCGCGGGCCGGCACCGCTGCAGGTCGCGTTGCAGGCGCCGTACGTGCCGTTGCTCGCGCCGCTGTCGCAGCTCTCCGGGCCGTTGACCACGCTGTCGCCACAGCGCGGGCCGGCGCCGCTGCAGGTCGCGTTGCAGAAGCCGTACATGCCGTTATTCGCCCCGCTGTCGCAGGTCTCGGGGCCGTTGGGGACGCCGTCGCCGCAGCGCGGGCCGAGCGCCGTGCAGCTCGCGTTGCAGAAGCCGTACATGCCGTTGTTCGACCCGCTGTCGCACGTCTCGGTGCCGTTGACGGTGCCGTCACCGCATCTGGCCACCGACGCATCGGTGCCGGGCGCCCCATCGGCATCGGACGCGGCATCGGGCGTGGACGTCGCATCGGTGCCGGGCGCCCCATCGATCGCGACCTGGCCATCGGGATTCCCGCCGCCGCCGCCGTCGACGCCAGGGCTGGTGGTCACCTGCCCGCAGCCGACAGCCAGGAAGATTCCAAGACACATGAACGGCGTGATCAGTCGATACATGGACACCCTTGCGTGGAGGCCAGTTCCCCGCACCATCCTATCGAACTGCCCGAACGAACTCCACACCAAGTCCGATGGGTTGACATTGGTCGGACGCCGCCACCGCACCGGACGCGCCGAAGCCCAATCCGGACCGGCGCCGGCCCATCGACGGGTGACCGGGCACGCCCATCGGATCCAGGTCGAGCGGGCGCTCGCGTTCATCGCCGACCGCCTCGATCAGCCGATCACGGTCGCGGACGTCGCCGCGGCGGCGTACCTGAGCGAGTTCCACTCCGGCCGAGCCCGTGCGCACGTCGGGCTGTCGCCGCGCACAATCTCGAATTTCGAACGCGAGGTTCGACGTCATACGGACGCGGTGAACCGGGGCTCCGCGCGAGATCTGGTCGAGTTGCCGATGCGACGTTCGATTTCGTCGATGACCTCGTTGTCGTCGACGCAACGCTGCAGGTGGCATGTGTCGTGCTGAGGTGCGATTCATCAACGTGCGAGGAGAGAGCTAATGTCGATGGTTCATGGTTGGTGGTGGTGGTGCGCTTCGGCGGTGCTGCTCGCGTCCTGTCAAGACGGGTCCCCCGATTCGAATGCGTTCGAACAGAGTGATACCGATCCCGCCGTCCCGGCAGCGCCGTCCGCGCCTGCCGGCGAGACGTTCGAGGAGACCAAGGCGCGCCTTACCGCTGACAAGCCAGCGGTGATGGCGGAACAGCTCGCGCTACTCCAGGCGCGCTACGACCTCGGTGACATCCCCAGCAACGTGGCGATGACCCGGGGCCGGCCGGTCCAGTCGGGCACCCGGGTTCGGTTGCCGGCGGGCCACACCTGGCAATCACTCGCCGACATGACGCCGGCAGAGATCAAGGCGCTCGATGTCTTTCCTCAGGGCTTCATGCCGCTGCCCCACCCCAAGCAGGAGGAGGGCGGCATGCTGTTTCCGCGGGCACACATCGACGAGGTGTTCGCCCAGACCGGCCGTGATCTCGAGCGGTTCGATCTCGATTTCGACCTCCCGAACCACCTGCTCCCCGAGTTCCCCCCGGCGATCTTCCTGACCACCCGACCTGATCTCGGTGACGTCTCACAGGGCGAGGTGGTCACGACCCACAACTTCTATCGGCTCTTCAAGGACAAGCTGAACGCAAAAGATCTCGACGGCCTCCGACTGCTGGTCGTTCCGTTCGCACAGCAGCAGTTCAACCTCATCGACGACCGCCGGTCGTGCGAGCCGAGCATGGGAGTCGCGTGTCTCGACTGCCACGTCAACGGTCACTCCAACGGCGCGACGCACCTCGTCGGCGATATCCGGCCGCAGGAGCACCGCAACCGGATCGAGACGCCGTCCTTGCGCGGCGTGCGCGTCCAGGAGCTGTTCGGCTCACAGCGGGCGCTCATGTCGATCGAGGACTTCACCGAGTTCGAGCAGCGCGCCGCGTACTTCGACGGTGACATCGACAAGGCGGCACTCAAGGGGATCAACCCGCTCGATCGCGCCAGCCAGGTGCAACACATGGCGGAGATGCAGCGGTTGTTCGACTTCCCGCCGGCACCCAAGCTCGACGTCTTCGGTCGCCTCGGCGATGATGCGACCGCAGCCGAGCGGCGGGGTCAGCGGGTCTTCCAGGGCAAGGGGCGGTGCGCCGCGTGCCACGGTGGGCCCGCGTTCAGCGACAACGAGATGCACGATCTCCAGCTGGAGCGCTTCTTCGAGCCGCGCATCATCAACGGGTTGATCGCCAACGGCGACGGCCCCGTCAAGACGTTCCCCCTGCGGGGCATCAAGGAGTCACCGCCCTACTTCCACGACGGGCGGCTGCTGACCCTCGAAGATACGATCGAGTTCTTCAACCTGGTGCTCGAGCTCCACCTCTCGACGGGGGAGAAGCGCGACCTGCTCGCGTACCTGCTGACCTTGTGATGCCGACTCACGCGGTTTGAACGGGGGCCGCCCGATGCGCGTCCCCGCGGGAAAGTGCAGGATCTCGCCATGCACTTCACGCGGCGGCTCCACGCGGTCTGGAACTGGCTCCCGGCATTCCGCGCGGTCGCGGAGACCGAGCATCTGCCGACCGCGGCCCGTGAGCTCGGGGTGGTCGCATCCTCGCTGTCACGTTCCGTCCGGTTGCTCGAGGAGGAGATCGGCGTCACCTTGTTCGATCGCGTGGGTCACCGCATCGTGCTCAACGATGCGGGACGCGCGTTCCTCTCGGTCGTGCGCGATGCCATGCGGCAGCTCGACGAAGGCGTCAACGCCGCGGCCGGCAACGAGCTCCGCGGCGTGGTCTCTGCGGCCGCCGGTCCGGACCTCGGGCTGGCGATCGTGGCGCGCGCCGTCAGCCAGATCGCCGCCGCCTATCCCGGCCTGCGGGTCGCGCTCGCGGCCTTGCGAGATGCCGAGATCGCGGCACAGCTCATGCGCGGCGACGTGGACGCTGCGGTGGTGACCGCCGTGCCGGAGCATGACGACCTCCGGGCCGATCGGATCGCGACCCTGTCGCGGTCCGCCTATCGGGGCTCTGACAGCTCCGCCACCCCCGCGCCGATGGTCGTCGTCGGAGCGCGCGGCGAGCTGCCGGATGACGGATGGCCGCCCGATCGGGCCCGCCAGATCGCGGCGTGGGTGCCAGACGAGCGGACCGCGCTCGAGATGTGCCGCACCGGCGGGCTGTGCGTCGTGGCCTACGACATCCTGGCGCGGCCGTGGGTCGTCGAGGGCGGGCTGGTCCGCTGCGAGGAGCCGACGATCGCAGATCGTCCCATCTACGCCGTTCGCCGTCGTCCGGTCACGACCCACCGCCGCGTCGACATCCTGGTCGACGCGCTGCGCGCGGCGGCGACCGCCCTGGCCTCGTCGACGCCGTGAGGAAGACAAGGCCACGACCGGACCAGTGCGGTTTCGGTGAGTTAGACCCGGGTGATTCTGCTGAAAATTGCCGCCCCTGACGCGGCCGGCCGTGTGTGCGATACAAGGGTCGCGTATGCGCGAGCCGCGCCAGGATGAACCGAGCGAGATCTTCGGCAGCTACCAGCTGTTCGAATGCCTCGGGCGTGGCGGGATGGCGACCGTTCACCGCGCCAAGAAGACCGGGATCGAGGGCTTCGAGCGCCCGGTCGCGCTCAAGCGGCTCCTGCCCTGGCTGACCGCCGACCCCGACTACGTGAAGTCGTTCGTGCGCGAGGCGCGGCTCGCCGCCCAGCTCCGGCACGTGAACATCGCGCAGACGTACGACCTCGGCAAGGTCGACGACGTCTTCTACATCGCGATGGAGCTGGTGCCGGGCCGCGACGCGCGCGAGGTCCTGCGCCAGTGTCACAACGTGGTCGGCCCGATGCCGGTGCCGGCGACGATCAACCTGCTGTTCCAGCTGTGCGACGCGCTCGAGTACGCGCACACGTTCCGCGACGACCAGGGCCGACCGCTCGGCCTGGTCCACCGCGACATCTCGCCGGCCAACGTGATCATCGCCAACGACGGCACCGCCAAGCTGGTCGACTTCGGCGTTGCCAAGGGCTCGACCGCGACGCTGGCGACCTCGAGCGGGCTGCTCAAGGGCAAGTTCGCGTACATGGCGCCCGAGATGCTGCAGGGCCAGGTCGACGCCCGTGGCGATCTGTTCGCGGTCGGCGTGATGGCGTGGGAGCTGCTGACCGCACGGCCGCTGTTCGCCGGCGGCGACGACATGGAGATCCTGCAGCGGGTGACCGGGTGGGATCCCCCGCCGCCGTCGACCCACAACCCGACCTGCCCGCGCGAGCTCGACGCCTGGGTGGCGATGGCCCTGACCAAACAGCCGCAGCGACGCTTCCAGAGCGCGACCCAGATGCGCGCCGGGCTCGAGCTGGTGGCGCGCCGACCGGCGCTGCGCGCGACCTCCGCCGACCTCGCCGGCTGGATCCAGTGGGCGTTCGAGCAGCAGTCGCGCCCGCGCCCGGCGCCGACCGCCGAGTCGCTGACCGCGTCGATCGTGGTGGGGCGGCCCGAGACGATGATGGTCGACGAGGCCTCGATCGAGGTCGAGCTGCGCGCCCATACCGCGATCGGCGTGTCGCCGGCGCGCAACCGGTCGCCGAGCCAGCCGCCGCCGCGGGCCCCGTCGAGCCCGCCCGCGGCGCGCACGCTGATGGTCGACGACGCCGCGGTGGTGGCGACGCACGAGGTGCACGCGCTGCCCCGGCACACGACCGCGGTCGGCCAGCCGCCGCCGCAGCGGCCGCCACCGTCGGAGTCGTTCGGCTATGGCCACGGCATGCCGGCGCCGATCGTGATCGCGCCGTCGAGCCCGCACGTGGCACCGTCGGTCAGTCCGCAGACGCTGTCGCCCGCGGCGGGTGCCGCGGCGGCCGCGTCACGCACCGTGCTGTTCGATCCAGGCAACCCGCCGGCCGCCAGCTACCCCGCGCCCGGCGGTCAGGGCCCGACCCAGTACCTGACGTTGCCCGCGCAGCCGCCGGGCGCAGGCGCCGCGCCGCTGCCGTCGCAGGCGGCCACGATCTCGCCCGGTCGGTACGACCCGCCCACGCAGGCGCCGCTGCATCCAGGCGCCGCGCTGGCGCCCGGCGCGGGGCCGATGATGGTGATGACCACCCAGCCCCTGCAGAGCTGGGGCATGGCGCCCCGGCCCGACGGCGCCTATCCGCAGCCGGGCTCGCCGGGCCCGGGGCATCCAGACCCGTACGCCGGGTCGTACCCGCATCCGTTCCACGGCGACGCCACCGGGACCCCGGGCCCGCGGCCGCCGGTCGAGCGGCGCGCACGCACGGCGGCCGGGCCGGGCGCCGCCGGCGGAGGTGGCCTCGGGATCGTGATCGTGCTGCTGCTGTGTGCCGCCGCGGCGGTCGGCGGCTTCTTCCTCGTCCAGCACCTGCTGTAGATTGACGGCATGGCTGTCGATGATCGCTCGCTCGCCGAGGTCGTCACCGACCTCGAGGTTCGCCTCGCGTTCCAGGACCGCGCGCTCCAGGCGCTCGACGACGTGGTGCGCACGCTGTACGCGCGGGTCGAGTCGACCGAGAAGGCGCTGAAGGACCTGCGCGAGACCGCCGATGCCGCGCTCGAGCCGGTCAACGAGCCCCCGCCCCACTACTGACATGCAGAAGAAGGCGATCGCGCTCATCTCGACCGGCGGCACCATCGAGAAGACCTACGACGAGCTGTCGGGCCTGCTCGCCAACCAGGTGTCGGTGCTCGACATCATGCTGGCGTCGCTCGAGCTGCGCGGCGTCGAGGTGCGACGGGTCCAGCTCATGAACAAGGACAGCCTGGAGATGTCCGACGAGGACCACACGCTGATCGCGACCACCGCCGAGGGCCTGGCGCGCACGACCGATGGCGTGGTGATCGTGCACGGCACCGATCGCCTGCAGCACACCGGGGAGCGCCTGGTCACGCTGTTCGGCACGCCGCGCCACCCGATCGTGCTCACCGGCGCGATGCGGCCGTACGAGCTGCGCTCGACCGACGCCCTCCAGAACCTCACCGAGGCCCTGCTCGCGGTCCAGCTGCTCGCGCCCGGGGTCTACCTGTGCATGCACGGGCAAGTGCTCCAGTTTCCCGGGGTCGTGAAGGACCGGGACCAGGGGACGTTCATCAAGCCGACGTAGTATCTTCGGGCCATGCAACCACCTGGCGGAGGCGCCCCCCCTGGTGATCGCAAGGCGCCGTTGCCACCGCCGTTCGGCGGCCGGCCCCAGGGCGGGACCAACGCGCCTTCCAGCACGCAGCCCCTGCATGGGGCGGGGCCGCTGCCGCAGCCACCGCCGTCGCCGCATGCGGCGCCCGCCGAGCCGGCGCCCGCCCCGCAGCAGCCGTACCAGCCGCCGCCCGCGCAGCAGCCGTACCAGCCGCCGCAGCATGCGGCCCAGCCGGCCAAGCTGCCGCCAGCACCGGCGGCCGGCCCCACGCCGTTTCCGCCACCCTCTCAGCTCCCGCCGGCCGGCCCCGCCGGGCCGCCGCCCACCGGCGGACGGCTTCCCCTCCCGGCGCTGCATCAGACGCCGCACCCGCAGGCGTACCGCGCCGACTCCAGCGGGCCATTCGATCCCGGCGCGCAGAGCCTCGGCGCCTTCCTCCATCTCTCGGTGCGCCGCGCCTACCGGCTGCGCATCGAGCCCGATGAGGTCACGCCGCAGGAGCGCGCCGAGCTCGAGCTGGCCGGCGTCACCGATCCGACCGTCCAGGCCTTCCTCGCCTGGCGCCGCTCGATCCTGTTCGCGGTGGCGGTGCTGCTGGTCCCGCTGATCCTGCTCAAGACGATCGAGATCTTCTCCGGCGGCGGTGACCTCGAGCCCGCCATGAAATCGGCCATGCGCAGCATGCGGGGGCTGCAGGCGGTGCCGCTGCTGGCCGAGGTCGCGTTCTGCGCGCTGGCCTGGGTCCAGCTCAAGCGCTGGACCGACTGGCGCCGGCAGCGCCGCGTGCTCGCGATCGGCTGGGCCGCGTTCTTCCTCGCGCCCTTCGTCATCTATCTCTACCCGATGCGCAGCATCGTCGAGGACGCGTTCACGCAGGGGGCCGGGGCCGAGCAGAAGGGGGCCGTGCTCCTGATGGGCGTCATCTACTCGGTGCAAGCGATGATGACGCTCGCGCCCAAGGCGGTGTCGCTCATCCCCGGGCTCGTCCGGGCCGCGCTGGTCAGCAAGTTCTTGTTCCCCGGCTCGGCTGCACCCGGCTGGCTGGTGGTGATGGCGGCGCCGATCTACGCGCTGTTCGTCTACGTCGTCCTGTTCGTCCCCTACCAGATCACCGGCAGCGGCTGGTTCGTCGCCGCCATCCTCAGCATCACGGTCGCCGCGGTCCTCCTCGCCCGCGGTGGCTTCGACCTGGCCCGGCCGATGACCCGCGACCAGGCGATCGCCTCGGCCCAGCGCGCCCGCACGTCCTACCTGATCGCGATGGTGGTCACCGCGGTGTTCCTGCTCGCGGCGCTCGGCTCCATGGTCTCGCAGCTCGACTTCGGCGCGCTGTCGGTCTTCACGCTGGTCGGGACGTTCCTCATCAACGTCTGGATCCTGACCCTCATCACCACCGACGTCGTGATCACGAACCTCGACCGGGCCCGCGGGCTGTCCGCGGGCACCGGGCACCTGGTCGACGAGTCGAACCGTCAGCTCGCCCACTTTGTCGGCGCGGCTGACCACGCCGGCGCGGCTGACCACACCGGCGCAGGTGACCACAGCAGCCCACCTGCCACGAACCTGCCCACCTGACGTAGGACGACTTCCGACACCCGAGCACCACCCGCGCGGACTCGCGTGCGACGATGGCGACCGGTACGTTGCTGGAAGTAGGGGCAGGTTCAGTGGGGTCGATACGGTGGCGCCGTCGGGGGGCGGCGCCACCGTGTCGGAAGGATGGTCAGACGCTGGCGACCGGGATCCGGTCCAGGTTCTCGAGCGTCTGAGGCCGGCCGGTGCGCTGGTCGAGCAGCCAGCCGAGCAGCGCGGTGACGCCGGCGCGGGGCCCGATCCGAGGCCGCCACTCGGTCGCGCGCGCGAACGCTCGCGCGTCCGACACGTAGCAGCGCGGCTCGCCGGCGCCGGCGTCGCGATGGACCACGCTCGGCGTGCGACCGCGCAGCTCCTCGATCATCGCGACCAGCTCGCGGCGCGACAGCGTGCTGCCGGGGCCGCCGCCGACGTTGAAGGCCCGGCCCGCGAGCACGTCGGCGCGCAGCCACGCCCGCTCCAGGGCGTCGACCGCGTCCTCGACGTACAGCACGTCGCGCACCTCGCGGCCGTCGCCGCAGATCGTGATCGGCTTGTCGTCGATCGCGCGCGTGACGAACTGCGCGACCCAGCCGTGGTCCTGCCGCGGGCCGTACACGCAGCCGAGGCGCAGGATGACCGCGGGCGGCGTGCCCATCCGCGCGTGATCGAGCACGTACTGATCGACCGCGGCGCGGGCCGCGCCCGCCGGCGTCTCGAAGGCGAGCGGGTGCCCCTCGTCGAGACCGGTGGCGCGCAGCGCGGCGTCGGCCGGCCACCAGCGCTCGCCCTCGACCACCATCGGCACGTGCGACAGCGCGCCGTAGACCTCGCCGCTCGACGCGACGATCACCGCCGGCAGCGGGTTGCAGCGCCGGACCGCCTCGAGGAGCTCGACCACACCGCCGCCGACCGTGGCCGGGTCGTGCGCGCCGAGCTCGGGCACCCACACCGACGGGGACGCGAGGTGGAAGACCGCCTGCACGCCATCGACCGCGTCGCGCAGGCGACCGCGGTGCCGGACGTTGGCGACCAAAGGCTGGACCTGGTCGCCGTGGCGACGGCGCAGCCACGTCAGGTTCTGGTCGGCGCCGGCGCGCGACAGGTCGTCGAAGACCCGCACCCGGTGCCCGCGACGGGCCAGGTGGTCCACGAGGTTGGACCCGATGAACCCCGCGCCCCCGACGACCAGCACCGGACCCGCGTCACCCGTGACCCTGTTCGGCATGGACGGCCGCCACTTGCAGGAGCCGGGCCCGCGGCGGGCGCCCCGATGCCGCGGATCTCACGCGATACGGATGTGCTCGTGAGCGCGCTGTGCCGTCGGCGCACAGGCATCCGACTGACGGGCGTAGCGGCCATCCACGCGGCGCACCTGCGCGCACCCGCCGCCGTTCAGGCGTCGCTCTTGATCAGAAAGTGCGTGTGCGCGGTCGCCACCGGACTACCCCGATCGTCCTGCCATGCCTCGACCCGGACCGACGCGACCCGTCGGCCCTGCTTGGTGACGATGGCGCGCGCGTGGGTGTCGACCGGCCGCGCCGAGCGCAGGTAGTCGACCGTGATCGTGATCGTCTTGGGCAGGAGCGCGGTCTCCAGCGCCCACATCAGCGTCACCACCGCGGCGCTCTCGAGCAGGGCGCCCAGGCTGCCGCCGTGCAGCGCCGGCAGCGACGGGTTGCCAATCAGGTGATGGGAAAACCGCATCGTCGTCACCAGCTCGCCGCCGGGATCGATCGCCGCGGTCATGCCCATCCATCGGGCGTACGGGATCGCGGCCAGCAGCGAGGCCGGATCGCCGGCGGCGCGCGCGGCGGCGATCTGCTCGAGCAGGGTCACGCCGGCCCCCGCGGACCGGCGCCGACCTTGGTCGCCACCATGAACGTGGCGACCGCCGACGCGATCGGGTCGGCTTCCTGCTCGTGGTAGGCGACCGCCCGGGTGAACGCGACGTTGCGGGTCATGTGGTAGCAGTGCGCGTGCGCGCGGACCGCCTTGCCCGGCTCGGCCGGTCGCAGGTAGTCGATGCGCAGGTCGAGCGTCGCGATCGGCTGGAGCTGGGCGAGCCGCGCGAACACCGCGATGCCCGAGCAGCCGTCGAGCAGCGCGGTGATCACGCCGCCATGAAGCACGCCGGTCTCCGGGTTGCCGACGAAGCGCAGGTCGTACGGCATGACGAACCGGCACCAGTCGTCGCCGAGGTCCTCGATCGTGATGCCGAGCGCCTTGCCGTGCGGAACGTTCTCGGCAAAGACGAAGCTCCACGCGCGCCGCTGCGCCTGCTGGCGCGCTCGCTCGGCCGGGTCGTCATCGCTCATCCCTCACCGTACCGTCGGTGAGCCGGCGGTGACCAGCGGGTTGCCGGGGGCAAGGTCGTTGAGCGCGCCCCAGGTCGCGGCCCGCCACGCCAGGCGGTGCGCGAGGTACAGGCCGGCGGCGTCGCGCAGGTAGCGCAGCGGGATCGCGGCGGCCGGATCGCCGGCACGATCGATCAGCTCGGCCGGATCAGCGACCACGTCGTACAGCGCCCCGCGCCCGTCGTAGCCGACGACCAGGTGCCAGCGCGCCGCCCGCAGCGCGTAGGCCTTGCCGTACTCGCTCGCCACCACCCGCGGCAGCGCGACCGGCCCGAGCGTCGAGGGCACCAGCGACTGGCCCTGCATGCGCGGGTCGGCCGGCAGCCCGAGCAGGTCGAGCACGGTCGGCGCCAGGTCGGCGCTGGTGCTGGGCGCGGCGATGCGCACCGCGGGGACCCCGCCGATCACGATCAGCGGCACGTCGACCAGCTCGCGGTGCAGGCTGTAGGCGTGGCCGGCGGCGCCCTTGCGCTCGCCCATGCCCTCGCCGTGATCGGAGGTCACGACGATCGCGGTGCGCTCGGCCACGCCGGCGGCGCGCAGGCCATCGTCGAGCGTGCGCAGGCACCGGTCGACGTGGGTCACCTCGCCGTCGTAGAGCGCGCGCAGCTGGTCCCAGTCGGGCGCGGACGACGGCAGCGTCTTCATGCGAGCGAGGTGCTTGCTGCTGGCCAGCTTGCCGAGCGGCTTCCGCCACGGTCCGGCGAAGTACTGGTCGGTGATGCCGGCGTGGAACCGGTAGGCGACGTGCGGCTCGATCGGCAGCGCGGTCACGAAGAAGCGCTTGCCGGCGGCGGCCGCCGCGGTGGCCAGCGCGACCGCGCGCGCGACGATCGGCGCGCAGTCCTTGCCGTGCCGGTAGTACGGCGTCTCGTACACGTCCCAGCGCGCGACGTCGCGCCAGCGCTCCATCGCGAAGTCGTTGTTGCCGACGTAGCCGGTCGCGAAGCCGGCCCGCGACAGCAGGGCGGACAGGATCGGGGCCTGCGCCGACAGCGTGCCGTCGTCGCCGAGCGCGCCGTGGACGCGCGGGATCTGGCCGGTGTGGAGGGTGGCGTGCGAGGGCGGCGACGACGGCGCCATCGCCTGGTTGCGCAGGAACACCGCGCCGCGGGCGGCCGCGGCGGTCAGCCACGGCGTCTCGACCCGGGTGTCGCCGTAGGCGCGGAGGCGATCGGCGCGCAGGGTGTCGACCACCACCAGCACGACGTTGTCGACCGGCGGCGGCCGCGGCACCGGCGCGGCGCCGACCACCGCGATCTGCGCGCCGTCCCAGCGCGCGCAGCCGCCGTCGGCCTCGAGGTCGAGCCGCACCACCTGCTCGCCGGTGGCCGGCAGCGGCAAGGCGGGCGGCAGCGCGGCGGCGGCGCCGTCGTAGGCGAGCGTGCCGGCGCCGGTCTCGTCGGTCACCCGCACCCGCACCCGCGCCGCGCCGGTCGCCCGCGCGACCAGGTGGGCGGTGGCCGGCAGCTCGAGGTAGAGGCTGACCCGGCGCCAGCTCCCGTCGGCGCACGCCGGGTCGCCGCCCGCGGACAGCGGCGCGACCTCGATCGACGCGACCGCCGCGCGCTTGCCGGTGATGCGCAGCGTGTGCTCGCCGGGCGTGAGCCGGCCCGCCGCCACCGGGACTCGCGCCTCGCCCCAGCCCGCGGCCAGGGTCGCCGTGACCGGCTTGCCGCTGTCGAGCGCCACTTTCAGGGTCGCGGGCCCGTGACCGGTCACGACGATCTCGGCGGCGCCATCGTCGTCGATCCACGGAAACGCGAGCGCCGCGGCGCCGCGCAGCCGGCGGGCCGGCCGGCCGTCGACGCGGGCGGGCGCCTGCCAGGCCGAGCGCGCGGTGAGCTCGTGGGTCGCGAGGCCAGGGCCCGCGATCGGGATGACCAGCCCGCGCTGGTACCCGTGCCAGCGGGGCCGGTTGCCGTCGAGGTCGATGCGCGGCGTCGCCGCCAGCGCGACGGGCGTGGGGGGCGCCTGCGTCGCACCGGCCGGGGCCACGGCCGTCGTGGCGGTGGGGGCCGGGCTGGCCGCGACCGGTCCGCCGCTGTCGCGCGGGGGTGCCTGGCCGCAGCCCGCGGCGAAGAGCCAGGCGCCGGCCGCGGTGAGCGCGCGCCTCATCGCGCCGTGGTCGCGCCGGCGCGGTAGGCGATCAGCTCCATCTGGAGCGCGCCGTAATCAGTGTGCGCGACGATCTTGACGGGCACCCGGTCGGCATCGTCGGTGATCCAGATCGACCACCGGCGCCGCTCCGAGGCCGGATCCAGCGTGCCGTCCCGCCGGGTACGCACCGACTCGCCGTCGAAGCGCACCGCCGCGAGATCACCCATCGAGGTCGCCAGATTCTCGTAGCCCACGACGACGGTCATCGCGCGCCACACGTAGCGACTGCGCATGACATCGGCCTCGCGGCGGGTCCCCGGCTCGGCTTCCCACCCGCGCAGGAGGATGAGGAACGAGATGATGTCGTAGCCGGGACCGTGCGTCACCTGCGCCTCCGACCAGGTGCCCTCGGGCCGAACCAGGAGCACGTCGACGTGCTCGCCCTCGAAGCGCGCCTCGGTCCGCTCCTCGACCGCGTCCTTGGGATGGGCGAGCTCGCGGGACGTGAACAGCACCGACCGCCCGCTCTTGCGGTCGATCCAGCTCGCGAAGTCGTCTTGCACCGTGCGCAGCAGGGCCGCGACCTTCGAGGTCCGCACCGACGACTGCACCGCCACCGTCTCGATGCCGTCGATCCTCGTGACCTCGCCGACGTTGATCGCGTACTCGCCGACCTCGAGCCCGTGGATCGCGACCCGATAGACCATCTGTTCGCCCGGCGTGGCGATCGGGGCGGTCACCGCGGGCACGGCCGGCCCGGCCGCGACCGGGCCCGACAGCACCTCGACCGCCGGGGCCGCCGGCGGCCCCGGCCTGGCGCAGGCCGCGAGCACGAGCAAGAAAACCAAGCGGCCGTTCACGCGGCTGGAAGACTACCCTTGTCGCCAGCGGCTTGGCCACGGCCGGTGGCCCGGCATTCAGAACGTCTGAATCACTCAGGTATTCACGTGTCATCGGCCCGCCACCGTGCAGTCACCGCGGGTGCCGCGGCCGCGACCGCGACCCGGCGCTGGACGGGGGCCGCGACCCGGCGCTGGCCGCCCCCGCACCGCACGACCTGACATCACCTGTCCCGGTCGCGCCCCCGCTGGGAATCACTCGACATCGTTGCCGGTACGGATAGTATGCGCGCCATGATTCGTTCCGTAGCCGTCGTCCTCTCGTTCGCCGCCCTGCTCGCAGGGTGCGAGCAGGACAAACAGAAGCCAACCTGGGACAGGGGTGACACCGTCAAGCCGGTCAAGCCCACCACCGCGACCACCAAGCCGGGCACCCAGGCCTCCGAGGCCCCGAGTGGCACGGTCGACGAGCGGGTCGCCCGCCTCGAGCGCCGCCTCGACAAGATCACCACCTTCCTCAAGCAGGCGGTCCGCCCGGAGCTCGACACCAGCGCCACCTACGCGGTGCCGGTCGATCCGTCCGATCCCGTGATGGGCGCCAAGGACGCGAAGGTCACGATCATCGAGGCCTACGAGTACAAGTGCCCGTACTGCGCGATGGTGGTCCCCACCATCGACAAGCTGCTGGCCGAGTACCCGAACGACCTCCGCGTCGTGCACAAGTACTTCCTCATCCATGGCCCGCCCGCGATGCCGTCGGGCCAGGGCGCGTGCGCGGCCGGCAAGCAGGGCAAGTTCGACGAGTTCAGCAAGCTGAGCTGGAAGAAGATCTGGCCGAACCAGGGCCAGCCCTCGATCGACGCCGAGCTCACCGCCGAGGCGATGCAGAAGAACGCGGCCGAGATCGGTCTCGATGCCGCCAAGTTCAAGAGCGACTTCGACGGCGAGTGCAAGGAGTGGGTCGCGCGCAGCAACAAGACCCTCCAGCAGTTCGGCGCCGGCGGGACCCCGAGCTTCTTCATCAACGGCCGCTTCGTGCAGGCCGGCGACCCGAGCGCCTTCAAGAGCGTGATCGACGAGGAGATCAAGAAGGTCAACGAGAGCGGCGTGAAGGCGTCCGAGTACTACGAGAAGGTCGTCCTCGCGACCGGCGAGCCGGCCGCCAAGATGGTCTCGCCCTTCGACGAGTAGCCCCGGTCCCAGCTCCGACCGCTCCGACTGCACCGTCGGTACGACGTGACGTCCCCCCGGACCGACGCCAGTACCGACCGTAACGCTTGCACATTCACGGCGACCTGCGCGCGGCGTCCCTGAGGGGGGAGGCTACGCGTCCCCGGCTCCCCCGAGCCGGTTGGGTCGACGACCACCATCCGAACGCGCCCCCCGGGAGGAATTTTCCATGACCAGCATCGCTCGGCTCGCCCTGTCCCCCACGTTTCTCTTCGCCGGCCTCGCGCTGGCCACCACCGCCTGCGGCGGCGGCGACGACCCCGCCGCCGTCACGCCGATCGTCGACGCCAGCATCGACGC
>JBKJLC010000181.1:0-16660 GCA_046597055.1 Kofleriaceae bacterium | reverse complement strand
GGGGTCTTGGGCAGCTTGCCGCCGTTGGCGCGGCACGCGGCGGTCTCGAACAGCTGGTCGATCTGCTCGTCGCACTCGATGCAGGTCATCGGGGCGTAGAACGACTCGAGCTGGCCGTGGCCGAGGAAGCCGGAGACCATGTTGCACTGGTCGACCACGGGCGGCGGGCAGTGGATGAAGCTGAGCTTGCAGGTGCTCGGCAGCTCGCGGATGGCGTCGAGCCAGGCCCGTACGCCGTACGAGTTGATGCGCCGGACGCCGCGCATGTTGATGTGCAGCGGCCGCTTGCCCAGCCGCGTCATCGGCGACAGATCCGAGCTCTCGTCGATCACGCCGTGGATCGAGACGAGGTCGTTGGCGGCGTCCGACGAGACCTCGAGCGTGAAGACGTTACGACCCGCCATCAGGCACCTCCCCGCTCGGCGCGGACGCGGGCGCCGGCGCGGGACCGTCCGAGATGAAGATGTGGAACGACTTTGCAGCCTGGCGGAATCGCTTCATCGTGAGCCGCAGATCGAGCAGACAGATGACCTCGGTGCGTTTGCCGGGGTCGATGTTGATGATGAACTTGCTGAGCGACTGGAAGACCCGGAACAGGCCGATGCCGGCGCCGCCCGACGCGTCCGACAGCTGCTCGGGGCCCTTCACCAGGCACCGGTTGAGGTAGCTCACGACCGTGTCGCGCGTCAGCGCACCGAACGGATCGACCTGCGAGATCGCGATGTAGTCGCCGTCGCACGCGAACTCGAGGTGGCCGACCTCCTCGTCGTTCAGGGCGACCGGCTCGCGCCGCGACAGCCGGGCGTACTTGGCCGCGCCGCCGGGCAGCCGCGGCGCGTTGTAGATCGCGTTGGTCACCAGCTCGTCGACCACGGTCTCGACCAGCTCGACCACGCGCTCGTTGCAGCCGAGGGTCAGCGCGTACGACGCGACCTCCTGGATGTAGTCTTGCTTGAGGCGCGAGTCGCGGATCTCGACCTTGTAGGGTTCGATGCCCCACAGCAGGTACTTCTGCAGGCCGAACAGCTCGCCGCGCAGAAGCTTCTCGGCGGTGATGATCAGCTCGTCGGGCTCCAGGGGATCATCGTTTTTGGCAATGATGTTGCGCAGGAACGGCCGCGACGCCATCAGCGGCAGGTAGTCCTCGGTCGGCGCGGTCGAGTGCAGGACCAGCTTGGTCTGCGGCCAGCGCAGCTCGAAGTTGGCCAGGCGATCCGCCCAGCGGGAGTCGTCGCGCAGCGGCCGGTCGTACGACAGCATGATGAGATCCCAATGGCCGTCGTCGCTCAGCGTGGTGAG
Organism: Kofleriaceae bacterium; assembly: GCA_046597055.1. GTDB lineage: Bacteria > Myxococcota_A > Polyangia > Haliangiales > Haliangiaceae > UBA2376. The sequence goes on along the minus strand of JBKJLC010000181.1, from coordinate 15,361 downwards.
CTCTTCGAGGTCGGCCGCCGAGCGCACCTCGGACCCGGTCGCGGCGAGCGAGCGCTCCGCAACACGTCGAGCCCGAGGATCGGGATCGAAGAACAAGATGCGTTTTCCGCGCATGCCCCTCGGTCTGGCAACACTATCAGAATCCGCTTCCTGCCAATACCGGACGCCCCCTATAATCGATCGTAGTTGGGAGTCACCGACGACAACCGGGGAGCGGCCGAGGCTCGGACAGACCGGCCGCGCGAGCCCGGGCCGGTGCGCCCGGACCCGGCGCAAGCCCCGCGCCCGGTCGTGATCTGCGTCGACGACGAGCCGCACAACCTCGACCTGCTCGATCGCGCGTTGCACCGCCGCTTCGACGTCCGCACCGAGGCGATGCCGGAGGCGGCGCTCGCCGCGATCGAGTCCGACCAGGACGTCGCGGTCGTGATCGCCGACTTCCGGATGCCGGCGATGAACGGTGTCGAGCTGCTGACCCGGGTCGCGGCCCGCCGCCCGGAGGCTCGCCGCGTGCTGGTGACCGGCTACGCCGACGCCGAGACGGTCCAGGCCGCGCTCGCCTCCGGGATCGTGCATCAGGTGGTGCGCAAGCCGTGGCGCCCAGCCGAGCTCACCGCCGTGATCGGCGAGCTGGCCCGCGGCCACGAGCAGGAGCGCGAGCGCCAGCGGCTGGTCGCCGAGCTGCGCGAGGCCCAGGCCTCGCTGCTCGAGCGCGATCGCCAGCTCGAACGGGCCCGCAGCGCCGCCGGCGACGACGCCAACGATGCGTCCGACGAGCTCGCGCGGGTCACCCAGGCGCTGTCGGTCGCGTCGTTTCGCGACGCCCTGACCGGCCTCTATACCCACGGCGTCTTCCAGGAGCGCCTGCGCGAGGAGGTCGCCCGCGCCCAGCGCGCCGGCCAGCCGCTGGCGCTCCTGCTCATCGACGTCGACGGGTTCGCCCAGGTCAACAAGGCGATCGGCTACCAGGCCGGCGACCAGATCCTGCGCCGCATCGGCGAGCTGATCGGCGGCGCCGACGGGGGCCAGACCCGCACCTCCGACATCGCGGCCCGCCTGGGCGGCGAGGAGTTCGCGCTGCTCCTGCCCGAGACCACCAAGGCCGGCGCGATCGCCAAGGCCAACCGGGTGCGCGAGACGATCTCGGCCGCCGACCTGCCCGGTCAGCAGCGCCTGACCGTCACGATCGGGATGGCGGCGCTCCCCGACGACGCCGCCAGCGCCGAGAGCCTGCTGGCCGCGGCCGAGGGCGCGCTGCGGGTCGGCAAGCAGGCCGGCAAGAGCCAGGTCCACTTCCTCGCCGGCAACGGCCAGGCCAAGCCGACCCCGCTGGTGGTCGCGCCGGCGCCGGCCCCGGCCGATCTGTTCCGGCCCTACACCGAACGGATGGGCGAGGTCGTCGCGATCCTGCAGCGCGATCGCGCGGTCAGCTGCCTGTACCTCGATCTGGTCCAGCTCGGCCGCATCCAGCTCGAGCAGGGTGCGGCGCCGCACGCGGCCCTGGTCGAGAAGGCCGGCATGGTGCTCGACGGCCTGCGCGGCCAGCTGCTGCGCCCGGGCGATCTCATCTGCCGCAGCAACGACGAGGAGGCCTACCTGTGCCTGCTGTCGCCGCGCGACGCCAGCCAGGTCGATCTCGAGCGGCTGGCCGCGGCGGTCGGTGAGTCGGTCGCGAGCGCGCTGGCGCCCGACGTACGCGCGCTCCTGCGCGACGAGCCGCGGGTCAACGTCGGCTCGGCCCGGGTCCTGTCCAACGGGATGGTGCGGCCCGAGCGACTGGTCGCGCGGCTGGTCGCCGACGCCACCGCGGCGGCCAAGCTGTCGCGGCAGCGCGCCGCCCAGCGCGACAAGGCGGTGCTGCAGGACATCATCCTCGGCGACGCGCTGCTCCCGGTCTACCAGCCGATCGTCAACATGGAGACCGGCGAGATCTTCGGCTTCGAGGCGCTGACCCGCGGTCCGCGCGGCACGCGCATGGAGTCGCCGGCGACCCTGTTCGCGGTCGCCGACGAGGTCGAGCTCACCTACGAGCTCGATCGTGCGTGCTTCCGCGGCGCGCTCCGGCGCGCGCCCGGCCTCGAGCCGATCCATCGCCTGTTCGTCAACCTGCTGCCGATGTCGTTCTACGACGCCAGCTTCATCGAGCTCGAGGTGTCGAACCTGCTGTCGGCGGCCGACCTGACCCCGTCGAACATCGTCTTCGAGATCACCGAGCGGCTGGCGATCGAGAACTTCACCGCGTTCAAGCGGGCGCTCGGCGCCTACACCAGCATGGGGTTCGGCGTCGCGATCGACGACGTCGGCACCCGCCACTCCAACCTCGAGACCGTGATGGCGCTGCGGCCGCACTTCATCAAGGTGTCCGACGTGCTCACCCGCGGGGTCGCCCGCTCGACGGTGAAGCGCGAGATGCTGCGCTCGCTCGGCCACATCGCCGACACCATCGACGCGGTGATGGTCGCCGAGGGCATCGAGACCGTCGACGACCTGGTCGCGCTGCGCGAGCTCGGCATCCGCTACGGCCAGGGCTTCTTCCTGGCCCGGCCCGGTCCGCCGTTCCCGAAGGTGAAGTCGAGCGTGCGGCGGACCATCGTCGCGATCGCGCAGGGCCAGCTCCACCCGATCGCAGCCGCGTCGGCGGAGTACGACGACGACGACGAGCCGGGGCCGGCGCCGCGCCACGATCTCGAGGGGGTCGCCCGAGGCTCGGGCGAGCACCACCTACCCCTGCCGTCGCGACTGATGACCGAGCTGCCGCGGTCGGGCGCGCGCCGGCTCGCGGACGAGCTGGCCCCGCTGGTCGCCGGCCTCGAGGCTCACCAGCGCCAGAACGACGAGCGCGACGACGCGGTGGTCGCCGAGCTGGCCGATCCCGACGACACCCAGCCCCACGGTCCGGTCCGCTGGCGCCCGCCACGCGCGCCTCCGCCGGCCACCGATCCCCGCAACCGGCCGCTGCTCGAGAGCCTGCGCCGGCGCGATCCGACCGGTCAGAGCGCCGGCCCGGCCGGCGTGGGAACCGGCGTGGGCCCCGAAGATGTCCCGCCCCTACCCGATGCGCCGGACAAGCCTGGGCTAAATTAGCGACAACGCGCATGGCGATGGACAAGGCGACCTTTCAGAAGCTCCTGGCCTTCGGGATCGATCGGGGGGTCTCGGACATTCACTTCGAGGTCGGGTACCCGCCTCACTACCGGCTCCACGGGGAGCTGCTGGGTGCGATCAAGGTGCCGCCGCTCACCGCCGGCGACACCGAGGCGATCGCGCGCATGATTCTCGAGGAACGCGGCACCACGGTCGACTTCACCCGGCCGTTCGGCGAGATCGACGTCTCGTACACGATGGCCTCGCGCGGTCGCTTCCGCGCGTCGATCTTCCGCCAGCGCGGCACCGTCGGCATCGTGATGCGGCTGATCCCGGTCAACGTCACCACGCTCGAGTCGCTCAACCTGCCGCCCGTGCTCGCCGAGATCGCCGATACCCGGCGCGGCCTGATCCTGGTGACCGGCGCGACCGGCAACGGCAAGACCACGACGATCGCGGCGATGCTGCGCTACATCAACGACACCCGCCACGCGCACATCATCACGATCGAAGATCCGATCGAGTACCTGCACGAGCCCGGCAAGTGCATGATCATCCAGCGCGAGGTCGGCGCCGACACCGAGAGCTTCAAGGACGCGCTGACCGCGGCGATGCGCCAGGATCCCGACGTGATCATGGTCGGCGAGATCCGCGACCGTGACACCGCGGCGACCTGCCTCAAGGCGGCCGAGACCGGTCACCTCGTGATCTCGGCGATCCACACGCCCGACGCGGTGTCGACGATCCAGCGTTACGTGGGCCTGTTCGAGCCCGACGCGCAGGACGTGATCCGCGAGCGCCTGGGCGACTGCCTGCAGGCGGTGGTGTCGCTGCGGCTCCTGGTCGCCAAGGAGGGCCGCCGCCGGCTCCCCGCCGTCGAGATCCTGCGGGTGACCCGGACCATCCGCGAGTGCCTGCGCACCTCCGGCCGACTCGGCGACATCACCGAGCTGATCCGCAAGGGCCGCGACCTGTACTCGATGCAGCTGTTCGACCAGCACCTGCTCGACCTGGTCAACACCGGCCTCATCTCGATGGAGGCCGCGGTCTACGCGTCATCGAATCCCGAGGAGCTCGAGCGCTCGTTGCGGATCGAGTAGGCGGACTGCTGCCCGCAGCGAGGAACCCGGGATGCGAGGCGACGGGGGGGACCCGCGACGAGCGACCGTCTGGTCGTGAGGAAGTGGGGGGGTGCCCGGCAACGAAGCAGCCCGGGTCCGCAGCAAGGGCAGCGCTACTTGCCGACGATGTCGGGCTGCATGCCGCCAAGCGCGCCGAGGAGCTCGTTCTTCTCTTGCGCCTTGACGCCGAAGTGGTCGAGCGACTCGATCAGGTCCTCGACCAGGGCGGTGAACTGGGCGTCGGTGATCCCCATGCCCTTGTGGGCCGTGATCATGTCCTTGCCGGTGTACGTGCACGGCCCGCCGGTCGCGGCGCACACCTGATCGATCAGGTGGCCGCGGAACTTGGCGACGCCGGCGGCGTCGAGGTGGGTGAAGAACTTGCTGATGCGGGCGTCGGCGACGACGTTGCCGATGAACCGATCGATCACGGCCTCGATCGCGGGCTTCTGGCCGAGGCGATCATAGAGGCTGGCGGTCGGCGGCGCCGGGGCCGCGGGCTCGGGGGGGGCCGGGCTCACCATGGTGGGCTCCGCGGCCTTCGACGAACCGCCGCAGGCGGCGAGACCGAGACCCAGTACCAACGCGAGTCGAGACATACGCATCGCAAGTCCTTTCGTGGGGTCGGAACTGACCGCCCCGGTTCGGCACCATACGCCCGAAGCCCCGGATCGGATCGAGCGGGCCGCGATCAGCGCCGTCCGGGTTGGCACGACGCCGCCGTGGCGTCTCGGGTGATCGCGACCCTCACCCGCCGGTTCGGCGTGGCGCGGTGCGACTGACCGAGTGGCACCGTCAGGGCGCGAGCACCAGCGCGAAACCCTGCGGAGACCGGGTCGTCGTGGTCGGCGGCGGCCGGACGTCACGAAGCCCGCGCGCGAACCGGCCCCAGTAGCGACCGGTCACGACCGGCCGGCCGCCGGCGACGATCAGGTCGCTGACCTCGATCGAGCCGTTCTCGCCGAACTGCCGGACCCAGACCGCGCTGCCATCGAGGGCGAGCGCGGCGACCACGGTCTCGAGGCGATCGCCGGTCGCGACCGACGCCAGGAGCTCGCCGCCGAGCTGGAGGCTGCCCCGGAAGCTGACGGCGAGATAGACGGTGCGGTCAGCGCCGCTCGCGAGCGCGCGCGCGCTGATCACCGTCCCGACCGTCGTGAGCGACCGCGTCGAGACGACCTGCCCGGTGTCGAACCCGAAGCGCACCAGCACCGCGGCCTCGCCATCGGTGCTGGTCGAGCCCAGCGCCACCAGCTGGTCCGCGCCATCGAGCGCGACCGCCGACAGCGAGCTGTCGGCGGCGCCGGGCTGCGCCGTGACCCAGCCGGTCGACACGCCGAGGGTCCCGTCGGCCGCCAGCCGCGCCGCGAAGCCGCAGCGGGTCGCGCACGGCGGGAACCGCTCGGTCGGAGCCCCGGTGTAGTCGCCGACCACGACCAGCTCGTCGTCGGGACCGATCACCAGATCGCGGATCACGGTCGCGGGCCAGCTGACGAGCACGGTCGGGACGAAGCCCTGGTCGAGGCGCACGATCAGCGCGCGCGGCCCGACCATGACCGGCATCGGCGCACGCTCGAGGTTGACCGCCGAGATCGCCGCGATCGTGCGGCCATGACGGTCGGCCGCCAGCACGATCTCGGGCCGGGTGCCGGCGGTGTACAGCCCGGCGATATACGGGAGCGACTGGGCATCGTTCTGGTATGCGCCGAGGACGGCGGCCTGGATGTGGACCGGCGAGGTCGGGCTCACCGTCACCGCGAGCACCTGGCCGTCGCGATCCGCGGCGATCCCGGCGAGCTCGCTGCCGCCGGTGTCGTTCACCGCGACCGGGTCGTGCAGGTTACCCGGCACCGGCTGCCAGGCGACGAAGCCGAGCGGCGCCACCCCGTCGCTGCCGAGCCGCGCGATGGAGCCGAGCATGAGGAGCGATCCCACGAAGTCGCCAGCGATCGCGAGCTCGCCGTAGGCGTTGGCGGTGACCCGCGTGAACTGCGACGAGCCGGTGCTGCTGGCCGCCACCGCCCACAGGACGTCGCCGCCCTCGCAGTCGCCGACGCACAGGCTGGCGTCGCGCTCCGCGCTGCCACCGCAGGCGGCCACCACCAGCAGGGCCGCGCACCACCCCCACCCCGCCGCGCGCCGGGTCATGGCGTCCCCGCCCGCACCATCTCGAGGTGCGGAATGCCGTCCTCCAGGTAGTCGTCCGAAACCCGGACGAAGCCGAGCTCGCCATAGAAGCGCTCGAGGTAGCGCTGCGCGCCGATCCGCACCGGCACCGGTCCGTGGGCGGCGGTCAGCCGGGCCAGGCCTTCGCGGACCAGCGGGCGGCCGAGCCCGATCCGGCGCGCCTCGGGTGCGGTGACGATGCGGCCCAGCGACGCCTCTTCGTACTTCACGCCGGGCGCGAACAACCGCAGGTAGGCGTGCACCGCGCCGGCGTCCTCGCACCACAGATGATCGGCGCGGGGATCCCAGCCGTCGGCGTCGGCGTACGGACAGGCCTGCTCCACCACGAAGACCCGCTGGCGCACGGCCATGATCCGGTAGAGCTCGTCGACCGTGAGCGCCGTCCACGCGCGGTACTGCCACAGGGCGGTCGAGGTCGTCACCCGCCCATGGTGGCCCGACCGGTCGGCCGGGTCCACCCGTGCCATCATCTCCCACCATGGCGGTCGCGAGCGTGTGCGTCTTTCTCGGTTCGGCCCGCGGTGAGCCCGGGCACGTGGCAGCCACCCGCGCGCTCGGCGACGGCCTGGCCCGGCGCGGCTGGACGCTGGTCTACGGCGGCGCCTCGGTCGGCCTGATGGGCGAGCTCGCCGACGCCGCGCTGGCCGCCGGCGGGGTGGTCACCGGCGTCATCCCGGCCGAGATGGTCGACCGCGAGATCGCGCACCGAGGCCTGGCCCATCTCGAGGTGGTCCGGTCGATGGCGGAGCGCAAGGACCGCATGTTCACGCTGGCCGATGCCTTCGTGACCATGCCGGGCGGCTTCGGCACCCTCGACGAGCTGTTCGAGGCGGTGACCGCCGCGCTGCTCGGCTATCACCGCAAGCCGATCGTCCTGGTCGATCTGGACGGTTACTTCGGCGCGCTGCTGCGCTTCATCGACGATGCGGTCCGCGCCGGGTTCATCCGACCCGAGTACCGGGCCCTCCTGCAGGTGGTCGACACCCCTGCCGAGGCGCTCGCGCTGCTGGCGCGCCACGAACCGTCCCCTTGAGCCGCGGTGCGCGGCCGTCTCCACGGGGCCCGCGGCCTCGGCGGCGTAACCGCGGCTACCCCGGCACCTACATGGTGGGTACGTGTCGCCTCGCAAGTTGATGCTCCCCGTGCGCGCAGCGGCCAGACCACATCAGGCCGAAGCCGCCCCCCCAGGGTGACATTGCCGCCCGGTGCCGCCACGCTGCCCGTATGGTTCGTACCACCGCGCTCCTGGCTCTGTTCGTCGTGGGCTGCGGAGGTGGTGGCGGCGACCTACCGCCTGATGCCGTCGAGATCCCGATCGACGCGCCGACCGATGCCGCCGTGATTCCGGTGCTGCGCAACGCCGTGACGCTCCCCGATCTCGAGCTCGCCGAGCAGGCGTCGACCCTGCTCGGCGTCGGCGCCGCCAAGAGTTGCGATCGCTGCCATGCCCTGACCCGGACCCGGCTGCGCAGCTGGGAGACCGAGACCGACGCCGCCGAGGCGCGCTGCCTGACCAACCTGGCGCCGACCACCGGCACCGAGGCCCAGGCGATCATCGACTGCTTCCGGGCCGAGCCCGGCGTGGTCGCGTCGGGGTGGCCGCCGCACACGCTCGGCATCTACAACACCGCCGCCCGCTTGCCCTGGTTCGAGTACGTGTTCCGGATCGGCTTCGACGCCACGGCCGAGGCGCAGCTCGAGGCGTTCACCGCGGAGGCGTCGATGCCGCGCGGCGATGCGGCCGGCTACACCCAGGGCGAGTTCGACATCGTCGCCGAGTGGTTCGCGCGCGGGCTGCCCGAGCTCGACGCCGTGGTCCCGGCCGACCCCCCGCCGCAGACCTGCACCACCTCGATCACGCCCGAGATCGCGACCCACGTCCGGGCGATGCGGACCCAGGGCTGGCGCGCGCGCAACCTCGAGGCCGGCATCCTGATGTTCGGCTGCCAGGGCGCAGCCACGCCGCGCGACTGCCTGTCCAGCTACCCGCGCCCGGACGACGCCGAGGTCTCGACCGGGTGGGAGGCCGCGTTCCCGACCGCCACGATGCGCGTGCTGCGGACCAACGACTACCGGTCGAGCTACTGGACGCGCAGCTCGGCCGACGGGCGCTTCGTCTCGCACGGCGGCGCGTCGGGCGGCAGCCAGACCTACCGCTCCACCGTCATCGACCTGATGGACAGCCGCGAGATCCCCGCGGCCGCGCTCTACGATCCCGGCTTCTTTCCCGACAACTCGGGGTTCGCGCTCCAGCGCAACAACGCCAAGTTCTGCGAGCAGAGCCTGCTGACCAGCCAGCCCGCGATGATCACGTTCACCGAGCCGCAGTGCCGGCAGACCAGCGCGGTCGGCCTGTACCAGCACCTCGGCGCGGCCGCCGGCGGCGACTACTGGACCGTCGACGGCCAGTTCGACAACGACAACGGCGGCCAGGGCCAGACGGCGACGCTGAGCGACACCACCGCGACCTTCGACGGCAACGGTCACATCGACCTGACCCCGATGGTCCACGAGGGCTCGACCTTCGTCCCGCGCCCGACGATCGTGACGCCCACGCCGTACGAGGGCGACACCGTGATCGCGCCATCGGCGAAGCTCCTCATCAGCCGGCTCGACGGCCCGACCGCGACCAGCGGCACCATCGGCTTCCTGTTCCGCAAGATGGTCGTGACCAGGAACGCGGCCGGGGGCTACGAGGTCGACCTGCCCGAGATCGCGCGCTACTGCGTCAAGGGCAGCAAGCCGGCGCTCAGCTACGACGAGCGCTGGATGGTCTATCACCACTACGTCGAGGCCGCCGACTGGCAGTCGCTCGGCTACAGCTCGGCGACCGACCCTGGCTTCGTGAAGCTGCGCGACCGAGACACCGGCGGCGCCGCCAACATCTTCCTCATGGAGCTCACCACCGGCCTGGTCCGCCGCATCACGACGATGCAGCCCGGCCAGTACGCGCTCTACCCGCACTTCCGCAGCGACGGCTGGATCTACTTCATCGTCCGCGATCGCAGCCGCAACGGCGTCGAGTACATCGTCGCCAGCGACGCGGCGTTGACGCTGGAGAACTGATGGGCGCGGGCCGGCTCACGTGCGCGCTGGCCATCCTGGTCGCGTGCTCGGATCCGCCCGCCGATCGCTGTGACGGCGTGACCAGCGCCGCGTTGACCGCGCCCGATCGCAAGCTGATCGGCGCGGCATCGCCCTACCCGGCCGATGGCCTGCTGCGCGGCCGCGACGAGGTCCTGGCCAGCTCGCAGCACGAGCGCCGGGCGGTGGCCTGGGCCGCGGTGGGACGGGTGCTCGCGCCGGTGCCGTTCGCGATCGAGCCGACCGCGGGCGTCCCGGCCACGCTGCCGCGCTGGCACACCTGGTACGGCAAGGACGATCTGAACCGGCTGTTCGAGCGGCTGTTCCGCGGCCTCGATCCGGCGCAGCAGCGCGCGCGGGCGCGCTTCACCGACGTCGCGCTCGACGAGGCGTTCGGCTGGAACCCGCGCGCGGTCGACGAGCTGACGACCTGGCCCGAGGAGCGCTGGCGCGCGTACCTCGCCGCGATCGAGGGCGGCGCCGACGTCGCCGGGATCGGTGGCATCGATCGCGTGCAGTACAGCCCGGGCGCCGCGCGCCACCTGCTCGCCAGCTATCCCTCGATCGTCGGCTGCGAAGGTGGCACGCCGCCGCCGCCGGTCACCGACCTGCCAGCCGCGGGCCCGCGCCGCATGGTGCGCGAGGTGATCGACCAGGCCGCCTGCGACGAGCGCAGCTACGGGCCGTACTTCGTCGGGGCCGGCGAGACCCTGATGGCGCGGGTCGACGGCGGTGCCACGCTCCGGCTGCGCGCGGGTGCGGCCCCGACCGGCGACCAGTTCGACTGCGCCGGGCCGGCGTGCGAGGCCACCGGCACCGCGGCGGTGTGGCTGGTGGTGGTCGCCGACCGGTCCGGCACCGCGACCCTGACCGTCGACTATCAGGAGGCCGCGCCGACCTGGGCGCCGTGCCTGGCCGGGCCGTTCCCGCTCGACGCCGCGGTGGTCAAGGCCGACTGGCGTCGCGCCGAGCTGGGCGTCGAGCTGGCGGTGACCGACACCTCGGCGGCCACGCTCGCGTCGACCCTGGCTGCGACCGATCCGACCTGGGCGCCGGTGGCGACCGCCGATCCGGGCGCCGACGCCGCCTACACGCTGGCGCTGCCCAACGGCAACCGCTACCGGCTGGCGTCGCTGCACCTGATGACGAAGGAGCTCGATCACTGGCTGTGGATCACGCTGTGGTGGTCGCCGGCGCCCGACGAGGACTTCGGCGCCGATCGCCCGGCCGGGCTCGCCGTCGGCGGGCCGTGGCGCAACTACAAGATGTGCGTCGTCACCGCGTTCGCCGAGCACGACCGCGATCCCGCCGGCGGTGCGACCGCGCCCGGGCTGGCCGCCGCGCTGGCCGCCGCGCACGAGGGCGGCGGCCCGTCGTGGTGCTCGAACCCGAACCTCGAGGCCGGCACCGGCAACGCGGCGACCAACTGCGTCGGCTGCCACCAGCACGGCGGCACCCCGGCGTCGAACGAGGCGATCCTCGCCGACGAGGCGGGCTTCCCCGGCAACGGCCGCCTGCAGGTCCGGAACAACTTCCCGACCGACTACGCCTGGGCGATCACGCAAGGCGACCGCCTGGGCCGGCTGTTCGCCGACCAGGTCGAGTACTGGACGCCACCGTGACGGGCGCGAGCGCTGCAGCCCAGCTGCGTCGGCACTGATCCGAGCGCAGCGCGTGGCCGCGCGACCGGCTCAGGTCACGAACGACAGATCAACCGGGTCGGGGTCGAAGCCCTTCTCGGCCAGCCACGCGGGGTTGAACAGCCGCGAGGTGTAGCGGGAGGCGCCGTCGCACAGGAGCGTCACGACCGTCTTGCCGGGTCCGAGCCGGCGCGCCAGCTTGACCGCGCCCACGCAGTTGAGGCCGGCCGAGCCGCCGACGAACAGGCCATCGCGGGCGAGCAGCCAGTGCACCATCGCCACCGCCTCGCGGTCGGTGCCGGCGAACGCGCCGGCCAGCCGGGCCTGGGCGAAGTTGCGGGTGATGCGGCGGATGCCGATGCCCTCGAGGATGCTCGAGCCGGTGGCGTCGAGCGTGCCGTGGGTGACGTGGTTGTAGAGCGAGCTGCCCTCGCAGTCGCACAGCCAGCTCTGCGCGCCGGGCGCGTGCTCGGCGAGGTACGCGCTGATGCCACCGATGGTGCCGCCGGTGCCCGACACGCTGACGAAGCCGTCGACCTGCCCGGCCTCGGCGAGGATCTCGGGCCCGGTGGTGTCGTAGTGGGCGCGCGCGTTCGCCGGGTTCTCGAACTGGTCGGCCCAGAACGCGCCGCGCTCCTCGGCCAGCCGCCGCGCCACGTGATAGTAGTTGCCGGCGTCGGCGAACGGCTTGGCCGGTACCAGGTGCAAGATCGCACCGAGCGCGCGCAGCAGGTCGACCTTCTCCACGCTCTGGTTGTCGGGCATCACGATGTGGCAGGCGTAGCCGCGGGCGCGCGCCATCAGCGCCAGTCCGATCCCGGTGTTGCCGGCGGTGCCCTCCACGATCTCGCGCACGCCGCTCGCGCCCCCGAGCCGGCCGTCGGCCTCCGCGGTCATCACCATGTGGCGCGCGGCCCGGTCCTTCACGCTGCCGCCCGGCTGGAGGTGCTCGGCCTTGCCGAGGATGGTGCAGCCGGTCGCCTCGGACAGACTCGCGATGCGAATGAGTGGGGTGGCGCCGATGGCACCAGCGAATCCGTCGCGGATCGTCATGCGGGAGAAACTATATCAATTCTCGTGAGGTGCACGCCGGGATCGCGATCGGCTTGACCGGCCTCCCGGCGAACCTGAAAATGATTTTCAAAGCACCGACCGGAAGGCCCGTCCCTGATGTCGCTCCGTGATTCTGTCGTTCTTGCCGCACTCGGCGCGCTGGTCGGTGTCGCCGCGCTGCCCCACGCCGCCGCCGCCGAGCGGCGCGCGTTCACCCATACGTTCGAGTACATGACGATGCCCGACGGGGAGACCGAGCTCGGGATCGACACCGAGCAGGGCCGGTCGACGTTCGATGACGACGCGATCCAGCGCACGGGGTTCCGGCTCGCGATCCAGCACGGCGTCACGGATCGGTGGGACCTGTCGCTCCGTCACGGGTTCCGGCAGCAGACCGGGCCGGCCCCGGCCGACGTCGCGCCGCTCACCCTGTCGGAGCTCGAGCTGCGCAGCCGCTACCGGTTCTCCGAGCGCGGCGAGCTCCCGGTCGACCTCGCGGTGTACGCAGGCGCGGCGAAGGCGGTCGGCGCCAGCGTCTACCAGCTCGAGGGCAAGCTGCTGCTCGCGCGCGATCTCGGGCTGCTGACGATCGCGGCCCAGCCGATCGCGACGGTCGAGCTGGGCGGCGATGTCGCCGAGCCCGAGCTCCAGCTCGGGTGGGCCGCAGGTGCCACCTACGAGGTGGCGCCGGCTTTCAAGGTCGGCGCCGAGACCTGGGGCGCGTTGAAGCAGGACTACCAGGTGGTCGAGGCGTCGGCGGGGCCGGCGGTGTCGTGGGCGCCCACCAGCGATCTCTGGGTCACCGTCACGGCCGGGTACGGGCTCACCGACGACACCGACACGGTCGACGTCCGCGCGGTCCTCGGGCTGGCGCTGTGAGGCCGATCCTCACGCTGGTCGCGCTGAGCGGCCTCGCCGCCGGCGCCGGCTGCGCGGCCCGGGTCCTGCCGGTCGCGACCGAGGCCGACGCGGCGCGGGTCGCGGCCGAGGTGCCCGGCACCACCGTCGCCGCGCTCAACCGCGGTCGGGCGCTGGTGCTCCTCCGGTGCGGCAACTGTCATCAGCCGCACGCGCCCGACGAGCGGGTCGCCGCCGACTGGCCGGTCGAGGTCACCGACATGTCCGTGCGCGCCGGGCTGTCGCCGCAGGAGGCGGTGCTGGTCGAGCGATACTTGGTCGCGTTCGCGAAGGACCGCGTCGTCCTCCGCTGATCTCGCAAGGCGCGAAAACGCCCGATCCGTCGGTGCGCGAGCGGCGTATCATGGTCGACGGCCGGGGGGCCGTGCGCGCATGACTCGTATCCCGGTCGTTCTGCTGGCGGCGCTCCTGAGCGGGTGTCTGGAAGTGGTGCCCGGCTGGGAGCACCCGCTGGTGCCGGTCGAGGCGCTGCCGTGGCCGGCGCCGGCGCTGCCGCCGATGTGCACGCCGTTCGCCACCACCTTCGGCCCGCCCGCGGTCGCCGCCCCGACCGGGGTGCTGCGGCTCGAGAGCTCGGGGTCGCTGGTCGCGACCGGCGTCGTCTCGGTGCTCGATCTGATCGCGCTCACGGCGGTCGACGGCACCCGCGACATGACCGTCAACGGGGCGGTCACGCTCGACCTCGGCGCCGGTGCCACCGTGCTCGGGCTGACCGCGATGGAGGCCGGCCGGGCCCGCGCCACCATCCGCGTCGATCAGGCCGGACCGTTCACCGCCACCGCGCGGCTGGGCGCGCGCACCGGCACCAACCAGCTGGTCGCGTACACGAGCCAGCTCCCGGTCTGGGAGCTGACCGTCGACCCGGTCCTGCTCGCGATGATCACGGCGATGCCGTACGAGCGCATCAAGGTCGACGCCGTGCTCACCATCGACGGCACCCCGTACCCGGGGAAGGTCCGGCTCCACGGCGGCAGCAGTCGCGACTATCCCAAGAAGGCGTTCCGCTTCGATCTGGCGTCGGGGCTGACCCTGGCCGGGGCCGATCACCTGATCCTGCGCAGCGAGTGGAACGACAAGAGCCAGCTGCGCAACTGGCTGGGCTTCGCCGTGTTCCGCGAGGGCACCTGGCTCCCGACGCCGGACGCCGAGCTGGTGCATTTCCGCATCAACGATCGATTCTATGGCGTGATGGATCACGTCGAGCGCATCGACGCCGACTTCCTGCGCGCGCACGGCATGAACATCGAGGGCAGCCTGTACGAAGCCGACCCGGCGAACCGCGAGCTGCCGCCCGGGAACCTCGAGCCGCTGCAGCCGGATGACTATCCGCTGGTCTACCAGCAGCACCTCGGGCCTCCCGATTACAGCGACCTGCTCGCGCTGATCGAGGGCACGCTGCAGCTACCGCCCGGCGACTTCGAGGCGACGCTGCCGGGCGAGCTCGCCGTCGACGACTACCTGATCTACCTGGCGACGATGGCCGTGTTGCAGAACTACGACCACATGCGCAAGAACTACTACCTGTACCGCGGCCCGGCGCGGCGGGAGGGTTGGCAGGTCCTGCCGTGGGATCTCGAGCTCACGTTCGGTCACCTGTGGAGCGAGGAGAACGACGTGCTCGAGGAGCGCATCGTCACCGACGGTGACCCGTTCATCGGCACCGGCTCGTCGGTGCTGTTCAACCAGATGGTCGATCGGGTGCTCGCGATCCCCGAGCTGCGTCAGCGCTTCCTGACCCTGGCACGTCGGGTCGCGGCGACCACCGCCACGCCCGCCTGGATCGAGGCGCGGCTCGACCATGCGGTCTGCCTGGCGATGCCCGAGCTGATCGCCGATCCGCGCCGGCGCGCGACCACTGAAGAATACCTCGGCCGGGTCCGCGAGATCGTCGACTTCGTCGCCGCCCGCCGGGTCGTGCTCGACAGCCTGCCCTGATCGCGGCCCCGGCCTCAGCGCCCATGCCGGTCACATAGGCTCGGCCATTCATGCGTTCGATCATCCGGTCTTCCGTTCGTCCTCAGGATCGATCACATCTCGCCAGGCGAAGAAAGCGCTCCCATTTCCGGTGGCCCTGAGCCGGCGCGCAGCGCCGTGTCGAAGGGCAGAGCTCGGGATTGATCACAAGTCTTCATGTGATCGGAGGTGCTCACCTCCCCTGGTGGCCCTGAGCCGGCGCCGCAGGCGCCGTGTCGAAGGGCAGAGCTCAGGATTGATCACTTCTCTCGCTGTGGTTCGAAGGCGCTCTCGCTTCGATCCGTGGCGACGCTGGGGCAC
>JBKJLC010000097.1:0-42024 GCA_046597055.1 Kofleriaceae bacterium | reverse complement strand
CGCATGTCGCCGCGGCGGCGACGGTCGTGCGATCAGAGCTCGAGCGAGGCAGCGAGATCGTGGTCGGCGGCCTGGGTGACCCGGGCCCGCACGAAGCTGCCGGCCGGCGCGGTGCCGTCGGCCAGGTAGACCACGCCGTCGATGCCGGGCGCCTGGCCGTAGAAGCGGCCCTCGAGGAGGTGCTCGCTCTCGTCGGACACGCCCTCGACCAGGACCTCGAGCTCCTGGCCGACCAGGGTCTCGAGCTTCTTGCGGCTGATCTGGCGCTGCAGCTCCATCAGCTCGGCGACCCGGGCGTCGCCCAGCTCGGGGGCGACCCGGTGCGGCAGCATCGCCGAGGTGGTCCCCGGCTCGATCGAGTACGGGAACACGCCGACCCGGTCGAGCTCGACCTCGGTGAGGAAGCGCTTCATGTGCGCGTGCATCTCCTCGGTCTCGCCGGGGTGGCCCGCGATGAAGGTCGAGCGCAGGACCACGCCGGGGATGCGGGTGCGCAGCCGTTCGATCAGATCGTAGGTGATCTTCGAGGTGTGGCCGCGCCGCATGATCTTGAGCATCTGATCGTCGATGTGCTGGAGCGGCACGTCGACGTACTTCGCGATCGTGGGCTCCTCCGCGATGGTGTCGATCAGCTCGTCGGAGAACGCGCTGGGGAACGTGTAGTGGAGGCGGATCCAGCGCAGATCGCGGGTGCGCGCCAGCTTGCGCAGGAGCTGCGACAAGGTCGGGCGCCCGTCGAGATCCCAGCCGTAGCGGGTCAGGTCCTGCGCGATCAGGTTGACCTCGACCACGCCCTCGCCGGCCAGCCTGGTGACCTCCTCGGCGATGTCGGCGATCGAGCGGCTGCGCTGCGGGCCGCGCAGCTTGGGAATGATGCAGAACGAGCACGGCCGATCGCAGCCCTCGGCGATCTTCACGTAGGCCGAGTGGCGGCGGCCGATGCGCACGCGCGGCGCGTCGTGGTCGTAGATGTAAGCCGGCTTGTCGCTGACCTGGATGATCGGCAGCTTCTTGCCGCGGCGCGTCTTGGCGGTGGCCGGCGCCGGCGCGATCACCTTGGCGATCGAGGGGAAGTCGCTCGAGCCCAGGATGTGATCGATCTCGGGGATCTCGCTGGCGATCTCCTCGGCGTAGCGCTGGGCCAGGCAGCCGGTCACGACCAGCTTGGTCGCCCGCTCCTTCTTGTGCTCGGCCATCTCGAGGATCGTGTTGATGCTCTCGGCCTTGGCCTGATCGATGAACGCGCAGGTGTTGACGACGATGACGTCGGCGTCCTCGGGGGCATCACACAGGGTGTGGCCGGCGGCCTGGACCTGGCCCAGCATCACCTCGGTGTCGACCTGGTTCTTGGGGCAACCGAGCGACACGAAGAAGATGGACTGGCCGGCGGCGGCGGAGTCCTTGATGGCGCGGGCAGGCATCGATCGGCGCAGTCTGCGGGCGACCGGGCCGCCTGTCAACGACGCGATTCCCGCCAGTAACCAGCTAGAATCGTTCGACTAACACTCGATGATGTTGAGCGCGAGGCCGCCGCGGGCGGTCTCCTTGTACTTGCTCGACATGTCAGCGCCGGTTTCGCGCATGGTCCGGATGACCTTGTCGAGGCTGACCTTGTGGCTGCCGTCGCCCTGCAGCGCGAGCCGGGCCGCGCTGATCGCCTTGACCGAGCCCATCGCGTTGCGCTCGATGCAGGGGACCTGGACCAGGCCGCCGATCGGATCGCAGGTGAGGCCGAGGTTGTGCTCCATCCCGATCTCGGCGGCGTTCTCGACCTGGGCCGGGGTGCCGCCCATCACCTCGGCCAGCGCGGCCGCGGCCATCGAGCAGGCGACGCCGACCTCGCCCTGGCAGCCGACCTCGGCGCCCGAGATCGACGCGTTGGTCTTGTAGAGGATGCCGATGGCGCCGGCGGTGAGCAGGAAGCGGATCGTGCCCTCGTCGTCGGCGCCGGGCACGTACCGGCGGTAGTACGAGATGACGGCCGGGATGATGCCGGCGGCGCCGTTGGTCGGTGCGGTGACCACCCGACCACCGGCCGCGTTCTCCTCGTTGACCGCCAGCGCGAACAGGTTGACCCAGTCGATGATGATGAGTGGGTCGCCGACCGGCTCGGCCTTGAGCCGGCGGTGCAGCGCGGCGGCGCGCCGCTTGACCTTGAGCCCGCCGGGCAAGATGCCCTCACGCTCGCAGCCGCGCTGGATGGACGCCGCCATCGCCGCCCAGATCTCGAGCAGGCGGCTGCGGATCTCGGCCTCGGGCCGCACGACCTTCTCGTTCTCGAGCATGAGCGTCGAGATCGACAGGCCGTGCTCGGACGACAGGCGCAGCAGGTCGGCGCCGCTGGTGAACGGCATCGGCACCGTCGGGGCCGCGCTGTCAGCGCCAACCGGGACCCCGTCGGCGCCGATCACGAAGCCGCCGCCGACCGAATAATAGATCTTCTCGACCAGCGCGGCTCCGGCCGCGTCGGACGCGGTGAAGCGCATGCCGTTGGGGTGCAGCGGCAGCGTCTGCCGGCGGTGGAAGATGATCGCCTGGCTCGGCACCAGCGGGATCGGATGGGACCCCAGCAGGTGGAGGCGGCCGCTGGTGGTGATCCCGGCGATGCGGCGCGGGATGGCGTCGACGTCGACCGTCTCGGGGTCTTCACCCTCGAGGCCGAGCAGGACCGCGGTGTCGCTGCCGTGGCCCTTGCCGGTGTGGCCGAGGCTGCCGAACAGCTCGACCTTCATCGCGGCCACCTGCGCGACGTGCCCCTCGGCGACCAGATGATCGGCGAACCGGCGCGCGGCGCGCATCGGCCCGACCGTGTGCGAGCTCGACGGGCCGATCCCGATCTTGAAGATGTCGAACACCGACAGCAAGGTGGTCGTACGGTACCATCCTGCGCGTGCCGACGCTCCTGACCGAACGGCTCGAGCTGGTGCCGATCACGTTGCCCTTCGTCGAGGCGGTGCTGGCGGCGGATCGGGCGCGCGCCGAGGCGCTGTGCGAGGCCTCGATCCCGGCGGCCTGGCCGGGGCCCGATCTGATCGCGCGCGCGTTCTATCCGTCGCTCGAGGCCATCCGCGCGGATCCGGCGTGCCGGCTGTGGGGCGACACCTTGCTGATCACGCGCACGGTGCCGCGCCGCATCGTGGGCAGCGTCATCTTCCACGGCCGGCCCGCCAACGGGATCGCCGAGGTGGGCTACGGCGTCGACGAGGCCGAGCAGCGCAAGGGCTTCGCCAGCGAGGGCACCCGCGCCTGCGTCGACTGGGCGTTGACGCAGCCGGACGTGACCGCGGTGCACGCGGTGACCTTCCCGTGGCACGTCGCGTCACTCCGCGTGATCGAGCGGGTTGGCATGCAGCCGTGCGGCACGCGCGATCACCCGTACCTCGGGGAGATGCTGGTATTCGAGCGACGCCGCGGCTGACCGCGAGATCGGTCGTCGGTCGGTCGTCGGTCGGTCGTCGGTCAGTCGAGGGTCGGGGCGCCGCGCAGGGCGCTGGCGCGGAGTGCGAACGCGGCGAGGAGCGCGAAGCCGCCCAGGCCGATGACGCCGTAGAGGGTCATCGCCGACGACGCACCGTAGTTGCCCGCGATCGGCGCGAACACGCCCATGGCGCCGCGGCGCACGATGCTCTCGACCGACAGGATGGTGGCACGCCGGCCCGAGTCGATGATCTCGCGGTTGAGGAGCGGCTTGACCAGCGGCGAGTACAGGCCATTGGCGACCGCCTGCACGGCGAGCAGGACCAGCACGAACGGACCGCGCAGCTCCTCGAGCAAGATGAACGAGATCGCGAGGCCGCCGAGCAGCGACCACAGCAGCGTCTCGTCGCCGAGGCGCTGGCGGAGCGCGTGGCCGCGGTGGGCCACGAACGAGGCGGTGAGGTAGACCGCCGCGAAGATGAGGCCGACCTGGTAGTACGAGAAGCCGCGGGTGTTCAGGAACGGCTGGTAGAGGTACACGGTCGCGCGCAGCAGCACGAACACCACGGCCGAATAGCCGATCATCCAGGCCAGGCGACCGTTGCGGACGACGTCGCCGAGCGCCGCGCCCATGTGCTGGGTCCAGGCCCGCCACTCGGCGGTCAGCGAGCTCCGTGGCGTCGGCGCGAGTCGAGGTCGGTCGTCGCGCAGCGCCAGCGCGGTCGCGAACGCGGCGAGCGCGACGCCGGCGGTGACCAGGTACGGCAGCGCGAGATCGATCATCGCGAGCGCGCCGCCGGCGGCGTAGGCGACCGCGCTGCCAGCCTGGTGCCAGGCTGACGCGGTGCCCTCGCGGCGACCGTACTCGTGGGCGACCCCGTTCTCGGCGAGCAGATCGAACAGGTAGGCCGAGTCGGCGCCCGAGCACAGCGACATCGAGACCGCGGCCAGGCTCTCGCTGATGAGAAAGTCGGTGAAGCCGTCGGCCTGGTAGGCGATCAGGCACGACGCGACCATGAGCAGCGCGCCCAACATCATCGACGGGCGACGGCCGATCCGATCGGCGAACGCGCCGGTCGGGACCTCGACGACGATCACGACCGCGCAGTAGAGCCCGCCGAGGATCATGATGTCGCGGAAGGTCAGCCCGCGCGAGATCATGAACGGGACGAAGATCGGGACCCACAGGTACGAGGTCGCCAGCAGGCGGAACAGATAGAAGAGGCGGAGGTCGCGCGCCATTCAGGGCCGCTCCGCGTCGGTGGCGGGACCGGTCAGGATCAGGAGCGCCTCGGCCGCGGACGCCTGCGAGGCGTCGCGCTCGGCGTCGAGGGCGGCCAGCAGCCCGGGCAGCAGCGGCGTGACGTCGCGGTCGGGCGCGAGCCGACGCAGCGCGCGGGCGGCGTCGACCCGGAGTGACGGCGCGGCCAGGCCGCCGACCAGGGCGTCGTGCGCGGTCGGATCGCCGAGCTGGGCCAGCGCGACCGCGGCGGCCGGCCGGAAGCGCAGATCGGTGAGCGCGGCGCGCACGGTGTCGGCGAGGCGGGCGTCGCCGGCCGAGGTCAGCGCGATCGCGGCGCGCAGGCGGTCGTCGCTGGTGGCGCGCGGGTCGGCGTGGACGGTGGTGAGGACGGTCAGCGCGCGGGGGTCGCGGCGGGGCGCCAGCGCTTCGGCGGCGCCCAGGCGGTGCTGGGCGACGCCGAGGAGCGTGCGCAGGAAGCCGAAGCCGGCGTCGTCGCCGAGGTTGACCAGGGCGCGGGCGGCGTCGGCCTTGACGTCGCGGCGAGCGCTGGTGAGGGCCGAGACCAGGCGCTGGCGGGCGGGGGCGTCGGCGCAGCGCGCGAGGGTGTAGTCGATCGCGAGGCGGGATAGCTCGCTGGTCTCGGCGGCGCGGGCGGAGGCGAGCTGGGTGCGGGCGGCGGGCTCGCACGTGCGGGCGAGCGCGAGGGCGGCGTCGCGGGCGACGCGGGTGGACGGTGAGGTCAGGAGGCCGCGGAGGACCGTGAGGGCGCGCGCGCGCGCGGCCGCGGGGGCGGCGAGCGCGCCGGGGGCGGCGGGGGCGGACCCGGTCGGTGGAGGGGTGGTGGTCGGGTTGTCGGCGGCGGCGCCGGCCGGGGCGCGGGGGCCGGCTGGATCGGTCGCGGCGGAGGACGGGACGGGAGAGGATGGGGAGATCGGCTGGATGAGGGCGATCGCCATGCCGCCGCCGATGATGGTTGCGACGAGGGCGGCGGCGCGGACGAGGCGGCGTGGGGCGCGGAGGGGACGGAGGAGCGGCGCGGGTGCGGGCGCCGCGAGCGGAGACGGATCTGGTGGGGGAGAGGGAGAGGGAGACGCCGACGTGGCCGGCATTGCCGATGGAGAGGGCGCGGGAGACGGCGGCCGAGATGGAGTTGCTGACGAAGGTGGCGCCGAGGTTCGCCCGCCACGCCGCTTCGTAGAATGAGAGGGCGCGGCAGCCGGACGCGACGGGGTGGCTCCGGCATGAGCGGCGGCAGCGGCAGGCGCACCGGGAACGGCAGCGGTAGCAGCACCAGCAGCGGGAACGGCAGCAGCACCAGCAGCGGGAACCGCAGCGGCACCGGCAGCGGCAGCGGGAACGGCAGCGGCAGCATCAGCAGCGGGAATTGCGGCGGCAGGTTGAACGGCTGCGGGGGCTGGGGCCGCGACGACGGTGGGCGTGGTCCCGGCGGATGCGGCCTGCTTGCACGGGTCACTGCAGTACGCGACGACGGAGCCGCCGAGGATGCGGACCGAGCGAGCGCGCAGGGCGTCGAAGCCGGTGCCGCACTGGGGACAGGTGCCGGTTCCGATGGTCATGGGAACGCGAGCACCTTGTCCTCGCCATGGGTCGCGATCAGCTGGTCGATGTACCCGAGCGCGACCGCGCGCCGGCCGAGCACGGCGGCGATCTCCCGCCTGGTCAGGAGCTCGTCGTAGGGCCCGCGGTCGACCGCGAGCGCGGCCTGCAGCGTCGCGTCGTCGAGCGCGCGCAGGCGGCCGACCACGCGGCGCGAGAACACCTGGCAGCGCTCGAGGTAGCGCCGGGTCCGGTAGCTACCCTTCATCGCGCGGCCGAACGACAGCGTGTTGTCCATGAAGTAGAGGACGGTGCCGTCCTTCGACGTCTTGGAGTTGTTGCCGCTCCAGCGATCGAGGTTGTCGGTGAGGAAGTCGAACAGGGTCATCGCCGACACCTGGTGAGCCAGGCCGACCCGATCGGCCGGGATCCGGGCGTCGATCCGCAGCCACCGCCGCCAGGTCACGATCGCGTCGGTCTCGTCGAGGCGCGCCGCACCGATGTAGACGTCGCTGATGACGGGGATCCACCACGACATCTCGCCGCGCACGATGCCGTTGCGGGCGACCGCGTCGGTGCGCAGCCGGCCGATGCCGCCGCGGTGGGCGGGGTCGACCGCCGCGATCAGGTCCGCGAGCGGGAAGCTGCGCGCGATGGCGGGCGGCACCCGACCGATGCCGAGCAGGCGATCGAGCCGGTACGCGGCGATCTCGCGGCGCGGCAGCTGCAAGATGACCTGGTCGGGCTTGAACGCGGCGCGCGCGCCGTTGTCGAGCTCGAGGCGCATCGACAGCGTGGTGCCGCCGCGATTGAACTTGACCGACTTCAGCGTGCCGGTGCGGAGCGGCGCGAGCAGCTCCTCGTCGGGCACGCCCACGAACGCCCAGTCGGCACCGGCGCCGACCGCCGACCCGACCTCGGCCCGCGCGCGATCGGGCGCGACCTCGGTCACGGCCGCGCCCCCCGGCGCGGTCACCACGGGCGGCGGCACCGCGAGGCGCTGGGTGATCGCCGGCGGTCGGTCGGGCGTGGGCGCCGGGCCGGGCGTGACCACCTTCGGGCGCACGACCGCGGCTGGCGGGTGGGTGGTCGAGTCGACCGAGCCGCGCAGGCTGCCGAACGCGTACGCGGTCCCCAGCGACAGTCCAGCGAGTGTGGACAACCCGGCGACGACCTCGAAAGCAATGCACGTGCCGAGCCGCAACGAAAAAACGGTACCACGCGCGATCTCGTGCCCGCAAAAAACCCACCCGCCCTCCCCGGCCGCACGTGGCCAGGCGGACCGCCGTGGCCGGTCAGCACCTCACGTTGTCGAGCTCACCGCTTCGACCGGTGCCGTGCCGATCAAAGCCTCGACATCTATTGTCGATCGGCTTGCCGGCTGCGCCGGCCACGCCGGCTACGGCATCGTCGCTCGCGGGCTCGCGACTTCCGAGGTGTCGAACCATGCCCAGGGCGCATTTCTCGGCACCTCTTCAGTCAGGGCTCGGGCCGCCCTCTTCGACGAACCCGGCGTTGCGGTGGCGCGCCGTCGGCACGTGGGCCTCCCAGCACTTCACGTTGCAGAACCGCAGCTTCTGACGTCCGGTGTTGCACGACGCGACCGTGCAACGCACGTGGCGCGCGTCCGCGGCGATCGCCTTGCGGCAGCTCGCACACGACATCGAGCCCGGAGCCATGGACCCTGGATAGCACGGCCCGCCATCGCCGCGGCGCAGGCCCCGACGCATCGAAGCACTTCCATAAGCCGCGGGCGCACTCCCGGTGGCGCGGCCCGTGCGTACCAAGACCAAGGCGGTCACGTGAGCTCTGGCATTCACGCATCTCATTCGCGGGCCCTAAGGCGTGGCCAGCAGCCTGGTGACCGCGCGCTCGGCCTCGGCCACCGCCGCGCCGCCGCGCCCGACCATGCGCACCACGCCGTGCTGATCGATCACGACCACGTGCGGCAGCACCTCGACCTGGAAGCGGGTCGCCGCGTCGCCGGCATCGCTGACCAGCACCAGCGGCGAGCCGGCCAGCGGCGGGGCGTCGAGGAGGGTGCGCGCCTTCGCGGCATCGTCGAGGTTGACCGCCAGCGCGACCGCGCCATCGCCCCAGCCTCCGGCCGACCGGGCCAGCCGCGGCAACGACGCGAGGCACGGGCCGCACCAGGTGGCCCAGAATTCGAGCACGACGACCTTGCCGCGCAGGCCATCGCGGGTGACGCGCTCGCCGGTCGGCGCGCCGCCGGCACCGACCACCGGCAACTCGAAGGCGGGCGCCGCCTGCCCCGGCTCGAGCGGTCGCAGCCAGTCGAGGTGTCCGACGATCCAGGTCAGGTTCACCACCAGCGTCGCCGCGGCGATCAGCGCGATCGCCCAGCCGGCCCGCCGGCCGCGCTGCTGCTCCCCCGCCCCGAGGGCGCCGACCGCGCCCGTCACGCCCGACTCCGCGCCTGGGCGATCGCGACCGCCGCCACCGCGCCGCCCCAGCCGAGCGCGACCAGCAGCACCACCGCGCGCTGGGTCGGGCCGAAGCCATCGGCGGCGAACCCGATCCGCGCGATCAGCGTCGCGATCATCGCGACCGTGACCGGCACCAGCGCGGCGACGCAGCCGAGGTCGAAGTCGCGGCCGAGGTTGCGCCGGCGCCCCGCGCACAGCGACACCACCGGGGTCACCACCACGACGAACACCAGGCCGAACACCGCCGCGCCCGACACCGCGCGCATCAACCCAGGCCAGGCGTCGCCGAGCGACAGCTCGAACGCGATCCAGGCTGCGGCGACCAGCTCGCGCGTGTGGGCGACGACCAGCACGACCACCAGCGCGCGCAGCAGATCGCCGGCGGCCCGCCCCGACCACGCCGGCTCGTCCGCGATCCGCATCGCCGCGCGCGGCGCCGCCAGCGCCAGGCCCCAGCGGTCGAGAAAGCGGCGAGGAACCGAGGCCGGTCCGCTCACTTGCCCCCGCGCTGCAGGAGGATCTTGCGGGCCTGGGCCACCACCGCCGACGGCACGCCGCGCGACTTGGCGATCTGGCGCAGATCGTTGTCGCGCATGTGGATGAGCAGCTTCGACGACTCGGCCATCGGCGTCTTCGGGTTCAGGATCAACAGCTTCTTCACCGTGTAGAGCCGGGTCCAGTCCCGGCGCTGGGCGATGAAGCGCACTACGTCCTCGGGCAGCGAGTGGTTACCGGCGTACTTGGCCGCCTCGAGGTCGGTCACGCCCGGCGACTTGATCGCCGCCACCGCCACCAACTTCAGCGGATCACGGATCAGCACGGCCCGCGCGAACGCGTTGCCGAGCGTCGCGAGCCGGATCTTCATCGGGATCGTCATCTTGCTGATCGGGATCTTGGCCTCGTCGACCGCCGGCAGCACGTCCTCGCCCTCGGGGACCACGGCGGCGTCATCGGCGCTGCCGGTGAGGATGGTGCTGTCGTCGACCTTGGCGACCCCGGCCAGCGCCTGGGCGAACATCGCGTCGACGTCGGTGGTCGACGCCGCGCCGCCGCTGCTGCCCGACGAGACCACCCGGGCCAGCTCGTCCCACGCGGCGATGCCGGTGACCCGGATCCCGTTGCGGACCGCCAGCTCGACCGCGCGGTCGACCGTCGACATGCGCGCGTTGGGGTTGGTGTACATCGCGGCGACCACGTCGGGGCAGCGCAGCAGGCGCTCCTCGTTGCCGGCGATCAGGTCGACCTGGGCCGCGGTGCCCCGAGCGGTCAGGGCGACGATGGTGGCGTCGGCGGTGGTCGGGTTGAGGACCAGCGCCTCGAACAGCGCCGGCACCTTGGCCGCCCGGACCGACAGCCAGTCGAGCACCCGCGGGTCGGCGTCGGGATCGGTGAGGACGCCGGCGATCACCTTCTCGGGCAGCCCATCGGCGGTCGCCTGCGCCGGCCCCGCCACCGACGGATCGATCACGACCAGCTGGTAGAGCACCGCGGCCAGCTCGGCGGCACGCGGCAACGGCACCATGCCGCGCGACGCCATCATCCGGCCCGGGCCGGGGGTCAGCGCCTTCTGCGCGGCGGGTGACAGGCGCGCGAGCGCCGCCGGGTCGAGCGGTTCGGTCGGGGCGGCCATGTCAGCCCCCGACCCCGTGCACGCCGCCCGTGGTGTGGTGCGCGGCGAGGTTCCGGTCGTAGAGGATCTTGAGACCCTTGAGCGTGAGGAGCTCGTCGGTGGTCTCGATCGTGGTCGACTCCGACGCGACCAGCTCGGCGAGCCCGCCGGTCGCCAGGCACCGGGCCGGAAAGTCGACCTCGGCGCGGATGCGTCCGACCAGGGCGTCGACCATGCCGGCGTAGCCATACAGGAGACCGGCCTGCATCGACGACACCGTGTTGCGCCCGATCACCTTGCCCGGCCGCGCGATCTCGACGCGCGGCAGCTTGGCCGCGTGCGAGTACAGCGCCTCGGCGCTGATCTGCACTCCCGGCGCGATCACGCCGCCGAGATACTCGCCGCGCGGCGTGACGACGTCCCAGGTGGTGGCGGTGCCGAAATCGACGACGATGCAGCCGCCGCGGACCTGCTCGAACGCCGCGACCGCGTTGACGATGCGATCGGCGCCGACCTCCCGCGGGTTCTCGTACAAGATCGGCATGCCGGTCTTGATGCCGGGCCCGACCACCACCGCCGGTGCGCCCAGGTACTGCTTGAAGAAGCGCTGGATGCCGAACACCGCCGGTGGCACCACCGACGAGATGATGCCGGCGTCGAGGCTACCCCAGGCAAACCCCTCGAGCTCCAGCAGGGACCGGACCAGCACGGCGTACTCGTCGGACGTGCGCGAGGCGCGGGTCTCGATGCGCCAGTGCGCGAACAGGTCGGCCCCGCGAAACACCCCGAGCACGGTGTTCGTGTTGCCGACGTCGACAGCCAGGAGACAGGTCATGCGCACGGGATGGTAGCCCCGAACCGCCACGCCGTAGTAGTCTCGCAGCCGATGCGGAGACCCTTCCTTTCACTCGTGTTCGTTGTCGGTTGCGGGCTGGCCGGGGCCGCCTGTGGCGGCTCGTCCGACGGACCGCCGCCGCCCCTCGGACGCCACTTCCAGGACAGCTACATCGCATCGCAGCCGGTCGACCAGCAGGGCGACATCATCAAGGCGCAGAACGACTTCAACGTCGCCCAGCGCGAGAAGTCGAAGGCCGAGGCCGATCTACGCGAGTCGCAGCTGATGGTCGACGTCGCCAGGAACGAGGCCAAGGCGGCCCAGCTCGACGAGCAGTCGGCCCAGAGCAACATGAAGGCGGCCCAGGCGTCAGCCGACACCAATCGCATCAACGACGCCACCCGCGAGAAGCGCGGCGCCGAGCTCGCCAAGAATGCCTCTGACGAGCGGGTGAAGTACTACTCCGCCTATCGCGACTGGCTGAAGCGCCTCCATCGCTACACCGAGGAGAATACGTACTGGCGCGAATCGCAGTACGAGCTGGCCAAGGCCAAGCTGGCCCAGAAGAACAACATCGCGCCGGCCGGCTTCAACCACGACGACTACGTCAAGCAGGAGGCCGACCGCAGCAAGCGCAGCGAGTCGTCGCGGCGCACGGCCGAGGAGCTCCGCAACAAGGCGGCCGAGGCCCGCGATCGCTGGCTGGCGATCCAGGGCCAGGCCGACAAGACCCTCGGCAAGACCAGCCAGTTCCCGGATCCAATGTCGACCCGCGAAATCCCGAGCAACGATCCGACCTCGGGCGCGGGCGGCACCACCATCGGTGGTGGCAGCGACGCGTCGCCGACCGACTCCGAATAAGCCAGTCCCCGGGACCAGCCATGTCGGGAACCGAGAGTGAGGCCGCGCGGATTCTCGTCGTCGACGACGAGAAGGTGATCCGCGAGATCCTCGCCGAGTTCCTGATGCTCGAGGGGTACACGGTCGGGGCGGTCGAAGACGGCCAGAAGGCGCTCGAGGAGCTGCGCCTCCGGCCCTACGACATGGTCATCTCGGACCTGAAGATGCCCCGGCTATCGGGGCTCCAGCTGCTCGAGAAGCTGGCCGAGGAGAACATCAACGTCCTCACCGTGATCATGACCGGCTTCGGCACGGTCGAGACCGCGATCGAGGCGATGAAGCGCGGCGCGTACGACTACATCCTCAAGCCGTTCAAGGTCGAGGAGGTCATCCACGTCGTGCAGCGCGGCCTGTACCGCCAGCAGCTGCAGACCGAGAACATCCGCCTGCGCGAGGCGCTGACGATCTATCAGGTCAGCGAGGCGCTCGCGACCTCGGTCGATCTCGATCACATCCTCGACACGA
Source organism: Kofleriaceae bacterium (assembly GCA_046597055.1). Classification (GTDB taxonomy): domain Bacteria; phylum Myxococcota_A; class Polyangia; order Haliangiales; family Haliangiaceae; genus UBA2376. The sequence continues at coordinate 29,551 of JBKJLC010000097.1, read as the reverse complement.
TCCTGCAGGCCGCGCTCAAGGAGACCGACGCCGACGTCGCGACCTTGCACCTGCGCGACCTGCGCACCGGGCGCTACGAGGAGCGGGTCAAGCTGGTCAGCAGCACCGCCCACGTGCCCGAGCTGCCGTCGCCGGCGTTCGACACGCTGGTCGAGCGCTTCGATCGCGGCCAGCCGGTGGTCTCGCACGGCGAGAGCGCCAGCCGGTTCTTCATCGGCGCCCTCGGGCCCGGCACCATCAAGGGCGGCAACGGCGGCGAGCTGCAGTCGTTCCTCAGCGTGCCGCTGCAGGTCGGCGCCGCGGTGATCGGCGTGCTCAACGTCTACAGCTTCACCCGCGGCAAGAAGTTCGACGAAGGCCACCGCAAGATGCTGACGGTGCTCGGGTCGCGCGCGGCCAGCGCGATCGACAACGCGCGCCTCTACGACGACCTGCGCGTGCGCAACGAGGATCTCCGGCTCGCCAACGAGACCCTCGAGGAGACGTTCCAGTCGACGGTCGCCGGCTTCGCCCAGGCGCTCGAGGAGACCGACCTCTACACCCGCGGCCACAGCGAGCGGGTCGCCCGGTACGCCGAGATCATCGCGCGCGGCCTCACGCTGCCCGGCACCGAGGTCCAGCGCATCGTCGAGGCCGGCGTCATGCACGATATCGGCAAGCTCGGCGTCCGCTACGACATGCTCAACAAGCCGGGCAAGCTGACCCCCGAGGAGGTGAAGGTCTTCCGGCAGCACCCCGAGAAGGGCAAGCGCATCCTCGACCCGGTGCCGTGCCTGCACGGGCTCATCGACGGCTGCTGGTGCCACCACGAGTGGTGGGACGGCGGTGGGTATCCGCGCGGGCTGTCCGGGCACAACATCCCGCTGGTCGGCCGCATCATCGCGATCGCCGACGCCTACGACGCGATGACCTCGGACCGGGCCTACCGTCGGGCCCTGCCCCACGAGGTCGCGATCGGCGAGATCGACCGCTGCGCCGGGACCCAGTTCGACCCCGAGCTGTCCGAGCTGTTCGTCAAGATGATCGAAGATCACCGCGCCGACATGCGGCGGCGCGGTGAGGTCAGCCTCCTGCCCCGCTAGCGGATCCGCGGCCCGAGGCGCCTCCAAGTCGCTCGCACCGGTGCGGGTTTGATAGGGTCGGTGCCATGCGCAGGCCCCTGTCGTCGCTTCTTGCCGGTCCGCTCGGTCTGGCCAGCCTAATCCTCGCCGGATCGGCCGCTTGCGGTGGCGGCGGATCGACCGGTCCGGGCCCGGTCGATGCCACCGAGGTCACGGTCGGCGTCGACGGGACCGTGGTCGCGTTCGACGGCGCCCACGTGTACTTCGGCGATCCCAACCGGCGAACGGTCGACGCTCAGGTGACCTTCCCGGCGGTCGGCCTGCGCTACCGCAAGGTCACGCTGCGGCTCGGCCTGCGCTGCCCGACCGGCGGCTGCGACTGGTGGGATCGGCTGGCCCGGATCTCGATCCTGCACGCGGGTCCGGCCGGCACCACCGAGCCGGTCGAGCTCGAGCTCGCGCGCTTCATGACGCCGTACCGGGTCGGCGGCCAGTTCACCGTCGACGTGACCGATCTCCAGCGCGTGCTCGAGGGCCCGCAGACGATGCGCGTGTTCATTGACACCTGGGTCGGGCCCGGCCACGCCAACGGCGCGGGCTGGCTGGTCGATGCCGCGTTCGAGTTCGAGGCCGGCGTCCCGACGCCGGATCCGATCGCGGTGGTGCCGCTGTGGGCACCGCAGCGCGTCGTGTATGGGGATCCGGCACGGCCGGTCGACGTGACCGCGACCATCGCCGACCTCCCGGCGGGCCTGACGGGTGTGCGGGTCAGGGCGCTGGTCACGGGCCACGGCCAGGGCAATGCGGGCAACTGCGCCGAGTTCTGCCAGCGCGACCACACGTTCACCATCGGCGCCACGCCGAGCACGCGCCTGCTGTGGCGCGACGACTGCCCGACCACCGCGGTGCCGAACCAGCAGGGCACCTGGCGTTACCCGCGCGCCGGCTGGTGTCCGGGCGCGATGGTGACGCCGTGGACGGTGGACGCCCCCGTGCCCGCCGGACCGCTGACGATCCGCTACGACGTGGCGACCTACGAGAACACGTGTCGTCCCGACGCGCCAAGCTGCGCGGGATGCGCGCTCGGCACCGGATGCGAATACGACGGCGGCTCCCATACCGAACCCGGATGGGAGCACTCCGCCATGCTCGTGCTGCTGCGCTGACTCCGGACCCGCTCCGCCGCAGCGCCGGCACGACGGACTCCGGGTCGAAACACCGCAAGCGGCGGTCCAGGGAAGCTCCACCAACCGGCGCCGCGCACGAGACCTGATGCCCGAGCGCTCCGTCGAGAGTGGATCTTTCCCGTACCGCCGGCGAGGTCCGTCGCGGCCGCCGACCGGTTAGCTGTGGTTCCCGCGGTCGAATGCGTCGCGCAAGAGGTGCTTGGCACCCGCCGTGAGCACGAGCCGCATGCCGGTCTTCATCGGAGCCGAGTCGCGCGCATAGCCCGCGGCGAAGCCGACCGCGAAGGCCAGGCCCACGCGGAACCACTGGTTCTCGAAGAGCCGGCCGGGATCGACAAAATTCTTGGCCGCGAGCACGCGACGCTCGATCTCGGCCAGCTTTTCATCGAGCCCCTGCCGGGCGTGCCCGATGCGCTCCTCGGTGGCGGGCGACGTCACGAGTCAGTCCCTCGCCATGAGGCGACCGATGACGAAGCCGACGCCCAGGCCGATCGCGACGGTCGCGACGGGGTGCTTGGCCATCAACGAGCCGAGCGACTCGAACTTGTCACCGGCGACGTCGCGAGCGCGCGAGGTCGCCTTCGACAGCCGGGCACCGGCATCGGTGAGGCGGGTCTGGGCGTCTTCGAGCGCGCCCTGGATGCGCTCGCCAATTTCGTGACCCTGCTGCTCCAGCGAGTTGCTGGGCTTGTCGGTGCGGATGTTTGCCATGGGAATCTCCTTCGTTCGTTCGAGTGTCTACGGGATCAGTGGCCGGTGACGGTGTCGGAAGCGCGGTCGGCAACCCAGCGGGCGTCCTGACCGATTCGCGCAAGACTCTCGTCGGGGACGACGTCCGCGGCGCGGCCACGCTGGCGCGCACGGACGATGAACACAGTGCTGATGAGGGCGGCGGTCGCAGTCACGATCCACAGCGCGCCCCAGGTCGGGAGCCCCAGGGCAACCAGGGTGGCTGCCAGGGCGAAGAAGGCGAGGAGCGCTGCCACCATCGCCGTGGATGCGGCGATCGCGACCGCCGTGACGACCGTCTTGAGGTCCTGCACACCGCCAGCGACCTCACCGCGGACCGAGTCCACATGGCCGCTGACGAGATCCTTGAGGTCTCCGACGATGCCGGTCATGAGCTCAGGGACAGAGGAGTTCCTGGTGTCTTCGGTCTGCACGGGTTCACGTGCTTTGCGAAGTGCGTGCCGCACACAGAAGTACGTGATGCCCTGATCTCGCATGGGATCGGTGTAAGCAGATTGCGCCCCCGTAGCACACCGAGCGCGTGCGCCCGCACTGTCCTGTCCAACATGCAACGTGGCTCGCAATATGGCGAGCAGGCATGGCCTGGACACCCTTGGTAACAACGATTCCCCGCGCATGCCGACGGGATCCGGATGGATGGGCCAGGGTGGCATCTTGCTTGCTGCCCCACCGGTCATGCCGAACGCAAAGAAGAGCTCCAAGAGCGAGTCGAAGACCTCGAAGACTCCGGCCAAGAAAGGATCTGCGGGGGCGGAGCGCGAGAGCGAGCCGACGCTGATGCCGCCCGGCATCGGCGAAGACGCCAAGGTCGAGCAGGGCCGCACCCACGGCGCCGCCACGGTCACCAATGACACCGAGACCGTCGTCAGCCCGGGTGGCACCTCTCTGGATGAAAACGAGGAGGACGAGGACGAGGACGAGGGAGACGCCCCCGCCCCGACTGGGCGTTGATCTGACGTCCACGTCGACGATGCCCCGAGGTGACCCGGGCGCGTCGTGGGCACGCTGCGTCAGCGGCTCGGACTCTGGCCGCGGCGACGGCGCCACGCAGGTGTGCCGGCTCAGGCGTCCGGAGCGCCTGCAGCCTTGCTCACGATGCATCGCCGGTGCCTGACCGCCGCCTGGGCGGGTCCTCAGACGCTGCGGATGCGCAGCGTGGTCGCGATGACCTCGCTGATCCCGGGCACCTTCTCGAGCAACGTGACCAGCTCCCGGCGGTCCCGCGAGCTCGCAACCGAGCCCTCGATCGCGATCGTCGAGCCCTGGATCACCAGGCGCAGGTCACTCACGTCGAGCTGCGGCTCCTCCGCCAGGACCTCGCGCACCGCGTCTTCGGACGGCGAGCGGTCGTCGGGCCACGCCGATACCACCCGCAGACCGGTCTGCTCGCCCGCGAACTCCTCCTCGGACGTGGTCGGCCGGTACGAGGAATCGGGCAACGGAACTGACTCGCGCGCGATCTCGCTGTAGCCCTTGGGGCGCTCTTCGGAGACGTCAAACCGGTTCTCGGCCCCCGGCGCCACGCGGCCCGGCGCCCGCAGGTCGTTGGTCGGCTGCTCGGTGATCTGTCGTTGGCGCATGAGAGCTCCTGACCGCCGCACGAGCGCGGTGGTCCCGGGAGGGTACGCACACCTCATGCCGAGACCGATCTCACGACCACGGACACTTGCGAGCCTGCAGGACTTTTTGGTGTGCGCACCGGCCACGAGCGGGCGCTCGCGCACCCGCGGGCCCGGCGGGCGTGGTCCCGGCCGTGACCCGCCGTGATATCCGGTGGCGTGCACCGCCGGGTGCCCCACGCCGGGGCCGACCCGCGGTGGCGCGAACGTCAACTCGGCGGCGCGGCGGGCGCCGCGAGCTCGGCGGACAGCTCGTCGAGGATCGACTTGGGGCCGCGGACGGTGACCAGGGTGCCAGCCTCGTCGTGGCGCTCGCCCAGCACGTGACAACGATCGTGGAGCGAGTGGACCAGCTTGTGGCGATCCCACGGCACCAGCAGGTCGACCGTGACCGACGCGCCGGCGAAGCGCTCGACGATCTGCTCGCGCAGCGCGACCACGTCGGCCTGGTTCTTGGCCGACATGATGACCGCGTCAGGGAACGCCAGCGCGAGCTCGGCGCGCTGCTCGTCGGTCAGGCGATCCGACTTGTTGAGCACGTACATCATCGGCGCGTCGGCGCCGACCTCGGCGAGCACGCTGCGGGTGACGTCCATGTGATCGCGGAAGGCGGCGTCGCTGGCGTCGACCACGTGCAGCAGCAGGTCGGCGGCGGCGGCCTCCTCGAGCGTGGACCGGAACGAGGCCACCAGATCGTGGGGCAGCTTCTTGATGAAGCCGACCGTGTCCGACAGCAGGATCGGCGGCTTCACCCGGGCGTCGAGCACCCGCACGGTGGTGTCGAGGGTCGCGAACAGCTTGTCGGCGATGTAGACGTCGCTGCCGGTGAGCGCGCGCATGAGCGAGCTCTTGCCAGCGTTGGTGTAGCCGACGACCGCGACGGTCGACACGTCGCCGCGGCGCGCGCGCCGGATCTTGCCGCCGCCCTCGATCGCCGCCAGCTCGTCGCGCAGCTCGGCGATGCGATCGCGGATCTTGCGGCGATCGAGCTCGAGCGAGGTCTCGCCGGCGCTGCGGCCGACGCCGCCGCCGCGCTGGCGCTCGGTGCCGCCGCCCAGCTCGCGCAGGCGCGGCGCCAGGTACTGGAGGCGCGCGATCTCGACCTGGAGCCGCGCCTCGCGGGTATGCGCGTGGCGATGGAAGATGCCGAGGATCACCTGGGTGCGATCCATCACCTCGGCGCCGGTGGCGGCCTCGAGGTTGCGCTGCTGGCTGGGCGTGAGGTCGTGGTCGACCAGGACCACCGAGCACGTCACGCCCGGCGGCGGCCCGCCCGAGGGCACGTCGTCCTCCGACGACACCGGCGCCTCGGCCACCGGCGCCTCGGCCGCGGCGTCGTCGTCCTGGTCGGTCTCGGGCTCGGCGTCGGCCTCGGCCTCGGCCTTCAGGCGCGCGTCGATCGCGGCCTTGTCCTGCATCTTGGTCGTGCCCGGCTTCTTGTACGCCTCGATCTCGCCGGTGCCGCCGGTCCACCTGGAGAGCTCGACCAGCTTGCCGTCGCCGACCACCTTGCCGGGCGCGACCTTGGCGCGGCGCTGGGTCACCTTGCCGACCACGTCGAGCCCGAGCGTGATCGCCAGCCGGCGCAGCTCCGCCAGCGATGACGCGAACGACCCGTCGTCCACGCCCTGCTGTTGCACCGCCAGCATCACGGCACGGGCACCCGGTTCGATCCTCGACGTCGGCTCTGGCATGACCGCGCAATCTGCCCTGTAAGTGGCCACCCTGCAAGGGGCGGCGTCGGAGTCGATCGGTCGGCCGCGGCCCGGGGGCCGCGCCCGATCGGTACGGGTCCCGCGCCGCCTCGCTTGGCTCAGCTCAGGGCAGCGAGGCGACGAACGTCAGCAGCCGGTCGTGAAAGGCGCGCGGCGCCTCGGCCTGCATCATGTGGCCGGCACCCTTGAGCACGTGCAGCTCGGCCCGCGGCAGGCGGCCGGCGAGCGCGTCGAGCGTCGGCCGGAAGTACGACGCCGAGCGGTCACCGCCGAGGAGCAACACCGGCACCTCGATCGCGCCCAGCTCCGCGTAGCGCACGCGGTAGGCCTCGAGCGCGCGGCAATCGCCGCGGATCTGCGACCAGAACTGCTTGCTGCGCTCCTGGAACGCGCGCGGCAGCTTGCCCCACGCGTCGTCGCCGAGCACGGTGCGCAGGAAGCGCTCGGCCGCGGCCGGCGGGCCCTGCGCGGCGGCGATGGCGTCGAGCGCCTCGAGGAAGCCGGTCGGCGATGACGGCGCGTCATCCGATGGCGGCAGCGGCGGCTCGAGCAAGACGGCGCCGCGCACCAGCGCCGGCCGCTGGCGCGCCAGCTCGAGCGTGACCACCGCCCCGAAGCTCGAGCCGATCACGACCGCGGGTCCGCCCTCGGCCTCGATCAGGTCGGCCAGCTCGCGGGCGTGGGCCTCGACCGACAGCCACGGCACCCCGTCGGGCAGCACCGACCGGCCGGCGCCGCGGCGGTCGTACGCGATCAGCTGGACCTGCTCGGTCAGCCCCGACGCCATCTGGATGATCCACGTCCCCAGGTCGGTCGCGCTGCCGTGGACGAGGACACAGCACGGGCCCTGACCGGCGCGGACGACATGGAGCGGAGCGAGCATCGGCGTTACAGTCCTATCAGATGACACGCCCCGGCGACGGCTCGGCGGACGACGCGCTGGCCGCCACCCTCGCGCCCGCGTTGCATCCGACCGTGCGGTCCGGGGCCACCACCGCCGGAACCGCGCGAACGGCGGGCCCGGCGCAACCCGCAGGACCTGGGGGCGCCGCGACCACCCTGCGGGTCGAGCCGACCGCCGATCCGACCGCCGATGCCACCCTGGCCGCGCCGTCGAGCGAGCGGCGCGGCCCGGGCACCTCCTCGCACGAGGAGACCATCGCGGCCGGCACGTCGCAGCCGACCGGCGACCGCCCCGGCGCCGGCGACGAGCTCCCGATGGTCGACCCGGCCCAGTACATCGCCGAGCGCGAGGTCGCCCGCGGCGGCATGGGCCGCATCATCGCCGCCCACGACCGCATCCTGGGCCGACCGGTCGCGCTCAAGGAGCTGCTCCACGCCGACCCCGCGCAGGCCGCGCGCTTCCGCCGCGAGGCGCTGATCACCGCGCGCCTGCAACATCCCGCGATCGTACCGGTCTACCAGGCCGGGCGCTGGCCGTCGGGCGAGCCGTTCTTCGCGATGAAGCTGGTCGCCGGGCGCCCGCTCGACCGCGCGATCGCCGACGCCCGCACGCTCGAGGCCCGGCTTGGCCTGTTGCCGTCCATCATCGCCGCGGTCGACGCGATCGCGTACGCGCACTCGCGCCGGGTGATCCATCGCGACCTCAAGCCGGCCAACGTGCTGGTCGGCGACTTCGGCGAGATCGTCGTGATCGACTGGGGCCTGGCCAAGGACCTCGACGCCGAGGGCGACGACGACGCGGCGACCACGGCGCCCGGCCGGCCCCGCGCCGTCGAGCACACCGGGCGCGAGCCCGCGACCACCGCCAGCGACACCGGCGGCTCGCTCACCATCGCCGGCGCGATCATGGGCACCCCCGCGTACATGCCGCCCGAGCAGGCGCGCGGCGACGTGGTCGACGAGCGCGCCGACGTGTTCGCGCTCGGCGCGATGCTCTACCACCTGCTGGCCGGCGCGCCGCCGTACGCGGCCCGCACCGCGACCGACGTGATCGCCGCGGCGATCGGCGGCAAGGTCGTGCCGCTCGCCGAGCGCACGACCGAGGCCCCCGCCGACCTGGTCGCGATCGTCCATCGCGCGATGGCGCACGAGCCCGGCGCTCGCTATCCGAGCGCGCAGGCGCTGGCCGAGGAGCTGCGCCGGTTCCAGACCGGCAAGCTGGTCGCCGCCCACAGCTACACCGTGCTCGAGCGGATCGGTCGCTTCGTCCGTCGCCACCAGGCCGCGGTCGCGATCGCCGCGCTGGCCACGGTCGCCATCGCCGTGCTCGCCACGCTGGCGCTGCGTCGGATCGTGGTCGAGCGCGACCGCGCCGAGGTCCAGCGCCGGCTGGCCGAGCGCCGGCGGGCCGCCGCCGAGGCGATGGTCGACTTCCAGATGTCCGACCTCGGCGCGCGCCTCGGCGAGATCGGCCGCAAGGATCTGCTCGCTGGCATGGGCGCGCAGATCCGCGACTACTACCGCGACCTCGCCGGCGTCCCCGGCGGCATGACCGACGGCGACCAGGTCCGCCTGGCCCGCGCGCTCCACACGCTGGGTCAGGCCGAGGCCGAGCGCGGCGACCCGACCGCGGCGCTGGCCGCGCTGACCGAGGCCCGCGATCTGCTCGAGGCGCTGGTCGCCGGCGGCACGCTGCGCGGCGCTCAGCAGCGCCAGCCGCTGGCTGGGATCCTGGTCGATCTCGGCCGGCTCCAGCACAGCCAGGGCGCCTACGACGCGGAGATCGACACCTTCCGGCGCGCCCTCGCCCACTACGACGCGGTCCTGGCCGAGGCCCCCGACGATCGGGCGGTCCTCCTCGGCAGCGCCACCGCCCACGATCTGATCGGCGACGTCACCCGCAACCTCGGCAAGCTCGACGCCGCGTTCGCCGAGTATCAGCAGGCGATGACGGCCCGCCAGCGCGCGGCCGACCGCGACCACGCCGGCGATCCCGACATCACCGCCGACCTCGCCACCAGCCACCTCAAGCTCGCCAGCACCTACCAGGCGCGCGGCGACACCGCCAAGGCGCTCGCCGAGTACACCGCGTCGGAGACGCTGCGCGCGCAGCTCTCGCGCGACGACCCCGAGAACACCGGTCGCCAGCTCGATCTGGTCCGGGCCCGGGTCCAGGTCGCTGACACCGGCCGCGAGCTCGGCAAGCTGGGCGACTCGCTCGAGAGCTACCAGCGGGCGCTGGCCGCGATCGACGGCCTGCTGCGCAAGGACGCCGGCAACGCGACCTGGCGCCGCGAGCGCGGCATCGTCCTGTCGAACTGGGGCTACGCGCTGATCGATCTCGGCGATGCCAGCGCCGCGGCCCGGCGGCTCGGCCAGGCCCGCGACAACCACACCGAGCTGGTCACCAAGGATCCCTCGAACACCAGCTGGCTCATCGACCTGTCGCGGATCCGCTTCCGCCTTGGCGACGCCCAGCTGTGGCGCGGTGACCTCGCCGCCGCGCTCGACGAGTACGCGGCGGCCCGGGTCATCCGCGAGCAGCTGCTCGCCAAGGATCCGAACAGCCCGCTGTGGCGTCGCCTGATGGCGTGGAGCGAGAGCAAGATCTCGTACGCGTACTGGCTGAAGGGCGACCTCGACGCGGCGCTGGTCGCGGGCGACCTCGCGCTCGACCTGCGCAGCGCGCTCCACGCCGCCAGCCCGTCGCAGGCGCTGGTCCGCAACGAGCTCGCGCTGTCCGAGCTCCAGCTCGCCCGCATCCACGGCAGCGCCGGTCGGCTCGACGACGCCCGGGTCGCCGCCGATCGCGCGGTGGCCGGGGTCGAGCCGCTGGCCGCGGCCGACGCGGTCAACACCGAGTGGACCGAGACCCTGGTCAACGGCCTCGTGCTGCGCGGCGACCTGCGCCTCACCACCGGCGACGCCGCCGGCGCCCTGGCTGACGCCGAGCGCGCCGTGATCGCCGCCGACGCCAGCCAGGCCAGCGCCCCGGAGTCCGCGGTATGGCCGGCGCTGACCGCCGAGGCCCGCTGGCTCCGGCACCGCGCGGTGCGCGCGCTCGGTCGCGCCGCGACCCCGGCCCAGCTCGCCAGCCTTGCCCCCGACCTCACCGCCGCGCACGCCGCCCTGGCCGCGCTGGTCAGCGCCGATCGGCTCGCCGCCGACAAGCGCCCGCTGTGGGACCGGGTCCGCGCCGCCGCGCGCGCCCGGTGACGCCCTGGCGGGCGCGAGGTCGGCATCTCGAGTCTGCGCTCGCCAGACCATCCCCGTTCGCCCCGCGCGAAGCGCCAGGCGCAGAGGCGAAGGGTGCTCCGCTCGCCCTCAGGATCCCGCACATCTTTCCGGTGTATTCGAGGCCAGCACGAAGGGCGAGCCGAGGCGGGGACGAGGTCCCAGGACCGCTCGGAAATTCCACGGCCGGGTGGTGCGTGCGTCCGCGGGTTGGGGCAATGGCACCGGCGTGCGTCGCGCCCGGGGGCCCCGGATCGAGCAAGCGCCGGGACCTCGGCCTCGCCGACGGCGAGCCCGGCCGGGCGCGTCCCCAGCCCCAGCAGGAGGTGTAGAGCTGCATCGGCGCGAGCGCGCCGCCGCGGGCGCCCGGTGCTACGGTCGCGCCGCGATGAGCATCCTGCGCCGGCTCGGCCTCGATCGTCCCGAGCTGCGCGCGTGGGCCGCGTACGACTGGGCCAACTCGGCGTTCATCACGGTCGTGGTGGCCGCGGTGTTCCCGCCGTTCTTCGCCGGGGTGCCCGCGGCCGAGCTGCTGCCGTCCGAGGCGACCCGCCGGCTCGCGATCGCCACCACGATCGCGATGGCGCTGATCGCGATCGCGTCGCCGGTGCTGGGCACGATCGCGGACCGGGCCCCGGTCAAGAAGCGCTTCCTGGCCGGCTTCAGCGCGGTCGGCATCGTCGGCACCGCCGCGCTCGCGCTGATCGGCCCCGGCGACTGGATGCTCGCGCTGGTCCTGTTCGGCCTGACCAACATGGCCGCACAGGGCGCGTTCGTCTTCTACGACGCGCTCTTGCCCCACATCGCCGGCCCGGACGAGGTCGACCGGGTCTCGGCGGCGGGCTACGCGCTCGGCTACTTCGGCGGCGGCCTCCTGCTCGCGGGCGCCGGCGCGGTGATCGCCCAGCCGGCGCTGCTCGGGCTCGCCAGCAAGACCGCCGCGATCCAGCTGACCTTCCTGGTCACCGCCGCGTGGTGGGCGGGGTTCGCCATCCCGCTGCTCCGCACCGTGCGCGAGCCGGCGCTGGCGGCCGACCGCGAGGTCCGCGGCCGCGGCGTGGTCCGGGCCGCCTTCTCCGATCTCCGTCACACGTTCACCGAGCTGCGCCGCTACCGCGAGGCGACCCGGCTCCTGATCGCCTTCCTCGTCTACAACGACGGCATCGGCACCATCTTCCGCATGGCGGCGATCTACGGCGCCGAGCAGCTGAAGATGGAGACCGGCCAGCTCATCACCGCGCTGGTCATCGTCCAGTTCGTCGGCATCCCGGCGACCTTCGGCTTCGGCGCGATCGCCGGCCGCATCGGCACCCGCACCGCCATCCTGTGCGGGCTGGCGGTCTACGCCGCGGTCAGCGTCTTCGGCTATTTCATGACCACCGCGACCGACTTCTTCATCCTCGCGGTGATGGTCGGCCTGGTCCAGGGCGGCACCCAGGCGCTGTCCCGCTCGCTGTTCGCCAGCATGATCCCCAAGGATCGATCGAGCAAATTCTTCGGCCTGTTCGCGGTGTTCGAGAAGTTCGCGGGCATCGCCGGCCCGCTCCTGTTCGCGGTCGCGATCACGGTGTTCGGCTCGAGCCGGCCCGCGATCCTCTCGATCGTCGCGTTCTTCGTGGTCGGCGGCGCGCTGCTGCTCCGGGTCGATATCGCGGCCGGCCGCGCCGCGGTCGCCGCGCTCAACCGACGCCCCGCCGAGTAACACCCGCGCGCCGGTCCGGCGTACGATCGCGGCGGGAGCCCTACATGACCGTCGAGAATCAGTTCATGGGATCGCGCAAGAGCAAGATGTGGACGTACCTCATCCTGCTCCTGGTCCTGGTGGTCGGCGTGCTGGTCGCCAACCTCGCCATGTCGAACCCCGAGATCGCCCGCAACGGCGTGCAGAGCTTCCTCGGCCTGCCGAGCTGGGCGCTCACCGCGGTCGCGTTCGTGATCGGGGTCGGCATCTACGCGATCGGGCTCAAGATCGAGGCCGACTGGCCCGAGGCGCTCGGCGCGTTCGTGATCGCCGGGTCGATCGCGGCCGGGCAGATGATGATCGGCTGGGACCGCTTCGCGGTCGGCGGCCTGTTCGTGCTGCCCTACCTGCTGCCGATCGTCGTGTTCCTGGTCCTGCTCATGTACGGCATGAAGCGCAGCACCTGAGCCGCCCCCGGGCCGGGGTCAGGGCCGGACCTGGAACTTGAAGCTGACCGTGTCCTGCCCGACGCCGACCGCCTTGTTGAGCGCGCGGTAGCCGAACCGCAGATCCATCCGCGCCTCGTAGCTGCCCTTGACCGCGCCGGTGCAGCCGACCACCGCGGTCAGCCGGCGACCCTCGAGCGTGGCCGGGATCGCCTTGCCGGCCGCGTCGCAGGTGACGTCGGGCGGGACCGTGAGTCGGACCTCTGGCTTCACGCCGGCATCGAAGGCGAGCCAGCTCGCCAGCTCGACGTCGGCCTTGAGCTCGAAGCGCTGGCCCGGCTTCACCTGCTCGGGACCGCTCGGCCTGAGCGTGAACTCCTTGATGGCCGCGACCAGCGCCGCCACCTTCTGGTCGCGGGCGTCGAGGCTGTCGGGCTCGCCACCGATCGACACGTGCGCGACCTTGCCCTCGGTGTCGACGACGATCGAGGTCGGCGCGGTGCTGACGCCGAGCTTCGCGAGCGCCTTCGCCAGGGCCGGGCCGTAGGCGACCGCGCCGGCGCCGACCTCGGACCGGACCGGGTCGAGCTTCCTGGCGTCCCGCTTGGTGCCGCCGATGTACGCGACGACATAGACGTTGCCCTGCTCGCGCATGTTGAACAGGCGGGCGAGGTCGTCCTTGCAGGCGTCGTTCTTCGGCTTGCAGAACCAGTACACGGTCACCTTGCCGGCGGCATCGGTGACGACCGGGCTCCCGCCGAGCCAGGTCTTCGCGGTCGGCGCGACCCAGGCATTCCCGACGGTGGGGATGTCGGCACTGGCGATCAGTGGAGCGGTGAGCGCGGCAGCGAACACCGTCAAGGCAAGGCGGCTACAGGTCATATGGGGGAGCATACCCTGGACACGACGCTTGGCCGTCGCCGCCTATTCAAGCTGCCAGCGCGCACCGGTGATTGCCAGCGATGCTGGCTCACACGCGGTCAGGTCGAAGGCGGCGCGGCCAGCAGGTCGCGCAGCGCGTCGGGCTCGGTGACCGGCGCCGAGCACACCGGGCCGCGGCACACGAACGCGCGGGCGCGGCCACCGGACGCGGTCTTGCCGCCGAGCACCCCGTCCGACGCCCACGGTCCCGCGATCATCCGCGCCGGCGCGTACGGCCGGCGCGCGGCAGCCCGCAGCGCGTCAGCCCCCTCGCCATCGGCAATGACCACGACCTGGGCGTGCAGGTCGTCGTCGAGCGCGGCCAGCAGCCGGGCCGCGCCCAGCGGCCCGAGCGCGCCCGAGCCGAGCCGGCGCGCCATGTAGCGCTCCGCGACCTCGAGCGCTCCGGCATCGCCCGAGACGTGGCCGAGCCGGACCAGCCCGGCGCACGCGACCGCCGCGCCCGACGGCATCGCGCCATCGTGGTGCGACTCGGGCCGGTGGATCAGCGGCTCAGGGTCGTCGTGCGCGGTCATGTAGAAGACGCCGCCGTCCTCGGCGTCCCAGAACCGGGCGCGCACCGCCGCCAGCAGCGCGGCGCCGGTGTCCCACCACGCGCGGTCGCCGGTCGCCTCGGCGAGGTCGAGGAACGCCACCGCGGTGAACGCGTAGTCGTCGAGGGTCCCGTCGAGCTTGCGGACGCCGGCCTTCCAGACCCGGGCGATCCGGTCGCCGTCGATCATCGCCTCGCGCAGGAACTCGCCGACCCGCATCGCCAGCGCCAGCGCCGGCGCGTGACCGCTCGCGCTCCAGGCCCGGCACAGGCCGGAGATCGCCAGCGCGTTCCAGGCCGCCAGCACCTTGTCGTCGGTGCCGGGCCGGATCCGGACCGCGCGGGCCGCGAACAGCCTGGCGCGCAGCGCGGTCAGGTGGGCCTCGTCCGACGGCGCACCGGTGGGCGCGAGCCGCGACAGCACGGTGGCCCCGTGCTCGAAGTTGCCGGGCTCGGTGACGCCGTAGGCGCGCATGAAGTGCAGCGCGTCGAGCGGGCCCAGGACCGCCTTCACCTCGGCCGGGGTCCACACGTAGAACTTGCCCTCCTCGCCCTCGCTGTCGGCGTCGAGGCTGGCCCATAGCCCGCCCTGCGAATCGCTCAGCTCGCGGCCGAGCCAGGCGACGGTCTCCTCGATCACCTCGGCGAACCGCGGCGCGCCCGTGATCGCGAGCGCGTCGCCCATGATCGCGAGCAGCTGGCCGTTGTCGTAGAGCATCTTCTCGAAGTGCGGGACCAGCCAGTGGTCGTCGACCGAGTAGCGGGCGAAGCCGCCGCCGAGGTGATCGTAGATGCCGCCGTCGGCCATCTTGCGGGCCCACAGCACGAACGCGGCCTGGGCCGGCTCGCCGAACGGCAACCGCGACGCGCGCCCGAGCAGATCGTGGGCCGAGGTCGACGGGAACTTGGGCGCCCCGCCGAGGCCGCCGTGCACGGCATCGCAGCGCTGCGAGATCTGCCGGCCGGCGGTGATGATCATCGACGGCGCCAGCTCGCCGACCTCGCCGCCCCCGGTACCGCGATAGTGATGGTCGACGTGGGTCAGGCCCTCGACGATGCCGGCGACGTTCTCCATCACCTTGTCGCGCTCGGTCTCGTAGGCCTGGGCCATCGCGCGCAGCACCTTGATGAAGCCGGGACGACCGAACTTGTCGGCCGGTGGGAAGTAGGTGCCGAGGAAGAACGGCCGGCCGTCGGGCAGACAGAACGCCGACAGCGGCCAGCCACCGCCCTCGCCGAGCACCTGGATCGCGTTCATGTAGATGGTGTCGACGTCGGGCCGCTCCTCGCGGTCGACCTTCACGTTGACGAACAGCTCGTTCATCAGCGCCGCGATCTCGGCGCTCTCGAAGCTCTCGTGCGCCATCACGTGGCACCAGTGGCACGCCGCGTAGCCGATCGACACGAACACCGGCTTGTCGAGCTTGCGGGCCAGCCCGAACGCCTCGTCGCCCCACGGGTGCCAGTCGACCGGATTGTCCTTGTGCTGGAGGAGGTAGGGCGAGCTCTCGCCGTCCAGGCGGTTGGGCATGGGGAGGGTTAGAGCGGCTGGCCGGGAAACGCAAGCGCGCGGCCGGCTCCGACACGCTCCTGGTGGGCAGCTCGCTCACACCATCCGATCTCACTGCAACATATTGAGATAACAGTGGGATTTCGACACCGCCGCACCTTCCCTCGCACCCCCGTCCGGGGTAGGAAGAGCATGCTTTTTTCGGCGGAGTCTCGATGTCCGAAACGATCCCCCCTGCCCTGAACATCACGCCGGTCGCGATCGAAGAGGAGATGACCTCCTCGTTCATGGATTACGCCATGAGCGTCATCGTCTCGCGCGCCCTGCCCGACGCGCGCGACGGCCTCAAGCCGGTCCATCGCCGCATCCTGTTCGCTCAGCGCGGGCTGAACAACACGCACCTGCGCCCGTACCTCAAGTGCGCGCGCATCGTCGGCGACGTGATCGGCAAGTATCACCCGCACGGCGACTCGTCGGTCTACGACGCCCTGGTCCGCATGGCCCAGGACTTCTCGATGCGCTACATGCTTGTCGACGGGCAGGGCAACTTCGGCTCGGCCGACGGCGATCCGCCGGCGGCCATGCGCTACACGGAGTGCCGGATGTCGGGGATCGCGGCGTCGCTGCTCGCCGATCTCGACAAGGAGACCGTCGACTGGCAGCCGAACTACGATGACAAGGAGATGGAGCCCGTCGTCATGCCGACGCGGGTGCCCAACCTCCTCATCAACGGCGCCACCGGCATCGCGGTCGGCATGGCGACCTCGATCCCGCCGCACAACCTCGGCGAGATCCTCGACGGTGTGCTCGCCCTGATCGACCGGCCCAGCCTGCCCGACGAGGAGCTGTTCCGCCTGATCCCCGGCCCCGACTTCCCCACCGGCGGCATCATCCTCGGCCGCATGGGCATCCTGTCGGCGTTCAAGACTGGCCGTGGCTCGATCCAGCTGCGCGGCGTCGCCGCGGTCGAGGAGGTCCGGAAGGATCGCAACGCGATCATCGTGACCGAGCTGCCGTTCATGGTGAACAAGGCGCGCTGGATCGAGGCGACCGCCGAGATGGTGCGCGACAAGCGGCTCGAGGGCATCTCCGACATCCGCGACGAGAGCGACCGCACCGGCATGCGGGTCGTGTTCGAGCTCAAGCGCGACGCCAACGACCAGGTCGTCCTCAACAACCTGTACAAGGCGACCGCGCTGCAGAGCACGATCAACGTGATGACGCTGGCGATCGTCGACCAGCGCCCGGTGTTGTTGACCCTGCGCCGCGCGCTGCAGGTCTTCATCGACCACCGCCGCGAGGTGGTCACCCGCCGGACCCTGTTCGATCTGCGCGAGGCGCGGGCCCGCCGCGAGATCGTCGAGGGCCTCGGCCTCGCGGTCATCAACATCGACCGGATCATCGAGATCATCCGGTCGAGCAAGGACACCGACCAGGCCAAGGAGCGCCTCCTCGCCGAGCGTATGAGCGGGCTCGACGGCTTCCTCGAGCGCGCCGGCCGGCCGGCGGTCGAGGTCGAGGCCGCCCGCGCCGCCGGGTTCATCCACCTGACCGCGCGCCAGGCCCAGGCCATCCTCGACATGCGGCTCGGCCGCCTGACCGGCCTCGAGCGCGAGAAGCTCGAGGCCGAGTACAAGGAGCTGTGGGCGCTCACCGACTACCTCGAGGGCCTGCTGGCGGACGAGAAGAAGCTGATGGGCGCGATCGTCGGCGAGCTGCAGGCGATCCGCGACGAGTTCGCGGACGAGCGGCGGACCCAGATCGTCGACGCCGAGGGCGAGATCCTCACCGAGTCGCTGATCGACCAGGAGGACATGGTCGTCACCCGGACCCGGCTCGGCTACGTCAAGCGCACCCCGCTGCGCGAGTACGCGGCCCAGGGCCGCGGCGGCCGCGGCATCACCGGCGCGCAGTCGGGCGGCGACGGCGACTTCGTCGCCGACATGTTCGCCGCGTCGACCCACGATCACCTGCTGCTGTTCACGTCGAAGGGCCGCGCCTACTACAAGAAGGTGTTCGAACTGCCGGAAGGCGGCCGCACGTCCAAGGGCAAGCCGTTCGTCAACGTGATCGATCTCCAGGACAGCGAGGAGATCGTCGCGATGCTCCCGCTGTCGGAGTTCCGCGCCGACCGCTTCGTCTTCCTCGCCACCGAGAACGGCACGGTCAAGAAAACCTCGCTCGACGCGTTCGAGAAGATCCGGGCCACCGGCATCAAGGCGATCAACCTCGATGAGGGCGACCGCCTGGTCGGCGCCGCGATCACCAGCGCCGAGCACGACGTCATGCTGACCTCGGCCCGCGGCTCGGCGGTCCGCTTCCGCGACGAGAAGGTGCGGCCGATGGGTCGCACCGCCGGCGGCGTGCGCGGCATGGACCTGCGCGACGGCGACAAGATGGTCGGGATGGTGACGTTCGAGCGCACGAGCGAATCGACGCTCATCACGGTCTGCCAGCGCGGCTACGGCAAGCGCACCACGCTCACTGACTACCCGACCAAGAACCGCGGCGGCAAGGGCGTCATCACGATCAAGACCACCGCCCGCAACGGCCTGGTCTCGTCGGTGCGCATCGTCGCGGTCGACGACCACGTCATCCTGATCTCCGATCGCGGCAAGATCATCCGCATGCGGGTGAAGGACATCCCGATCAAGGGCCGCGCCACCCAGGGCGTGCGCCTGATGCGGGTCGACGACGGCGAGCAGGTCGCCGCGATGGAGCGGCTGGCCGATCCCCAGGAGGAGACCGACATCGCCGAGGTCACCCCGCTCGAGGTCGCCGAGGACGGTGCGCCGGCCGATGCCCTCGAGGACGAGGCCGAGACCGAGGGTGAAGGTGACGACGACGCCGAGGACGCCGCGGACCCCGCGGATGACGACGCCGCCGACGAGCCCGACAGCGGCGACGACAGCAACTGACGACGCAGCCCGCGGCCCGGCGACAAGCCGTCGCAGGCCGCGGGATCAGGCCCGCGCATCGAAGGGAAGTCTCCAATGTCCGACCAGCGGCCCACGACCAAGTCGAGCGCGACCTTCGCGCGCGCGCAGAGCATCATCCCGGGCGGGGTCAACTCGCCGGTCCGCGCCTGCCGCCAGGTCGGCTGCGAGCCGCTGTTCATCGTCCGCGGTGAGGGCGGCCGCATCTACGACGCCGACGGCAACGAGTACCTCGACCTGGTCGGGAGCTGGGGGCCGCTGATCCTGGGCCACGCCCACCCCGAGGTGCTCGAGGCGGTCGCCCGCGCGATGGCCTGCGGCACCACGTTCGGGGCCCCGACCGAGCTCGAGGTCGAGTTCGCGCTGGCGATCCGCGCGGCGATCCCCTCGATGGAGCGGGTCCGCGCGGTGTCGTCGGGCACCGAGGCGACCATGAGCGCGCTGCGGCTGGCCCGCGGCTTCACCGGCCGCGACAAGATCGTCAAGATCGACGGCGCCTATCACGGTCACTCCGACTCGCTGCTGGTCAAGGCCGGTTCGGGCGCGGCCACGCTTGGCATCCCCGGCTCGGCCGGCGTCACCACCGGGGCGACCAAGGACACGCTGACGATCCCGCACAACGACCTGGCCGCCCTGCGCGCGGTCCTGGCCGGCGGCGACGTCGCTGGCGTGATCGTCGAGCCGATCGCCGGCAACATGGGCTGCGTCCCGCCGTCACCGGAGTACGTCTCGGCCCTGCGCGCCGAGACCGAGCGCCACGGCACCCTCCTCATTTACGACGAGGTCATGACCGGCTTCCGGGTCGCCTACGGCGGCGCCCAGGCGCTCCATGGGATCACGCCCGACCTGACCTGCGTCGGCAAGATCGTCGGCGGCGGGCTGCCGGCCGCCGCGTTCGGTGGTCGGGTCGACGTCATGGAGAAGCTGGCGCCGCTCGGCCCTGTCTACCAGGCCGGCACCCTGTCGGGGAACCCGCTGGCGATGGCCGCCGGGCTCAAGACCCTGGAGCTCCTGCGCCGGCCCGGGACCTACGAGCGGCTCGACCACCTCGGCCAGGTGATCTCGGACGGCTGGCTCGCGGCCGCCCGCGCCGCCGGCATCCCGGCCTCGGTCAACCGGGTCGGGAGCATGTTCACCCTCTTCTTCACCGACGGTCCGGTGGTCGACTACGAGACCGCCCGGGGCTCGGATCTCGAGATGTTCGGCAAGTTCTTCCGCGGCATGCGCGAGCGTGGGGTGTCGCTCCCGCCCTCCCAGTTCGAGGCCGCGTTCGTGTCGCTCGCGCTGTCCGATCGCGAGGCCGAGGAGATCTGCGACGCCGCCCGGGACACGCTCGGCCAGATCTAGTATTGACCGTCCGGACGGCGCCTGTTATACGCCGCCCGGCCCGCCTGAACCTGCCGTTTCCAATGGGACATCGCCAACATAGCGACGGATTGTCGCAGCCGACCAAGCCGGCCCTCCGAGCCGCGGCACCGCTCGCTGCGCGCACCCGCGCGTACTACGAGACGATGTCGGCGTCCTCGGTCGGCATCGAGCTGTCGGTCGCGGTGCTCCTCGGGCTGTTCTTCGGGCGCTGGCTCGACGGTCGGCTCGGCACCGCTCCGTGGATGATGATCGGCTTCCTCGTGGTCGGCTTCGCCGCCGGCATGCGCGCGGTCATGCGGTACGCCGCCAAGGACGCGAAGCTCAACGACCTCCCTGACGGCGAAGCGGATCCTGCCGCCGGCGAATCCAAGCTGGTGGGAACCTGATCATGGACGAGGCATCACTCACCCGGATCGAGCGGCTGAACTACCTGTTCGGCGGCGTGCTCGTCATCGTGGTGGCGATCGTCACCCGGCGCGACCAGGCGCTCGGCGCCGCGGTCGGCGTCGCCCTCACCTGCCTGAACTTCGCGTTCCTGCGCCGGCTGGTCTTCAAGTGGACCGCCAGCGCCAAGGGCAAGGGCGACGACAAGCCGGGCGCCGACCGCATGATGCTCGTGCTCCCGAAGATGGTCGGGTTGATGGCGGCGGTGGTGCTGTCACTTTGGCTGCTCCCGATCGACGCGATCTTCTTCGTGATCGGGTACTCGATCTTCATCGTGTCGATCGTCGTCGAGAGCATCCTGCACGCGTTCCGTCCGCCGGCGCCCGCCGCGGACACCGACTCCCCCTCCCATCCGTCACCGGACGGATCCAACTCCCATCCGAGCTGAACGACCATGGGTGAGCACGGAACCTGGTTCGACTTCCTCAACCGCTTCTCCTGGTGGCAGACCATCCAGGAGAAGTCGGAGCACGCGCTCGGTCGCGACTGGCGCTGGCTCGCGTTCGGGGATAGCCACTTCAGCCTGACGCCGGTGCTGATCACGATGCTCGTCATCGCGTTCATCGCCTACGGCGCGAGCCGCTTCGGGGCCGGCCTGTCCAGCGCCGACGGCGGCCTGGTCCCGCCGCGCCGGATGACGCTGCGGAACTTCTTCGAGGTCATGACCGAGAGCGTCTACGGCATGGTCGAGGGCGCGATGGGTGAGAAGAACGCCCGCCGCTTCTTCCCCCTGGTCGCGACCCTCTGGTTCTGGGTCCTGTTCGGCAACATCATCGGCCTGGTCCCCGGCTTCGTCTCGCCGAACGACACGCTCAAGACCAACCTGGCCCTGGCCGGCATCGTCTTCTTCGCGACGCACATCTACGGCGTCAAGGAGAACGGCCTCGCCTACTTCAAGCACTTCCTCGGCCCGTCGCCGGTGCTGGCGCCGCTGATGCTGCCGATCGAGCTGGTCAGCCACCTCGCGCGCCCCATCTCGCTGTCGCTGCGGCTCATGGGCAACATGATCGCCGACCACAAGGTGGTCTTCTCGTTCTTCACGCTGGTGCCCCTGCTGGTACCGCTGCCGTTCATGCTCCTGGGCCTGCTCGTGTGCCTGGTCCAGGCGATCGTCTTCTGCACCCTGACCATGGTCTATCTGTCCATGGCCGTGGAGCACGAGGAGCACTGAGCACCGTCACGACCTGGTAACCCGCGCGCCCGCGCGACCGGACACCTGAAGGAGACTGCAAATGGCTAACCGCACGACCAAGAAGATCACCTCCATCCTCAGCTTCCTCGTTGTGCTCTGCTTCGCCAGCGTGGCGTTCGCGCAGGGCAACGAGCGCGACATGCTGATCGCCGACGACGCCGGCTTGATCGCGATCGCCGCCGCGTTCGGCCTCGGCATCGCCGCCCTCGGCGGCGCGCTCGGCCAGGGTCGCGCTGCCGCGACCGCGCTCGACGGCATCGCCCGCAACCCGGGCGCCGCCGACAAGATCCGCGGCCCGATGATTCTCGCGCTCGCGCTCATCGAGTCGCTGGTCATCTACGCGCTCATCGTGGCGTTCCTGCTCTTCGGCAAGATCTGATCTGCGACCGAGCCGGTTCGCACCGGGGCTGATTTCCGGCATGCCGGTCGGTCAGCCCCGGACGTGAACTTGCGACGCCGGGCCCCGCGTGGGATCCTCGCGCGACATGGCAGAGGAGACCGAGAGCGACGTCCCGCGGCCGAAGATCCTCGACATCGAGGGTAAGACGACGCTCGAGATCCTGGCCCAGATCGACATCTTCAGTGGCCTGCCGCCCATGCACCTGCGGCGGGTCGTCGATATCGGCGTCGAGGAGTCCTACAAGTCGAACGCGACGGTGTTCTCCGAGGGCGAGGCGGGTGACAAGTTCTACCTGATCCTCGAGGGCGCGATCCGCATCAGTCGGTTCGTGCCCGGCATGGGTGAGGAAGCGCTGGCCGTGCTGCGGCCGGGTGCCTACTTCGGCGAGATGTCGCTCATCGACGACGCGCCGCGGTCGGCGACCGCCGTCTGCCACGAGAAGTGCCGGCTGTTCGTCGTGCATCGCCGTGACCTCGAGGACCTGCTGTTCGTGGACCGCGACCTCGCGTACGAGCTGCTGTGGAACTTCGTACGCACGCTGTCGCGCCGGCTGCGGGCGACCAACGACAAGATGACGTTCCTGGCGACGACCTCGAAGTTCTGATGCGACCCGGGGTGGCGATCGCGGGGCTGGCCCTGGCGGCTGGGCTCGCCGGCGCCGGGATCTCGTCGGCCGGCGCCGAGCCGCTGCCGGCCGGTCGCCTGTCGATCCTGCTCGGCGCCAAGAACGGCACCGGCCGACTCGCCAACGACATCGGCCTGGGCCTCGCGTACGGGCTCGAGGCCGGTTACGCGCCGATGGCCCCGACCCAGCGCTGGGGCTGGGGACTGGCGTGGTCGACCGTGTGGTCGCGCTACGACGGCGGCGCCCGGATCTCCGGCACCCTCTCCATGATCGAGATCGATCTCGGCGTGCGCGCGCGGGTCGTGCTCGGCGCCCGCAGCCGGGCGGTGCTGTGGATCGGCGGCGGCGGCGCGCTCCTGCGCACCAACGACCCGGTCCTCCGGGACGGCAAGCGTGACCACGCCGGCCCGTTCGGCGCGACCGGGGTCGAGGGCCGCCTGCGGATCCCGGGGCTCGGCTGGCGCCCGATCTGCGGGATCAGCGCCCGCTACGGGATCATCGCCGACGGGCAGGGCACCCTGGGCGTGGTGGCGAGCATCGGCGGCGGCACCTGAGCTAGCCGCAGCGAGGCGTTCGAGTCCTAGCGCGCCCGCCGAGAGGCGCGCGCGGGCTCGATGCCGCGCAGGCTGTCGAGCCGCGCGGCCGCGACGCCGGCGGTGGTCTCGTCGATCGGCTCGCCGGAGAGGGCGGCGTGGGCCACGTGGGCCGCGATCGCGATCGGCCGCGAGGTGGCATCGGCGTGGGCGGGCGCCTGGTGGAACCGCACGCCGTCGACCAGCGCGGGCGGCAGCCCCCACAGCGCCAGCAGGTAGCCGCCGATCTCGGCGTGGCTCGCGCCCCAGCGGGCGCGCTCGAACTCGGCCCGCGGTCGGCCGCCGGCGGCGGCGCGCGCCTCGATCGACAGCGTCTCGGCCGGGAACAGCGCGGCCAGGGCGATCACCCCGAGCTCGGCGAGCAGGCCCGCGGCGAACGCGTCGGTGCTCGCCGCTGGTGGCACCAGCAGCGCGGCGAGCGAGCCGGCCTCGAACCCGCGCGCGCGCACCCGATCGATCAGCCCACCGACCTCGGGCGCGAGCACGACGGTCGCGGCGGGCAGGGTCGCCCGCGCGACGTTGGGGCCGAGCCGCACGACCGCCTGGCGGACGTCGGAGGTCGCCTCGCCCCGGATGAAGAACGAGGTCGAGGCCAGCTTCAGCACCGCCGCGGCCAGCGCCGGATCGCGCTCCACGACCGCGACCAGGACGTCGGGGCTGGCGTCGGCGGCGATCTGGACCAGCTCGCCGTGCGAGGCCGGTGCGCACGGCAGATCACCGAGCGTGCCCAGCGCCGATCGCAGCTCGCCGGCGGGGAGCCGACGGCGGGCCTCTGCCACGCGCGCGATGATCGCGACCAGCTCGCCGACGCGGAGCGGCTTGTCGAGGAACTGGTGGGCGACCCGGGCGGCCCGGGCCGAGTCGGGCGGATCGGCGTGGCCCGACAGCACCAGGCGCGCGGTGTCGGGCCAGCGGTCGCGGACCTCGGACAGGAAGCTGGGGCCGTCCATGCCGGGCATCCGCATGTCCGACACCACGACGTCGAAGCGGCCAGCGCGCAGCAGCTCGAGGGCCTCGGCGCCCGAGCCCGCGGTCGTGGTCTCCCAGTCGCGCGGCGCGGCTGAGCGGAGCGCGCGCGCGAGCCCGCGGAGGATGCGCGCGTCGTCGTCGAGGATCAGCAGCTGCACGGGTCGGCTCGGCGGGGCGCCGGCAGCGCCGGACACGGCCTATGAGTCGGCCGAAACCGGCGGCCGTACAGCCGCTTCCGCCGGATGATGGGGCAGCCAGCGTGAGGCCCGCGCCTCCCTGCCCGCCCGGGGTGAGGCCGTGGTCAGCGCACCCAGTGCCCGGACCGACCGCCGCGCTTCTCGTCGAGCTGGATCGGCCCGATCGACATGCCGCGATCGACCGCCTTGACCATGTCGTACAGCGTCAGCGCGGCGACCGAGACGGCGGTGAGCGCCTCCATCTCGACGCCGGTGCGATCCACCGCTCGCACGGTCGCGGTGATCCGCGCGCCGGCCTTGCCGAGCACGATGTCGACCTCGACGCCGCTCACCCGCAGCGGGTGACACAGCGGGATCAGCGTGTGGGTGTGCTTGACCGCCTGGATGCCGGCGAGCCGGGCGACCGCCAGCACGTCGCCCTTGGGCACCTTGCCGCCGCGGACCAGTCGCACCGTGGCGGCGGCCATCCGCACCTCGCCCGAGGCGGTGGCGACCCGCTCGGTCTCGGGCTTGGCGCCGACCTCGACCATCTGCGCGCGACCGCGCGCGTCGACATGAGTGAGCCGGGCCACGCGGCGCGCTACTCGACCGTGACGCTCTTGGCGAGGTTGCGCGGCTGGTCGATGTCGGTGCCCTTGAAGTCGGCCACGTAGTAGCTGAGCATCTGCAGCGGCAGCACGGTGAGGATCGGCTGCAGCTCGATCGGGCTGTCGGGGACCATGACGACCTCGTCGGCGCTACTGCCGATGTCGATGTCGCCGCGGCTGCAGATCGCGATGATCTTGCCCTGGCGCGCCTTCACCTCGGCGAGGTTCGACACGACCTTCTCGTAGTTGGGCCCGCGCGGGGCGAGCACCACCACCGGCAGGTTCTCGTCGATCAGCGCGATCGGCCCGTGCTTCATCTCACCGGCCGGATAGCCCTCGGCGTGGATGTACGAGATCTCCTTGAGCTTGAGCGCACCCTCGAGCGCGATCGGGTGCTGGGCGCCGCGGCCGAGGAACAGGAAGCCCTTGGCGTTGCCGTAGCGGCGGGCCAGCACCTGGAGCTGCGCGCCGTGATCGATCACGTCCTTCAGCTTGCTCGGCAGCTGAACCAGCTCGGCGAGCAGCTCGCGCGCGCGGGGCGGCGTCAGCTTGCCGGTGCGGCGGCCGAGGTAGATCGCCAGCAGCACCATCGCCACCAGCTGGGTCGTGAAGGCCTTGGTCGAGGCGACGCCGATCTCGGGCCCGGCGTGGGTGTAGAAGGCCCAGTCGGCCAGGCGCGGGATCGACGACTCGAGCACGTTCGAGATCGCCAGGACCTGGGCGCCCTTGCCCTTGGCCTCGCGGACCGCCGCCATGGTGTCGGCGGTCTCGCCCGACTGGCTGACCGCAACCACCAGATCACCGGGGCCTACGATCGGATCGCGGTAGCGGAACTCGGACGCGATCTCGACCTCGACCGGGATGCGGGCGAGGCTCTCGATCAAGAACTCGCCGACCAGCGACGCGTGATACGAGGTGCCGCACGCGACGAAGATGATGCGCTTCACCTTGGCGACGTCGATCTTCACGTCGTCGAGGACCACGTCGTCGCGCTCGAGATCCACCCGGCCCACCAGGGTGTCGGCGACCGCGCGCGGCTGCTCGTGGATCTCCTTCATCATGTAGTGCTTGAAGCCGCCCTTCTCGGCCTGGGTCGCGCTCCACGTGATGGTCTTGGGCTCGCGCACGCGCGGCTTGCCGTCGAAGTCGGTGATCGTCACGCTGTCGCGGGTGACGGTGACGACGTCGCCCTCGTCGATGAAAATGATGCGGCGGGTCTCGGCGAGGATCGCCGTCACGTCGGAGGCGACGAAGTTCTCGCCGTCGCCGAGGCCGATCACCATCGGCGACGCGTTCTTGGCGGCGACCAGCGTCGACGGATCCTTGTCGTTCATCACCACGATCGCGTAGGCGCCATGGACCACGCCCAGCGCCTGGCGGACCGCGGCCGGCAGGTCGGCAGCGCCAGCACGCAGCGCGCGATCGATCAGGTGGGCGAAGATCTCGGTGTCGGTCTCCGAGGTGAACTTGGCGCCCGCGGCCATGAGCTCCTGCCGGAGCGCGAGGTGGTTCTCGATGATGCCGTTGTGGACCACCGAGACCGCGCCAACCTTGTGCGGATGCGCGTTCTCGTCCGACGGCTTGCCGTGGGTCGCCCACCGGGTGTGGCCGATGCCGATCGTCCCCGGCGCCGGCTCCTTGATGAGCTTCTCCTCGAGGTTGGCCAGCTTGCCTCGGCAGCGCACGACCTTGCTGGCGCCGTCCGACCAGACCGACACGCCGGCCGAGTCATAGCCGCGGTACTCGAGCTTGCGCAGGCCGCCGACCAGGATCGGAGTCGCCTGGCGCGCGCCGATGTATCCGACGATCCCGCACATGGGTTACTCGCCCTCGCGGGCGGGTGCGGCGTCCTCGGCCTCCTCCTCCTCGGGGAACAGCTCCTCCTCGTCCGGAGCGGAGAAGGTCGCAACCGGGATGGAGGTGGGCACCGTGCCGGCCGATCCGGTCTTGCACCCGGCGGTGGCCGCCGCGAGCGTCCCGGCGAGAAGACACAGGAGGAGAGAGGACCCC
Source organism: Kofleriaceae bacterium (assembly GCA_046597055.1). GTDB lineage: Bacteria > Myxococcota_A > Polyangia > Haliangiales > Haliangiaceae > UBA2376. The sequence continues at coordinate 2,650 of JBKJLC010000097.1, read as the reverse complement.
AGACGATGCGTCATTGGGGCGAAGCTAGCACCCGTTCCGGGGCACCGGCAATGCCACCTCCGGTCGGCGACACGGCGCCTGCGCGCAGATCGTCAGGAGGGACACAGACCGGGTTATCCTGCGTGCGTGGACCCGCCGCCCCCCGAGGGTGTTCGTGGCTGGCGGCGCCTGCTCGCGCCGACCTGCGACCTGTCCGCGGCCGACGCCGCGCTGGTCGAGGACGAAAGGGTCGCGCTCAACGTCGCCCGGGTCCGCACCGCCACCCCGGTGCTGGCCGCGATCATGCTGGCCGCCGGGCTGGTGACGCTGGTGGTCACGCCGGTCAACGAGGCCGCTGCGCGCTGGCTGCGAGGCGTGCTGATGATCGATCTCACTGGCTCGGCGGCCGCCGTCGCGATGTACGCGATCGCGCGCGTCGGCCATCCGCACCTCCGCGGGCTGCGCCGGCGGCTCGGCGAGCTGTTCATGGTGCTCTCGGTGCTGATCGGCGCCGTGCTGGCCGCCAACACCGCGCAGTACCAGTTCCGCATGGCGGCGTGGCTGATCGGGGTGATGATGACCACCATCCTCGTGCACCCGCGCGGCTGGGTGACCGTGATCGCCCAGCTTGCCGGCTTGACGGTCGTGACCGTCGCCTGCCTCGCCGCGTACCCGGACGCCGACAGCCGCATCGGGCAGCTCAGCGTCGCGTTCGCGTTCGCGTTGCTGCAGGTCGTGTTCGCACGGGTGACCTTCGCCAGCTTCGTGCGCGAGTGCGTCGCCCGCGTCCAGCTGGCGCGGGCCAACCACGACCTGGCCAGCCGGGTCGCGACCCAGGTCGGCGAGATCGTCGAGAGCACCCACCGCATCGAGACCCTCAACCGGCAGCTCGCCGGCCAGGTCAAGGCCCGCTCCGACGAGCTCGCCGCGGCCCTGCGGCGCCTGGTGGTCGCCGAGCACGGCGACGGTCCGCTCGACGCGGGCACCGTGGTGAGCGATCGCTTCGAGCTCGGCTGCGTCCTCGGGGTCGGCGGCATGGGCGTGGTCTACGCGGCCCACGACCGGCTCGCCGAGCAACCGGTCGCGCTCAAGGTCGTGCGCGCCCAGCTCCGCGACGTGAACGAGGGCTACCGGTTCCTCCAGGAGGCCACCGCCGCGGCCAGCCTCAGCCACGCAGCGATCGTGCGCGTGCTCCATGTCGGCGTCACCGGCGAGGGCCGCCTGTTCCAGGCCCTCGAGCTCATCACCGGCCAGACCCTCGAGGCCTACCTGATCCCCGGCCGCATCATGCCAGCGCCGGTGGTCGCCCGCCTCGGCGGCGTGGTCGCCGACGCGCTCGCCAGCGCCCACGGCCAGGGCGTGATCCACCGCGACGTCAAGCCGACCAACATCATGCTGACCCCCGAGCCACCTGGCTGTCGCCTGCTCGACTTCGGCCTGGCCAAGCTCCGCGAGTCGCTCACCGCGAGCGCCCTCACCGAGCACGGCGCCGTGGTGGGCACCCCGCAGTTCCTGGCCCCCGAGCAGGTGTCGCGGCCCGACGCGGTCGGCGGCGGCGCCGACGTCTACGCGCTCGGCATGGTCCTCTACCTCGCCGCCAGCGGCCGCCCCGCCTTCGATGCCGTGCTGCCCATGCAGTGGCTGTTCGCCCACGTCCACCTCGAACCCGCGCCCCTGCCCGACACCCTGCCCGCTGCCCTCCGCGACCTCATCTCGCGCTGCCTGAGCAAGGCCGCCGCTGACCGGCCCGACGCCGGGAACCTGGCCGCAGCGCTCACCAGGCTCGCCGACGAGCTCGGCGCCCCGGCCCTCCACACCTGGGCCGCCGACGTCGCACCCGACGACACCGCTCCGGAGATCCTGGGCGAGGTCGCCATCCCCGCAGCACGGGCAGATCTGAAACGGCCGACCGGTGCTTGACTCCTGCGGCCCGCCTCGCTACAAGTCCCTCCCACACGCACTCCGTTGCGGGAGTAACTCAGTGGTAGAGTGCAACCTTGCCAAGGTTGACGTCGAGGGTTCGAATCCCTTCTCCCGCTCGACTTAAGCTGCGGTGATCACTTCGGAAGTGATCGCCGCAGCCCGGCCTGCTGGCACGGCGCTGCCACGGCAGTGCGCGCGCGCCCCGAGCATCGCCAACACGCGCGCGCTCGGATCGGCCTGCCCGTGCCCCGCCCGGACGATATCGCCCGGGATCGGTCGGGGCTGCCGCTCGACCATGTGCACGTCGCCCATCGTCTCGTCGATGCGCTTGTGGCCCATCCACTCCATGAGCTGCCACGGGTTCACGCCGAACCGCGCCGCGTGGGTCCCGAAGCGGTGCCGAAGCACGTGCCAGCCACGCTCGGGCAGCCCGGCACGCCGGCACACCCGGTAGGTGGCGTGCGAGGTCTGCGCGTCGCGCATCGGCGTGCCGTCGGCGTTCCGAACGATGTGGCCGGTGCGCACCACGCACAGCGCCTTGAGTCAGCAGGAGCGAATTGTCGCTCACCTCGGCCTCCCCACCGAGGTCCCGCCGATCGCCCCCGCCCGCGCCCCGCCCGACGACGACCCCGAGCTCGATCTCGGCTTCGCCGACTTCTGATCCCCGCCCCACTCGCCGCCTCCACCCGTGCCAGCGCACCCGTGCGCCCGTCGCTCCCCGTGGTCGCCCTGGTTGGCGTGCTCCCTT
>JBKJLC010000200.1:0-5368 GCA_046597055.1 Kofleriaceae bacterium | reverse complement strand
TCGTCGACGAGCACGACCGCGTGCTCGGCCAGGACCGCGACCTCGGCGAGCTGCAGCGCGTGCTCGGCCAGCGCGCGCGCGACCTGTGGGCCCGGGCCCCGCGCGAGCGCCACGAGCGGTCGGGGATGACGACCTTCGACCTCGACGAGCTGCTGCCTTCGGTCAGCCTCGACATCGGCGGCCGCCGGCTCCTCGCCTATCCGGCGCTCGTGGATCGCGAGACCACGGTCGACGTGCGCCTGCTCGAGTCGCCCGAGGCCGCGGTCGAGGCCACCCAGCTCGGCCTGCGCCGGCTGTTCCTGCTGCAGCTGCGCACCACCGCCGCCAAGCTCGAGACCGAGCTGCCGGGCGCGATCGCCCAGGGCCCGCTGGTCGTGGCCGGCGCGCCGCTGGGCCCGCGCCGCCAGATCGTGCTCCGTGCCCTCGACGACGTCTTCGGGCTGGTCACGGCCGCGACGTTTCCGCGCACCCGGCGGGTCTTTGCCGAGCGCCTGGCCACCGGCCGGGTCGCGCTCGACGACGGGCTCCGACGCCTGGGCGGCCTGGCGGTGGAGCTCACCACCGAGCTCGAGAAGGTGCGCCTCGCGCTCAAGCCCATCGCCGGCAAGCCCGGCCTCGTCCGCACGGCGTACGAGGACATCCAGAGCCAGCTGCGCCACCTCGTCCCGCACGACCTGATGCTCGTCACGTCCGAGGGCCGCTTCGCCCACATCCTCCGCTATCTCCGCGCGATCCAGGTGCGCCTGCAGCGCCTGCACTACGACCCGCCCAAGGACCAGCAGAAGGCCGCGACGATCGCGCCCCTCTGGCAGCGCTACCAGACCGAGCGCGAGGCGCTGCAGGCCAAGGGCCGCACGTTGCCGGGGCTCGCCGAGGTCGGCTGGCTCCTCGAGGAGCTGCGCGTCCAGACCTTCGCGCCGGAGCTGAAGACCGCCGTGCCGGTCTCGGCCAAGCGCGTCCTCGACGTCTGGGCGACGCTGACCGGTTGAGCGGTGGGCCGCGGTGAGTCAGCAATGGTCGGTACGCTGCCGGACCGCTCGTGCCGCCGCAGGTCCGCTCGAGGCGATTGAAGGTCGACGGCCGCTGGGCCCTGTATGACATCGAGCCCATCATCACCGACGAGCAGCGCATGATCGGGAATGCGCCTCCGCTCGACGTGGCGCGCTTGCGCCGAACAGCTCAACGGCCCGCCGTGATCCGAGCGCGGCGGCGCCGACCACCGCGAATGGGGTTGCGGGTCCGGGGCCGACGATGACGCGGAGCACGGTGCGCGTCCGCGCCGCGGTACGACTCAGCGCCCGATGCGCACGAGCGCCCAATCATGCGTGTGGGTATGACCCTTGAACGCCAGCACCGTCAGCCGGTAGGGAGTCTGCCGGTGCTCGATGGAGATCACCTCGCCTGCCCTCACCGTCTGGCTGACCACCGCGCCCCGCGTCTCGTCGAGCACGCGGATATCAGCGCGGTGATGATCGACGATCGTGTCGACGGCGAGCGACATCCCGTCGAGGCCAGGGAGGGGCGCGCTGGTGTTCTCCACGATGCGAACGACCGGGTCGCCGCTCGGCGGCCGGCGGCGCTCGACCCGCAGGACGCCCGTGTCGCCGACGATGTGGTCGTCGAAGCTCACGGCGATCACGGCGTAGAACTTGCCGTCGAACCAGAACGGCAGGTCGTCGCCGATGCCGAGGTGACCCGATGCGATGGTCTCACCGTGCGGCCCGACGACGCGAACCGGCGCGTCCTTGCCCAGGCTGACGTCGCCCAAGTAGAGCCGGACGCCCTGACCGACCACCGGCGCATCCGCCTCGTTGTACTGCTCGATCTCCACCTCGCCTCCCTTCTTGCACGCCACCACGACGAGGAGCGCGGCGAGCATGACGATCGACCTGTCCATCCGCTCCACGCTACAACGATCACGGTGGACCGGCACGGCACGCTCCACATCGTCGACGCCTCGCGGGACACCGCGCGCATCCGCCGGGTCGACCGGGTGACCGGCCGGATCACGACCGCCGCCGGCCGGATCGACCCCGAGGGCATGGGGCCGCTCGCGCGGGCCCAACTCGCCGACCCGCGTGCGCTGGTGCTGGCGCCATCGTTCACGCTGATCGCCGGCGGCGCCACCGGCACCGTGCAGGCGCTGCGCCCGGGCACCGGCTGGCTCGGCGTGGTCACTGGCCGCTATGCGCAAACGCTCGCGACCGGCATGCTCGCGCGCTTCCGCGACGCGCGCTTCGGCGCCGTGGGCGGCGTCGCCTACGATCCGGTGAGTCGCGTGCTCTACCTGAGCGAGACCACGGCGCACCGGGTCCACGCCGTCGCGGTGACGGATCCGGCCGACGAGAACACCTGGACGATCGCGCCCCTGGCCAACCCCGGCGGCACCGCCGGGTTTGCCGACGGCGCCGCGACCACCGCGCGGTTCCGGGCGCCGGCCGGGCTGTACCTCGATCCGGCGGCGCGCCGCCTCTACGTCGCCGACACCGGCAACCACGTGATCCGCGCGATCGAGCTCGACAGCGGCCTGGTGTCGACCCTCGCCGGCACGCCGCAGACCCGCGGCTACTTCGGCGACGGTGGCGAGGCGACCGACGCGCTGCTGTTCGAGCCCGAGGCGATCACCCGGTGCGGCAACGGCGACCTGTTCGTCGCCGACACCGGCAACCACCGGGTCCGCCGGATCGCGGCGGGCGTGATCACCACCGTGCTGGGCGACGGCATCGCGGCGTCGTCGGGTCAGGGCACGCCGGCGCGCGACTTCCCGGTGCACGCGCCGCGCGGCCTGGCCTGCGACCCGACCGGCAACCTGTACGTCACGTCAACGACGACAGTGCGCCAGGTCGCCGCCGACGCCCGCGGGGTGGTCGACGGCAGCGGCGCCGTCGCCAGCATCTTCGGCGCCCCGCCCCGCACGTTCCCGGCCGCGGTCAGCTACTGCCTGACCGGGCTCGCGATCGTCGACGCCGAGACCGTGCAGGTGACCGACGCGTGCACCGGCATGCTGATCGAGCTGGACCGGCAGCGCCAGTGACGCTGATCGTCCGGTGTGCGGTCGTGGTGGCACTGGCGCTCTCGGGTTGCCTGCAGAGCTCGGTGACGACCTGCGCCAACGGCGTGATGTGCCCGGCCGGATCGGTGTGCTCGACGCAAGGCTGCGTCTTACCCGAGCAGGTCGACGCGTGCGCCGGCCAGCTCGACCGCGAGCGGTGCACGTACGGCGGCGGGACCGGCGGCCGCTGCGTGACCGGCGTGTGCGTGTCGTTCGCCTGCGGCAACCAGGTGATCGAAGCCGACCAGGGTGAGGTGTGCGACGACGGCAACACCCGGTCAGGGGATGGCTGCCGCGCCGACTGCCGCAAGGTGGAGCGGTGCGGCGACGGCCTGCTCGATGAGGACGAGGCCTGCGACGACGGCAACGTCAACGCCGCGGACGGCTGCGATGCCTGCGCGGTCACGACCTGGAGGGCGACCGCGCGGGTCGGCGGCAGCCTCGCGGCCACGTCGGTCGGGCTCGCGTCGCCGCATGGGCTGGCGATCGACACCGCCGGCAACGTCTTCTTCACCGATGTCCTCGACGCGCGGGTCCGTCGGGTCGACGCGACCACCGGGGTCATCACCACCGTGGCCGGCACCGGCACCCAGGGCTCCGCCGGCGACGGCGGCCCGGCCACCAGCGCCCAGCTCTCGCACCCGCACGGGGTCGCGGTCGATGGGCTCGGCACCGTCTACATCGCCGACAGCGACAACCACCGCATCCGCCGGGTCGACGCGGGCACCGGCATCATCACGACCGTGGCGGGCACCGGGGCTCCCGACTTCGCCGGGGACGGCGGGTTGGCGCGCGACGCCCCGCTCTACTTCCCGCGCGGCGTGGCGGTGGACGGGCTCGGCCGGCTCTACATCGCCGACACCAGCAACCAGCGCATCCGCCGGATCGACGCCGGGGTGATCTCGACCCTGGCGGGCACCGGGGTCCGCAGCCTCAGGGGGGATGGCGGCCCGGCCACCGGCGCCTGGCTGAGCGAGCCGTACGGGGTGACCGTGGACCGCCACGGCGCGGTCTACATCGCCGACACGGCGAACGACCGGATCCGGCGGATCGATCCCGTCACCGGCGTCATCATGACCGTGGCCGGCACGGCCGAGGGATTTGGCGGGGACGGCGGGGCTGCCATCCGCGCGCGCCTCGACGGCCCGAGTGCCGTGGCGATCGACCGGCTCGGTGACCTTTACATCGCCGACTTCGGGAATCACCGCGCGCGCCGGGTGGCGGCCGACACCGGCGTCATCACGACCGTCGCGGGGACCGGCATCGACGGGTTCTCCGGGGACGGAGCCGCGGCGGTGAGCGCCCGCCTGAGCGCGCCGCAGGGTGTGACGGTGGACGAGCGTGGCACGCTCTACATCGCCGACCGCAGCCGCCGCGTCCGCCGGGTGGATACCGGCACTGGCCTCATCGACACCGCCGCGGGGTCGGGGACGCTCGGGTTCTCGGGTGATGGCGGCGCGGCCACCAGCGCCCAGCTCGACTCCCCGGCGGGCGTGGCGCTCGACGGGTTCGGCCGGCTCTACCTCGCCGACACGCTGAACCACCGCGTCCGTCGCGTGGACCTGGCGACCGGCGTGATCACGACCGTGGCCGGCACGACGGCGGAAGGCTTCGCGGGGGACGGCGGTCCCGCCACCGCCGCCGAGCTGCAGGTCCCGGTCGGCGTGGCCGTGGACGCGCTCGGCAACGTCTTCTTTTCCGACGCGCGGAACCAGCGGATCCGCCGGGTCGACGCGACCACCGGTGTGATCTCGACGGTCGCGGGCACCGGGACCGAGGGCGCCGCGGGTGACGGCGGCCAGGCCACCCGCGCCGAGCTCCGGTCCCCGTCGGAGGTGGCGGTGGACGGGCTCGGCAACCTGTACATCGCCGACACGGGCAACCACCGCATCCGCCGGGTCGACGGCGGCACCGGCGTCATCACCACCGTCGCGGGTACCGGCATCTCGGGCTTCTCGGGCGACGGCGCCGCGGCCCCCGACGCGCGGCTCGACACCCCCACCGGCGTCGCGGTCGATGGTGACGGCCACGTCTACGTCGCAGACTTCGCGAACGACCGCATCCGCCGGATCGATCCGGTCACCGGCGTCATCACCACGGTGGCCGGCACCCTGCACGGCTACGACGGTGACGGCGGCCCGGCCAACCGCGCGCAACTGGCGTCGCCGATCAGCGTCGCGATCGACCGAGCCGGCCACCTCTACATCGCGGACGGCCGCAACAACCGGGTGCGCCGGGTCGACGCCGCCACCGGCGTCATCACGACCGTGGCCGGCACGGGCACGGTCGGCGTCTCCGGCGACGGCGGTGCCGCCA
>JBKJLC010000124.1:0-19840 GCA_046597055.1 Kofleriaceae bacterium | reverse complement strand
CGTCATCATCCTCGACCTGCTCATGCCGGTGATGGACGGCGAGACGTTCAGCCGCGAGCTGCGCGCGCGCGGCGTGACGATCCCGATCGTGGTGACCTCGGCGGGGGCCGATCTGCGGCGACGGACGGCGGCGATGGGCGCCGTCGACTACCTGGCCAAGCCGTACCGGCTGGAGGCCTTGATCGAGCACATCGGCCGGTTCGCTCGGAGAACCGCTGACGACGCCAGCGCCCCGAGCCCGGCCGGCGCCTGCGAGTGTCCTTCGGAGTAGCCTGGCACCGGTGTGACCGGCCCGGATAACCCGCGCCGGCGCGGCTACATCCGCTCGAAGCCGCGGGTCGGGAGGCCGCCGATGTTCAGGCCGTCCTCGAACGAGAAGTGCCCGAGGCGACCGAAGCCGATCAGCCAGTCGGTGCCGATCGGCGGGGGCGGCGGCGGCGGCTTGCGGATGCCGGTGACCCGGCTGATCCCATCGGCGGCCATCTGACCGACCAGGAACGGCACCTGCAGGGCCGAGACCTTGGTCGCCCACGTGACCTGCGAGCGCACCAGGTCGATCTGGAAGGCCGCGAACTCGCGACCGGTGTCGTCGAGCGGCCGGTACACGTACATCTGGTGATCGGAGACCCGGGGCGGCAGGGTCCCGAGCCAGAGGCTGTACGCCGGCACGGTGCCGGTCGGCGTGAACGCGCCGGTGCAGGACGCGGCGGTCCCCGCGTTGTCGTATGCGAGATGAACGCCCTTGGCGTACGCGACCAGGAACTTGGCCCAGCTGGTACCGGCCGGCGGCGGCGGCGGTGGGGTCTGCACCGCGCTCACACGACCGGTCGCGCCGGCCATGATGCCCAGCAGGACCGGGCGCTGCCAGGCCGCCACCTTGGTCGCCCAGGTCACCCGGCCCGAGCGCCAGTCGACCTGGAACGCCGCGTACTGCGAGCGGCTGGCGTCGAGCGGGAACGACACCCAGACCTGGTCGGGTGAGACGTCGCGCGGCAAGAAGCCGAACCAGGTCTGGTAGGCAGGCACGCCGCCGCTGACGGCGACGTCGCCGACGCAGCTGGTGAGCGCCGCGGCGGCGGTGGTGCCGGGCACCTCGGCGACGTCATCGTCGACATCGAGGCAGGCGGCGGTGGTCGCGAACGCGAGCGAGACGAGCAGAAGAGATCTCATTGCGCGGTTCTCCGGTGAACGAGGGCCACCAGTCCGGTACCGCGCGCCGCGCGAGCTGCGCAACGTAGGTGCCGATCGCCACCGCACAATGCCAGAGGCTGCGCGGTCGGCCGCGGTCACGAAGACCGCGGGCCGACTCGCCACCCGATCAGTAGCGGTAGTGGTCGGGCTTGAACGGCCCGTCGACCGGCACGCCCAGGTACTCCGCCTGCTCCTTGCTGAGCGTGGTCAGCTTGACGCCGACCTTGGCGAGGTGGAGGCGGGCCACCTTCTCGTCGAGCTTCTTGGGCAGGACGTAGACCTTGCCGCTGGCGAAGCTCATGCCGGTGATCTCGTCCTGGCCGTGGGTCGCGTTGGCCCACAGCGCCATCTGCGCCATGACCTGGTTGGTGAACGAGTTCGACATCACGAACGACGGGTGGCCGGTGCCACAGCCGAGGTTGACCAGGCGACCGCGGGCGAGCAGCGTGATGCGCTTGCCGTTGGGGAAGATGAACTGGTCGACCTGCGGCTTGATGTTCTCCTCGGTGATCTCCTTGTTGTTCTCGAGCCACGAGACCTGGATCTCGCTGTCGAAGTGCCCAATGTTGGAGAGGATGGCCTCGTCCTTCATGGCGGCCATGTGCTCGCCCTTGATGACGTCCATGCAGCCGGTGGCGGTGACGAAGATGTCGCCGATCGGGGCCGCGTCCTCCATCGTCACGACCTCGTAGCCCTCCATCGCGGCCTGCAGCGCGCAGATGGGATCGATCTCGGTGATCAGCACGCGGGCGCCGAGGCCGCGGCCGGCGTGGGCGCAGCCCTTGCCGACGTCACCGTAGCCGGCGACGACCAGGACCTTGCCGGCGACCATGATGTCGGTCGCGCGCTTGATGCCATCGAACAGCGACTCGCGGCAGCCGTAGAGGTTGTCGAACTTCGACTTGGTGACCGAGTCGTTGACGTTGATGCACGGGAACAGCAGCTGGCCCTGCTTGGCCATCTCGTACAGCCGGTGCACGCCGGTGGTGGTCTCTTCCGACACGCCCTTGATCGCGGCGGCGTGGGTCTGGAAGCGCTTGCTGTCCTTCTTCAGGCTCTCGGTGAGCACCGACAGGATGACGCGCAGCTCGTCGTTGCCGGCGTTGGCCGGGTTCGGCACGGCGCCGGCCTGCTCGTACTCGGCGCCCTTGTGGACCAAGAGGGTCAGATCGCCACCGTCGTCGAGGATCAGGTTGGGACCGGCGCCGCCCTTGAAGGCGTTGAGCTGGAGCTCGATGTTCTGCCAGTACTCCTCGAGGGTCTCGCCCTTCCACGCGAACACCGGAATGCCGGCCTTGGCCATCGCGGCCGCCGCCTCGTCCTGGGTCGAGTAGATGTTGCACGAGGTCCAGGTGACCTCGGCGCCGAGCGCGACCAGGGTCTCCATCAGCACCGCGGTCTCGATCGTCATGTGCAGGCAGCCGGCGACCCGGGCGCCCTTGAGCGGGGCCTGGCCCTTGAACTCCTCGCGCAGCGACATCAGGCCGGGCATCTCCTTCTCGGCCATGCGGATCTTCTTGCGACCGAGCTCGGCCAGGGTGATGTCCTTGATCTTGAACGCTGGGAACTCGTTGCGGATGTCCATCGAAGTCTCCATGGTTGTGTGTCAGCGCGGTCGCGGAGGCGGTTGAAAAATCAGGACGGCAGGCGCGCGCGCCGGCCGATGGCGAGTTGCAGGGGCAGGGGCTCGCTGGTGGGCAGCGGCGCCTGGGTGATCAGCTCGAGGGCGGCGCCCTCGACGTACGCGCGCAGCTTGGTCGGCTCGAAGCCGAGCCAGACGTCGCCTTGCTCGCGCATGGTCTCGTCGGTGTGGGGAAGGTAGTCGACCACCACCAGGTGACCGCCGGCCCGGAGCAGCCGGGCCGCCGCCGCGACCGCATCCTGCGGGCGCGCCGAGTGGTGGAGCACGCGCGCCATCAGCACGATGTCGGCGCCGCCGCGATCGCGGATGTCCTCGGTGAGGCCGGCGTCCTCGACGTCGCCCTCGCGCAGGCGGACGTTGGGCAGGCCGAGCGCGGCCAGGCGGGCGGCGCAGCGGGCGAGCCGGGCCGGGCTGCGATCGACCGCGACCACCCGCTCGTAGAGCGGTGACAGGAGCGGCAGCAGGGTGCCCTCGCCGGTGCCCACGTCGACCGCGAGCGCGCGGCCGGGCAGGAGCGGCGCGAAGATCGGGAGCCAGGCGGTGAGCTCGCTGGCGAGGGTGGCCGGTTCGCCATCGCTGGCCGCGGCGCGCTCGTCGAAGTAGCGGCGCGAGTGCTCGTCGCGCTGGGCGATGGTCGCCGCGATGCGGGCCAGGCTGCCGTCGCGCATGCACAGCGCGCGGCCCTCGTCGAAGCCGGCCCCGACGATCGGGTCGACGCCGAGGTGGGACTTGAGCAGGGTGCGGGTGCCGTCGCGGCGGGCGGTGAGGAGGCCGGCCTCGCGCAGGGGCTGTGACTTCTTGGTGATCTGCGGCTGGCTCTCGTCGAGCAGCGAGGCGAGCTCACCCACGGTCAGCTCCTCCTCCGCGCACAGCGCCAGCAGGCGCAGCCGATCTTCGTCGCCGAGCAGGCGGAAGAGATCAGCGCGGGGAGTGGCGGGGGCGACCATGGCGACAAGGATTTATATATTCAATGATTCGAATCTTGGCAAGTAGCAAATGCCGCAAAGATACCGGCGGCTTGGGTAGGGAGCCGTCCCACGTCAGCCGCTGGTGGGCAGGACGACCAGGCTGCGAGCCCGGGGCCGGCCGGGTTGCCCGGGCAGGGCGGCGCGATCGACCGGCTCGACCACCCCGACGTCGAGGCGGGCCCGGATGCAGGCCTGGTGGGTGATGGCGAAGGTGGCGAACGACGGGACCGCCGCGTAGGTCGGCGGCACGAAGCGCACCGAGGTCGGGCGCGCGACCAGGGCGGCGCCGCTGCCACCGGCGGCGACGTAGCTCGGCCAGTCGTGATCGAGGCGCGCGACCACCGGCTCGGTCACCTGCCAGCGCGGGGTGGTCAGCGCCTGGTAGCGGAACGCCTCGGCCAGGGTCGGGACCGCGGCCTGGTTGGCGGCGGCGAGGAAGCGCCGGGTGTGGGCCTCGGTCTCGGCCAGGAAGTCGGGATAGCGGCGCAACGCGGCGATCGTGATCGCTTCGTCGACCGGCACCGGCACGGCGGGGCCCGACGGCGCGGTCGGGTCGGCGCCGAGGTCGAGCGGGAGGACGAACGGGCCGCACCCGAGCAGCGATGCGAGGTAGCGCTCGACGATCGCGTCGAGCTCGGCGTAGACCGAGCCGGGCGCGGCGCTGGTGAGTCGATCGGCGAGGTGCGTGAGGTAGTCGCGCAGGTCGAGCCCGGTCGCGTCGATGACGTGATGGAGTACGACCCGGAGCAGGCGCAGGTTGTAGAACGCGGCGGCCAGGAAGGCGAACCGGTAGGCGCGCCGCCAGTCGGCCAGCGGCAGGTCGTGGGTCGCGACCACGACCTCCTGGTACTCGTCGACGATCGGATCCCAGTCGGCGGTCGAGGTCTTCCACTGGCAGCGGCGGGTCTCGAGCCCGAACCGCGCGCGCGAAGCCGGATCGCCGAGCTCGGTGTTGTCGATCAGCCGGCACATGAACAGCACGAAGTCGTGGCGGGGCAGGGCCGGCATCGCGGTCGCGATGGTCGCGGTGAACGACGCGAAGGTCTGGCCGGGCAGCCCGAGGATCAGCTCGTTGAAGGTGGGGATGCCGCGCTCGCCGCAGAGGCTGCGCAGCTGCATCGACTCACCGGTCTGGATGTTGTCGCGCTTGACCGCCTCGAGCACGCCGTCGTCGAAGTCCTGGACCGCGAGGCCGACCCAGCAGCCGATGTCGCCGGCCTGCAGGATCTCGATGGTCTCGAGGTTGCGCTGGTGGTTGTTCTTGGTGAGGTAGAAGTAGAACGTGCGCGGCGCGCCGGTGCGCCGGCGCAGCTCGACCAGCCGCCGGGCGATCGCCGGGTCGCGCGGCCGGATGCCGAAGTTGGCGTCGGCCAGCATGACGTGGTGGAAGCCGTGCGCGACCACCCAGTCGAGCTCGGCGTGGACCCGCTCGAGCGGGAACTCGACGACCTTCTTGGTCAGCGACCAGTCGCAGAACGTGCACGAGAACGGGCAGCCGCGGTTGGTCTCGCACAGCGCCATGCTGAAGCGTGCGCGGTGGCGCGCGAACAGCTCGTCGAAGGTGCCGTCGAGGTACGGCGACGCGGTCGCGGTGAAGTCGTGGACGCGCCCGGGCGGGCTGGTGAGGCGGTGCGCGCCGCCGGGGCCGCGCACGGCGATTCCGGGGATCGCGTCGAGCGCGGTGCCGTCCAGGTGGGCGCGGGCCAGCGCGCGGAAGGTCAGCTCGCCCTCCGCGAACGCCAGGACGTCGAGCGCGGGGTGCTCGTCGAGGAAGCGGCGGGCCAGCTCGGGCCGGCGCGGCACCGACGGGCCGCCGGCGACGATCAGGCAATCAGGATGGGCGGCGCGGGCGGCGGCGGCCACCGCCAGCGAGTAGGCGGCGTTCCACGGATACAGCGAGAAGCCGAGCAGGTCGGGGCGATGGTAGCTGGCGACCGCGTCGGCGATCGGCCGGCGCGCGAGCTCGATGTCGAAGTGCGCGCGTCGGGCCAGCTCGGGATCCATGCGCGCCGACGCGACCAGGCAGCCGGCGGCAAGCGGCAGCACCGGGGTCGCGTCGATGCCCTCGAACTGGCCCACCACCACCCGCATCGCCGCATCATCGCACGCGGGCGATGGACGCTGGCCTCTGGCGCCGATGTCGCGGTTGCGCGGCAAAGGCTGCCGGCGTGGTCGCCAGGGGAGCGGAATCACGACGACCTGGTTGCCGCGGCGATCCCGACGCCGGCTACCGCGTCTTCAGGGCCGCTGCCGTGGGCACCGACGTCGTGTACGAAGAGGCCGAGGAGCCGGGGACCGCGGTGTCGATCCCCCAGCTGTCGTTCGTGATGCCCGAGTCCTGGCCCGCGACCGCGACCGGACCCGCCGCGGCGCCCGCGATCGCCTACCGGCTGCGCCAGACCGGCCCCGACCTCTACGGCACGGCGACCGCCAGCTTTGCGCTGGTGACCGACGGGCCGCCGGAGCAGTGCAACTACAACTGGACCGTGAGCGCGACGCCGCTCGTGGGGCTGTAAGGCCCGGGCCGCGGCGCGGTTCGCGCTAGCATGCAGCATGCCGTGCGCGACGTGGCCGAGTCCCGGTGAGGCCGCTGCCGATCCGGCCGCGGTGTTCGCCGCCGATGGCGCGGCGGCGCTGGGGCCGGTGCTCGATCGTGGGCAGCTGGCGGCGGCCCGCGCCGCGTTCGATGATCTGCTCGGCCAGTGCGTGACCGGCCCCTACGCGGGCATCGTGCACGACCCCTGGCGCCAGTCGCCGGTGCTGGCGGCGCTGGTGCCCGCGGTCGCCGAGGTCGCGTGCGCGGCGCTCGGGATCCCGGCGCTCGTCCTCTTCCATGACCACCTGCTCGTCAAGCACGGCGGCGGCGACGACCTGGACTGGCACCAGGACTTCTCGTACCTGCCGCTCGATCGACCCGACGGTCTGACGCTGTGGATCGCGCTCGACGACGTCACCCTCGACAACGGGTGCCTCTACTACCTGCTCGGCACCCATCACCTGGGCGAGCGGCGCGCCAGCTGGGGCCTGGCCGGCGACGACGATCCGCGCGCGGCGCTGCCGCCGATCGAGGTCGGGCCCGACCAGCCCGGGGTGGCGGCGCCGACCGCGGCCGGCGGCGCGATCGCGCACCACACGTACCTGTGGCACCGGTCGCCGCGCAACCTGACCGCCACCCCGCGCCGGACCTGGGCGCTGTCGCTGGTGGTGCCCGAGGCGCGCTGGTCGCCACGCCACGCGCCGCATCCGCGCAGCGCGGTCGCGCCGCGGGTCGAAGGCCAGCCGCTGGAGGCCGACCTGCTGCGCATCGGCCGAGCCGCGCTAGGCTCCCCATCACCATGATCCGCTCGGCGTCCGGCTACGACCTCACTCGCCTCGGCGAGGCCCAGATCGACGCGCTCGCCACCGACCTCGCGCCCGAGGAGCGGCGCGTGATCTTGCAACACGGCACCGAGCGGCCGGGTTGCGGCGTGTTCCTCGACAACAAGAAGGCGGGCACCTACGGCTGCCGCCTGTGCGGGCTGCCGCTGTTTCGCTCCGACGCCAAGTTCGAGTCGGGCACCGGCTGGCCCAGCTTCTTCGCGCCGTTCGATCCGGCCCACGTGCGCTCGATCGTCGACGAGAGCCACGGCATGCGGCGGACCGAGATCCGGTGCGCGCGCTGCGACGGCCACCTCGGCCACGTGTTCGACGACGGGCCGCGACCGTCGGGCCTGCGCTACTGCCTCAACTCGGCGTCGCTCAGCTTCGTCGACGAGGGCCAGCCGCTGGTCGTGCGCGACCCGCCGGCCTGAGCGGGTGCGGCGGCCGTGCCGGTATCGCCATGCGCATCGACGACGACCTGTCCGATCTGATCTTCCGCGGGCTGTTCAGCACGATCTTCGTGGGACTCGGGCTCGAGCACCTGCTGTCCGACCAGCTGCTGCAGGGCCTGATCCCCGACTGGATCGGCGCCAAGCGGCTGGTGTCGGTGGCGGCCGGCGTGGTCCTCCTCACCGGCGGCTGCTCGATCTTGCTCGGCTTCAAGGTGCACCTGGGCGCCGCGGTGCTCGCGGGCTTCCTGGTGACGGTGACCGCGCTGGTCCACGGGCCGGGGCTGGTCGGTCACCCGGCGAGCGTGGCGCCCGAGGCGCGCGACCTGTGGCAGATGTACCAGCGCAGCAACTTCGTGAAGAACCTGTGCCTCCTCGGCGTCTGCGTGCACCTCATCACCCACCAGACCGGCCGCTACAGCGTGGAGCGCTACCTCACTGATCGCCAGCAGCGGCGGCGCCGGCCGTGACCGCCCCGCGCGCGGTCGCGGCCGCCAGATGCGAGGATGGGCCATGACCCCGCCCCAGCACCACAACCCGCTGCACGGCATCACGCTCGAGCTGATGCTCACCGAGCTGGTGGCGCACTTCGGGTGGCCCGATCTGGGCGAGCGGATCCGCATCAAGTGCTTCTCGATCGACCCGAGCATCAGCTCGAGCCTCAAGTTCCTGCGCAAGACGCCGTGGGCGCGCGAGAAGGTCGAGGGCCTGTACCTGTTCATGCTGCGCGACCGCGCCCGGCAGGCGCGAGGCGACACGTGACGATGGCCAGCCCGGGCGCACCCCGGATCCTCTATCTCCACGGCTTCGCCTCGGGGCCCGACTCGCGCAAGGGCGTCGCGGTCGCCACCGCGCTGGCCACCCACGGCGCCACCGTCGAGCGTCTCGACCTGCGGGTGCCGTCGATCGAGCGGCTCAGCGTCGGCGCGATGCTCGCGGTCGCCCGCGCCGCGATCGGCGGGCCTCGCGATCGCGCGGTGGTGATCGGCTCCAGCCTGGGCGGGCTGACCGCGGCCCGGCTCGCCGAGGACGAGCCGCGGGTGTGCGCGCTGGTCCTGCTGGCGCCGGCGTTCCACTTCGTCGAGCGCTGGCGCGCGCGGCTGGGCGACGACGCCTGGCAGCGCTGGATGGACCACGGCTGGATCGAGGTCGCCGATCACGCGACCGGCGGCGGCGCGCGCATCCACGCCGACTTCGCGCGCGAGGCGGCGGTGATCGACGCCGCCCGTGGCGACGATGGTGGCTGGCCCGACCTGCGGGTGCCGACCCTGATCCTGCACGGCGTCGGCGACGAGGTGGTGCCGGTCGAGCTGTCGCGCCGCTTCGCCGCCGGGCGCCGGCACGTGCGGCTGGTCGAGCTCGACGACGGCCACGATCTGCACGCGACCCTGCCGACCATCCTGACCGAGCTCGAACAGTTCCTCGCGCCGGTGCTCGGCGCGCCCGCGGCGGCGCTCCCCGGTCCGTCCTGAGCCCACCGTTCGGAGCTTGGTTCAGGGATCGCGGCAACCGGGGGCGGCGCGTGACGAAGCCCGGGTCGCCACCCCGTTGCGTCTCGCAACCCTCGCGGTGCGCAACACCGCGACCGGGCGTGGCGCGCGTGTGCGCTCGCGCGGCATGGTCACTGCACCGCGCCGAGCGCGTGTCCCCGAGCCTCCCTCGCTGTCTCCCCCGCTTCTTCCCCGTGCTGATCGCTGGCTGCTTCGTCGAGCCGCTCGATCAGTCGCTCGTCGAACAGACGATCCGCCATGACACCGACGCCCGCGACTGGTCGCTCTACGAGATCCAGGCCCGCACCGCGAACGCGTGTCATCCCGACGCCGGCGCGCCCTGGCAGCGCGCCGCCTGTCTGGCGCGACCGGCGCCGCAGGTCCGCTACCACGCCGAGGGCACCCGCTGTCCGATCGCGGCCGACCTCGAGCGGATCCGGCTCGGCACGCTCGACGACCTGCTCGAGAACACCGCCGACTTCCGGGCCGGCATCACGCTGCGCTACGTGCAGGAGCGGGTCGGCGCCAACGCGGTGTGGCTGATGCCGCCGTTCCCCAACAACGACACCTGGAGCCTGCCGGACGCCTGCGACAACATCGGCTCGCCGTACGCGGTCCGCGACTACCTCCACGTCGCCGCCTCGCTGTCGCGGGCCTGCATCGCCGCCGGCCGCGACGAGGCCTCACCGACCCCGTGCTGGGGCGATGCCGCGCTCGACACCGTGATCGCGGACGCGCACCGGCGCGGCTTGAAGGTGATGCTCGACGTCGCCTTCAACCACTTCGGCCACAACTACCTGTTCTACGACACCGGCGGTCACCGGCCGGTCCGCGACCGGATCGCCGACGGCGAGGAGCTCGGGGTCCTGTGGGATCACGACGCGAGCTTCGATCCGGCGCTGGTGACACCCGAGGTGATCGATCGGCCCGACGAGATCCCGGCCGAGGCGCGGGCCGAGCTCCGCCAGCGCTGCCCCGCGCTGTCCGGCGACGCGCTGGTGCGGTTCCACGGGATGTGGCGCGATGCGCTCGACTGGGAGCGCGCCGCCATGGACTGCCAGGCGCCCTCGCTCGAGCACGCCGCCCCCGGCTTCTACCTGAGCAACGACCGCTGGCAGCCGTCGCGGCGCGCCGGCGACAACTTCGCCGGCGATGGCCACAACAGCTGGCGCGACGTGAAGTTCCTCTATCACCGCACCGACAACGCCGCGCATCGCCACGAGATGATCCGCAACCGCGAGTACGTGTTTCGCGTGGTGAACTACTGGGCCGCGCGCGGCGTCGACGGGTTTCGCCTCGACCACACCACCGACGAGTTCAGCGGCCTGACCCCCGAGACCTGGCGCTACGTCATCGGCAAGGTCGCCTACTACAACGCGCGCCGGGGCCGGCCTCGCCCGGTGTTCCTCGCCGAGGAGTTCCACGATCAAGGCGGCATGGCCCCCGAGGTCGATCTCATGACCGAGGGCTACGTCGGCGACCTGACCGCGCGCAACGGCCAGACCAAGGACGCCTGGCGCGTCAACGGTGTGGTCGACAACGCCTATCGCTTTGGCGACACGCTGGTCATGACCGCGCTCGAGACCCACGACGAGCGCCGGCTGCTCGACGGCACCGGCTTCGACGCCTGGACCGGCGCTGGCTTCTGGGCGATCGGGGCCGCCACCGGCGGGGTCCCGATGACGCTGATGGGCCAGGAGTTCGGCGAGACCTGGCAGCTCGGCTTCCGCCGCTCCGACTACCTGCGCAGCCGCTTCGTCGGCGACCTCGGCCATCGCGCCGACGCCGACGCGCTGGTCGACTACTACGGCGCGATCCACCGGGCCCGCCGCGCCGACGCCAACCGCGCGCTGCGCAGCGGTCACCACGCGGTGCTGCCGACCCGCCGGTGGCCCGGTGTCGACGGCCGCATCTTCGCGCAGGTGCGGTGGAGCGACGACGGCAACGTGATGTTCACGTTCCACAACCTGTGGCCGCGCCACGTCGCCCAGAGCTACTACGTACCGACCGGCCTCGCCGACACGATCGGCCTGCGCGACGATCTCGGCTACCGGCTGGTCGACGTGCTGTCCGGTCGACCCCTCGGCACCTGCCGGCCCGGCCGCGACCTCAAGTGGGACTTCTACGTCGAGCTGGACGCGGCCACCCGCTTCCAGTGGCTGCGGCTCGAGCGCTGCTGACGCCAGGTTCGGGGCTGTGAAGCCGTCGCTTCCCACCTCCCTTTCGATCGGGCGGCCGCGGCCGGCTCACGGCTGCGTTCGCGGATCCCAGCCGGTCGCCAACCCCTCCTCGAGGCCGTCGAGGGCGGTCATCGCGGCCGGGTCGAGCGCGAAGTCGAACAGCGCGGCGTTCTCGCGGATGCGCTCCGCGCGCACCGACTTGGGCAGGACCACCAGGCCGTGCTGCACGGCCCAGCGCAGCATCACCTGCGCCGGGCTACGGCCGACCCGGCGGGCGATCGCCCCGATCGCCGGATGATCCAGGCGCTCGCCGCTGGTGAGCGGGCTGTAAGCCTCGACCACCACGCCGTGCGCGGCGCACCAGGCGCGGGTCTCGCGCTGCTGGAGGAAGGGATGGATCTCGACCTGATCGACCGCGGGCAACACCCGGGCCGACCCGGCCAGCTCGTCGAGGTGGCGGGGCAGGTAGTTGCTCACGCCGATCGCCCGCGCGCGACCCTCGGTGGCCAGGTCCTCCAGGGCGCGCCACGACTCGAGCCGGCGCCCGGGCACCGGCCAGTGGATCAGGTACAGGTCGACGTAGTCGAGGCCGAGCCGCGCCAGGCTGGCGTCGAACCCGCGCCGGGCCGCGTCGTACCCGTGGTCGTCGTTCCACAGCTTGGTGGTGACGAACACCTCGCTGCGCGGCACGTCGCTCCTGCGGATCGCCTCGCCGACGTCGACCTCGTTCTGATAGATGCGCGCGGTGTCGACGTGGCGATAGCCGGCGCGCAGCGCGGCCTCGACCGCGGCCCGTGTGGTCTCGCCACGCGGCGTCTGCCACACGCCGAGACCGACGATCGGGATGGCGCCGCCGGTGTGGAGAGGTAGGCGCGCCGTGGTGACGTTGACGGATGGGTCGGGCTGCATGGCGTCCGGCGACCATAACCCTGGCCGCCAGACCCGGCATCCCGGCGCCTGGGATCGTGGGCCCGCCGTGGCGCTCCTGCGCCTCGCCATGCGCAGACGCTCGCCCACGGCCGGCGGTTGTCCGATCCCCGGACGCCTCGTTCACAAGTAGTCCGGCGGGTTACCATCATCACGCATGAAGGTCGGGAGGCATGACGGTTGCACTTCACGGGGCTCTGAATGGCGGAACGCGTGAAACGTTCCGAGGTGGACGCTCCGGAGCCGGAGGCGACCTCGGTCGGCAAGATGCCAACCCGCCGCGACCAGGCGTTGGTCCGGCGACCTGTGGAGGGACGACTGGTCTGCGTCGCGGGCCCCGAGGTCGGTCGGGTCTACCGCCTCGACCGGCTCCCTGCCGAGATCGGTCGCGACCCCGATCTGCAGATCTTCCTCGAAGGGACCGACGTCTCGCGTCGCCATGCCCGGGTGGTCGCGGATGGCGACGGCCTCGCCATCGAGGATCTGGGGAGCACCAACGGCACGTTCGTGAACGTCGAGCGGATCACGCACCATCGGCTCCAGCCGGATGACCACGTGCAGATCGGCGGCAGCCTGTTCTCGTACGTGCAGCAGGACGAGCTGGCCGAGCGGGTCCAGCAGATCCAGAAGCTGCAGGCGCTCAGCTCGCTGGCGGGCTCGCTCGCTCACGATTTCAAGAACCTGTTCACCGTGCTGCAGATGAACGTCGACTTCCTGGCCGAGGCCGAGGGTGCGCCTGACCCAGCCGCGGTGGCCGACATGCGCACCGCGATCGCGCAAGGCGGCGCGATCGTCGAGCGCCTGATGCACTTCGGGCGGACCGATCCGGCGCCCGACGCGACCCGCCTCGACGTGAGCGCGATCATCGAAGAGACCACGGCGATGGCGCGGCGTACGTTTCCCGGCATCACGCTCGAGGTCGAGATCGCTGGCGACCTCGCCGTGATCGGCTCGGCCGGCGATCTGCACCAGGTGCTGCTCAACCTGATCCTCAACGCCCGCGACGCGACGGCGGACGGCGGTCGGCTGTCGATCCGGGCCCGCGAGCTCATGCTGTCACGGACCGAGGCGTTCGCGCTGGACCTGCCCGCCAGCGGCCACTATGTCGAGCTGGTCGCGAGCGACACCGGGACGGGCATGGACGACGCGGTCATGGCCCGCATCTTCGACCCGTTCTTCACGACCAAGCCCATCGGCAAGGGCACCGGGCTCGGGCTGTCGGTGGTGTACGGGATCGTGAAGCAGCTCGGCGGTAACATCCTGGTCAGCTCGTCGCCGGGCCAGGGGACCTCGTTCCGGGTCCTGATGACCGCCGCGCCGCCCGATGATCTCGATGCGGTCGAGGTCGGCGACCGGACGAAGGACGAGAGCCTGGTGACCGCGGCCGGGTTGCCGGTGGCGCGGCCGGGTGGCGCCGGCGGGACGCACGGCCGCGGCGGGCGCTGACCGCGGAGGAGCTGGCCGTCGCCGGGCCATCGGTCGCAAAGTTGCCACCGCACGGTTGCCGCGCGCGCGACCGGAGCCGGCGAGAAGTGCGAGTATCCACGCCGGTGGAGCTCGAAGGCCGGATCCTCGGTGAGTTCGAGGTCCTCACCCGACTGGGCGAGGGCGGGTTCGGCATCGTGTTCGCGGCGCGCCAGGCGTCGCTGGCCCGCCCCGCGGTCATCAAGGTGATGTCGGCGAGCGCGCGGGCGCGACCGGTCGACGTCGAGCGCTTCCTGCGCGAGGCCCGGGTCGCGGCCGCGATCGATCACCCGTACGCCGCGCACATCTACGCGTTCGGCGCCGAGCCCGACGGCCTGCGCTGGATCGCGATGGAGCGGGTCGACGGCACGCCGCTCGACCAGGTGCTGGCCGCGCAGGGGCCGATGCCGATCGCGCGGTTCGTGCCGTTCTTCGAGCGGGTGTGCGAGGTCGTCCATCACGCGCACGCGCGCGGCGTGGTCCACCGCGATCTCAAGCCGGCCAACGTGATGGTGCTGGCCCGCTCGGGGCGGCTGCTGCCCAAGCTGCTCGACTTCGGCATCGCCGGGCTGCACGGCGAGCTGGCGGCGCCCGCGCCGGGCGACGACGACCGCGACGGTGACGCGCCGGCCGGGCCGCTGACCGCGGTCGGGCCGCTGGGCTCACCTCATTACATGGCGCCCGAGCAGTGGCAGACGCCCCACGCGGTCGGGCCCCCGGCCGATCTGTACGCGCTCGGCGTGCTCGCCTACGAGGCGCTCACCGGCCGCCGGCCGTTCGTCGGGCAGACCGTGCGCGAGCTCGCGAGGGCGCACGCCCGCGGCACCCCGGCGCCGCTCGGCCTCGAGGGCTCCGCGGCGCTCGACGCGGTGCTGGCGCGAGCGTGGCAGCGCGATCCAGCCGCGCGCTGGGGCAGCGCGCTCGAGCTCGGGCAGGCCGTGCGCGCGGCCGCCGGCCTGGTCGAGGCACCACCGCCGCCGCGGTTGCCGGCCGAGCTGCGCGCCGCGCTGCTGGTGACCGCCCCGACCCCGATCGCCGACGCGGTCGCCGCGCTCGACGGTGCGGTCGATCCGGCGCACGCGGTGGCCGCCGCCGCGGTGATCGCCCGCGCGCTCCTGCGGTACCTGGTCCTGATCGCGGCCGCCGGCGCCCGCGTGCTCGCCGACGGCGACGCGATCCTTCCGGTGCTGGGGGCGACCGGGCGCCGCTCCGATGCCGAGTGGCTGGCCCTCGGCCGCCAGCTGGTCGAGCCGTTCGGCGCCCGGCCCGAGGTGTTCCCGATCCCGGAGGTGGTGGTGGCGCTGGGCGACGGCCCCGCCGCCGCCGCCACCCACCTGGCCGCGGCGCTCACCGCCCCCGAGCGACCGCGGCTGGTCGAGCTGGTCGCCCTGATCGCGCGCGCGCTCGACGCCGCGCGCGGCGTGCTCGGCTACCGGCTGGCGGCCGGCACCACGACCACGGTCGAGGCGTGGACCGGCGTCAGCCGCGACCGGCGCGCGTCGCTGCCGGTCGCCGGCGTCGCGCCCGGCGCGATCGTGCTGATCGACGACGACGGCGCGCCGTGCCTGCCGCTGAGCCCGCTGGTGCTCGCGCGGGTGCCGGCGGTCGGCGTGGCCGATGCGCTGTTCTTCCTCGACGGTCACGACGCGGGCGGCGCCCGCTTCGTCGCCTGGCCGACCGGCCACGAGCACCGCGATCCCACGCTGGGCCCGGCCGCGGCCACCACGCGGATCGCGGCCGCCGAGGTCGCGCCGTTCGTCGGCCTGTCCAGCTTCACCGCCGCCGACGCCGATCGCTTCTTCGGGCGCGAGCCGCAGATCGAGGCGGTGCTCAACCGGCTGCGGGTCCACCCGCTGGTCGCGGTGGTCGGCCCGTCGGGCGTGGGCAAGACCTCGTTCGTCCAGGCCGGGGTGGTGCCCCGGCTGCCGACCGGCTGGCGCGCGCTCACCGTGCGCCCGGGCGCGGCGCCGCTCGACGAGCTGGCCGCGCGCCTCGCCGAGCTCGGCGACCAGCCGCGCGAGGACCTGCGGGCCCGCCTGGCCGCCGATCCGGGCGCGCTCCGAGCCGCGCTGATCGCCGCCGCCGGCGCCGGCGTGCTGGTGCTGGTGGTCGAGCAACTCGAGGAGCTCATCACGCTCGCGCCCGAGGACGATCGGCGCGCGGTCGCCGCCGCGCTGGCGCGGGCCGCGGTCACCATCGACGATCCGGTCCGCGTCATCGTCACGCTGCGCGACGACTTCCTGGTCCGCGCCCAGGAGCTCGGCGCGCTGTGGACCCGCTGCGTCGCCGGCCTCGAGCTGCTCGGCCCGCCCGCGCCCGACGAGCTGACCCGCGTGCTCACCGCGCCGCTGGCCCGCGTCGGCTACGACTTCGACGACCCGACCCTGCCCGCCGAGATGGCGACGTCGGTCGCCGGCCAGCCCGGCGCGCTGCCGCTGCTCCAGTTCGCCGCCGCCCGCCTGTGGGAGCACCGCGACGTCGCCGCGCGCCGGCTCACCCGCGCCGCCTACGAGCGGCTCGGCGGCGTCGGTGGCGCGCTCGCCGGTCACGCCGACGCGATCGTGGCCGGGCAGGGCGGCGACGGTCGCAAGCACGTGCGCGCGGCGTTCCGCCAGCTGGTCACCGCCGACGGCACCCGCGCGGTGGTCGCGCGCGCCGACCTCGAGCGCCAGCTCGGCGACGGCGCCGCGGTCATCGAGCAGCTGATCGACGCGCGCCTCCTGGTCGCCCGCGACAGCGCGGGCGGCGAGGTGCAAATCGAGGTGGTCCACGAGGCGCTGCTGACCGCGTGGCCGCAGCTGGTCGCCTGGCGCCGCGACGACGCCGAGGGCCTGTGGCTGCGCGATCAGCTCCGCGTCGCCGCCCGCCAGTGGGTCCAGCGCGACCGACCCGACGGCCTGCTCTGGCGCGACGACGCCCTCGCCGATCTGGCGCGCTGGCGCTCGCGGCACCCCGATCCGCTCGGCGCGGCCGAGGACGCCTTCGCCGCCGCCAGCGTCGCGCTCGACGCGCGCCAGCGTCGTCGCCGCCGGATCGCCTACGGCGCGGCGCTCGCGGTGTTCGCGATCGCGTCGGCCGCCTTCTTGCTGATCGCGCGCGACGCCCGCCGCGCCCGCCGCGGCGCCGACACCGCCCGCGCCGCCGCCGAGATCAGCAGCCGCGCCGCCGAGGATCGCACGACCCAGCTCTACATCGAGCACGGCCGCCGGGCCCTGCTCGACGACGACGGCCAGCGCGCCTACGTCTACCTGCGCGCCGCCCAGCAGCGCGGCGCCAGCGGGCCCGCGCTCGAGACGATGCTCGGCCGCGCCGGCCGGCTGGTGCTCGCCGAGAAGGCGTCAGCGCAGGCGAGCGCGGGCGTCCAGGTCGTGGCGTGGAGGCCGGATGGGCAGGCCTTCGCCAGTGGGGCCGAGGACGGCACGGTCGAGATCTGGTCGGCGACGGGCGAGCGGCTCGCGGCGTTGCGCGGGCACACCGCGCCGGTGTGGAACCTCGCCTGGGCCGCGGATGGCGAGCGTCTGCTCAGCTCAGGCGCGGACAACGTGCCGCGCCTGTGGGAGCCGGAGCGCGCGACGCTGGTGGCGGCGTTGCGCGGGCATCAGACCGCCGCTGCCGACGAAGCCGGCCGTGGGATCAACAGTACGAGCGTGAGTCCCGACGGCCGCTTGATCGCCACCGCGAGCAAGGACGGTGACGTGTGGGTGTGGGACGCGACCACCGGCGCGGCGCGCACGCAGCTCGAGGGTCATGACGGCGCCGTCGTCGAAGTTCTGTTCACGGCCGACGGCACCAGCGCCGTCACCGCCGATGGCTCGGCCGTGCGGATCTGGAGCCTGGCCGCGCCCGATCGACCGCGCGCGATCATCCCTGAGCCCACCGGTGGCCTGCGCTGCGTCCGCGTCGCGGGTGGGGGCCTCCTGGTCGCGGTGGCCCGGGCGGGCCCCGTGCGGGTGATCGATCCGCGCACCAACGCAGTCGTGCGAACCCTGACCACTCACGTCGGTCAGCGGTGCCCGGCGGTGAGCGGCGCGCACGTGATTACGCTCGGCGCGGGTGGCGAGCTGCGCGCCTGGCACCTCGACGGCCGGCGACTGTGGGAGACCGCGACCGGTCTCGATGCGACCTCGTTCAGTGTCACCCGCGAGCGCGTCGCCATCGGCACCGATGGTGGTCGCGTGCGGGTCTTCGACCTCGCGACCGGGCGACCCATCATCGCGCTGCCGGGCGTCCGGCAGAAGGTGTGGGCGATCGCCATGTCGCCCGACGGCCGGTCGGTGCTCGCCGGCAGTCTGGGCGGGGCGCTGCGGGTGTACGCGGCCGATGCCGTCGACGAGCTGGAGCGGGGTGACGGGCTCGCATTCGCGCTTCGCTTCGAGCCCGATGGCACGCTACACGCGATCGGCCCCGACGGGGTGCGGGTCGGCGGTCGGCTGATTCCCCTGACGATTCACGATGCCGCCGCGACCGACGATGGTCGCGTGCTGATGGACGAGGACGGCAGGGTCGTCCTGCGTGGTCCCGCGGGCGAACCGCGCGGCGGACCGGCGGTGAGCGATGCTGCGCTGGTGGCGATCACGGGTGACGGGCGGCGTGCGGCCATCGCGCATCAAGATGCCACGATCTCGCTGTGGGACGTCGACGGTTGGCGACGCCTCGCGGTCCTGCGTGGCCACACCGGCGCGCTCATCACGCTGGCGTTCGACACGTCCGGCGAGCGCCTGGCCAGCGGTGGTGACGACGGGATCGGTCGGGTCTGGTCGGTGCCGTCTGGCACCCCGATCGCCACCTTGGTCGGCCATGCCGCTCGCATCATGTCGCTTCGATTCGCGCCCGGTGGCGGGCTGGTGAGCGGGAGCTCCGATCGCACGGTGCGTACGTGGGACCTGCCCGATGGTACCTTGCGCGCGACCTTCGCCGACCACGACGGGGAGGTGTTCGCGGTCGCAGTGGCGCCCGACGGCAAGCGCGTCGCTGTAGCCGGGGAGGGCGGCGTGTACGTATGGAGTGCCGAGGGAACCCTCCTCGTGCGTCCGATGACAGCGGACCAGGGTTACGCGGTCGCCTGGGACCTGCACGGGGCCCGCCTGGCCGCTGTCGTGGGCGGCGATGGCGCTGACGCGCCGAGTGGGCAGATCGTGGTGCTTGATCTGTCACCGTTGCCGGCGGCGCAGCAGCCCGCGGTCGAGTGCCGGTTGCGGGTCGGCCTAGGCCCGGGCGCCCAGCTCGAGGAGCGGACGCCGGGCACCTGTCTGCAGTAACCGGACTCCACGCCACCACGCAACATCCCGCAGAGATTGCGGAATCCGAGTCAGCGGCGACTGGCTGGTGACGTCTTGCGCACTTCGGTTCTCTACCTGTGAGCGCTTGCGTCGCTTCAGCGCCGCAGCCGGCCCTGGGGCGTGATACGAGCTGCCTCCTTCACTCACGGCCACCCCGAACGCCGCTCAAGGATCCCCATGAAGCGCATCGCCCTATCCCTCAAGCGCACCACGCTGCGCGATCTGAGCAACGCCCAGATTCTCCACGTCGCCGGCGGCTGCGGACCAGTCCACTCGCCGACCGCCCTCCCCATCAGGCAGACCAAGGTGGCGGCGGTATGCGCCCAAGGCGGGCCGCCTGACTACGTCCCGGCGCACGTGACCTCGAACTGTGGTGGCGGAGGCGCGCCCCGCTGACCGGGCGGCCGGGTTCCAGCCGTGCAGCGGCGGATCCAAGCGGGTGCAGCCACGTTCGACTCGCGCATCGTGGTGCACAGTCCGACCGGCCCGATTGCGCAATCCGACCGCTGATCGGGGCGTCAGCGCCCGACGCGGTCGTACGTTGAGCGGGGGAACCCGTCGGATGTGTAGGCGGCTGCACGGGTCGCCCCGACGGCGTGATAGCTGCACCAAGCGTCTCCACTCTACCCATGACTGCCAACCGCTCTGGTGCAGTCACGGCCCACGACACCGGAGACCCAGATGAAGCACTCGATTCCTCCCAGCCCCCGCCGGCTCGCGCTCTCGCGCACTAAGGGCCCCCGAGTGAATAAGTCGACGACTATGGCGGTGCCGATCGCGGCCGGATGACGTAGTTCCAGTCGCCGTGGAAGGCGTCGGGCTCGATTTTGAGCGCCTTCATCTCGAGCTTCGACACGCGCTTGCCAATCGGGTACTTGCGGTGGTCGATG
>JBKJLC010000044.1:0-21694 GCA_046597055.1 Kofleriaceae bacterium | reverse complement strand
ATCCGGGGTCCCCGGGCGTGACGCACGCCGGTGCCATTGCCCCAACCCACCGACGCACGCACCACCCGGCCGGGGAATTTACGAGCGCGCCTGGGACCTCGTCCCCGCCTCGGCTCGCCCTCCGTGCCGGTCTCGAACCCCGGACCCGCGCTCGACCGAGAGGCGTCTCGGGCTACCCCGTGTCGAAGGACAGACCTCAGGATTGATCACAAGTCTTCCTGTGATCGGAAGCGCTCACCTTTCCCGGTGGCCCTGAGCCGGCGCCGCAGGCGCCGTGTCGAAGGGCAGAGCGCCAAGGGGCCGCAGGTGATCTTCGACGGGCTGCCCTTCGCCGGCGGGCTCGCTTGCGCTCACCCTGGCTCAGGGACACCGGGGAAGATGTGCGGGATCCTGAGGCAGAGGGCGCCCGGCGCCCGGTCCCCCAGCCTGCTGGCCTGCCTCGGCTCGAACACAGATGCGGGGAGCGGGAGCGGGAGCGGGAGCGGGAGCGGGAGCGGGAGCGGGAGAAGGCGGTCGATCAACCTCGGCCTGATCGCCGAGGCGCGCGGCGACCAGGCCGCCGCGGCCCGAGCGTTCGCCGAGTCCAATCGCGTGCGCCCGACCAAGGCGGCGGCGGCGAAGCTCGCTGGCAAGGCAGTGTGCGAGGCCCAGATCGATCGAACCCGGGTGGCCGGGACCACTTATCCAAGCTGGGTCGCGGCCGCCCGCGGCCTGGCGAAGACGGCGCAGTTCGGCGATCTGTCCGCACCGCCGTCGAAGACGCCCGTGGCTGCCCGCGAGCTGCTGTGCGGCGAGGACGCGTGCGCGGGCCCCGGGCCATGGCTGGTCACCACCGCCGACGACGCGGACGACGAGAGCTATCACCTGGTGATCGCGGCCCCCGGCGGCAAGCTCCTCGTGTTCGCCGACGTCGGGACCCAGCTCGCCGGGCGGTGCCCCTCCACCGACGACGTCAGGATCGTCGGCGGCTCGCCCCTACACGTCACGGTGGTCGCCATGCCCAACGACACGGTCTATGTCGACGCCGACGACGACGAGATCAGGCCGTGCGAAAGCACGGCGTGCGCCACCGCGTGCTTCTACACCGGCAAGAACGAGATCGACCGGTTCATCGACGTCGCCGCGGGCGCGCGCATCCTCTCGATCGATCGCCCGGCAGCGTCGACCACCAAGAGCGAGTACAAGCTCGAGGAGGACTTCACCCAGCGCACCACGCTCACGCGGACGCCCACCGGCGTCGTGCTGCGCGGCGGCGGCTGCGATCTGACCGTCCCGTTCGCCGGGAAGTAGACGACCTCGGTCAGGCGT
Source organism: Kofleriaceae bacterium (assembly GCA_046597055.1). Classification (GTDB taxonomy): domain Bacteria; phylum Myxococcota_A; class Polyangia; order Haliangiales; family Haliangiaceae; genus UBA2376. Next base: position 20,386 of record JBKJLC010000044.1, on the reverse strand, counting down.
TGCGGGCGGCGTGGCGGCCGGCGACGTAGCCCCAGGTCATGCCGCGCAGGTTCGACAGGCCGCTCTGGTAGCCGGCGCCGGTGTCGAGCGCGGCCGCCGAGTTCCCGCACGCGTACAGGCCGGCGATCGGGTGGCCGCGCACGTGGCGCACCCGCGCGAACGTGTCGGTCTCGAGCCCGACCGAGTTGACGCCGACGCCGACCGGCACCAGCCGGATCCCGTAGTACGGCCCCTGGTCGAGCGGTCCGAGGTTCGGGTTGGGCCGGCTCTTGTCGCCCGTCATCATCGCCGCCCACGGATAGATCCCGCGGTGGAAGTCGGGGTCGACACCCGCGCGCGCGCCGATGTTGAAGTGCGCGATCGTCGCCTCGAGCGCGGCGCCGTCGACGCCGAGCTTGGCCGCCAGCTCGCGCGGCGTGTTGCCGCGGGCCAGCACCTCCTCGGGCGCGTCCATGCCGGGCAGGTAGGTCGCGAACGCGTACTTGTCGCGATACTGCTGATCGAAGATCAGGATCGGTGGGTAGTTGGGATGGCCCTGGGTCAGCCCATCCCACGCGTGGCACTTCGGCAGGTAGTCCCGGTAGAACGACTCGTCGGCGAACCGCTGGCCGGCCGGGTTCACCCAGATCGCGTGCGGGTAGCCGCCCTCCCACGACGCCCGGTACAGCGGCTTGCCGTCGTGCTCCTCACCGGGAATGCGATAGCCGAAGAACATGCCGAGGTTGTGGTTGGGCACCCGCGCCAGCGCGGCCCCGATCTCGCCGCCAAGAACGATGTTGTCGCCCTCGACGCTGGGCTGACACATCGAGTGCCACTCCGGCAGCTGCTCGTGCTGGCGGGCCAGCTTGTGGTTCCAGTCGTAGCCGCCGATCGCGAGCACCACGCCGCGCCGGGCCCGCACGTGCCAGGGCGCGCCGGCGCGCTCGGCCCGCACGCCGACCACCCGGCCGTTCTCGAGGATCAGGCCACGCACCGGCGTGTCGACGTACGCCGGGATGGCGCGGTCGATCATCGCGGCCTTGATGAAGTAGCCCATCATGCCCGGGCCCATGCCGCGCTGATCCCTGGCGATGCGCTTGCCCATCAGCGCGAAGTCCCACTTCGTGATCGTCGCCAGGCCACCCCACCCGAACAGCTCGTCGTGGTTGATGCCGGGCGGCATGTGCGGGCTCAGGTAGGTCTTCTTCTGCCAGGGCCCGAGCTGGGCGCCGTCGAACAGCTCGACCTCGAGGTAGCGACCGCTGGCCGCGGTGCCGGGCGCGTGCGGATAGTGGTAGTCGGGGAAGTCCTTGATGATCTTCCAGCGAACGCCGGCCTGCTCCTCGGCCCACTGCGCGACCTTCGGCCCCAGGTCGAACAGGATCTGCTGCAGCTCGGGATCGGCGTAGCCGCCCGCGAGGAAGTCGAGATACTTGCGCGCCTCGACCGGCGAGTCGGGCCGGCCCGCGGCTGCCATCTTGTGGTTGTTGCAGACGAACACCTCGCCGCCCGAGTAGGCGCACACGCCACCCAGCTTGGACGCCTTCTCCAGCACGGCGACCTTGGCACCGTCGTCATGGGCGGCGATCGCGGCGGTCAGCGCGCCCAGCCCCGAGCCCACCGCCACGACATCGACTTCGAGGTCCCACTTCATCGATCATCCTCTTTCATGGCCGGCCTACCGGCCGTCGCCGCGTCACAGCTTGAAGATGCGCGTGGCATTCTCGCGCAGGAACTTCGGCCACACGGCGTCCTTGAGCGGCACGTCGGGCAGCTCCTTGAAGATCCGCTCGAGCGACAGCCCCATCGGGAAGTAGCCGGCGTACATCACCTGGTCGGCGCCGCGGGTGTTGGCGAAGTCGATGATGTTGCGCGGGTAGTGGCGCGGCGCGAACGCGCTCGTCATGTACGACAGGTTCGGGTACTTCAGCATCAGCTTGACCGCGAGGTCGGTCCACGGCTCGGCCCCGTGCCGCATCACGAAGCGCAGCTCGGGGAAGAACCAGCACACCTCGTCGATCAGCTCGACCTTCTGGGGCGCCATCGGCAGGCGCGGCCCCGGCACGCCGACGCACACACAGATCGGCAGCTCCAGCTCCACGCACTTGGCGTAGATCGGGAACCACTTCTTGTCGTCGATCGGCACCTGCGGGCACAGCCCCGACGGGAACGCGGTCACCGCCTTGATGCCGAGCTCGCGATGCAGCCGCGCGATGGTCCGGACCTCGTCCATGCCCCGGTTCGGATTGGCGTGGTAGCTGCCGAAGAAGCGGTCGGGATGTTGCCGCATCGCCGTCAGGTTCGGCGTGGCCGAGCCGTCGACGCCGACCATCGCCCGCGCGATGCCGTGGCGATCCATCTCCGCCAGCGTGTACGCGACGTAGTCGGCCTGGGGCCCGATCTTCGGGATGTCCTTGAACATGTACTGCGCGGGCATCTCGAACTGCTCGCGGCTCTCGCGGTCGAGGAACAGCGGCTTCATGAAGTCGTACCAGCCGCGCTGGTCCTCGCCCGGCACGTTCAGCATCAGATCGATCGCGCCGATCGCGGCGAGGTCCTGGGCCGACGGCATCAGCTCAACGCCCCTCCGTCGGCGCGGATCTCGGCGCCGTTGATGTAGCGGGCGTCGTCGGAGGCCAGGAACGCGATCACCGACGCAGCGTGCTCGGGCCCGACGTACGGCACCATCGGCATCGCGCCGCGCAAGAGGTCGGGGTCGGCGCCCTTGGGCATCCGGAACTGACCGTGGAGCGGCGTCGCGATGCCGCCGGGACACACGCAGTTGGCGCGCAGGCCCTGCTTGGCGTACTCGACCGCGATCGAACGCGTCATCGACAGGATGCCGCCCTTGGACGCCGCGTAGGCCGCCATCCACGGGTGCGAGCCGAGCGCCGCGGTCGACGAGGTGTTGACCAGGTTGCCCTTGGTCTTGAGCAGGTGCGGGATCGCCGCCCGGCACATCAGGAACGTGCCGGTCAGGTTGATGCGGATGACCTGGTCCCACGCCTCGAGCTTCAGCTCGTGCGTGTGATCGGATCGCAGGATGCCGGCGACGTTGCACAGCACGTCGAGGCGGTCGAACTTGGCGATCACCGCGGCCACCGCGGTGGCGACCTGGGCCTCGTCGCTGACGTCGCAGGTGAGCTCGGCGCCGTCGCTGACGTCGAGGGTGACCACCTGGGCGCCCTCCTCGGCCAGCCGCGCCGCGGTCGCCTTGCCGATGCCGGACGCCGCACCGGTGACCAGACACACCTTGCCTTCGAATCGCTTCATGTTGCGCTCCGTGATCATGTCGAGGCGTCCTCGCTCGGATAGAACTGCCGGTACCAGCGACGCAGCGCACCGATCGCGCCGTCGCCGTCACACAGGGTCGGCCGGTCCCGCCACACCTTGTTCTCCCAGACCGCGACGTCCTCGGCGAACCCGACCTGGAGGTTGCTGGTGTAACCCTGCGCGTAGCGCGCCATCTTCTTGTCGTCGCCGACCCGCTTGAGCATCACCCCGAACCGCAGGTGCAGGGTCTGGTCGTCGATCGGGGTGTGGGCGTTGATCAGCTTGTTGGGCAGGAACGAGTCCATCTCGGTGACCTGGTAGGCCGGCCCGTAGTAGGTCGCGGTCAGCTTGAACTTGTCGCTGCCGCCGCCGCGCGGATAGGCGACGCCCGACGACCGCTGGATCGCCATGTGGTCGACGAACTCGTTCTCGAACGTCTCGAGCGAGGTGCCGTGCACCGCCGGGAAGTGGCCGCTGTCGGCGACGTTCTCGATGATCTCGCGCGGCTGGGTGCGGATCGTCATCAGGTTGAGCGTCCACGGCGTCCACGCCGGGTCGCCGACCTCGCTGATGACCGGGATCTGGTAGGTCGGCGGCCGGCCCTGCGGGTCGTGCCAGACGAACACCAGGCCGTTGCGCTCGCTCACCGGCCAGCTGCGGATCTTGGCGCGACCCAGGCTCTTGGCCGGGCGCTCGCTGCGGTCGTACGGGATCTCGACGCAGCCGCCGTCGCCGGCGAAGCGCCAGGCGTGGAACGGACACTGGATCGAGTCGCCGACCACCTTGCCACCGACCCCGAGGTCGGCGCCGAGATGCGGGCAGTAGGCGTCGAGCACGCTGGCCACGCCGCTCTCGCCCCGGAACGCGACCAGCTTCTGGCCGAAGTACTTCAGCGACAGCGCGGTGCCGGCAGTCAGCTCCTCGGCGGTCGCGATCACGAACCAGCCGGTCGCGAACCCGCCGCCCTTGCCGCGGCGCGGCTCGGGGACCAGGTCGCTCATGGGGCGGCCTCGCGCGCGACCACGTCGCGGGCCCATGCGTAGTCGGGCTTGCCGCTCGGCTGGCGCTCGACCAGCTCGACCAGGGTCAGCTGCCGCGGGACCTTGTAGCCGGCGAGCACCGTCCGGCAGTGCACCTGCAGGTCAGCCAGGCTGGGCTGGCAGCCGGGGCGGGGTTGCACCACCGCGGCCACCCGCTGCATCCAGCGGTCGTCGGCCACGCCGACCACCAGCGCGTCGAACACCTCGGGGTGAGCCTTGAGCGCCTCCTCGACCTCCTCGGGGAACACCTTCTCGCCGCCGGTGTTGATGCAGTTCGAGCCGCGGCCGTAGACGGTGATGCGGCCGTCCTCCTCGACGGTCGCCATGTCGCCGGGCAGCACGTAGCGACGGCCGTCGACCGTGACGAAGCGCTCGGCGGTCTTGGCCTCGTCCTTGTAGTAGCCGAGCGGCATGTGGCCGGCGCGGGCCAGCCGGCCGAGGACGCCGCTGCCGGGCGCGACCGGCTGGTGGTCGTCGTCGAGGACCAGGCTGTTCTCGTCCATCATGAAGCTGGGCCGGCCGTCGGCGCCGGTCTCCGAGCCGGGGAACGCCGAGCCCTGGTGGCCGGTCTCGGTCGAGCCGAAGTTGTTCAGGATCAGCGTGTCGGGCAGCAGCTCCTGCATGCGATCGCGCACCGCCGGCGACAGGATCGCGCCGGCCGAGGCGACCGCGACCAGGTGCTCGGCCGGGTAGCTGCCGGCCGCCAGCACATCGACGATCGGGCGCGCCATGGCGTCGCCGACCAGCGTGATCGTGGTCAGGCGCTCCTCGCCGATCAGCTCGCAGCACCGCTGCGCGTCGAAGCTGCGCCCCGGCTGCAGCACCAGCGTGCCGCCGGTGAACAGGCAGATCCAGGCGCCGAGCTGGGCCGCGCCGTGGATGAACGGCGCCGCCGGCAGGAGCCGCATGGCGTTGTCGGGATCGAGCGCGTGCTCGACCACCTCGGCCGGGGTCTTCACGTGCTCGCCACCGGGCCGCCCGCCCTGCAGGCCGGCGAAGAAGATGTCCTCGTGGCGCCACATGACGCCCTTGGGCTTGCCGGTGGTGCCGCCGGTGTAGATGACCCACAGGTCGTCACCGGCGCGCGGCTCGGGCGACCGCCGCGGCGAGGCGGCCGCCAGCGCCGCCTCGTAGTCCTGGACCTCGAGCCCGGGCACCGTGATGCCGCTGCCGTCGTCGACCGCGAACAGGGTCGAGATCGCGCGCAGCCCGCGGGCCGCCTCGGCCACCAGCGGCAGCAGGTCGCGCTGGGTGATGATCGCGACCAGGTCGGCGTCGTCGCACAGCGGCCGCAGCTCGGCCGCGACGTACCGGTAGTTGAGGTTGATCGGGACCGCGCGCAGCTTGAAGCAGGCGAGCATGCCCTCGACGAACTCGGTGCCGTTGTAGAGGTGCAGCCCGACGTGGTCGCGTGGGCCGACCCCGCGGCTCCGCAAGGCGTCGGCCAGACGATCGGCGCGCTCATCGAGCTGCGCGAAGGTCAGCCGGCGTGGACCGGACACCAGCGCGATGCGATCGGGGACCGCGTCGGCCAGTGACTCGTACAGATCGGCGATGTTGAAAGTCCCGGCCATCTCCCGCTCCTCGGCGCGCTCGAGCGCGTGCCCACCGGATGCTGGCGCTCGGGTCGCGAGGTGTCAAGGACGTACTAGAACATGTTTCATTTTCGCCGTGCCCTGGTGTACGGTCGGCGTCATGAGCCCCTCCGAGATCGGATTCTGGAAGATCGCGAGCGAGGCGCCGTCGTGGGTGGCGGTGGTCGAGCCCGACGGCACCGAGATCACGGCCGGCGCGCTGCTCGCCGGCGCCAACCAGCTGGTGCACGGCCTGCGCGCGCTCGGCCTGCAGCCCGGCGACTGCATCGCCACCGTGCTCGATAACAGCGCGGCGATGATCGAGGCGTTCCTCGCCGCCCACCAGGCCGGCTGGTACATCACGCCGATCAACTGGCACCTCACCGCCGCCGAGATCGCGTACATCCTCGCTGACTGTGAGGCCGCCGCGATCATCACCACGGCGCGGGTCGGCGACGCGGTGGTCAAGGCCTGCACCGAGATCGACTTCCCGGCCTCGGCCCGGTTCACCGCCGGCGGCGCGGTCGCCGGCTTCCGCACGATTGCCGAGCTCACCGCCGGCCAGCCGACCGCGGCGCCGACCGAGCGCACCGCCGGCGCGTCGATGACCTACACCTCGGGCACCACCGGCCAGCCCAAGGGCGTCAAGCGGCCGCTGACCGGGGCCCCGCCGGAGACGGTCGCCACCCAGCAGGCGCTGTTCCTGTCGCTGTTCGGCGTGCGGCCCGGCTCGAACGGCGTGCACCTGGTCGGCGCGCCGCTCTATCACACCGCGGTCCTCAACTTCGCGACCAACCACCTCCACCTCGGTCACACGCTGGTGCTGATGGACAAGTGGGAGCCGCAGGCGATGCTCGAGCTGGTCGAGCGACGCCGGGTCACGTCGAGCCACATGGTGCCGACCCAGTTCAACCGCTTGCTCAAGCTACCCGACGACGTCAAGGCTCGCTACGACGTGTCGTCGCTCAGCCACGTCATCCACAGCGCCGCGCCGTGCCCGGTCGACACCAAGCAGCGCATGCTGGCCTGGTGGGGGCCGTGCATCTACGAGTACTACGCGGCGTCCGAGGGCGGCGGCACCGCGTGCACGCCGGCCGAGTGGCTGAGCAAGCCAGGCACCGTCGGCAAGCCGTGGCCGATCTCCGAGATCCGAATCCTCGACGACGCCCACCAGCCGGTCGCCGCCGGGACGCCGGGCACGGTCTGGATCCGCATGGGCAACTTCAAGTTCGAGTACCACCGCGACCAGCAGAAGACCGGCGACGCCTGGCACGAGGGCTTCTTCACGGTCGGCGACGCCGGCTTCCTCGACAGCGACGGCTTCCTGTTCCTGTGCGACCGCAAGGCCGACATGATCATCTCGGGCGGCGTGAACATCTACCCGGCCGAGATCGAGGCGGTCCTGCTCTCGCACCCCGACATCGCCGACGCCGCGGTGTTCGGCGTGCCCGACGAGGACTGGGGCGAGCAGGTCCGCGCGGTCGTCCAGCTGTCGCCGACCGCCGCCGCCGGCCCCAACCTCTCGGCCGCCCTCCTCGACTTCGCCTCGACCCGGCTCGCCAAGTACAAGCTGCCGCGCGCGATCGACTTCATCGCCGAGATGCCGCGCGATCCCAACGGCAAGCTCTACAAGCGCAAGCTGCGCGACCCGTTCTGGGCCGGCCGCGACCGCGCGATCTGATCGCGCGGCGAGTCCGCGGGCTAGTTGCGATCCTTCGGATGCGAGAAGTGCAGCCGGTGATCGCAGCTGTCGGTGAGCGCGTCGTCGGTCGCCTCGATGTAGCCGAGGTACTGCCAGGCCTTGCGGCCGACCCGGGTGCCCTGGTTGGCCACCCAGATCTCGAACCGCAGGCCGCTCGGGTAGCTGGCGACCCGGAGCTCGTCGCGGAAGTCGAGGGCGTCCACCCGCGGCGTCTCGCCGGCGCCGGTGATCGCGATCCAGCGCGGCGCGAACGTGCGCGACGAGCTCGCCACGCCAGCCTCGGCCAGCGGATACAGCGGGCGGTACGCGATCCGGGTCGGATCGGTCGCGCGGTCGGCCCAGGTGAAGGCGGCCACGGCCGCGGCACCGACGCCCGAGTTCCAGACGGTGGCAGTGGTGAGCGAGACGTTGATGATGTCGTTGGTCTGGACCGCGTCGAGGTAGTGCTCGCGCAGCGTGCCGCCGAGATCCTCGATCGCGAAGAAGTTGGCGGTCTCCACCTGCGCCGCCGGGTCCAGGGTCGGGAACACCTTGCCGGCGATGCCGAACGCCCGGTAGGTGCCGGCCTCGGTGTTGGTCAGCGCGGTCGAGGCCCGGCCGATGAAGAGCGCCTGGGTGCCCTGGCGGAACATGCCGGTGTAGCGGCTGGCCTCGGTGATGTTCCAGGTGCCGGCCAGGCACAGGCCGTTGGGGTGCAGCAGCTTCTGGAACCGCGGTAGCAGATCGCGGCGGTCGTTGAGCGTGCGCACGGACGCGTTCAGGAGCTTGTTCTGGGCGAAGCCGAAGAAGCTGCCGAGCGTCACCACGTCGTGCGGCATGCGCGCGTAGGGATCGGACGCGACCTGCGACCAGACGTCGTCGAACGACGAGCCCCGGTAGTCGTCGGCGCGGGCCGCGGACGCGGAGGCCAGCGTGACGACGCACGCGAGGCCGAGGATGTAAGACTGGTTCGTCATGGCGTGAGCGCTCTCTGCAAGGGAAGGTCGCCGGACCGACGTCCGACGCGAGTCACCAATGCACCCACGCCGCGCCCGGCGCCAGCCCGCGACGGACCAGAGCCTCGTTCAGCGTCCCTCCGCACGACTGATCCGCGGGCGGCCCGCCGAAGCGGCCGGCGCAGCCGATGCGCGCGCGTGTCGGCTGCGCTGCCGCATGGCGACAACTCCAGTTGCCGCCGCTACTGCCGACGACAGTCGTATTCGGCAACACTTTCGGCCAACGGTCCGAAATGTGAGCACGTGCCCACCCGCACACCCACGGCACGACGGTTGCTCAGGCGGCCAGTCACTACCAACCCCCCCCGTGTGAACACGACGAGGCCCCGATGGCTTCCGGCTGTTCGGAGTGATCTTCTCGATGACGACTCGACTCTTGAAAGTGACGTTGCTGGCGGCGCTCGGCCTGGCGCCGGCGTGTGCGGTGGAGCAAGGACCCGAGGACACCGACGCCACTGGCGACGTCGGCCTGGGCAATCCGAAGGACGACTCGGGTAAGGCCGAGGCGTACGACACCACCACCGACAACCCCTACACCTTCGACAGCGCGCTCGAGGACAACATCCTCACGCTGCCCCGCAACGGCGCCGCTTCGACCGCGCCGTGGGCCGGCAACTACTGGCCGACCTACCAGGACAACATCAACTTCCGCTGGGACGGCGCCACCACCGACTCGCCCGCCGCCAAGTACGGCAAGGCGTTCGGCGTGACCGGCGTCGAGGACGCCATCTCCACCCGCTACGGCATCAACAGCCAGAGCGGCACCAGCTGCACCACCAACGCCCAGTGCGCCACCACCAAGGGTGAGTCGTGCGCGAAGCGCACCGGTGCCACCACCGGCAAGTGCATCCAGACCTGGTTCGGCATCTGCCACGCGTGGGCGCCGGCCGCCATCATGGTCGCCGAGCCCCGCCGCGCCGTGACCCACAACGGCATCACGTTCAAGGTCAACGACATCAAGGCGCTCATCACGCTGGCGTACGACGGCGGCCTCGCCTCCAAGTTCGTGTCGCTGCGCTGCAACGCCGACGACCAGACCGGCGGGATCAAGTACGACGAGTACGGTCGTCCCCTCGACCGCGAGTGCCGCTACACCAACGCGGCCACCTACCACATCCTCCTCGCCAACTTCCTCGGCCTCCGCGGCAAGTCCTTCGTCGAGGACCGGACCATGGACGACGAGGTGTGGAACCAGCCGCTGAGCGACTTCAAGGTCGACTCGTTCGCGGAGATCAACGCCAGCCAGGCCAACGCGCTGGTCGGTGCCATCGGCGGCACGACCAGCACCCAGACTGGCACCGTCGTCAAGTCGGCGTGGAGGCACTACGGCCCGTTCACGGTCGCCGCCGGCGACAGCGTGAGCGCGGTGATGACCGGCACCGCTGGCGACGCCGACCTCTACCTCCGCTTCGGCGCCCAGCCGACCACGAGCACCTACGCATGCCGGCCGTACCTCGATGGCACCAACGAGCGCTGCGACACCACCGCCCCGGCCGGCGCGACCAGCGTCTACGTGTCGGTCAATGGCTACGCGACCAGCACGGCGTACAGCCTGCAGCTGCGCTACGGCAGCGCGCCCAGCAACTACCTGTTCAACCCGAACGCGACCCGCTTCTTCCACATCAAGTCGACGGTCGGCTACATCAGCGAGTCGCCGGCGAACGTCGACGGCTTCTTCGGCGACAGCCTCAACCTGAGCCGCTACCGCCACGAGGACAAGTACGAGTACGTGCTCGAGGCCAACTCGGCCGGCAAGCTGCTCGGCGGCGAGTGGATCGGCGCCAGCAAGCAGGCTCACCCCGACTTCATGTGGCTCCCCACCGGCCTCAGCGACCACACGATCGCCAACGGCAAGATGACCTACGCGAACATCAAGGCCATCTACGACAAGTCGATCGACGCGACCACCACCCCGGGCACCACCCCGACGGTCGTCAACGACACCGCGACCCTGGCCAAGTCCACCTGGAAGCACTACGGCCCGTTCGCGGCCAGCCAGCTGTCGGCCGTGATGACCGGCACCACCGGCGACGCTGACCTCTACGTCCGCAAGGGCGCGCAGCCGACCGCCAGCGCGTACGACTGCCGTCCCTACCAGGACGGCTCGAACGAGCAGTGCGACCTGACCGGCACCGCCAGCTACTACGTGTCGGTCTTCGGCTACGCGACGACCAACCCGTTCACGCTCAAGCTGACGTACACCCCGACCCCGTGATCGCACGGCCGCACCGGGGCTGACGCGCCCCTTTCGGTGACGCCCGGGCCTGCGCCCGGGCGTTCGCATTTTCGGCGCGAGCGGGTCCGTCGACCCGGGTATGGCGATCCCGCCACGGCGTCGAGGTAACCGAGGCGGACCCGACCGGATTTCCAGCTCCCGGCTGATCCCGTGTCACAAGCCGCTGGCACCGGCTCGGTCGTCACACCATGAGCATGCTCCGGCGCGACGCGGTCGACCTTGACGTCCTGGATGTGATCGACGCCCCGAGCCGGGGGGTGCCCGGCAAGCGCTCGATGACGCAGAGCCTGGCGCCACGACCGATGTTCGTGTTCCGGGTCGAGAGCGCCGAGGCCGCCCAGGCGCTCGGCGCCGCCTTCGGCTCCCGCGACCGGAACGGTGTCGCCGCCGGCGCCGACCTGGCCCTCGACCGCGCCGCCAGCGGCTCGGGCGCGCCGCTGCGCGACGATCTACGCGAGCGGTTCGAGGCGTCGCTCGGCGCCGATCTGTCGGCGGTGCGCGTCCACACCAGCGGCGCCTCGGCAGAGGCGTCGACCGCGGTGGGTGCGAAGGCGTACACGGTCGGTAACGACGTGCACTTCGGCGCCGGCCAGTACCGACCGGACGATCCCTTCGGCCTGCACCTGCTCGCCCACGAGGTCGCCCACACCCAGCAGCAGGCGGGCGCGACGCCACAGCGGCAGCACCAGCTGGAGGTGTCGACGCCAGGCGACGCCCTCGAGCACGAGGCCGACCGCGCCGCCGACGCGATGGTCGCCGGCCAGCGCGCGTCGATCACCGGCGGCGGGCAGCCGGTCGCGCGCAAGATCTGCGGCGAGATCGTCGAGTCTTGGCCCACCACGGAGGAGTCGGCGTGGAACGACTCGTACGACGAGCGGTACAAGAAGACCCGACCGAGGGGGGACAGCGCCCAGCAGGCCTTCGACGCGCAGCGCGCGTCCGGCAAGGTCAAGTCGGCCAGCTCGCAGAGCGCGACCGCGAAGAAGGTGAAGCCGCAGATCACCAGCGAGCAGCTGCACCGGATCATCTCGGCCGGCGGTGAGAAGGCGGCCGCGGACAAGATCGCGCCGATGGCCGGCGGCATCAGCTCGGCGTTCGAGACCATGATGATCGACACCGCCCAGGCCCAGGCCGACTACCTGGCCCACATGGCCGGCGAGACCGGCGGCAATCTCGAGGAGAAGGAGGGCGAGAAGCGCTCGTACGCGCCGTTCCAGGGCCGCGGCGCGGTCCAGCTCACGCACCCCGAGAACTACGCCAAGGCGCTCGGCACCCTCCAGCAGCGCGCCGACCAGATCGAGGCGCTCATCAAGGAGAAGGCGATCGAGATCGCCACGTTGATGACCGAGCGCGACCAGGCGCCCAACGAGGCGGAGAAGCAGAAGGTCATCGCCAAGATCGACGCCCTCAAGGCCGAGGTCGAGAAGCTGCGCAACCAGCTCATCGAGCTGCAGGCGGCGGTGAAGGAGGTCAAGGCCGACCCGGCCAAGGCCGCCGATCCGCGGTTCGCGTTCCTGACCTCGGCGGCGGCCATGCACATGTCGGGCGCGGCCAGGTCGACCGGCTCGATGGGTGACACCGCCGCGTTCGCCGGCAACGGCACCGCCGACTCGTGGGTCAGCGGCGGCAACAACGGCATGACGTTCGAGCAGCGCCGGGTGCAGAACGTCGGTGAGCTGGCCGGCATCAACGAGCAGCTGAAGACCGAGGACGAACCGGCCGAGATCGCGAAGCTGCAGAAAGGCGCCGGCGCCCGCGAGCGGCTGATCAAGGACATGGAGTCGGCCAAGAGCCGCGGCGCCAAGAAGGAGCGGGTCTACGCCGCCGGCATGCGGATCCTGTCGTCCGAGAACGGGGCGGCGCAGCCGGCGCCCGATCCCGCCGACGGGGATCCGTGACCGTCAGGGCGCGCTGGAGCGCGCGGCCGGACGGTCGACGTCGGCCAGGAACTCGATCACCGCGCTGGTGAACGCGTCGTTGTCGTCGCCGGCCACCATGTGCGATGCGCCAGCAACATCGGCATACGCGGCGTGCGGGATGAGCTCGCGCAGCTCGCGCGCGCCCTCCTCCGACAGCACGTCGCTCATGCGCCCGCGCACCAGCAGCGTCGGCGCCGTGATCCGGCGGGCCGCGGCCTGCAGGCGCTCGTGGCTGAAGCCGGGGTCGGCGCGATCGCGACGCACGAACCGGGGATCCCAGTGCCAGCGCCAGCGGCCGTCGGCGCCCTGCTTCAGGTTCTTGGCCAGCCCGCCCAGATCGCGCGGCCGGCGCCGGTGCGGCAGGTAGGCGGCGATCGCATCGGCGGCGTCGTCGAGCGAGGCCCAGCCATCGATGCCGGTATCCATGAACGACACGATCCGGCGCACGCCGTCCTGCTCCATGCGCGGGGCGACGTCGACCAGGACCAGCGCGCGCAGGACCGGCCCGCGCTCGCCTTCCGCCATCAGCCCGGCCAGGCCACCGAGCGACGCGCCGACGACCGCGGGGGGACGGCCGAGCTGGGCGGCGACCGCGACCACGTCGCCGGCGAAGGTCTCGAGCTCGTAGTTGCCGTCCGCAGCCCAGCCGCTGTCGCCGTGGCCGCGGTGATCGAGCGACACGCAGCGCGCGCCGGTCCGGGCGACCGCGGCCGCCGCCGCGCCCCATGCGTGGCGGGTCTGACCGCCGCCGTGGAGGAACAGCACCGGGGGGCCATCGACCGGGCCGATCGCGTCGCCAGCGAGGAGAACATCACCAGCGCCACGAAACCAGACCACCGTCGACGGCACCGGCCCAGGCTACCACGGTGCTTGACGGACGAAGTGAAACACGTTTCACTTCGTCCACATGGCGTTCCACGGGAGAGTCGCAGTGGTCACCGGCGGCGCCAGCGGGCTGGGCCAGCTGTTCGCACGCCGGATGGCCGAGGTCGGCGCCCAGGTCGCCTTGCTCGACCGCGACGAGGCCGGCATGGCCGAGACCGGCCGGGGCCGGCCCAACGTCCACGCCTATCCGTGCGACGTCACCGACGAGCCCGCGGTGCGCGCGGCGATCGCCGCGATCGAGGGCGGGCACGGCCCGGTCGATCGCCTGGTCCACGCCGCGGCGATCATGCCGGCGTCGCCGCTGCTCGCCGACGACCCGGCGCGGGTCAAGCGGCTCATGCGGGTCAACTACGACGGCACCGTCAACATGACCTACGCGGTCCTGCCGGCGATGGTCGCGCGCGGCGTCGGCGACTTCATCGTGTTCAGCTCGGTCGCCGGCTGCGCGCTGGCGCCCAGCCTCGGCGCCTACTGCGCGAGCAAGGCCGCGGTCAGCGCGTTCGTCGAGTCGCTCATCTGGGAGAACCGGGGCTCGGGCGTCCGCATCCACCTGACCTGTCCGCCGATGGTGAAGACCCCGCTCCTGCAGCAGGCGTTCGCCACCAGCCCGCCCCGCGCGCTGCAGAAGGGCCTCGACCGCAACATCGCCGTCGAGCCCGCGGTCGTGATCGATGCCATCGAGCACGCGATCGAGCGCGGCCAGGCGATCAGCTACCCGACCGCGCTGGCCAAGGGCCTGGCCGGCTTCCGCCGGCTGTCGCCGACGCTGCTGTGGAAGCTGCTGCTGCGCGAGGAGCGCGTGCACTGATGCCCGCGCGCATGGTGCAGGTGGGATGGACCACCGATCTGGTGGTCGAGCCCGACGGGGCCCAGCCCGAGGCCACCGGCGATCAGGTCGTGATCGAGGTCGAGGCCTGCGGGGTGTGCGGCCGCGATTGCATCGATCGCGCCGGCCGGTTTGCGTTCGTGCGGGTGCCGATCACGCCCGGCCACGAGGCGGTCGGCCGGGTGGTCGCGGTCGGGTCCCACGTGACCGAGTGGAAGGTGGGCGACCGGGTCGCGACCATGCACCGCAACTCGTGCGGGACCTGCCCGGCGTGCGTCGCCGGCGACACCTCGCTGTGCGTGCGGGCCGCCGCGGTGCTCGGCCTCATCATCGACGGCGGCTATGCGCGCTGGCTGTCGGCGCCGCAGGGCTGCTTCTATCGCATGGCCGACGACGTCGAGCCGGCGCTGGCCGCGGTGTTCCACTGCACGCTCGGCACCGCCTGGCGCGGCCTGCGCCGGGCCGACGTCCGCGCCGGGTCGCGCGTGCTGGTGACCGGCGGCAACGGCGGGGTGGGCGCGGCCGCGATCCAGGTCGCGGTGCGGATGGGCGCCACCGTGGTCGCCGTGGTCCGGCGGGCCGACCACGCCGACGTGCCCGAGGCGATGGGCGCGAGCGCGGTGATCGTCGACGACGGCGCCGGCTTCCACAAGCGCCTGCCCGGAGGCCCGCTCCACGTCGCGATCGACTGCGTCGGCGCCCCGACCTTCAACGCGGCGCTGCGGTCGCTCGACGTCGGCGGCCGGCTGGTCGCGATCGGCAACGTGGTCGACGCGCGGGTCGAGCTCAACCTCGGCTACATCATCACGCGCGGGCTGCAGATCATCGGCTCGTCGGGCGCGACCCGCGCCGACATGGCCGCGGTGCTCGCCGCCCATGCCGAGCGCGCGCTGACCGTCCCGATCCACGACCGGCTGCCGCTCGCCGACGCCGATCGCGCCCAGCGGCTGGTCGCCGCCGGCGGCCTGCGCGGCCGGATCGTGCTCGTCCCCGACCGGCGCGACGCCCGCGCCTGAAAGCGTCCATGACGTTCATCCAGCTCCCCGACGCCCGCGTCCACTACGAGACCGCCGGCCACGGCGGGAGCCCGGTGCTCCTGGTCATGGGCTTCGGCGCGCCCGGGCGCATGTGGCTCAACCAGATCGGGCCGCTGGCGGCGCGCCACCGGGTCGCGTGGCTCGACAACGCCGGCACCGGCCAGACCACGCTGGCGCATCGTCGGCCGGCGTCGATGCACGACCTCGGCCGGCACGCGATCGCGGTGCTCGACGAGCTGGGCTGGGCCGACGCCCATGTCGTCGGCGTCTCGATGGGCGGGATGATCGCGCAGGAGGTCGCGCTGAGCTGGCGCGGCCGGGTGCGGAGCCTGACCCTCATCGCCACCCACGCCGGCGGGCTGCGCAACGTCGTGCCGCCGCCACGTGGCCTGCTGATGTTCGGCCGCGGCTTCCTGGGCCCGCGCGGGTCGCGCGCCAGCATGCTCGAGCGCCTGATCTTCCCCGCCGAGTACCTGCGCACGATCGACGTCGCGCCGCTCCGCCGTGCGCTGAGCGAACAGATCGCCAACGTCGCGCCGGCCCGGGGCCACCTGCTCCAGCTCGCCTCGGTGCTGAGCCACCGCACCGCGCGCCGGCTGCATGCGCTGGCCGCGACGCCGACGCTGGTCATCAAGGCCGGGCGCGACGCGCTGATCCACCCGCGCGCGCTCGATCGGCTGCACCGCCTCATCCCGAACTCCCGCCTGGTCGAGTTCGAGGACGCCGGCCACGCGATCCTCCACCAGTGTGCGGACCGCCTCAACGCCGTGCTGGTCGAGCACTTCGCGGCGACCGACACCGCCCGCGCGACCCGGGCGGGATCGGCCTTGACGCCGGCGGTGCCGTCGGCTTTACTGCCGCGGTAGAACATGTTTCACACGGGGGTCTGAACATGCGACGTATCGCGAGCTGCAAGGAATACTTCGACACGGTCCACGAGCGGTTCCTGCCCGAGCACGCCAAGGGTGTCCAGGCGACGTTCGTCTACGAGCTCGACGGGGCCGACGGCGGCGTGTGGACGGTCCGCGTCCAGGACGGCGCGCTGTCGGTCGAGCCGGGGACGGTCGCGGATCCGACCGTGACGTACAAGATGAAGGCGGCCGACTACGTCAACCTCGCCAACGGCGACCTCAACGGCGCCAAGGCGTTCCTGACGCGCAAGCTGAAGGTCGGCGGGTCGATCCAGATGGCGCAGAAGATGAACAAGTTCCTGCCGCCGGCGTCGTCCTGACGTGAAGATCCGCACCCCACTCGCCGAGGCGCTCGGCCTGGAAGTGCCGCTGTTCGCCTTCTCCAAGGCACCGGCGGTGGTGGCTGCGGTCAGCCGGGCCGGCGGCATGGGCGTGCTCGGCGCGGTCGCCTACACGGTCGACCAGCTGCGCGACGCGCTCGACTGGATCGACGCGAACGTCGACGGCAAGCCGTACGGCGTCGACGTCGTCATGCCGGCCAGGTACGTCGACGGCGGCGCCGGCCACGACCAGCCGCTCGATCCGGCGCAGCTCGAGGCGATGATCTCGCCGCAGCATCGCGCCTTCATCAACGACCTGCTGACGGCGCACGAAGTGCCGCCGCTCCCGGTCGGGGCGGAGGCCTGGCACAACCTGCTGGCGTGGACCGAGCAAACCACCCGGCCCCAGGTCGAGCTGGCGCTGGCGCGGCCCATCAAGCTGCTCGCCAACGCGCTGGGCCCGCCGCCGCGCGACATCGTCGAGGCCGCCCACGCCAAGGGCATCAAGGTCGCCGCGCTGACCGGCGCCGCTGCCCACGCCCGGAAGCACCTCGAGAACGGGGTCGACGTGATCGTCGCGCAGGGCACCGAGGCCGGCGGCCACTGTGGCGAGGTCTCGACGATGGTGCTGGTGCCCGAGATCGTCGATGCGGTCGGCCCCGACGTGCCGGTGCTCGCCGCCGGTGGCATCGGCTGCGGCCGCCAGGTCGCCGCCGCGATGGCGCTGGGCGCGCAGGGCGCCTGGACCGGCTCGATCTGGCTGACCGCCGCCGAGTCCGACGTCGAGCCGCTCCTGAAGGCCAAGCTCCTGCGCGCGACCTCGCGCGACACGGTCCGGTCGCGGGCGCTGACCGGCAAGCCGGCCCGCCAGCTCAAGACCGGCTGGTCGAACGCGTGGGACGACCCGGCCGGCCCCGGCGCCTTGCCGATGCCGCTCCAGTTCATGCTCACCGCCGACGCGACCAGTCGCATCCACCGCTACGCCGGCCAGCCCGGCAACCGCGCCCACGAGCTCCTGACCTCACCAGTCGGACAGATCGTGGGTCGCATGAACCACGAGCGCCCGGTCGCCGACATCATGGCCGAGCTCGTCACCGAGCTCGCGACCAGCATCCGTCGCATGACGGCCGCGCTCTAGCACCTGCAGGAGGAACCGATGGCGATCGTGCAACCAGTCGAGAGTGGCGGGGGCAGTCGCCGCCTGCGCGTGTCGAGTCCGGCGACCAGCGAGGTGCTCGGCGAGATCACCGTGACCTCGCCGCTCGAGGTGCGCGCCGCGCTGGTGACGGCCCGCGCCGCGCAGGTCGGCTGGGCGGCGTGCAGCTTCGCCGAGCGCGCGGCGGTCATGCGACGCGCGGTCAAGCTGCTGATGGAGCGGCAGGAGCAGTTCATCGCGGTCATTCAGGGCGAGACCGGTCGGTCGCACTTCGAGACTCTGATGATGGAGATCTTCCCGGCGTGCGACGCGCTCACCTACTACGCCAAGAACGCGGCGCAGGTGCTGACCGATCGCCGGCCGTCGATGCACCTCCTCAAGACCAAGAAGCTGCTCATCACGTACCGGCCGCTCGGCGTGATCGGCATCATCACGCCTTGGAACGGCCCGTTCATCCTCGGGCTCAACCCGACCGTGCAGGCCCTGATGGCTGGCAACGCGGTGCTGCTCAAGCCGTCGGAGGTGACGCCGTTCTCGGGCGCGCTGGTCGGCGAGCTCTTGCGCGACGCGGGCCTACCGGACGGCGTGCTCCAGGTCCTGCCCGGAGATGGCGAGACCGGCGCGGCGCTGGTCGAGTCGGGCGTCGACAAGATCTCGTTCACTGGCTCGGTCGCCACCGGCCGCCGGATCGGCGAGGCCTGCGGACGCAACCTGATCCCGTGCTCGCTCGAGCTCGGTGGCAAGGACGCGATGATCGTCTGCCAGGACGCCGACCTCGACCGCGCCGCGGGTGGGGCGGTGTTCGGCGGCTTCTTCAACGCCGGTCAGTTCTGCTGTGGCACCGAGCGGATCTACGTCCACCAGGCGGTCGCCGACGCGCTGATCGCCAAGATCGTCGAGAAGACCCAGGCCCTGCGCCAGGGCACCAGCGGCGAGTACGACGTCGGCCCGATGATCTGGCCGCGCCAGCTCGAGGTGGTCGAGCGCCACATGGCCGACGCGGTCAAGAAGGGCGCGACCGTGCTGTGCGGCGGCCAGCGCAACCGCACGCTGGGCGGCCTGTTCTACGAGCCGACCGTCCTGGTCGACGTGACCCACGACATGCTGGTGATGACCGAGGAGACCTTCGGGCCGATCCTGCCGATCGTCCGGGTCGCGGACGACGACGAGGCGATCCGCATGGCCAACGACTCGCTGTACGGCCTGTCGGGCACGGTGTGGTCGAAGGACGAGGCCCGCGCGATCGCGATCGCCAAGCGGCTCGAGACCGGCTCGATCTGCATCAACGAGAGCTCGATCACCTACGGCGCGTGCGAGGCGCCGTTCGGCGGCCGCAAGGCGTCCGGGGTCGGCCAGGTCAACGGCGAGGTCGGCCTGCGCGGCTTCTGTCATGCCCTGCCGATCGTGATCGATCGCTTCGGCCAGAAAGAGGAGCACGTCTGGTTCCCGTACACCGGGGCCAAGGAGAAGACGCTCCAGAAGATCATCCGGTGGGTGTGGGGCACGCCGATCGGGCGGTTCATGTCATGACCGCCGCCGGCGCGTCGGGGCTGCGGATCGTGGTCGACTTCGATCGCTGCGAGGGCAACGCGCGCTGCGTGCAGCTGGCGCCGACGGTGTTCCGCACCGACGAGCGGGACCAGCTCGAGGTCCTGATCGAGGTGCCGCCGGCCGCGCTGATCGATGCGGTCGAGGCGGCGGTCGCGCGCTGCCCGCGCCAGGCGCTGTCGCTGGTCGAATCGGACTGAGCGCGCGGCGGGCGGCGACGGTCGCTACCAGTAGTGGGTGAGCCAGAGCGTGCCGCCGTGCCGGTCGGGCTGACGGCCTACCGTGCCGGCGGTGTAATCGGCGCCGGCGCTCCAGCGACAGTGGAAGTTCCATTTGATGTCGAGGCCCACCGGGACCCGCACGAACCGGTTGCCGCCCTCGAGCTGGGTCATCTCGACGCCCATCCTCGCGCGCACCGATACGCGGTCGGTCGCCTGCAGCCGCGGCCCGCTGCTGAGCGCGAGATGCGCTTCTTCCGCTGCGTACTCGTGGCGCACCGCGCTGACTTGCAGGTGGCTCTCGAGCGCGGATACACGGTCGATGCGACCGCGATGAAACCCGCTGAGGCGAGCCCCGACAACGTCGCCGCCGGGCGCGTTGATGCTCACCGGCGACAGTCCGGCGAAGATGCCGACCGTGTGGATGGGGCCCTGGTGGAGCTGGAACTTGAGCCCGAGCGGCACCACGACGCCGACCAGCGTGACCCGCTCGCTGAGCGAGAGTTCGTACGCGAGCGGCAGGGGGATCGGGGGGGTGAAGTCGGCCCGGTCGGCCGCTGGAATCGGCTGCCACGGAGTGCGCACGCCCATCGCCCGGTGTGCGCCCTCGTACGACCAGCTCCCGACGGTCGACCAGGTGTCGACGTCGTCGGGCAGCGTGTACGGCCGGTCGATGTCGCGGGTGGGATAGGTGGCGAGGCCCTGGGGGGCGCGACAGGCCAGGGTGGCGAGCAGGGCGAACGCCGGCCAGGCGGGGTGGATGCGCA
>JBKJLC010000024.1:0-4010 GCA_046597055.1 Kofleriaceae bacterium | reverse complement strand
ATCCGGGGTCCCCGGGCGTGACGCACGCCGGTGCCATTGCCCCAACCCACCGACGCACGCACCACCCGGCCGGGGAATTTACGAGCGCGCCTGGGACCTCGTCCCCGCCTCGGCTCGTCCTCCGTCCGGTCTCGAACACCCGACCCGTGCTCGACGGAGATGCTCTCGTGCGACAGCCCGTACCGTGCGTCCTGAGTCCATCCGCCATTTGACCTGGGCGCAGCCGGTCGCGAAGCGCCGGGAGTCGAAGGCCACCCCTCGGGACTGATCACAAGTCTTCATGTGATCGGGCGCTCACCCTTCCCGGTGGCCGTGAGCCGGCGCCGCAGGCGCCGTGTCGAAGGGCCAGACGCGCAGGGTGCAGCACGCGATCTTCGACGGGCCGCCCTTCGACTTCGGCTCGCTGCGCGAGCCTTCGCTCAGGGACACCGGAAGAACATGTGCGGGATCCTGAGGGCCGCGCGCGGTGGCTAGAAGATCCGGTACTCCTCGGGAATCTGGTCGGGCGACTCGATGACCCGCCCGAGGTCGCGCAGGAGCCCGTCCTGCAGCGAGTAGATCCAGCCGTGCACGGTGAGGGGCTGCTTGCGGCGCCAGGCGTCCTGCACGATCGTCGTGTGGCACACGTTGGCGACCTGGGCCGCGACGTTGAGCTCGGCCAGCCGATCGGCGCGCGCGATGGGGTCGGGGATCTGGGCCAGCTCGTCGCGATGCCACACGTGGACATCGCGGATGTGTCGCAGCCAGTTGTCGATCAAGCCGAGCGGCTGTGACGACATCGCGGCGCGGACCCCGCCGCAGCCGTAGTGGCCGCACACGATGACGTGCTTCACCTGCAGGACGTCGATCGCGTACTGCAACACCGACAGGCAGTTGACGTCGGTGTGCTCGACCAGGTTGCCAACGTTGCGGTGGACGAACAGCTCGCCCGGCCGGCGCCCGATGATCTCGTTGGGCGGCAGCCGGCTGTCGGAGCATCCGATCCACAGGAGATCGGGGTCATGCAGGTTCACGAGCCGCGTGAAGAACTCGGGATCGCTCTCGACGGTCTTCTCGGCCCAGCGTCGGTTGGCGGCGAAGCAGTGTTCGAGCAGGCTCACGGCGGCTCATGTATCACACGCGGAAGTCCGTCCCCGGCCTCCATCACACCCGGAACTTCGCTCAACGGCTGCCCCGGCTGGATCGACCGCACCTCGACCGAAGCCGGTGCGCACGTTGCGTTTTGCAGCGCGACCCGTGGCGTCACGGCCAGCCAGCACCGGCATCCCGGCGGTCATCCCGCCCACTTGCATCTGGCACGCGCCATGCGATGGGCCTGCCGTAGATGCGTCCCATGTTCCTCTCCTCGATCGCGTCCGTCGCGCTCTTCCTTCCCGCCTGTGTCGAGGCCCCCGACGACGGCGTCACCACCAGCGAGGCCCCGCTGATCGGCATCGACGGCAGCCGTGATCAGGCCGATCGCGGGTGCCACGTCGTCCTCCGCGAGCTCACGCGGCTGGGCAATGGCACCGGCGGCTACCAGGAGCAGAACGGTTCGTGGATCTGGCAGGGCGACCTCGAGCTGTCGAGCGAAGCCGCCGCCGAAGGCGCGACCGCGTCGGTCCTGTACCAGTACGGCTCCGACCCGACCTGGTGGCGGGTCGACGCCACGCCCAGCACGAGCCCGGCGACGCCCGGCTTCGCGCGCTACCGCGTGCGCCTCGATCATCACCTGCCGGGCCCCGGCATGAGCGGCACCGCGCTGTCGACCGCGCGCGTGCAGGTGGTGCCCTACGCGCAGCTGGTCCAGGGCGGACGCCGGTTCGACCACAACCGCCATCCGGGCGACTTCGACAACTACCTGCTCGCCGGGTCGACCGACTTCGCGGTCCGCCGCAACGATGCCGCCTGCCCCAGCGCCGGCCCGACCCCGCCGGCGCGGATCGTGTTCGCCGCCGACCAGAGCGAGACCCAGCTCGGCGCGCTGGTGCCCGGCGGCCAGGTCCGCCTCGAGTACGACGTCAACCGGCTGACCACCTGCCGCAACTCGCGGGGCGGCAACGACCTCTGGGACATCGCCGCGACCGTCCGCTGGGAGCCGTCGGGCGAGAGCATGAGCGCGACCGTCAAGCACGGCATGATGCTGGTCGACATCCCGCGCGAGGGCGCGCGTCGCATGCAGGTCTGGTTCGAGAACACCGCGGTGCCGGGCTGCCGCGCCTGGGACTCGAACCTCGGCGCCAACTACGGCTTCGACATCCTGGTGCCACCGGCCTGGATCGGCGCCCCCCGGGTGAAGCTCAGCCGCGACACCAACGGCGCGTGCGACGGCGCCGTCGACGCCAGCACCGGCTTCACCTTCGAGACCTGGCCGCGCCAGCGCGCCGCGACCACCAGCCTCTGCTTCAAGGTGTGGTCGCCCGGCGTGACCGATCGCGACGACGCGGAGCTGTGGAAGAAGCTCGACGCCACCGTGCGCTGGCGGCCGCGCGGCTCGACCGAGCCGCTGCAGACCGCGACCACCTCGCTTGACGGTCGGGTCGGCAACGATGCCCGCTTCGTGGTGAACGTGCGCGGCCTCGATCCGTTCCGGCCGTACCACTGTCCCGGCATGCCGGTGACCTCGACGCCCGACGGCCAGTACGTCGCGGCCGAGCTCGAGTACGTGATCATCGTCAACGGCGTGGAGCTGCGCGCCCCCGGCGGCGACTACTTCGTGGCCCGCTTCCTCGACTACCGCACCGACCCCTGGCGCGACGCCAACTGCTGATCGACGGGGAGCCCGGCGGCGAGCCGGTCCCGCGACGGCCACCGCGAGCCCGGGCGCCCGGCGCGGTGGCGTGCTACTCCTGCGCGGACAAGGGTGCAGCGCGGATGCTGCAGGCACGCGCCGAGGGTCGGGCCGCCCACGGTAACGCAGGCGTCCCATGTCCGAGCCTTATCCGCCGCCCCCGCCGCTTCCGCCGGGAGCCTGGCCCCGCGCCCACCACGCGGTCCGGGTGCTGGCGTCCCCGATCCAGCGCTTCCTCCAGATCGAGGCCGGCAGCGGCATGCTGCTCCTGGCCGCCACCCTGGTCGCCCTCGCGTGGGCCAACACGATGTGGAGCGACGCCTACCACGCGCTCTGGCACACCGACCTCGGCTTCCACCTCGGCGGGTGGGGGCTGTCGCGGCCGCTCCACTTCTGGGTGAACGACGGCCTGATGACGATCTTCTTCTTCGTCGTCGGCCTCGAGATCCGGCGCGAGATGCACGAGGGCGAGCTGAGCGACCTCCGGCGCGCCGCGCTGCCGCTGGCCGCGGCGCTGGGCGGCATGCTGATCCCGGCCGGGATCTATGCCGCCCTCAACGCCGGTCGGGCTGGCGCCGCCGGCTGGGGCGTGCCGATGGCGACCGACATCGCGTTCGCGGTCGGGGTCCTCACCATCCTGGGGTCGCGCGTGCCGGCCGCGCTCCGCGTGCTCCTGCTCGCGCTGGCGGTGATCGACGACATCGGGGCGATCCTCGTGATCGCGGTGTTCTACTCCGACGGCGTCAGCCCGACCTGGCTGGCGCTGGGCGCCGGCTGCTGCCTCGTGATCACCGGCATGCGGGTGCTCGGCCTCCGCGCGCCCAGCCTCTATCTGGTGCCGGGCGTCGCGCTGTGGTGGACCCTGTACCAGGCCGGGATCCACCCGACCCTGGCCGGCGTGGTCCTCGGCATGCTCACGCCGGTGGTCGCCTGGCGCGGCGCCCACGGCACCGCCGACGACGTCCGCGTGACCGCCGCGGCGCTGACCGCCGCGGCCGACGATCACGCGCTCGCGATCCAGCTCGACACGCTGGCCATCTCCAGCCGCGAGGGCCTGTCACCGTCGGCGCACCTCCAGCACCTGCTGCACCCGTGGGTCGCGTACGCGATCATGCCGCTGTTCGCGCTGGCCAACGCCGGCGTCGCGCTGGGGGGCGCCGAGCTCACCGGCGACGCCTGGTACGTGTTCGCCGGGATCATCGCCGGCCTGGTGGTCGGCAAGCCGGTCGGGATCTTCGTC
>JBKJLC010000019.1:0-31624 GCA_046597055.1 Kofleriaceae bacterium | reverse complement strand
CCGGTGGCCCTGAGCCGGCGCCGCAGGCGCCGTGTCGAAGGGCAGAGGGCAGAGCGCCAAGGTGCCGCACGTCGCTCCGACGGGCTGCCGGCAGACGGCAGAGCGCCAAGGGTGCCGCACGTCGCTCCGACGGGCCGGCCTTCGCCGGCGGGGTCGCGGGGGCTCGCCCTGGCTCAGGGCCACCGGGAAGATGTGTGGGATCCAGAGGGAAGACCGTCAAAGAGCACGCACCGCATTTCGCCGCTATGCCCGTCGACGCGGCGCTTCGCGCCGGCTCCGGGCACCGGAAACGCGGGCGCGCTTTCGATCACACCGAGAGATGTGATCGGTCCTGAGGGCTGCCCTTCGACGTCGCGCTGCGCGCTTCGCGTCGGCTCGGGCCACCGGAAAAAGGGAGCGCGTTCGATCACCTCGAGATGTGATCAGCCCCGAGGTCTGGCCTTCGACGTCGCGCTGCGCGCGTCGCTCAGGACAGCGGGAAAGACGAGCCGAGAATTGGGAGAGGGCCCGATCACGGGGCTGTCACACCAGACGCGTTCCCGTCGAGGTCTGTGTACGTGACCGGCACGGAGGACGAGCCGAGGCGGGGACGAGGTCCCAGGCGCGCTCGTAAATTCCACGGCCGGGTTGGTCAGGCGTCGACGAGTTGGGGCAATGGCACCGTCCAGCGGCGAGCCCGGGGACCCCGGATCGAGCAAGCGCCGGGACCTCGGCGTCGCCGACGGTGAGTCCGGCTCCGCGTGACCCCCCACGACCGACGGGGTGCGGTTCAGCGGCTCAGGGCGCGCGCGTGGCCATCGGCCGCACGCCCTGGGTCAGCCGCTCGAACGTGCGGCTCTGGCTGGCCCGATCGGCAGGCGAGTCGGCGGTGAGGATGATGCTCACCACCCGGTCGCCGACCACGACCAGCGCGTGGCGCAGGTACCGGCGGTCGACCTGGTACTCAAGCTCGGGCGTGCGAGTCTGCGCCTGCGCCGTGATGGTGAAGCCGGCGGCGGCGACCTGCGCACGCAGCGCGGCGACGATCTGCGCGACGTCGTGGCTGCAGAAGGTCGCGTCGATGACGGTGCGGCAGTCGGGCACGATGTGGTCGAACACGACCACGATCTTCACGCGCGGCTTGGACCGGCTCATCCACAGCAGCACGTTGGGATAGCCGCTCGACTCGCCGACACGCCACCCGCGCGGCACCTCGGCGCGGATGCCGACCGCCGTCGAGGTGAAGATGTCGCCGTCGATGTCGGCGCTCGCCGGTGCGCCCAGCGCGAGCGCGAGCCCGACGATCGTCGTCGCGGTGAGGGCGCTGCGCGGCACGTCAGCGACGGTAACAGACGCGCCTGCGCCCGCGGTCACGCCGCCGCGCGATCGCATCGCGATCACTGAACAGAGTTGCAGCCAATTTGTTGACTCTTTCACCGGGGGTATTGTTGACCGACTCCATTCACACGAATACAGTGACGCTACTTGAGGGGAACGAAGAAGTTTTAGCGACCCGCAGTTTCAGTCACTGTTCATCATCGACGCGAGAAGCGCGGTAGGGGGCGGGTAGGGATTCGAAGGGGTGGGTCGGCGCGGCCAGCGTCGATTCCCCGCGTTCGTTCATGTCTCGTGAGTCAGCTGCGTTCGTTCACGTCCGCCGGGGAGAGAGTCGTCATGTCCAGGTCACACGTGCCGTCGTCCGGGGGGACCGGCCTCAACATCCAGCTGGCGCGCGCCTGGCGCGGTGCGGGGCCGACGATCGTCGTCGCCCGCGACGAGCTGGTCGCGCAGGTGGGCGCGAGCGACTCGCTGGGCGCGACGCTGGTCGCGTCACGTCGGCGTGGTGAGGGTGGTGGTGCCGGGGGCAGCGGGCGCGGCGCCGAGCCGACCGCGCGCAAGGATGGGCTGCTCACGCCCGAGGAGCTGCGCCAGATCGAGGAGACCCACGGCGACGGGATCAGCGCGGTGCAGATCGTCGACGTGTTCGTCAGCCGGGGCGTGCGGTTCTCCGAGGCGAGCTTCCGCAAGTACGTGCAGCAGGGGCTGCTGCCGCGCAGCAAGCGGGTCGGCCGCAAGGGCAAGAACAAGGGCTCGATGGGCCTGTACCCGGCGAAGTCGGTGCGTCGCATCAACGACGTCAAGCGGTGGATGGGGCAGGGCTACACGATCGAGGAGATCCAGGTCCAGTTCCTCCAGTTCACCGATCTGGTGGAGAACGTGGACGAGGCGGTCGCCGATCTGTGCGAGCGCCTCGACGAAGGGGTCGCGTCGCCCCGGCTCGACGCGCAGGCCCGCCGCGGCCTGGCCAAGGACATCGCCGAGGCCCGCCGCCTCGCCGCCGATCTGATCGAGCGACTCACCGGGCTCGCCCACCGGGTCGCCGCGCCGCGCACGGAAGAGCTCCGCAAGAGCGGCGCCGCCGGTACCGCCGAAGACCTGCTCTAGACCGCATCACCGCCGATGCCGGCTCGGTGCCGGCGTAGCGACTTTCAGCGCACACGAGGAGACAGAACATGAGCGTCGACGACCGTGAAACGAAGGAGATGCACCGCACGGGGCCCGGACGCGTCACGACCGCGGGCGAGGACGACCTCGCGCGGGCGCGTGGAAAGCTGGACGACGATGACGACGACCTCGACGCCGACGACGAGCCGGGTGACGCCAAGAGCGTGACCCGCGCGCCGATCGTGACCGCCGCGTCGGCCGACGACGCCGACGAAGAGGCCGACGACGACGATGACGACCTCGATGACGAGGACGGCGACGCCGTCGCCGCCACCGGTGCCGACGGCGAGCTGCCCGCGGTCAGCCGCAAGATCCGGCGGCGCCGCCGGCGGACCCGGCCGCGGTCCAAGACGATCGCGATGAAGCGGCTGACCCGCGAGGAGCTGCGGGTCGGCGCGCTGATGTTCCCGGTGGTCGACGATCAGCGGCCGCGCACCCGCGGCGAGTGCGGCGAGGAGCAGCGGCCGTGTCCGTGGGTCGCGTGCAAGTTCCACCTGTACCTCGACGTCAACCCGGAGACGGGCTCGATCAAGATCAACTTCCCCGACCTCGAGCCGTGGGAGATGAAGGACACCTGCTCGCTCGACGTCGCCGGGCGGGGTGGGATCACGCTCGAGGAGGTCGGTGAGATCATGAACCTGACCCGCGAGCGGATCCGCCAGGTCGAGGTCCGCGGCCTGCTCAAGCTCAAGATGGGCTCGCCGTCGCCCGACGAGATCGGCGCCGCGCTGATCCGTCGCCCCGGCCAGTAGCCGCGAGCCGCGCGGGGCGCCGCCCGCCTGAGATGTCGCCGCGGTCAGCGGCTGCATCCGGTCGGCACGGACCCGAGCCGCCTCGCGGGCTCGGCCCGGCGATTGTGGCTTCTTCGAAATCACCCGCCCTGCGATGGGTCGGCCGCGCCCGAACGCCGCGTCCGATCGGCACGAACCCGGTGTGTCTCGCCACGCGCGGTGCACCGGACGCGGAAGCGGCGACGTCGGGATTGACCGGCTCGCCCGCGGCCTGCTAAGGCCGGCCATGACCCGGATCCGTCGTGCTCTCGTCTCCGTCTCCGACAAGCGCGGGCTGGTCGAGCTGGCGCGCGCGCTCACCGCCCACGGGGTGGTCCTGCTGTCGACCGGGGGCACCGCCGCGGCGCTGGCCCAGGCCGGCATCGCCGTCACCCAGGTCTCCGAGTTCACCGGCGCGCCCGAGATCCTCGACGGACGGGTCAAGACGCTGCACCCGCGGGTGCACGGCGGCCTGCTCGGGCGGCCCACGCCTGATCACGAGGCGCAGATGGCGGCCCACGGGATCGAGCCGATCGACCTGGTGATCGTCAACCTCTACCCGTTCGAGGCGACCGTCGCCAAGCCCGGTGTGAGCTTCGCCGAGGTGATCGAGAACATCGACATCGGCGGTCCCGCCATGCTGCGGTCGGCGGCCAAGAACCACGAGCGGGTCGCGGTCGTGGTCGATCCAGACGACTACCCGGCGGTGATCGCCGAGCTGCAGGCCGGCGACGGCGCGCTGTCGCCGGCCCGCCGGCTCCAGCTGGCGCGCAAGGTCTACGCCCACACCTCGGCGTACGACGCGGCGATCGCCGGCTATCTGTCGTCGATCGACGACGCGGCGATCGCGACGCCCGAGGCAGCCCCGCCGCGCCGGGTCTTCCCCGACACCGTGGGCGTCCAGTGGCGCAAGGCCTACGACCTGCGCTACGGCGAGAACCCGCACCAGCCGGCGGCGTTCTACACCGACGGTCGCGCGCAGCTGCCGGGCTGGCCGGCCGGGCGGCCGACGATCGCCACGGCCGAGGTGCTCGGCGGCAAGCAGCTGTCCTACAACAACATCCTCGATCTCGACGCCGCGCTCGGCCTGGTCCTCGAGCTGGCCGCCTGCGCCGCGGTGGTGGTGAAGCACAACAACCCGTGCGGCGTTGCCCTTGGCGATACCCCGGCCGCGGCCTATCAGCGCGCGCGCGCCGCCGATCCGGTGTCGGCGTTCGGCGGCATCGTCGCGGTCAACCGCCCGGTCGACGCCGAGCTGGCCGCGCTCCTGCTCGAGACCTTCCTCGAGTGCGTGGTCGCGCCCGACTTCACCGCCGAGGCGCGCGCGGCGCTCGCGACCAAGAAGAACCTGCGCCTGGTCCGCGCCGCCGGCGACTGGACCCCGCGCACCGGCGACGTGGTGGTCACCGTGCGCTCGGTCGCGGGCGGGGCGCTCCTGCAGTCGGCCGACACTGGCCTGGTCGACGTGCGGACCGCGAAGGTCGTGACCCGACGCGCGCCGACCGCCGCCGAGCTCGAGGATCTCGGCTTTGCGTGGGCGGTTGCGAAGCACGTGAAGTCGAACGCGATCGTGTTCGCCCGCGCCGGCGTCACCGTCGGCATCGGCGCCGGTCAGATGAGCCGGGTCGACTCGGTGACGATCTGCGAGCGCAAGGCCGGCGCCGCGCTGCCGGGCGCGGCGGTCGCGTCCGACGCGTTCTTTCCGTTCCGCGACGGCGTCGACGTGCTCGCGCGCGCCGGGGCGACCGCGGTGGTCCAGCCGGGTGGCTCGGTGCGCGACGAGGAGGTCATCGCTGCCGCCGACGAACATGGCCTGGCGATGGTGTTCACCGGCATGCGCCACTTCCGGCACTGACCGGCCCTGCGGTCATCCGCGTTCGCGCGCGGCCGCCACCCGGGCCCGCGGGCCGGTCCAGTGGATCATCCATGCGCGCCCGGTTGGCTCGGAGGTCGAGCACCGATCGGTCGTGGCGATCGGGTGATGCCGGCTCGGCGGACGCACCCGCGCGATCGGGCCGGCGCGCCCGGGTGGCAACCGCCGGCGATCGAGCATACTCACGCCGCGCCATGGACCTTCTCGACCCCTCACGTCCCGCGCGGGCACGGCCCGACCGTCGGCCCGCCGCGCACGTCACCCCGGGTGTCCCGCCCCGGAGCCCGGCATGAAGGTCCTCGTCGTCGGTAGCGGCGGGCGCGAGCACGCGCTGGTGTGGCGGCTGCTCCAGGCCGGGCACGCCGTGCTCGCCGCACCGGGCAACCCGGGCATCGCGGCGATCGCCCCGTGCGTACCGGTCGCGGTCATGGACCTTGACGGGCAGGTCGCGGCCGCGGTGGCGCACGGGGTCGACCTGGTCGTGGTCGGGCCCGAGGCGCCGCTGTGCGTCGGCCTCGCCGACCGCCTGCGGGCCGCCGGGATCGCCACCTTCGGGCCGGGGCTGGCCGGCGCCCAGCTCGAGGGCTCCAAGGCGTTCTCGAAGGAGCTGTTCGCACGCCACGGCATCCGGACCGCGGCGTTCCGGGTCTGCGCCACCGTCGACGAGGCCGATCGCGCGATCGCCGCGCTGGCCGCGCCTGGCGTGGTGGTGAAGGCCGACGGCCTGGCCGCCGGCAAGGGCGTGGTGGTCGCCCGCGATACCGACCAGGCGCGCGCCGCGGCCCGCGCGATGCTCGACGGGCGGTTCGGCGCCGCTGGCGCCCGGCTGGTGATCGAGCAGATGATCACCGGCCGCGAGGTGTCGGTGCTCGCGCTCACCGACGGCGAGCGCCTCGAGGTGCTGGCGCCGGCCGAGGACCACAAGACGCTACTCGACGGGGACCACGGGCCCAACACCGGCGGCATGGGCACGGTGTCGCCGGCGTGGATCGACGACACGTTGCTGGCGCGGATCCGCCACGAGCTGCTCGAGCCGACCGTGGTCGGGCTGCGTGCGGATGGCATCGACTATCGCGGCGTCCTGTACGCCGGCGTCATGGTCGACCCGACCGGGACCCCGTGGTTGCTCGAGTACAACTGCCGGTTCGGTGATCCCGAGACCCAGCCGGTGCTGGCCCGGCTGACCGGCGATCTCGGTCAGGTCATGCACGGCGCGGCCACCGGCGCGATGCCGGTCGGCGCGCTCGGCTGGGATCCGCGCGCCGCGGTGTGCGTCGTGCTCGCCGCCGCTGGCTATCCCGAGGCGCCGCGCGCGGGCGATCCGATCACCGGCGTGGCCGAGGCCGAGGCGGCCGGGGACGTCGTGGTCTTCCACGCCGGCACCGCCGCGCGTGATGGCGCGCTGGTCACCGCCGGCGGACGCGTGCTCGGCGTCACCGCGCTCGGCGCTGACCTCGCGGCCGCCCGGGCCCGGGCCTACGCCGCGGTCGCGCGCATCTCGTTCGCCGGCGCCCAGCACCGGACCGACATCGGCGCGCGTCCGCGCCTGACCTGAGCCCGTGGGCGGCCGTCGGCCCGGACCGCCCCGGCGCCGGGCGAGCCTGATAGCCTCGCGGCCCCATGCCCGAGATCGCCTCGTTCCGCGGCATCCTCTACGACCAGAGCAAGGTCGATCTGGCCAAGGTGGTGGCGCCGCCCGCCGACGCGATCGAGCCGGCCGCCCGCGCGCAGCTCGCCGCCGCCGACCCGCACAACGTCGTGCGGCTGATCCAGCCCGAGCCCGACGGCCCGCTCGACCGCCATGCCAGCGCCGCCCGCGCGCTCGATGGCTGGCTCGGCGCTGGCGTGCTCGTCCGGGATCCGTACAAGGCGGTCTATCGCTACCTGCAGCACTTCCGCAGCCCCGACGACGGCCGGCCGCGGTGCCGGCGCGGCTTCATCGCGGCGGTGCGGCTGGCCAGCGGCACCGACTGCCGCATGCAGACCCACCAGCGGCTGTTCGCGTCGGTCCGCGCCGAGCAGACCGCGCTGGCGCGGGCAACCTCGGCCCACCTCACGCCGCTGACCGCGCTCTACGCCGACGCCAGCGGCGAGGTCGAGCGGGTGCTGCGGCCGACCGAGAGCAAGCCGGCCACGGTCGACCTGGTGACCGGCGACGGCGTCCGCCACCTGCTGTGGCGGGTGAACGACGCCGAGCTGGTCGGCAAGGTGCGGCGGGCGATGGCCCCCAAGAAGCTCGTGATCGCCGACGGCCATCACCGCCTCGACGCGATGATCGCGCTGCGCGACCGGCTCGCCGAGCAGGCCGGCGGGCTGTCGCAGTACTCGTCGGCGCACTACGGGATGATGTTCCTGTGCAGCCTCACCGACGACGGTCTGGTGGTCCTGCCCCACCACCGGCTGCTGCACGGGGTGGCCGGCTTCGATCGCAAGACCCTGCTCGCCCGCGCCCGCGAGTACTTCATGGTCGAGGCGGTGCCCGGCGGCGCTCGCGATCCGGGCGCGGTCCGGCGCGCGCTCGAGGACGCCCCCGGTCATCAACCGGCGATCGTGGTCGCCTTTCCCGGCGAGGCCGACGGCTGGCGGCTGACCTTGGATCCCCACATCGATCCGACCAGCCTGGGCGTCACCGGCCACGCCGCCGTGGTCCGCACCGACGTCACGCTGCTGCACGGCATCGTGTTCGATCGCATCCTCGGCCTGTCGTCGGCCGCGCAAGAGCCGGCGGGCAACCTGCGCTACGCCGGCGACCTGGCCGCCGCCCAGGCCGCGCTGGCCACCCACCAGGCGGCGTTCTTCCTGGCGCCGCTCAAGCTCGACGGACTCCGCCACATCGCCGAGGTCGGCGACGCGCTGCCGCCGCGGTCGACGCTGTTCTATCCGCGCCTGGCGTCGGGGCTGGTGATCCAGCGGGTCGATCCCGACGAAGACTTGATGTGAACGCGCGGCGGCGGCGTCACTTCACGCCGCGCCAGCGCAGCACCTTGATCGCGTTGTCGGCGTAGCCCGAGTCGGCGATCGCCTGCGGCTTCGGCGAGTCGAACAGCGTGTGGATCATGACGTCGTCGGCGTCGAGCACGCCGGGGGTGCCGCGGTCCTCGACCAGCGCGCCGACGTGGCGCGGGAACAGGATCAGGTCGCCGGGTCGGGGGAAGGCGACCGGTCGACCCTGGCGGTCGCGGTAGATCTGGTCGTCGGCGAGCGCGCCGGCGCCGAGCACGCGCGCGTGCTGCTCGAGCGAGCCGGTCCATCCGTACGGGATGCCGAGCCCCATCCGGCGCGCGCCATAGACCATCAGGTCGGCGCAGTCGGAGCCCTCGAGCCGCTCGCTCTGGTGGGTGCGATCGGTGCCGCCCGCCGACGCCCAGATGTACGGCTGGCCGTACATCTCGGTGAGCAGCCCGACGAAGCTGTCGTCGTGCCGCAGCGAGACCCGGTGGACCGCGTCGGTGAGGCCGCCCGAGCCGCGCCCGCGCCGGGCCTCCGGGCCCGGGCTCGCGATCCGCCGCTCGCCCTGCACCGCCACCAGCTGGTAGCGCATCGTGCCGAGGCCACCGCCGTGATCGGGCGTCAGGGTCGGGCGCACGTCGGCCGCGACCGTGCCGCCGGCGCCGGCCAGCGGGGTCGCCTGGTACGGAATCGGCTCGTAGCGAAAGTTTCCGGACCGCGTGTTCGAGAGGTCGGCCGCGGTCGGCTCGACCTTGCGCCAGGTCAGGGTCGCGCGCGGCGCCCGCGCGAGCGCGACCGGCGTCACCACGGCGCCCTTCCAGCGCAGCGACGGCGCGTCGCTGTAGAGGATGCGCCGGCCGCGGGCTTCGACCTCGAGCACGGCATACAGCGTCACCCCGTCGGTCCCCCGCGCGCGCTTGGCGGCGGCGTCGGCGGGCCCGCGGGTGCCGACCCGTGACACCACGTGGACCGCGCGGATCGCGCCAGTGCGGTCGGCACCGCCGACGACCTCGGGCGCGAGGGCGACCGCCGACCGCGCCGCGGGCGTCGAGGCCGGCGGGACCGACCCGGCGGCCTCGGGCTCGCCGCTGGCGCGGGTGCCGCAGGCGGCGAACGTGGCAGCGAGCACGATCGTGAGGTTCCGGGCACGGCGCATCGTGATGACAACGCGCCAGCCTCCTCAACGATTTCACGGCGTCGTGCGCTTACACACGTCGTACATCGGGGACGACCGAGATTTGCCAGCATGTGAGTGCGTCAAGAGCATTGCTTTGATCTCGTGTGCATGACAGAAGAGGACGATAACTACTCGACGGATCGCACCCATGAAGCCCGCCCCCTGTCGCATCAACGACCTCGTCATTCCCGCCGCGGACCGCCCGCAGGGACTGATGGTCGACGATGTCGCCCGCGGTGGTGTCGGCTCGGGTGCCTGCCAGCGTCAGCACTGACGTTCTGATCGTCAGCACTGCCTGGTAGCGAGTCAGCCGCCTCTGCACGAGGTGTCGGTGACGAGCGCGCACGCGCTCACATCGGCACCGCCGCGGGCAGCTGTCGCCGGTGTCCCCTGCGGGACGCCGCCCGCGCGTGGCCACCACGCGTCCTGGTCCGTTTCCGCACCGCCCGCCGGCGGTGCAGCCGAGTGATGTCATGGAAGCAACCGTTCTTCTCCAGTGCAAACCGCTGCCATGGGCAAACCGCCCGGGGCGCGAGCTGCTTCGTCTGTCGTGGCCAATCGCGGTCTCGACCCTCTCCTACAGTGCCATGACGCTGGTCGGCAGTGCCTTCGTCGCGCGGGTCGGCGCGGCCGAGGTCGCCGGCGTCGGCCTGGCCGGCGCGGTCTCGTTCGCGCTCCTCTGTTTCGGCATCGGGGTGCTGCGCGGTCTCAAGACCCTGGTGTCGCAGGCGATCGGCGCCGGCCGGCCCGAGGAGGCCGATCGCTACCTCGGCGTCGGCGTCCTGTTCGCGCTCGGCCTCGGCGCGATGGCGCTCATCCTCGCCGAGACCCTGGCGCCGCTGCTCGCGCTGGTGTCGTCTGATCCGGCGGTGGGCCGGCACGCGGCGACCTACCTGCGGGTCCGCGCGCTCGCGGCGCCGATGCTACTCGTCTATGTCGCGCTGCGCGAGACGCGGTGGGGTGAGGGCGACTCGCGCGCTCCGATGCACGCGTCGCTGCTCGGGAACCTCACCAACTTCACGCTGGACGTCGGCTTGATCGTCGGGCTCGGCTGGGGCGTGCTCGGCGCCGCGGTCGCGACCGTCGTCGGCAATGCGGTCGAGCTCGCGCGGCTGGCGTGGCCGATGCGGCACCGGCTGGCCGCGGTGACGTGGCGGTCGACCTACGCCCGCGCGCTCTGGCGGCAGGGCGCGCCCACCGGGCTGCAGTTCCTGATGGAGATCGGCGCGTTCCTCCTCCTGACGGCGATCGTGATGCAGATGTCCGCAAACGACGCCGCGGCGCACCATCTCGTCCTGCAGCTCACCCACGTGTCGTTCCTGCCGGCCCACGCGCTCGCCGAGGCGGCCTCGGTCCTGGTCGGCAACGCGGTCGGGGCGGCGCGCCCGGAGCTGGTCCGTCCGGTCGCGGGCCGGGCCCTCGCGCTCGGCGCGGCCTACACGGCGCTGTGCACGATCGTCTTCGGCATCGGTGCGACCGCGATCGCGGTGGTGCTCGCCGGAGATCGCCCGCAACTCGTGGTGGTGACCGTCACGCTCATCCAGATCTCGGCGCTGTTCTTGATCGCCGACGCGGCCAACGTGATCGCGCGCGGGGTCCTGCGCGGCGCGGGTGATGTGGTCTATCCAGCCATGGTGGGCGTGCTCACTGCCTGGATGCTCACGCCACCTACAGCGTGGGTGCTCGGGATCGTGCTCGGCTGGGGCGCGGCCGGAGGTTGGCTCGGATTGACTGCAGAGATCATGGTCGGTGCAGGCATCCTCTGGTGGCGCGTGGTACGAGGGGGGTGGGCCGACTCCGCTGCCGCCAGCCGGCAGCGCGCAGCCGCCCGCCGGCGGGTTGGTGGCGATGGCGTTGCGGCTGAAGATCAACGTGAACGAGAAGTTTCACTCGGCGGACACGTCCGCGAAACTCATGAATGCGAGGCTTGGAATGATGATGACCACATGGATGAGAACAGCGACGGAGCGGGTGGCCGACTTCACGATCGGCACCGCGATCGTCATGGTCCACTTGGTGATCGCGGACCGGCAGCGGCGCCGCAGCGACCTGCGGGCGCCCGCGACGCTACCGTCGGGCCGCTCGCCGACGCAGGCGTGACCCGCCGCGCCGGGGCGGCGCGCAAGATGATGGGGGAGCTGCGCGGCATGAACCGCAGCTAGCGCAGCGACGAGAGACGCGACCGATGCAGAAAACGCGGCCCGGGGAGACACTGTCGCGGCGCGGCCCGGTCCGACCGTTTCGGGCGGCGGTGAGTAGAAAGTTTCACTTCCTACTTTCGGATCTTCGTTCACCCGGGTAGGGTCGCGTTCGTGGCCCGGTCTCGCGTCCGTATTGCTCCCCCCTCGGGACGTCGGGACCGGGCTGCTGTTTCTACTGCTCCACGAGCCCCGGCGTCACGCCGCGAGCTGGTGCGGATCTCGGACCTCGCCGATCTGGCGGGAGTGCCCGCGGCGACGATCAAGCACTACATGCGCGAGGGCCTGTTGCCCCGACCGCAGGCGCTGACCAGCCGCAACATGGCGTACTACGATCCGCGGCTCGCGGCCCGGGTGCGCACCATCAAGGATCTGCAGACGCGGCGCTTCCTGCCGCTCAAGCTGATCGCCGAGCTGCTCGAGCCGCCGCCGTCCGCGGCGCTGCGGGCCGACGCCGAGGAGACGCTGCGCCGGCACCTCGGCGATCTCGAGCCGGCGATCCAGGCCGGCGCCGACACCGCGCGCGAGCGTCGCACCGGTGAGCCCGGCGCGTGGACCCGCGCCGACGTGCGCGCGCGCCTCGACATCGCGGACGCCGAGCTCGATGCCCTGGGCGACCTGGGCCTGTGCGAGCCGGTAGTAGGGGCGGACGGCACCCAGACCTACAGCGGCGCCGATCTCGAGATCCTCACCGTGATCGACGAGACCCGGCGGGTCGGCATGGGCGACCTGTTTCCGATGTCGATCCTCGAGCCGTACGCGGCTGCGGTCCGCACGCTGGTGCGGGTCGAGATCGAGCTGTTCCGTCGCCGCGTGCTGGCGGGCAGCGTGCTGCCGACCCGGCCCCTCGACGAGATCGCGCGCGACGCCACCCAGCTGGGTGAGCGGCTGGTGATCGCGATGCGCGCCAAGCTGGTCATCCCCGAGCTGCGCGCTGCCGCCGGCTCGCCGCCACCGGCGCCACTCGCGCCAGCGGCGCCAGACAAACCCGATTCTCGACGGAGGTAGTACATGCGCAACGTGCTGTGGCTCGCGGCGATCTTTTCGATCATGGCATGCGGCGGCGGTGGGGACGGCGCGAGTGACCCCGACGCGCGCGCCTTCGTCGATGGCGGCGGCGGCGGCGGCGGTGATGGGGGCGGCGGGGGCGACGTCGATGCCGGCTCGACCCCCGATGGCGGCGTGGTGATCGATGGCGGCAGCGCCGTCGGTGATCCCGGCCTGCCCGGGCGCTACCTGGTCCACACCGCCGACAACGTCTCGATCTCGCTGGGCGGCACCTCGACGGTGCGGGGCACCGTGTACTCGCCGGCCGAGGTCGCTGGCACCCCGGCCGCCGGCCCGTTCCCGCTGGTCGTGGTCTCGTCGGGCTTCCAGCTCGCGCGCACGCAGTACCGCATCTACTGCGAGCACCTCGCGACCTGGGGCTACGTCTGCATCACCCACGACTACGCGTCGAGCGGCAGCCACCAGGACAAGGCGCGTGAGGTGGGCAAGATCATCGACTGGACGCTCGGGGCCAGCAGCGGCCTCTCGACCCGGGTCGAAGCCGCGCGGATCGCGGTCGCCGGTCACTCGCTCGGCGGCAAGGTCAGCATCAACGCCGCCATCCTCGACACCCGCATCAAGGCGGTGGTCGGCTGGGATCCGGTCGACGCCCTGCCGCCGTTCAGCAGCGATGGCTCGCTGTCGGTCGCGCCGGAGATGATGGGCAACCTGCGGGTGCCGATCGCGCTGATCGGCGAGCTGACCGACTCGAGCGGTGGGCTCGGCGGCATGTCGTGCGCGCCGGCGGCCGACAACTACCAGGCGTACTTCACCAGCGCCTGCGCCGCGCCGGCGACGCTCGAGGTCACGGTGGCCATGGCCGACCACATGGACTGGATCGGCGATCGCGGCTCGTGCGGGTTCGCGTGCGTCGCGTGTCAGAACGGGGCGACCCCCGACGCCACGGTGCACTCGATCACCAAGCGGGTCACGACCGCCTGGTTCGAGCGGCACGTGCGCGGGCTGGCCGCGCTGGATCCGTGGCTGACGGCCGGGCAGATCGGCACGCCGACCACGATCCGGACCGCCACCGGCTGTCGCTGATCGCGCGCACGCGCCGCGCCGAGATCAGACACGCATGATAGCTCTGCGGCGATGGGCAACCTCGCTGCAGCAGTCACCCGCCCCGAGCGACTCAACGGCATCTCGCCGAGCGTGCGGCGAGCCCGGGCCGCCGACGTGCCGGCGCTGACGGTGCTCATCAACCGCGCCCACCAGGTCGAGGCGTTCTTTGCCGACGGCGAGCGCACCAACGAGGCCGAGGTCCGCGCGCTGGCCGACCGCGGCCACTTCCTGGTCCTCGATGCCGGCGGCGCCATCGCCGCCGCGGTGTACGTACGGATCGACGACGTGGTCGGCGAGGTCGCACTGCTGGCGGTGGCGCCCGAGCTGCAGCGGCTCGGGCTCGGGACGCGCCTGGTCGCGGTGGCGGAGGCGCTGTGCACCGCGCTCGGCGGCCGCACGGTCGAGCTCGAGCTCGTCAACCTGCGCGAGGAGCTGGGAACCTGGTACCGGCGCCTCGGATACCGCGAGGTCGGCACCGCGCCGTACGTCCAGCGCGCGATGAAGGAGCCGTGCCACGTCGTCCGGATGCAGAAGGCGCTGGCGACTTGCTGATATCCTCGCTGGATGGATCCTCACTGTCAGCCCTCGCGTCGGTCATGGTCGTGGGGCGGGTTGGGTGTGACGCTGGCGCTGGTCGCCGGCTGTAGCGACGACGCCGGTATCCCCGACGCCCGCCCCGCGACCGACGCGGCCGTGCCCGGGCAGCTCTCGTTGACCTGGGCCATCACGCACCTCGGCGCGCCGCTCACGTGTGCGCAGGTCGACGCCGCCGCGGTGACCATCCAGATCCTGCCGGTCGGCGCCGCGTTCGGTGTGGTCGACTCGGTGTCGTGCACCAGCGGCAGCGGCATGTCGCGCCCGCTCGCGCCCGGTACCTACGACGTGCGGATCACGCTCGACGGGGCCGCCGGGCGGCTCGACGGGCCGGAGACCCGGCTCGGGGTGGTGATCGCGCCCGGCCAGACCGTCGCGCTTGCGCCGATCGGGTTCGACGTCGATC
Source organism: Kofleriaceae bacterium (assembly GCA_046597055.1). Classification (GTDB taxonomy): domain Bacteria; phylum Myxococcota_A; class Polyangia; order Haliangiales; family Haliangiaceae; genus UBA2376. The sequence goes on along the minus strand of JBKJLC010000019.1, from coordinate 17,061 downwards.
CCCACGGTGACCTGGTGTTCCGCATCGCGACCCCGACCAACGGCAACTGCACGCCCGCGGCGCAGGGCGGCGCCGGCATCACCGCGATGACGATCGCCATGCGCGACGCCGCCGGCGTGTGCGTCCCCACCACGTTCGTGATCGCGGCCGGCGCCAGCCAGCCGGCCGGGACCTACGTCAGCGACTGCGCCGGCGCGAGCCACGGCTGCATCGCGACCGATCAGGACCTCCGCGTGGTCGGGCTGACGTCGGGTCAGCACTCGATGGTGCTGTCCGGCACGGTGGCGGCGGCGCCATGCTGGTCGCGGACCACCAGCTTCCGCGTGCCTGGCGCCAACCTGGTCACGACGCTGAACCCGCAACAGCTGAACCTCGATACCGCGGTTCCTGGGTGTCCAGCGCCGTGAGCCGGCTGTTGTAAGCTGCGGGGGATGCCCGCCGCCGGTCACTACCAGCCCAACCTTCGCGACATCTTCTTCAACCTGTTCGAGGTGCTCGATATCGAGCGCACGAGCCTCGGGAAGGGCCCGTTCGTCACGCTCGACGGTGACGCCGCGCGCGAGGCGCTGACCGGGCTCACCGACTTCGTGCAGGAGCACTTCGCGCCCGCGTTCGCCGACGGTGACAAGCACGGCGTGGGGTTCGACGGCAAGGGCAACGTCACCCTGCCGCCGAGCTTCACCCGCGCGCTCGACGCGTACTACCGCGACGGCTGGAACAAGCTCGAGCTGCCCGAGCAGCTCGGTGGCTACGGCGCGCCGCCGACGGTCGCGTGGGCCGCGTTCGAGCTGCTGGCTGGCGCCAACGCGGCGATGACCTTCTACATCCTCGGAAACTTCCACGCCAAGGTCATCGATCAGCTCGGCACCGCCGAGCAGAAGCAGCGCTACCTCAACAACATCCTCGAGCACCACTGGGGCGGCACGATGGTGCTGACCGAGCCCGACGCCGGCAGCGACGTCGGCGCCGGCACCACCAAGGCGACCCACGTCGCTGGCGACGAGTACCTGCTCGAGGGCGTGAAGCGCTTCATCACCAACGGTGACTTCGACCAGCCGGGCAACATCGTCCACCTGGTGCTGGCCCGGCCCGAGGGCGCCGGTCCCGGCACCAAGGGCCTGTCGATGTTCATCGTGCCCAAGATCTGGGTCGAGGCCGACGGCTCGCTCGGCGCCCGCAACGGGGCGGTGGTGACTGGCGTCGAGCACAAGATGGGCATCAAGGCGTCGGCGACCTGCGAGCTGACCCTGGGCGCGACCACGCCGTGCCGCGGCCTCCTGGTCGGGGGCGTCCACGAGGGCATCGCCCAGATGTTCCAGGTGATCGAGTACGCGCGCATGGGCGTGGGCACCAAGTCGATGGCGACCCTGTCGACCGCGTACCTCAACGCGCTCGCGTACACCCAGCTGCGCAAGCAGGGCTCCGACCTCGGCCGCGCCGGCGACAAGACCGCGCCGCGGGTCGAGGTCATCCGCCACCCCGACGTCCGCCGCATGCTGATGGTGCAGAAGGCGATGGCCGAAGGCCTGCGTGCGCTGGTGCTGTACACCGCGCACGTGCAGGACCAGGTGCTGATCGCCGGCGGGCACGGCACCGGCGAGGCCAAGGGCCTCGACGCGCTCAACGATCTGCTGCTGCCGCTGGTGAAGGGCTACGCGTCGGAGAAGGTGTACGAGGTGCTCAGCCTGAGCCTGCAGTGCTTCGGCGGCTCGGGCTACTGCTCGGACTATCCGATCGAGCAATACATCCGCGATCAGAAGATCGACACGCTCTACGAGGGCACCACCGCGATCCAGGCGCTCGATCTGTTCTTCCGCAAGGTCGGGCGCGACCGCGGCCAGACCCTGCAGCGGCTGATGGGCGAGATCGGGACGACCGCCGCCGAGCTGCCCGAGGCGCTGGCCGCCGAGAAGACCGCGCTCGAAAAGGCCGCGGCCGACGTCGGCGCGATCTTCATGGGCATGATGGGCAAGGTCGCGCAGTCGCCGTACCACGTCGGCCTGCATGGCAACCGGATCCTGTTCTCGCTGGCCGAGCTGGTGATCGGCTGGCGCCTGCTGGTGAACGCCAAGGTCGCGCTCGAGCGGCGCGGGTCGGCGGCCGAGCGCGATCGCGCGTTCTACGACGGCAAGGTCGCGGCCGCGCGGTTCTACTGCAAGGAGCTGATGGTCGGCATCGGGCTGTCGCGGCGGATCATCGAGGCCGGTGATCTGGCGCTGATGGAGCTGGCGGACGAGGCGTTCTAGCTTGTGGTCCTCCCCGCGGGGCGGCGCGGCGCGGCGGATCGTTGATGCCAGTGCCAGCCCGGTGCACTAGGCTGCGGCGGTGATCGGCCTGGTGTTGTCGTGCGAGCACGCGTCGTGGACGCTGCCGCCCGGGGTCGATCTCGGGGTAGCCGACGACGTCCTCCGGTCGCAGGCGAGCTGGGATCCGGGCGCGTACGAGATCGCCGCGCGGCTCGGTGAGGGGCTCGGGCTGTACGTGCACACCGGTGCGTTCAGTCGCATGTGGGTCGATCTCAACCGGCCGCCCGAGCATCCCGACGTGATCCCGCGGGTCAGCTACGGCGCGGCGGTGCCCGGCAATGCGGCGCTGCCGGCGGCCGCGCATGCGCACCGGCTCGCGGAGTATCACGCGCCGTTCTGGGCGGCGGTGCGCCGGGATGCGCGGGCGCGGCTGCTGTCGGTCGGGGCGTGCCTGCACGTGTCGTCGCACAGCTTCGATCCGGCGCTGGATCCGGCGGCGCGGGTGTTCGATGTTGGCGTGCTGTACGACCCGGCGATGGCGTTCGAGGCGGAGCTGGCGGAGCGGGTGCAGTTCGGGCTGCGCGCGGCCGGGTTCAGCGTGCGGGCGAACCAGCCGTATCGCGGGACCGGGCCGGGGATCACGACGTCGCTGCGGGCGGAGCTGGCGGGGGAGCGGTATGCCGGGTTGCAGCTGGAGACGTCGTTTGCGGTGACGATGTCGAGCGGGGGTGGGGAGCGGGTGGCGAACGCGCTGGCGCCGATCCTGGAGTTGCTGCGGGATGGGGGGTAGGCAGGGAGAAGGAGAGGGAGAGGGTGGGGGCGGGTCAGGCGTCGGCGAGGGTGGTGGTCGCGATGGTGGCGAGGAAGTCGGGGCGGGCGGGGCGGCGGCGGGCGGCGAGCTCGAACCACGAGGCGACGAAGTGGGCGACGTCGACGTAGTAACGAGGGTCGTCGACGCGGCGGAAGCCGGTGAGGACGGCCCGCTGGTAGCCGGTCGACTTCTTGATGCCGGTGTAGAGCTCCCAGCGCAGGGCGGCGCCGGTCGGCGCGGCGGTGGCGATGATGTGCTCGCCGAGCCAGAGGGCGGTGTCGGCGGCGAGGCCGGCCCAGCGCCAGGCGTCGGGACCGGTGAGGGCGGCCGGGCCGGCGGTGGTCGCGGCGGTGACCAGCCAGGTGCCGAGCGCGGACGCGGCGTCGGGGCGGTCGAGCGCGACGCCATGGCGTGACGCCAGGGCCGTGACGGCGGCGAGGCGGGCGGGGCGCGCGCTCATCAGGTCGGCGAACGCGGCCTCGGCGACCTCGCGGGGGGCGTCGCGCAGGGGCCCGGAGACGTCGCTGGCCAGCGGCTCCCAGGCCCCGAAGAAGTCCTGCAGGTCGCGCACCTCGTCGGTCGGAGCCATGTAGGTGTCCGTGTACCACGCGTCGATCGTCGTGCCGTGGTGCGGGCTTGCGGCCGCCTTAGACCAGCGCCGCCGATGGTGCGTCGACCGCAAGACCCCCATGAGCTCGACGGGGCTGGCGACGCCGTGCGGCGTCCGTCCTTCCGGTCAGCGGCGCGGGGCGCGGGGCTCGAGGGCGCGCGGCACCACGAGGGCGGCGAGGACCGCGGCGCATGCGACCACGCCGCCGTGGACGACGCCGACGTGCAGGGCGTCGGTGATCGGGCAATACAGGTGCAACACCAGCCCGCCGAGGCTGCCGCCGGCGGCGCCGAGCGCCGCCGCGGTGAGCCGGGAGCCGACCGGCGCCGCGCCGCGCAGGAGCAGCGTGCCCAGGATGACCGGCACCACCGCGGTCGCCAGCCCGATCGACAGGCACTCATGTCCATAGGCGAGGCCGGTGAGCAGGCTGCTGTTGGCCGCGGTGCGCGGGAACAGGAAGCCGGCGGCGACGAAGCCGATCGCGGAGAGCGCGGCGAGCGCTCCGCCCAGGCGCCAGCGCGGCATGATCGCGCCGGGGCGGGGCACCAGCGCGACGTGGAGAGGCACCGCGAAGCCGATCAGCCACGCGAGCCCATAGAGGACCAGCCACATCCGCGGCAGGTGCTCGAGGTCGCGGCGGGTGGAGAGCACCGTCAGCAGGATCCCCGCGTAGGCGATCGAGATCGCGGTGGTGCGCACCAGCCCACGGGTGGGCCGGCGCGGCCGGGTCGGGGTCAGCTGGGCCAGCTCGGCCTCGAGCCCCGGGGGCAGGGGCGGCGGTGGCAGACTGGGGAGATTTCGCAGATGCGCCAGGCCGTCGAGCTCATCGCGGCCGAGATCGTTCCCGTGGGGCAGGTGGCCGACAGGCTTCATGGGGCACCTCCGAGCGCCTTGCGCAGCGCGACATAGCCGCGGTGGGCGCGCACCTTCATTGCGCCGGTGGTGGTGCCGGCGATCTCGGCGGCCTCGGCGAACGACTTGCCATCGAGCTTGGTCAGGACCACCGCCTCGCGCTGCTGCGGCGGCAGGGTATCGAGCGCGCGGATCGCGGCGCGCTGGAGTTCGGGGTCGATCACCGGCAGCTCGGCCGACGCGGTCGCCGACTCGCCGGTGATCACCGCCGCGACCTCGGGCACCACGCCCTCGTCGGTGAGCCCGGCCGATCGCTTCCGCTTGCGCAGCTCGTCCAGGCAGGTGCGGTGGGCGATCGCGTAGACCCACGGCACCGGGTCGGCGCCGCGGACGTAGGCGGCGCGGGCCCGGTGCACCTTGAAGAAGGTCTGCTGGATCATGTCGTCCGCGGTGGCCCGGTCACGGGTCATGCGCATGAGATATCCAACCAGGCGCGGGGCCAGGAGCTGGTACAGCTCCCGGAAAGCGCTGGCATCGCCGTCGCAGTACTGCGTCATGAGGTGGCGTGGATCTGCCGGCATGGGCCCGGGTCCAGTTGTACGCCAGTTCTGCCGCGCGGTTACGAGCCGCGTTCCGCTCTTGACCTGGCGGGGGCGTTGACTAGACTGCGGCCTCCCGAAACCGAAGCCAAGACAGAGGTTAGCCGTGGCCGCTGGACGATCGAAAAGCAAGCTGAAGACCCGCCCCAAGTACAAGCGCGAGCGCGCGCTGCGTGGGCGGAAGATCAAGGCGAAGAAGAGCGCCGCCCACAAGCGGGGACTCAACCGCAACAAGAAGCGCCGTCAGGCGCGTGGCTCACGGGCCAAGAAGTAGCGGCTCCCGACCACTCAGCAGGGCGAGATCGCCCACGCCATCAGGAGCTGCGCTCCGTAGTAGACCGGCAGGCCGACATATCGGTTCCACCGGTCCGCGACGACGAAGCGGTTGCGTGCGACCGCCAGATCCGAGAGGTAGAAGGCGATCGCGCCGGCCGTCAGGAATGTCCGGTCTCCGGACGTTCCGCCGTGGTGCACGCTCACCGCGAGGCCGCCGATCACCATCGTCGTGATCACGGCGACGTAGGCGATCACCGGGATGCGCAAGGATCCCAGGCGCGGCCACAGCCAGCGCAGCACCACCGCGGCGGCGGCGGCGGCGGCGATCGCGTAGATCGCCATCGCGCCGTCGAGCCAGGTGTCGGCCGGGACCACGTGGACGAACGCGATCACGTACGCGAGGTGACCGAGCAGGAACGCCACCAGTCCGGCCAGGAACCCGCGTCGCTCGAACATCAGGGCGACGTCGCCGATCGCCCCGAGCACCAGCCCCAGGGTGACCCAGACCGCCACCGGCCCCGCGTTGGTGCCGACCGCGCCGGTGACGAGTGGGATCGCGACGAACGCCGCCGACGCGATCGGCTTGCTGATGAAGCGGGCCCGCCGGCTGCCGGCCCGCTCGGCCAGGATCAGCGCGACCACCGCCAGCCCGCACACGGCGGTGGCGACCAGGCCGGCGATCGGCATCAACCGACCGTCGGGCGCCAGCCGCGGAGCGCCGCGGCGACCAGGTCGAGACGATCCTGGCCCCAGAACAGCAGCGGTCCGTTGGCGCCGTGGACGATCGCGGTCGGCGCGCCGAACACGCCAGCCTTCACCGCGGCCGCGGTCTGGTCGACGAGCACCTGCTTGACGGCGGGCTCGCTGGTGCGGTCGACCACGGCCGGATCCACGCCGACCTCGGCGCACAGGCCGCGCAGCACCTCGGGATCGGTGACGTCGTGATCGTCGACCCAGATCGCGCGGAAGATGCGGGCGATCAGCGCCTCCTGATGCTCGCCGGCGAGCAGGGTCACCCGCAGCGCGTTCACGGTGCGCACGGGGAACCTGGTGTTGAAGCGGAAGTCGACGCCCCACCAGCGCGCCCACCAGGTGAGCTCGCGCGCGACGAACGCGCGCTTCGCCGGCGGCAACCCGAACAGCGGGACGTCGGGGCTGCCGACCTCCCGGAACAGCGCGCCGAGCAGCATCGGACGCCAGCGCACGGTGGTGCCAGCGGCGCGGGCGATCCTGGCGATCTGGGTCGCGCCGAGGTACGCGAACGGCGACGCGTAGTCGAACCAGAAGTCGAGCGGCAGGCCGGGTGCGTCCGGCGCGAGGCGCTCGAGCCGCGGGTGGGGCTGGGCGCTCACCACGGCGGCGGGCGAGCCGCGCTCGGGATCCCAGCCGGCGAGCACGGCGGCCAGCCAGTGCAGGCGATCCTGCCCCCACAGCAGCACCGGCCCGTCGGGCCGACGCACGACCATCGCGGGGGCGCCGAAGATCCCGAGCGCGACCGCCTCGTCGGTGCGGCGGCGCAGGTCGTCCTTGACCGCGTCGGTGTCGGCCCCGCGGCGGGCGGCGTCTTGTTCGGCCGCGGGCACGCCGGCGACGGTGAGCGCCGCCGCGATGACCGCGTCGTCGGTGATATCGGCGCCGGCCTGCCAGTAGGCGGCGTAGAGCGCGTGCATCGCGGCCGGCCAGCGCGCCTCGGGCAGGCCGAGCAGGGTCCGGAGCGCCCGGACCGTGCGGATGGGATGGGCCGCGGGAATCCGGAGCGTGACGCCCCGCCACTCGGCCCACCGGTGCATGTCGCGGCTGTTGTTGAGGGCCCGACGCGGCGTCAGCGTCGCCATCGGACCGTCGCCGGCCCCGGTCGCGCGGAACACGCCGCCGAGGAGCATCGGGCGCAGCTGCAGCGTCGCGCCGGCCTGCGCGCAGATCTCCTCGACCGCCTGCGAGGCCAGATAGGCGTACGGGCACGAGAAGTCGAACCAGAACTCGACGTTCACGGCTGGTACGATGACACCGGGCGCGCGGGGCAAGCAACCCGCACCGAGTGCGCAACAACCCTTTTGCATCCCCCCGTCTCGGCGATAAGCTCCGCCCCAGTTCATGGCCAAGCTGATCGATGGGTTCAAGGACGGCAAGCCCGAGCTGGGGCGCCGCACGTTCCTGGTTCCCGAAAATCACTCCGAGGTGCTCGCGCTGCTCTATCACGAGCGGACGGGGATCGTCGGTGGCTTGCCGGTCGGTCCGGTGACGACCGACCCCTGCGGCTCGCACGGGATCCGCATGTACCCCGACCAGGATCCGGCGATCCTGGAAGAGACCCGGCGCTACTTCGAGAAGCTCGCCGAACGATTCTCGAACGATCTCGCCAAGGCGTAGCTGTCGCGGTTTCGATGGGCTGGTAGGTTGTGCTGGTGAACGTCTCGATGGGCCCGCGCGCGGCCCTCGCGTGGATCGCGAGCGTCGTCTCGGTGATCGCTGGTGTCGGTTGCTCGGGGACGACCCGCTCGGCGAGCAGCCCTTGCGGCAAGGATGCCGACTGCAAGGGCAGCCGGATCTGCGTGGCCGGGGGCTGTGTCGAGCCGTCGTCGCCCGCGAGCCTGCGCGGCGCGGGAGGGGGCGGCGGCGACCCGGTGACCGGCGCGGTGGATCCGGTCGCGCTGGTCGCCGGCCCGCGCCCGTTCGCGATGCTGGGCGGCGATGCCGCCCATCGCGGTCGCGCCGGGGGCCCGGCCCCGCGGACCAAGCCCAAGGAGCGCTGGAAGCTCACGCTGGGCGGTCCCGTGACCGGCGGACCCGTGATCGGTCCCGATGGCACCGTCTTCGTCGCGGCCCATGACGGCGTGCTGTACGCGGTCGACCCCGCCGGCACCCTGCGGTGGAAGTTCGCGATGAGCGAGCGGTCGTGGAGCACGCCGGCGATCGCCGAGGACGGCACCATCTACGTCGGCAGCGACGACGACCATCTGTACGCGGTGACCGCGGCCGGCGCCCTGAAGTGGAAGCTGCGCATCGGCGCGTGCGACCCGAAGGGCTTCGGCCCCGAGGGCTCGCGCTGTGACGCCGACGGCGGCCCGGTGATCGGCCCCGACGGTACGATCTACCTCGGCGGCGACGGTGTCCACGCGGTGTGGGGCGACGGCACCCTGCGCTGGCGGTTCGCGACCGGCGAGCACGTGTCGACCGCACCTGCGGTGACCGCTGCCGGCTTGTTCGCCGGCAGCCAGGACGACGCCGTCTATGCGCTCGCGCCTGACGGCACCAAGCGGTGGGAACTGCGCGCCGGCGGCGACATCGACACCGCGCCGGTGGTCGGCGAGAACGGCCGCGTCTACGTCGGCAGCGACGATGACGCGCTCTATGCGATCGGACCCGACGGCACGGTCGCGTGGAAGCTGCTCACCGGCGGCGACGTCCGCGGTGCGGCCGCGCTTGGCCGTGACGGCACCCTCTACGTCGGCAGCTACGACCAGAACCTCTACGCGGTTTCACCCGACGGCCAGATCCGCTGGCGGCTCGCGACCGCCGACAAGATCCACGCGGCGCCCACCGTTGCCCAGAACGGGATCATCCTGATCGGGTCGCAGGACGATCACCTCTATGCCGTCGCCGCCGACGGCGTGCTGCTCTGGCACGTCGCGACCGGTGGCGATGTCGACTCCACGCCGGCGATCGCCGCCGACGGAACCATCTACCTCGCGGGGGACGACGGCGTCCTCCGCGCCTTGAAGTGAAATGAGCAACTTGCAATGACCGTGACACGTGAAGACATCCTCGACGCGCTCGGGCGCGTCGTGACCCGGGGCCTGAAGATGACGGCCCTGGCCGACGATATCGGGCTGAAGAAGCCCTCCTACGCCCAGCTGCGCTCGCTGCTCGGCGCGATGACGGACGAAGGCGTCGTGCAGATCCTGCCCGGTGGCGCGTTCGCGCTGGCCCCGCATGGACGCGGCGCCGACAAGAAGGGCCGCCCCGCGGGCGGGCTGCCCGGGACCCCGACGGCCGCGCCGGCCCCGGCGGCCCCCGCCGCGCCGGCACCGAGGGCGGAGGCCCGCCGCGATCGCAAGGCGGCGGTGACCGTGCCGGTCGCCGACGACGGCTCGGTGGTGCCGCGCAAGCTGGCGCGCCGGGTCGCGCCATCCGGTCGCACGCGGGATGCGGTGACGCCGGTGACCGACGCCGAGACCAACCCGATCGGCCGCATCACCGTGCACCCGGCCGGGTACGGCTTCGTGTCGCTGGCCGACGGGCGCGACGCGTTCGTGCCGGCGAAGTACCGCGGTGGCTCGCTCGATGGCGATCAGGTCCGGCTGTCGACCTGGCTCGGCGTGAAGGGCCTCGAGGGCCAGGTCGACGAGGTCCTGGCGCGCGGCCGGGCCCGGCTGACCGGCCTGCTGCGCCGCTCGGGCCGCGGGTTCTTCCTCGAGCCCGACGATCCCCGGATCGCGGCCGACTTCGGTCAGGTCGCGCTCGACGGCGGCACCTCCGGCGCCGAGGGCCAGGCGGTGGTCGTCGAGATCACGCGCTATCCGTCGGACCGCGGCGGCGACCTCGCCGGACGCATCCTGAAGGTCCTCGGAGATCCCGACGACCCGCGCACCGAGATCGAGAAGATCCTGGCATGCGCGGCCCTGCCGATCGAGTTTCCGGACGACGCCAGCCGCCAGGCCGAGGACACCTCGCAGGAGGTCGGCCCCAAGGATCTGGTCGATCGCATCGACCTGCGCGACCGCCGGTTCTGCACGATCGATCCCGAGACCGCGCGCGACTTCGACGACGCGCTGTGCATCGAGGACGGCGCCAACGGCGGGACCCGGGTCTGGGTCGCGGTCGCCGACGTCTCGCACTACGTGCGCTGGGACGACGCGCTCGACAAGGAGTCGACCTTGCGCGGCGTGTCGGTCTACCTCCCCGATCGCGTGATCCCGATGTTGCCCCACCAGCTGTCGAGCGGCATCTGCTCGCTCAACGCCGACGTCGATCGGTGCGCGATGGTGGTGCGGCTCGACTACGACGCCAGCGCGCAGCTGGTCGACACCAGCTACGCCGCGGCGGTGATCCGCTCGAAGGCGCGGCTCGATTATCCCGGCGTGGCGGCCGCCCTGCAGGGCGACTTCCGCGGCCGCCGCGAGGCGTACCGGCCGTGGGCCGGCGAGCTGGCCCGGCTCGACGCGTTGGCCCAGAAGCTGCGCGCGGGTCGACGGGCCCGCGGCACGCTCGATCTCGATCTGCCCGAGGCCAAGGTCATCCTCGACGCCGACGATCCGCGGTTGATCCGCGACGTCGTGCGCGCCAAGGGCGACGCCGACGTGAAGTCGGCCTACCAGCTGGTCGAGGAGTACATGATCGCCGCCAACGAGGCGGTCGGTCGGTTCTTCCGCAAGCGCGGCGCGCCCACCGTGTGGCGGGTCCACGCGCCGCCCAAGCGCGAGCGGGTCGAGGAGCTGTCCGAGATCCTGGGCAGCCTCGGCATCGAGGTCGATGTCGACGAGGCGATGACCCCGCTCGGCATGAAGAACGTGCTCGACCAGGTCGCGCAGACCCAGGCGTCGCGGTCGCTGTCGTTCCTGGTCCTGCGCTCGCTGAAGCAGGCGGTGTGGGACACGGTCCCGATCGGCCACTTCGGCCTGGCCTCGGGCGACTACGTCCACTTCACGTCACCGATCCGGCGCTATCCGGACCTGCTGGTCCACCGGCTGCTCAAGCACTGGCTGCACCGCGACGGCCTGCCCTCGGGCGGCGCCTATCGCGAGCCGCCCCCGGTGCTGGAGCGGCTGACCGAGCTGGCCGCGCTGTCGTCGGGCCACGAGCGCCGCGCGATGGAGGCCGAGCGCGAGGCGGTCGCGATGTACCGCGCGTACCTGATGCGCGATCAGATCGGCGAGCGCTTCACCGGCACGGTGTCGGCGGTGACCAGCTTCGGGGCGTTCGTCGAGATCGACCAGCCGTTCGTCGAGGGGCTGATCAAGATCCAGTCGCTCGGCGACGACATCGGCTACGACGAGCTGCACCTGCGGCTGCGCGCGCGCCGGAGCGGGTTCACGCTCGCGATGGGCGACAAGGTCGAGGTCGAGGTGGTCGACGTGTCGGTGGCGCGCCGCCGGCTCGAGCTGAAGCTGGTCACCGGCGCGAGCGCGGCGCGGGCCAAGCCGGCCGACGGTGAGGCCCTACCCGAGCGCAGCCGGGGCACCGGCCGCGGCGCCGCCCGTGGCACCGGGCGCACCGACGGTGGTGACCGCGGGCAGCCGCGGGCCCAGCAGCCGGAGCGGCTGGAGTTCAACAAGCGGGCCGGGCTCAACCGGCAGGTCAAGACCGGACGCGCGGTGGCCAAGGCCAATCCCAAGGCGGGACCGACCAAGGCGGGCGGCAAGCCGGCGCCGACCAAGGCCGGGCGGCCGACGCTGAAGGTCTCGCACCGCGGCCGACGCCGGTAGTCGCAAACCCCGTCACCTCGCCGCGCTGCCCCCAGGATCCCGCACATCTTTCCGGTGTCCCTGAGCGAAGGGCTCGTTGCGAGCCCGGCGCCGAAGGGCCCGCCTCGGCATTGATCACAACTCGCCAGGTGACCGAGAGCGTTGCCTTTCCCGGTGGCCCTGAGCCGGCGCCGCAGGCGCCGTGTCGAAGGGCAGGGCGCCAAGGTGCCGCACGTGATCTTCGACGGGCTGCCCGGAGGCGGCGGGCTCGCTTGCGCTCGCCCTGGCTCAGGGACACCGGGAAAGATGTGCGGGATCCTGAGCGCTGCCCTTCGACACGGCGCTTCGCGCCGGCTCGGGGCCACCGGAAAAAGGGAGCGCTTTCGTCACAGGCATGGCCGCGTGCCGGCGCCGCGTGGGTCAGGGCTTGGGGGTCGTGTCGGCGTAGAGCACCTCGAGCAGCTTGCGCCGCGTCAGCGGCTTGGCGACGAGGCCCTTCACGCCGAGCTCGCGGGCGCGGCGGCGCGCCTCGGGTGAGACCCGCGACGACACGATCACCACCTGGGTGCCGCGCGTGCGGCTCTCGTTGCGCAGCCGGGCGATCAGCTCGAAGCCGCCCATCCGCGGCATCTCGAGGTCGGTGACGACCAGGTCGTAGGGCAGCTGCTGGGCGAGCGCCCAGCCGCGGGCGCCGTCCTCGGCGACGTCGACGATCCAGCCTTCACGGGCGAGCATCGACGTCAGCGCCTCACGGATCGCGCGTGAGTCGTCGACGACCAGGGCCCGGCCGGCCAGCGCGTCAGGCGCGGCCTCGGGCGCGGTCGGCAGCGCGACCGGCTGGGTCGGGTAGGCGGCCCGGGCCAGCGCCGCTGGATCGAGGATGAGCTGGACCTTCCCCGAGCCGCTGATGGTCGCGCCCGCGAACAGCGGCAGCGGTGCGAGCAGCGGCCCGAGCTGCTTCACGACGATCTCGCGCGGGCCGACCAGCTTGTCGACCGTGCACACGAAGCGGGCGCCAGCGTAGGTCACGACCACCCCGACCCGGCGCGCCGGCGGTGGCTCCGGGATCGGCACCGACGGCACCGCCAGCAGGTGCTCGAGCCGCACCACCGGCACCCCGCCAAGGCCGGCCGGCCAGCTGGTCAGCCCGGCGTCGACCGACGTGGTCTCGACCACATGAATGTTGGGCAGCGCGTAGACCTGGCCGTGGACCTTGAACAGCATCGCCTGGGTGACCGCGGTCGAGACCGGCAGCCGCATCGTGAAGGTGGTGCCGCGGCCCGGCATCGAGGTCATGCGGATCTCGCCGCCCAGGCGCGCGATGGTCTCGCGGACCAGGTCGAGGCCGATGCCGCGGCCCGATAGCTCGTCGGCCTCGTCGCGCGACGACACCCCGGTGTCGAACAGCGCGTGGAGCACGTCGTCGTCGCTGGCCAGCTCGGCGCGGGCCCGGCTCCAGCGGCCGCTCTCGACGAAGCGCTCGCGCAGCTTCTTCACGTCGACGCCGCGGCCGTCGTCGGCGACCTCGAGCACGACCAGGTTGCCCTCCTGACGGGCAGCGACCCGGATGGTGCCGGTGGCCGGCTTGCCGCGCAGGACCCGCTCGGCCGGCGGCTCGACGCCGTGGACGACCGCGTTGCGCAGCAGCTGGATCAGCGGGTCGGTGATGCGCTCGGCGACCGCCTTGTCGAACTCGGTGTCCTCGCCGCGGGTGCGCAGCTCGACCTTGGCGCCGGCGGTGCGAGCGGCGGCGCGCAGCGCGCGGGCCAGCTGCACGAACAGGGCCCGGGCGGTCTGCATGCGGACCCGGGTCAGGCCGCGCTGCAGCTCGCCGAGGTTGCGGCGCATCGCCTCGGTCTCGTCGAGCAGCGCGGCGGTGGTCTGCGCGAGCTGCGTGGTCAGGGTCGCGATCTGCGCCTCGAGGCTGCGCATGCGGTCCTCGAGCTCGGAGCGCAGGCTCTCGGTGGTCGCCAGGCGCAGGCCGCCGAGGTCGTCGCGCAGCTCCTGCCGGACCCGGCCCAGATCGCGGGTGAGCGTGCGCAGCAGCTGGACCCGGCGCTCGATCCGGTTGCGATCGAACAGCAGCTCGCCCGCCGACGACATCAGCTCGTCGACCCGCTCGGGCTCGACCCGCAGGAAGGTCCGGCCGTCGTAGCCGGTCGACGGGTCCTGGGCCGGCAGGTTGGCGGTGGCCGAGGCGTCGTGATCGTCGACCACGGTGCCGTCGCTGGTGAGGTCGACCGGCAGCTGGATCGTGCGGCTCGCCTCGGTGGGCGACTCCGGCGTTGCGACCAGGCGCGGGATCGGCCCGCTGTCGGCGCGCCGGGTCCGGGCCGGCTCGGTCCACGGCACCAGCAGCTCGATGACCCGGGTCGCCAGCAGGTTGGCGCGGCCCCGGTCGCCGAACGCGTCGACGTAGCTGCGGATCGCATCGGCGATCTCGATCACTGCCTCGGCGAACGCCGGGGTCCATGGCCGCTGGCCGCTGCGGACCGCGGCCAGCGAGCCCTCGAGGCGGTGCGCGAAGTCGACCACCTCGCCGAGCCCGACGGTGCCGGCGGCGCCCTTGAGGGTGTGGGTCATCCGCATCATCTCGCGGACCGCGTCGGCCACCGGCTCGGTGGTGCCGGCGGCCTGCGCGCGCATGGTCACCAGCTCGAGCGCGTCGTGGACCTCGTCCCGGAACAGCTGGCGGAGCAGGGCAAGCTCGTCGGGATCGAAGTCGACCAGCACGTCGCGGTCGCGATCGTCAGGCAAGGGTCAGGTCCTCGAGCCCGACCGGCAGCTTGGCGCCGGTGGTGGGATCCTGCGCCGGCCGCGCCCGATCGAGGCTGACCTCGGTGTCGTCGCCGCGCATCGCTTGCGAGTCGGCGACCGCGCGCCGCAGCACCGCGGGCGGGTCGACCAGCGGGATGGTTCGCCCGCGGCCGTCGATGACGCCGGTGCCGTCGACGGTCGGGTGCAGCGTCGCGACCTCGTCGACCTTGTCGACCCGGAGCGCGGCGGTCACCCCGTCGAGCTCGACCAGCAGCGCGCCGTCACCCTGCCGCGGGGCCGGGCCGGGCGGGCCGCCGCTCAAGGCCCCGATATCGAGGACCGGGACCAGGTTGCCCCGCAGGTTGACCGCACCGGACAGCCCGCGCGGCGCGGTCGGGATTTCCGTGACGAAGCCGAGTGTGATCACTTCTCGCACCCAGCGCAGCTCGGCGGCATGTCGCACCCCGCTCAGTGCGAACACGATCACGTTCTTCAGCTCGGCCCCCACCGACCCCGATGATAGCGATAAGCGAGCCGCGCGCCAGATCGCGTATGCTCCGCGTCCATGAAGTTTCCCCTGGTCGTCCGGTTGCTCGTTTCGACGGTGGCGGTGGCGGTGACGGGGTGCGGTGGAGGGGGCGACGGCGACACGCCCGTCGACGCGAGCGGCACCAGCGCCGACGCGGCGATCCCCGCCGACTACGCCCGCCTGATCGGGCGGACCTGGACCCTGCCGGCGGGCGCGCGCGACACGTACAAGTGCATGCGCGTCACGGTGGCCGCCGACACGTACATCACCAACATCCTGGCGGAGGCGCCGCAGGGCACGCACCACACGGTGCTCTCGATCGCCAACACCAACAGCACGCGCGGGCCCGACGGCGAGTACGACTGCGGCGTCGGCACGCTTGGCCTGAAGATGCTCTTCGCCTCGGGGGTGGGCACGCCGGCGCTCGACTTCCCGCCCGGGGTCGGCGTCAAGATCGCCGCCGGCGAGCAGATCCACCTCAACCTGCACCTCTACAACGCGAGCGACAGCCCGATCACTGGCGACTCCGGGATCCTGGTGAAGTCGCAGCCGACCGCGCCCCCGATGCTGGCCGAGAACGTGTTCGCGGGACGGCTGAACTTCAGCATCCCCGTCGACAACGACGACATCCCCGAGACCGTCGTTGGTGGTTGCACCGTGCAGGCGCCGTACACGCTGTTCGCGGTGTGGCCCCATATGCACCAGTGGGCCCGCCACTCCAAGCTCGAGCTGATTCGCGGCAGCGAGACCCAGGTGCTCTACGACGGCGCCTACACGTTCCTCGAGCAGCACTACTACCGCAAGGATCCGATGGTGCAGGTCCAGGCCGGCGACCAGATCCGCGTGACCTGCAGCTACCTCAACAAGAGCGACAGCGCGGTGGGCTTCGGGGACAGCTCGGACACCGAGATGTGCTTCACTGGGCTCTACCGGTACCCGGCCACCAACGCCGGGCTGTTCCAGTGCACGGACGTCCCCAGCGGCGGCGGCTTCTGACCGGTAGCCCTTCCGCGCTGCCCGGTCACACTCCGGGATGTCATTCCTCCTCGGGGCTCGCGAGCGTGTTGGCCACCTGATCGGCGCGTCGTGGGCGCCGCTGACGGCGGCGATCAGCAAGGCGCGGCAGGCGCGCATGTTTCACCCGCAAGGCATCGTGTGCACCGGCGAGGTCACGCCGGTCGTCGGCGGACCGTTCGAGGCGCTCGGCCAGCGGCTGGCGGGGCCGGTGCTGGCGCGGTGCTCGGCGGCGCTGTGGAAGGGGCAGCCACGCTGGTTCGACGTCCTCGGCGTCGCGCTCCGCTTCGAGGACGACCAGGACCTGCTGTTCGCCACGATCCGTAGCCCGGTCACGATGCCGTTCGCGCCGCTCGCGACCGACACCGGGGACTACCTCGGCAACCGCTACTGGGCGGTGTCGCCGTTCGAGGTCGAAGGCGTGGGTCGCATGAAGTTCTTGCTCGAGCCCGCGGCCGGGCCGAGCCGACGCGACGGCGCCGGTGGTGAACGCGACCAGCGCCTGCGCGACGAGGTGGCGGCCGGCGACGCCGGCTGGCAGCTGTCGACCCGGCCGGTGTTCACCCGCACCTGGCACCCGATCGCGCACGTCGGGCTCGACCAGGTGGTCGACATCGACCAGGCTGCGCTGCGGTTCGATCCGTTCCGGGCCGGGCGCGGCATCGTCCCGAGCGGGCTGGTGCACGCGATCCGTCCGGCGGCCTACGCCGGAAGCCAGCGGGCGCGGCCGGCGCACGACTGATGCGGCTGCGGGTCGACGGCGCGCGCGGAGATGATCGCGCTCGCCGCCACCCTCGATGCCTACCACAACGGCGTGACCGGCCCCGGCCACTGCGAGTAACGAGGGGTCAGCGCGCGCGGCGCTTCTCGCGCCGCGCGACGTGCTCCGCGTCGACCAGCGCGACGTAGTCGATTGGCTCGGGCGTGCTCGGCCACGCTGGCGTGGCCGCACCGCGCAGCTCG
>JBKJLC010000015.1:0-34885 GCA_046597055.1 Kofleriaceae bacterium | reverse complement strand
ATCCGGGGTCCCCGGGCGTGACGCACGCCGGTGCCATTGCCCCAACCCGCCGACGCACGCACCACCCGGCCGGGGAATTTACGAGCGCGCCTGGGACCTCGTCCCCGCCTCGGCTCGCCCTCCGTGCTGGCCTCGAATACCCGACCCGTGCTCGACGGAGATGCCTCTCGTGCGACAGCCCGTACCGTACGTCCTGAGTCCATCCACCATTTGACCTGGGCGCAGTCGGTCACGAAGCGCCGGAGCCAAAGGACACCCCTCGGGATTGATCACAAGTGCGCTCAGGAGCCACGGAGAACCTCGATCGCGATCGCTCGCGCCGATCCGATGGGCATTGGTCTAGCGGACCGCGCAGCGCACGCTGCTGACGTCGTCACCCCCGACCAGCGGGCTGAGGTAGACGCCGGCGCGTCCGCCCAGCTCGATCGCCGAGCGCGCGGCCGGACAGGTGAACGTGACGTCCTGCGCGACCCCGCGCTGGGTCACCTGGACCCGGGCATCGTTGTAGAGACACGGGATCGCGCCAAGGGCGTGGCTCGCCTCGCACACCCGCACCGCGGCCGGGACCGCCTCGGAGCCGCCGACGCAGCGGAGCGTGACCTCGGCGCCGGGCAGGCACGTGACCACCGGGCCGGTCGGCGCGAAGCCGCAGTTGCGGGTGGTACCGACCTGGAAGCGCCCGCACGGCTCGGTCACCAGGCCGCGGCCGGGCACTGGCACGGTCACGTCGGCGGTCACCAGGTTGTCGGCCGCGGCATCCGCGAACGCCTCGCACTGGAACCGGTTCTCGATCATGTCGTCCTCGTTGGTGAACGCGGTCGGCTCGAACAGCGGCTCGCCGCGGTCGTCGGTGATCAGCGCGCCCTCGCACAGGAAGGCGTCGGGGTTGACCTCGAAGCCGAGCGGCGCGGTGACCGGCGTGGTCGAGTCGACCGTGGTGATGTCGATCCACTGGCAGTCGAGCCCGGCGATGTAGTCGTCGCCCCAGCCACGCGCGGTGCCCTGAAAGTGGCAGCTGTACGGGTGCACCAGCGGCGTCGTCTCGTTGTTGGAGTAGCGCGACGTGCTCTCGAGGCAGAACGCCCGCTTCGAGCCGAGCGCCGCGTCATCTCCGAAGCTGAAGTTGCCGTAGTGGTTGAAGTGCATGTGCTCGTGGCAAGCGCTGTACGAGACCAGGTAGTTGCGGACCGCCGGGCTGCCGGCCCCGACCTCGCCGAGCACCATGTCCTCGTCGCCGAGGTTCTCCATCGTCGCGGTGAACTGCAGCAGCCGGCGCCAGCCCGCTCCGCCCACGCAGCCCTCCGCGATCGCACACGAGCTCGGCTCGAAGTAGCGGTAGACGATGCGGTGGTCGCGCACGCCCGCCTCGACCGCGGCCAGCTGCGGCCCGCCGGTGCGCGCGCGTCCGACCCGGACCGCATCCGCCCGCGCGCGGTCGAACTCGACCCGCTCGAACCGGAAGGTGGCGTCGGCGCGACCGACCGAGGCCGCCAGCGCGTCGACGCACGACACCGACGGGATCGGCGCGGTGAGGTGGCAGCCGTCAGCCGACACGCCGGGCTCGCAGCTGTCGTCGTAGAAGGCCGGCGCGTTCTCGGTGTCGACGCTGCCGGGCGGGAAGTCCGCCTCGTCCATGCAGGCGTAGCCGGTGCGCTCGAGCAAGTGCTCGGGATCGACCGGCAGCACGAACACCTCCTCGACCACGCCGCCGATCGTCGCCAGGATCGGGTCGGCGAGCTCGGGCTCCTCGGTCGGCGTCAGCAGCGTGCTCGAGAACGTGTAGGGCGCGACCACCAGGTCGTGGCCATCGATGATCTTGCGCTGGGCCGCGGCGACCTCGAGGTCCCACTGCTCGACCGGCGGCAGCGGCAGCTGGCCGAGCGTCTCGTCGAACAGGTTGCGATAGACCAGCCGGTACAGCGCGGTCGAGACCTGCCGCTCGGCGCGCGCGACCCAGAACGCCGCGGGGCGGGCCAGCAGATCGGCGGCCAACCGGTCGCGTGCCGCGGGCGGCAGCTCGTCGAGGAGCACGCCGACCTCGGTCGCCATGGAGACCGCGATCAGCGCGCCCGGCGGAGGTGACGGTGGCGGCCCGATGTCATCGCCACAGCCTGCGCTGGTGGTGACGAGCGCGACGACGGCTATCAGGTGGCGGGATCGCATGGTGGCCCGAGCATACCCATGGACCGGCCTCATCCTCAGGCCGCCGGCGGCATGTCGGGCGAGCCGATCGCGTGGCGCGCTCGCCGCGCTGGCGCGAGAGGTGTCGATCAAAGCCTCGCCACCTCTTCAGGTCCGACCGGCCAGCCGGTCGGCCAGCTCGCGATGCGCGGGGCAGCCGACCACGTCGACGCTGTCGGGCGGTCGGGTCGCGCGGGCCGCGGCATGGGCAGCCTTCATCGCGCGGACCCGGGCCGCCGCCTCGGCCAGCCGCGCGCGCAGGTCGGCGTCGCCGGCGCCGGCGTGCAGCAGCGCGGCCCGGGCCTCGGCCTGGTGGGCCTCGTCGCGACACAGCAGCAGCGCATCGCAGCCGGCGCGGAGCGCGCGCACCGCCGCGTCGCCGACGCCGTGGTGATCGGCGATCGCGCGCATGTCGAGATCGTCGGACACGATCACGCCGCGATAGCCGAGCCGCTGACGCAGCACTTCGTGGATGACCCGGGCCGACAGCGTCGCTGGCTGGTCGGGGTCGAGCGCGGCGAAGATGACGTGCGCGGTCATGATCATCGGCAGGCCCGCCTCGGCCGCGCGCCGGAACGGGACCAGCTCGATCGCGTCGAGCCGGTCCCAGGCGTGATCGAGCCGCGGCAGCTCGAGGTGACTGTCGGTCGCGGTGTCGCCGTGACCGGGAAAGTGCTTGCCGCACGCGAGCACGCCAGCGTCGGCGAGCCCGGCCGCCAGCGCCAGCGCGCGCCGCGCCACCGTCTCGGGCTCGGTGCCGAACGCGCGATCGCCGATGATCGGGTTGGCCGGATTCGTGTGCACGTCGAGCACCGGGGCAAAGTCGATGTCGAACCCGAGCGCGGCCAGCTCGCGCCCGAGCGCACGCCCGACCTCGCGGGCCAGCAGCTCGTCGGTCGGAGCCGGGTGGCCATCGAGCGTGAGCATCGGGGGCCACTGGGTGCCGGGCGCGCGCACGCGCTGCACCGCGCCGCCCTCCTGATCGACCGCGATCAGCAGCGGGCTCGCCGGCGGGGCCGCCGCGTGCAGGGCGTGGTTGAGCGCGACCAGCCGGTCCAGGTCGACCACCTCTTGCGGCACCGCGGCGCCCCCGTCGACGACCTGGATGACGAGGTTGCGCTTGAACAGCACGACCGCGCCGACCTCGCCCCGGCCGATCGCCGCCAGCAGCGGGGCCGACGCGGTGGTGCCGTGGAATCCGTACCAGAGGACCTGGCCGACGTCGTCGGCAAGCGATGCGCGCTCCATGCCGCAGCCTAACGCGAGCCGGCGGTGAAGATCGGCATGGCAGTGGCGGGCGGCGGATCAAAGGCGGGCGCGTCGCGGTGGATGCGGCACCGGCGGCGGATACCGGACTACCATCGGCGTCCGTGGGGCTCATCGACGTCAGCAAGCGCATCGCCCGCAACGCCTGGCGGATCCCGGGGGTCGGCCAGGTGCTGGCCCTCGACTACGAGCGGACGTTCGCGCGGCGGGCGCCCAACCGCTTTCGCGGCGTCTACGCCAGCTTCGCCGAGGCCGAGCGGTCGATCCCGGCGGGTGCGCGGGTCGGCTACGATCACGCCGAGCTGGCCGGCCTCTACCGCCACCGCATGGAGAAGGCCAACCAGAGCGATTACAGCGTGCTGTTCTGGCTGCGCGGGATCCTCGCGCCGGGGTCGTTCGTGTTCGACTTTGGCGGCCACGTCGGGGTGAGCTACCACGGCTGGCGGCGCTACCTCGGCTACCCGCCGGGTACGCGCTGGCTGGTCCAGGACGTGGCGGCGATCATCAAGGTCGGCGCCGAGCTCGCCGCCGAGCGCGACAGCCCAGGTCTCGCGTTCACGACCGAGGTCGCCGACGCCCGCGGCTGCGATGTCTTCTTTTCGGCCGGCGCGCTCCAGTACGTCGACGAGCCGCTGCCGTCGATCCTGGCCCGGATTGGCTCGCGGCCACGCCACGTCATCCTCAACAAGATGCCCGTGTACGACGGCGAGTCGTTCGTGACCGTGCAGTCGACCGGCCGCGCGTTCCACCCGTACCGCATCGACAACCGCGCCGGGCTGGTGACGAGCGTGACCGACCTTGGCTATCGCATGGTCGACGACTGGGCCGATCGCGAGTGTTCGTGCACGATCCCCTTCACGCGTGGCCGCGACATCGAGGCCTACAGCGGCTTCTACTTCGTGCGCGACGACCCCGACGACGCCGACGCGCGCAGCCGATAGACCGCGCCGGCGGGCGCGCGGGCGACCAGGTCAGCGTGCGCGGCCAGCCAGCCGGCCAGCGCCGGGTCGGGCGCCATCTGCTCGACGTGGGCGTAGAAGCGGGCGCCGCGCGCGGCCAGCTCGGCGAGCCGGGCGGCGCCGGGCTCGTCGTTGGCAAGCACCCAGCCGTGGGTGCGGGACAGATAGAACACCCGGGGATCCTCGCAGTTGTTCACCGTGTGCCACTGCGGATCGTGGCGCGGCGCGCGCGCCCGGACCGCGACCAGCGTGCCGGGGGCGGCAGCCCCAGCCAGCAGGCGACCGACGGTGGTCTCCGGCTCGGGCGGCAGGGCGCGGACATAGGCGATGGCGCGCGCGTACAGGAGCAGCGCGGCGACCGCCGCGATCACGACCACAGCACGCATGCGCACCGGCCGCGCGGTGGTCGCGCGATCCAGCTCCGCGGTGGCGCGGGCGACCAGCCACGCGCCCAGCACGACGTGCGGCAGGTGGTAGTGGGTGCCGAAGGGTCCCGAGGTGTAGCGCAGCGCCAGCAGCGACAGCACCAGCGCGCCGGCCGCGAGCGCGGCCTCCTCGGCGCCGAGCCGGCGACGCCAGGCCAGGACCAGCGCGGCCGGAACCGCCGGGAGCCCGACGCCCCAGATCACCGCGAAGCGGACCAGATCGATCCACGGCTGCGGTCGCGCGATCGCGGCGAGCGCGGGCAGCTTGCTGTCGCCGCCGCTGAGCACGCCGAAGGTGTTGCCGTATGCGAGGTACAGGCCGCGCGCGTGCAGGAGAAACCCGCCGACGACGATCAGCACCGCCGCCCAGCCGAGCCACAGCGCCGGCCGGCGCAGCGCGCCGCGGTGGGCCAGGACCACCAGCACACCCTGGGCGATGCCGAGCTCGAGCGTGGTCGGCTTGACCAGCCCGGCGAGGGCGGTGGCGGCGACCCACATCAGCAGCCGACCGCGGCTCGGCGTCTCGAGGTAGGCCGCGAACCCGACGAAGCCGATCGTGAACAGCAGGAGCGCGAGCGGATCGGGCTGGATCGAGGTGCCCGCCACCACCACGCCCTGCCCGGTCAGCATGGCGAGGACGGCCAGGTAGGCGGCACGGTCGCCGAAGCGCCGGGCCAGGGCCGCGAACAGGATCGCCGCGGCGAGCGCGACGCACCCCAGCGAGATCAGCTGACCGGGCCACAGGCTCTCGCCGGTGGCCCGCATCGCGAGCGCGATCAGCGTTGGATAGACCTGCAGCTCGGTCTCGACGTAGCCGGGGCCATCGCCGCGCCAGTCGATGCGTGGGCGCAGCGGATCGAGCTCCTCGAACGCCAGGTTGCGCGCGATCGCCTGGGTGTCGGCCTGCCGCCATCCCATCCAGTCGTCGGTGATCGACGTCGATCGGCGCAGCCCGAGCTCGAGGCCGCACCACACCAGGATCGTCGCCGCCGCCGCGAGCGCCCAGCGGCGTGGGGTCACGTCTTGGTGCCGGGCGTCAGCACCGACAGGACCCGCCGGAAGAGCCCGGAGGCGCGCGGCGGCGGCACCGCCGGCGGACGTCGGGCGCCCGGCGGACGTGGCGCAGGCTCGCCTGGCTCGTAGTCGCGCGCCAGCTGCTCGAGGTTCTGGAAGATGAACGCGCGCGGGCTCACCCGGGTGCCGGTGCGGGCCTCGAGCATCGCGACCGCCCGCATGATGAGCAGCGAATGGCCGCCGAGATCGAGGAAGTTGTCGAGCACGTCGATGCGGGTGACGCCGAGCAGCTCGCGCCACACGCCCGCGACCCGCTGCTCGCTGGCGGTGCGAGGTGCGCCCCGCCGCACCGGGGCGCCGCCGTCGCCGGCCGGGCCGGGATCCGGCAGCGCGCGCCGATCGATCTTGCCGTTGGGCGTGCGCGGCAGCCGCTCGAGCGCGACGAACGCGGTCGGAATCATGTAGTCCGGTAGCGCGTCGCGCAGGTGATCGCGCAGCGCGGCGGCGTCGGGCACGGCGTGGCCGGCCGGCGCGACCAGGTACCCGACCAGCCGCGGCTCGCCGCCCGGGCCGGGCGCCGCCACCACCACCGCCTCGGCGAGGTGCGGATGGCGGGCGAGCGCGACCTCGATCTCCCCGAGCTCGATCCGGTAGCCGCGGACCTTGACCTGGAAGTCGGTGCGGCCGAGGTGCTGCAGCCGACCGTCGCTGCGCCAGCGCGCCAGATCGCCGGTGCGATAGCGCCGTGCGTCCGGCCCGGTCGCGAACCGATCGGGCACGAACCGCTCGGCCGTCAGCTCGGAACGATCGTGATAGCCAAGCGCGACCCCGGCGCCGCCCAGGTACAGCTCGCCAGGCACGCCGATCGGCGTCGGTTCGCCGTGATCGTCGAGGACCCACGCGGTGGTGCCTGCGATGGGACGGCCGATGGTGATCGCGCCCTGGCCGGCCTCGACCCGGCCACAGGTCGACCACACCGTGGTCTCGGTGGGGCCGTACATGTTCCACAGCGCGCCGACCCGCTCGAGCAGGGCCTCGGCCAGCTCGGCGGTGAGGGCCTCGCCGCCGCACAGCGCCTTGAACCCGGGGCCACCGCGCCAGCCGGCCTCGAGCAACATGCGCCAGGTCGCCGGGGTGGCCTGCATCGCGGTGGCGCTGGTGTCCTCGAGCAGCGCACGCAGGGCGTGGCCGTCGGTCGCCTGGTCGCGGCTGGCCAGCACGATCTCGGCGCCGACCACGAGCGGCAACAGCAGCTCGAGCACCGCGATGTCGAACGACAGCGTCGTGACCGCGGCCAGCCGGTCGGCGGCGACCAGGCCGGGCGCGGTCGCCATGGCGTCGAGGAACGCGACCACCGCGCGATGGGGAATCCGGACGCCCTTGGGCCGACCGGTCGAGCCCGAGGTGTAGATGAGGTACGCCGCGTCGTCGGGCCCGGCGGGCCCGGCGTCGAGCGGCGGCGGCGCGACCCCGTCGGCCGCGAGCCCGCGATCGATGCGCAGCGTGCGCGCTGGTTCGACCCCGAGCGCGCTGACGTCGTCGTCACAGACCAGCAGCCGGACGCCGGCGTCGGCGATCATGAAGGTCAGGCGCGCGGCCGGGAAGTCGGGATCCAGCGGCAGGTAGGTGGCGCCGGCGGCCAGCACGCCGAGCAGCGCCGCCACCATCGCCGGCGAGCGCTGCAGGTGCAGCCCGACCACGTCGCCCGGGCCGATGCCGCGGGCGCGCACGGCCGCGGTGACCCGCGCCGCCTGCTCGGCGAGCTCGCGGTAGCGGACGGTCTGGCCACGATGCCGGACCGCGACGCGGTCGGCGTGGGCGGCGAGCGCCGGGACCAGCAGCGCGGTCAGGCTCGATCCCGAGGCGCGCACCGGTCCGCCGTCGCTCCAGCGCATCAGCTCGGCGCGCTCGGCGGCCGGCACCGCCAGCAGGGTCCGCACCGGAGCGTCCGGTTCCCGGACAATGGCCGCGACCAGCGCCAGGTAGCGTGCGCGCAGGAGCTCGGCCGTGCCGGGCTCGAGAATATCGGTGTTGTAGTTGAGCCCGCCGATCAGCCCGCCGGGGCCGTCGAGGAACCACAGCGCGAGGTCCTGGGCCGCCGACGGCTGGAACACCGGCAGGTTCTCGTGGGCGAGGTTGCCCCACGCCGCCGGCCGCTGGCGGGCGTCCTGGTACGAGAAGAACGCCTGGTAGATCGGGAACCGGCTCTCGTCGCGGCGGACGTCGAGCACGCGGACCAGGTGCTCGAACGGCACGTCCTGGAAGCCGAACGCGGCGACGGTCTCGACCCGCACCGCGCGCACCAGCTCGAGGAAGCTGTGGTCGGGATCGACCTGCAGCCGCAGCGGCAACGCGTTCACGAAGAAGCCCATCACGGACTCGAGCTCGGGCAGGCTGCGCCCGCGCACCGGCGTGCCGACCACCACCTCGCGCTGCCCGGTGGCGTGATGGAGCAGGAGCGTCCACGCGCCGAGCAGGGTCATGAACAGGGTCGCGCCCTCGCGCAGGCCGATCGTGCGCAGCGCCGCGGCGGTCTCGGCTGGCACCGCCAGCCAGGCGGTCGCGCCGTCGCCGGTCTGGGTCGCCGGACGCGGATGATCGGTGGGCAGATCGAGCGCGGTGGGCGCGCCGGCCAGACGGTCGCGCCAGAAGTCGAGCTGCCGGGCCAGCTCGGGGCCGGTCATCCAGTCGCGGTGCCAGGCCGCGAAGTCGCCGTAGGTCACCGTTGGCGCCGGATGGGTCGGTGCCTCACCGCGCTGGTACGCGCCGTAGAGCGCGGCCATCTCCTGGTAGAACAGGTCGAACGACCAGCCGTCCCAGATCACATGGTGCGGCATGAAGAACAGCACGTGCTCGTCGGCGGCGAGCCGGTACATGCGGGCGCGGAACAGCGGGCCCCGCGCCAGATCGAACACGCGGGCGGTCTCGTCCTCGAGGCGCACCGCGAGCTCGCGCTCGCGCTCGGCCGGCGCGAGCCCGGATAGATCCTCGGCCGGCCACAGCGAGACCGAGACCTCGGGCAGCACTCGCTGGGCCGGTGCGTCACCGACCGTGGCGATCACGGTGCGTAGCGCCGGATGCCGGCGGACCAGCTCGTCGAACCCACGCCCGAAGGCGACCTCGTCGAGGACGCCGCGCAGGCGGTGCGCGGACGGCACGTTGAAGACGGTGCGGCCGAGCTGGAGCTGCTCGAGGTACCAGACCCGCTGCTGCATCATCGACAGCGGCGCCGGGCCGGCGTCGCCGCGCGGCGACACCCGCCGCAGCGGCGCGTGGGGGGTGGCGCCGTCGAGCCAGGCGGCCAGGCCCGCGACGGTCGGGTGCTCGAACGCGACCCGCATCGGCACGTCGCGGCCGAGCTCGCGCGCGAGCCGCGCGGTCATCTGCGCGGCCAGCAACGAGTGCCCCCCGAGCGCGAAGAAGTCGTCGTGGATGCTGAACCGCGGCAGCGCCAGCGTCTCGGCGTAGGCGCGCGCGACCCGCTCCTCGCTGGGGGTACCGGGCGCGACCGTCACGCCGGCGCCGGCCACCGCTGCGCCACCGGGGGCCGGCAGTGCCTTGCGGTCGACCTTGCCGCTCGGCGTCAGCGGCAGCGCGGCCAGCGCGACGAAGCGTTGCGGCACCATGTAGTCGGGGAGCGTGCGCGCGAGGTGGGCCCGCAGCGCCTCGTCGGAGGGCATCCCGTCGGACACCACGACGTATCCGACCAGACGAACGTCGCCGGGGCGATCCTCGCGCACGGCCACCACCGCCTGCGCGATCGCGGGGTGACTGGCGAGCGCGACCTCGATCTCGCCCAGCTCGATGCGGTAGCCGCGCAGCTTGACCTGGAAGTCGGTGCGCCCGAGGCACTCGAGCTGGCCGTCGGCGCGCCAGCGGCCGAGATCGCCGGTGCGGTACAGCCGAGCGGACGGGACGGCGCGGAAGGGATCCGGCACGAAGCGCGCGGCGGTCAGCTCCGGTCGATCGAGGTAGCCCCGGGTCACGCCGTCGCCACCGATGTACAGCTCGCCGACGGCGCCGAGCGGGACCGGCTCGCGGTCCTCGTCGAGGACGTGCATGGTCGTGTTGGCGATCGGCCGGCCGATCGCGATCGGCCGGTCGGGGCGCTCGATCCGGTAGAAACTCGACCACACCGTGGTCTCGGTCGGCCCGTAGCCGTTCCAGAGCGCGCCGACCCGCGGCAGCAGCTCGGCCGCGAGGTCGCGCGGCATCGCCTCGCCGGTGCAGATCGCGGTGAGCCCCCGGTGGCCAGCCCAGCCGGCGGCCAGCAGCAGGCGCCAGGTGGCGGGCGTGGCGTCGATGAACGTGACGCGCTCGGCTTCGACCAGCGCGCGCAGGCGGTCACCGTCGGTGGCCTGGGTCCGATCGGCGAGGACGACGGTGGCGCCGACCACCAGCGGCAAGATCAGCTCGGACACCGCGATGTCGAACGACAGCGTGGTGACGGCGAGGACGACGTCG
Organism: Kofleriaceae bacterium; assembly: GCA_046597055.1. GTDB lineage: Bacteria > Myxococcota_A > Polyangia > Haliangiales > Haliangiaceae > UBA2376. The sequence continues at coordinate 24,576 of JBKJLC010000015.1, read as the reverse complement.
CTCGCCTGCATGCCCGGCTCGCGCATGACGCTGTGCAGAAGATTGACGACCGCGCGGTGCGGGACCCGCACCCCCTTGGGCTGGCCGGTCGAGCCCGACGTGTAGATGATGTAGGCGTCGTCGTCCGCGGTCGGTCGGGCGCCGTCGGCCAGCGCGGCCGGCAGCGGCGCGTCGAGGCACAGGACCGGGGTGGCGCCGAGCGCGCCGGCCAGGCGAGCCGCCACTGCGGTCGTGGTGACCACGATCGCGAGGTGGGCATCGGCGATCATGAACGCCAGGCGGTCGGCGGGAAAGCCAGGGTCGAGCGGCACGTAGGTCGCGCCGGCGATCAACGTGCCAACCAGCGCCGGGATCAGGTGCAGATCGCGCTCGACCATCAGGCCGACCCGATCGCCGGAGGTCACGCCGCGGGCGTGCAGCGCGTCCGCGATCGCCTCGGCCCGCGCGTCGAGCTCGCGGTAGGTCAGGTCGCCGCGCACGGTGCGCACCGCCCGGCGATCGGGGCTCCGCCGGACGGTGGCCGCGATCAGGTCCTCGACCCGTGCGTCGCGCGGGTACGGCGCCTCGGTCTGGTTCCACGCCGCCAGCGCACGCCGTTCCTCGAGCGGGCTGACCGACAGCCGGCCGAGCGGACGGGTCGGCTCGGTCACCACGTCGCGCAGCAGCAGCTCGAAGCCGGCCAGCCAGCGCATGACCGTGGCGAGGTCGAACAGATCGGCGTTGTACTGACACTCGAGCCGCATGCCGGCGACGCCGCCGTCGACCGCGTTGATGAACAGCTCGAAGGTCTCGTAGCGGCGCGGGTTCGATACCAGCGCGAGCGCCAGCCCCGGCACGCTGTGGGCCTCGCCCGAGAGCGCCTGATCGATGTTGAAGATCACGCTGATCAGCGGCAGCCGGGCGGCGTCGCGCGCGATCGGCAGCACCTGGAGCACGCGCCCGAAGGTGACGTCCTGGTGATCGTAGGCGTCGAGCATGGTGGCGCGCCCGGCCGCCAGCAGCTCGGTGAACGGCTGGGCCCGGGCCATGCGGGCCCGGATCGGCAGCATGTTGACGCAGTGGCCGACCAGGTCGGCGGCTCCGATCGCCGCCTGGCCCGCGGCCGGGATGCCGACCACGACGTCGTCCTGACCGGTGAGGCGGAACAGCAGCGCGTCGAAGCCAGCCAGCAGCGTCGCGAACAGGCTGGCGCCGTGCCGGGCGCCGAGCTGCTTGACCGCGGCGACCAGGTCGGCCGGCAGCGCGTGATCGTGCCGCCCGGCGGTCTGGGTGCGCACCAGCGGGCGCGGGCGATCGGTCGGGAGCTCGAGCACCGGGATGGCGCCCGCGAACTGCGCGGCCCACCAGCGCTCGTTGCCCTGGACCTCGGGCGCGTCGGCGCGCGCGGCCTGATCGAGGGCGTGGTCGGCGAACGACGGCGCCGGCGGCAGCCCGGCGGCGCGCGCCCCGGTGGCCTGGGCGTAGAGCGCGGCCAGGTCCTTGACCACGACCCAGTACGACCAGCCATCGAGCACGATGTGATGACCGGTGAACACCAGCACGTGATGATCGGCATCGAGCCGGACCAGCTCGGCGCGGATCAGCGGCCCGCGCTCGAGATCGAACGGCTCGGTGACGTGACGCTCCCGGATCGCGGCGAGCGCGGCGTCGCGCTCGGCGGCGGGCGCCGCGGCCAGATCGTGGAGCGGGAGGTCGAGCGCCGGCGGCTCGGCCGCGACCTGCATCGTGAGCCCGTCGGCCGAGAACGTGGCGCGCAGCGCGTCGTGGCGGCCGGGCAGCGCCCGCACCGCCTGCCGGAGGGCGCCGACGTCGAGCTCGCCGCGCAGCTCGAGCGAGATCGACTCGTTGTAGGCCAGCGAGGACGTGGGCCCCAGGCGATCGGCCAGCCAGACCTCGCGCTGGGGCTCGGTCGACGGCACCGCCCGGGCGACGCCGAGGCCGGCCGGCGCGACCGCGGCCACCCCGGCGCGCGCGGTCGGGAAGAAGCCGGCGGCCTGCATCTCGGCCGCCGCCTCGCGGTAGGCGCGGATGATCGTGCGCCGGTCCTCGGCCGTGTGGGCGGTGGTCAGGAAGCACGGAAAGTTGTCGAGGATGTGGATGCCGCGGTCGCGCAGCATGGCGTACACGAGGTCGCCGTAGGGCAGCTCCTCGGTGAAGGCGTTGCGCCACAGCGAGGCGAACGTGTTCAGCTTGAGCGGCGCCCCGAGCTCGGCGAGGACACCGTTGATCTCGCCGATCATCGCCGCGGTGTCGGCGGTCAGCCGCTCCTGCAGCGCGGGACCGGCGTCGCGCAGGTGCTCGAGCGTGGCCTTGGCCGCGGCCAGGGCGAGCGGGTGGCGGACGAAGGTGCCCGCGAAGTAGGTGACGCCGACCGTCGGGATCGAGTCGTCGCCGTACTCCCAGTGGCCGCCGTCGAGCGCGTCCATGTACGGGCGCTTGCCGGCGATCACGCCGATCGGGAAGCCGCCGCCGACGACCTTCCCGTACGAGGCCAGGTCGGCGTCGATCCCGAACAGGCCCTGGGCGCCGCGCGGGTGCGAGCGGAAGCCGGTGACCACCTCGTCGAAGATGAGCAGGCTGCCCGACTGCTCGGTGAGCGCGCGCAGGTCGCGGAGGAACTCGACCGGCTGGAAGTCCGGGCGCCGGCTCTGCACCGGCTCGACCAGGATCGCGGCCAGGCTGTCGGCGCGCTGGCGCAGGATCTCGAGCGCCTCCGGCGTACCGTAGTCGAGCACGAGCACGTTCTGCGAGGTCTCGGGGAGGATGCCGGGCGCGGCCGGGATGCTCCGCAGCTTGCGGGTGCCGCGGACGATGACCTCGTCGAAGATGCCGTGGTAGGCGCCGGTGAAGATCGCGATCGTGCTGCGGCCGGTGACGGTGCGGGCGATGCGCATCGCGCCCATCACCGCCTCGGAGCCGGTGTTGCACAGCGCCGCGCGGTCGGCGCCGGTGACGTCGCAGAACAGCTCGGCGACCTCGCCGGCCAGCACGTGCTGCGGCCCGATCTCGTAGCCTGCGTCGACCTGGGCGTGGATCGCCGCGCGGATGAAGTCGGGCTGCCAGCCGAACAGGCTCATGCCGAACCCGGACAGGACGTCGACGTACTCGTTGCCGTCGAGGTCCCACATGCGACTGCCGCGCGAGCGCTCCATCACCAGCTGATAGGTCAGCTCCTTGGTCAGCGGCCGGAAGCCGTTGACCACCCGCGGATCGGCCATGCGGCCGCGGTGCTTGACGGTGTAGGCCTTCGAGCGCGCGGTGCGCGCGGTGTAGCGCGTGATGAAGGCGTCGAGCCGCGCGCGCTGGTGCGCGGTGAGCTCGTCGCTGCGGGTGTGGATGCGCACGATCGCGCCGAACGCCTTCTTGACGTCGTACCCGACCGGCCCCGCCGCAGGCTCGTCCTCGTTGCGCGCCCCCCGCGCCGCCGCCGCCGCTGCCGCTGCCGATGCTGCTGCCGATGCCGATGCCGCTGCCGCTGCCGCTGCCGGTGCCGATGCCGATGCTGCTGCCGGCCCCACCCCCGCCCCGCCGCCGAGCACCGCCAGCTGCTGCGCCATGATCTGCAACTGGGCGTCGATGACCTGCCGGACGTACGTCGACGGATCCCCAGCCACCAGCGCGCCACCCGGCACCGCCGCCACCACCGGCGCTGCCGTCGCCACCGGCCCCGCCGCCACCACCGGCTCGTCCGGCGCCAGCTGCTCGTCCAGCATCGTCACCAGGCTCGCGACCGAAAGGTACCGCTCCATCACCTGGCGGAACGTCACCTTCACGCCGAGCGCCCGCGAGATCTGCAGCGCCAGCTGGGTCAGCGTCAGCGAGTCCAGGCCCAGCTCGAGCCACGGCATCCCCGGATCCGCATCGGACACGTCGGCACCCGAGACATCCTCGACCAGCTGCCGCACCTGACCGAGCAGCCGCGCCTGGCGCGCCACGCCGTTGCTCGCCCCGCCCCCCGTCCCCGCCCCCGTCCCCATCGGCGCCACCACGGGCGCTGCCACCACGACGGTCGCCGGCACCGCCGGCACCGCCACGCCGACCGGCGCCCCGCTCGCCACCGCCGCGGGCGCATCGACCCAGTGGCGCACCCGCTCGAACGGATACGTCGGCAGCGGCACCCGACGCCGGACCTCGTGCGCCGCGTACCGGTCCCAGTCGACCGCGACGCCCAGCGTCCACAGCTGGCCGAGCGCCGCGGTGATCGCCGCCGCCTCGCGCTCGGGCGCGTCGCCGAGGCTGGGCACCGCCACCGGCCGGCTGCGCTGGTCAGTGATCGCCTGGCGCGCCAGCGCCGACAAGGTCGCGCGCGGGCCGATCTCGATCAGCAACCGTCGCGGATCCGCGAGCAACCGCGCCACCGCCGGCGCGAACCGCACCGGCCGCCGCAGGTGGTTGGCCCAGTAGGCCGGATCGGTCGCCTGGTCGTCGCCGAGCCAGTCGGCCGTGACCGTCGACAGGATCGGGATCGCCGGGGCGCGCAGCCGCACGCGCGCGAGCCGCTCGCGCAGCGGCGCGATGACCGGGTCCATCATCGCCGAGTGGAACGCGTGCGACGTGACCAGCCGCTTGGCCGCTACTTCCTCCCGCGCCAGCTCGGCCTCGAGCCGCGCGATCGCCTCGCTCGGCCCGGCGACCACGCACAGCCCGGGCGCGTTCTCGGCGGCCAGCTCGACCTCGCCGGTCAGCCGCGGCCCGAGCACCGCCGCCGGCAGCCGCACCGACAGCATGCTGCCGGCGGGCAGCGCCTGCATCCGCTGGCCACGTTCGAGCACGAAGCCGACCGCGTCGGCCAGCGGCATGACCTCGGCGATCGCGGCGCACACCAGCTCGCCGACGCTGTGGCCGATCAGCGCGGTCGGCACCACGCCCCAGCTCATCCACAGCCGCGCCAGCGCGTACTCGAGCGCGAAGATCGCCGGCTGGGTCACGCTGGTGGCGACCAGCGCCGCGGCATCGTCGCCGAAGAACTGCGGGCGCGGGTCGACCCCGGTCAGATCCTGCAGGATCGCGACGCACTCGTCGTAGGCGGCGCGAAACGCCGGCTCGCTCGCATACAGCCCGCGCCCCATCCCGGCGTACTGGGAGCCCTGGCCCGGACACAGGAAGCCCACGTCGGGCAGCTCGGCGCCGACCTCGCGTGCACCGGCCGGCCCCGCGGCTGACGCCGCCAGCAGCCCAGCCGCCTCGGCGGCGGTGGCCGCCACCACGAACCGCCGGTGGCCGAACCCGCGGCGCCCGACCTGGAGCGTGTGCGCGACGTCGGCCAGCGGCGCCACGCCGTCGGCGATCAGGTACGCGCCCAGGCGAGCGCTGGCCGCGGCCAGCGCCGGCGCGGTCCGCGCCGACACCGTGATCAGCTGCACCGGCCGGCTCGACGGCACCGACGGTGGCGCCGGGCGCGCCTCTTCCAGCACGACGTGGGCGTTGGTGCCGCCGAAACCGAACGAGCTGACCGCGGCGCGACGCGGCCCGCCGCGCTCGGGCACCGGCCAGGCGGTGAGCGCGGTCTGGACCCGGAACGGCGTGCGCGCGAAGTCGATCGCCGGGTTGGGCGCGTCGAATCCGATCGACGGTGGCAGCTGCCGGCGCGACAGCGCCAGCGCGGTCTTGATCAGGCTGGCGGCGCCGGCGGCGATCACCAGGTGGCCGACGTTGCCCTTGAGCGAACCGATCGCGCAGAAGCCGCGGTCGTCGGTGTGGCGGCGGAACGCGCGGGTCAGGCCCTCGATCTCGATCGGGTCGCCCAGCGGGGTGGCGGTGCCGTGGGCCTCGACGTACGACAGGGTGCGGGCGTCGATGCCGGCGGCGTCGTGCGCCGCCGCGATCACGGCCGCCTGGCCGACCGGGCTCGGCGCGGTGAAGCTGGCCCGCTCGCTGCCGTCGTTGTTGATGGCGGCGCCCAGCAGCACGGCATAGATGGTGTCGCCGCCGGCGAGGGCGTCGGCGAGCCGGCGCAGCACCACGACCGCGACCCCGTCGGAGAACACGGTCCCGGCGGCGCGGGCGTCGAACGGGCGGGTGTGCCCGTCGGGCGACGCCATCGAGCCCTCCTGGTGCAGGTGACCGCTGCGCGGCGGACACGTGATCGCGACGCCGCCGGCGAGCGCGAGATCGCAGCCGCCGCTGCGCAGGCTGTCCATCGCCATCGCGGTGGCGACCAGCGAGGTCGAGCACGCGGTGTGGATCGCGACCGCGGGTCCGCTCAGGCCCAGGCGATGGGCGACCCGGCTGGTGACGTAGTCCTTCTCGTTGCCGAGCATCACCGCGAGGTCCCCGAGCCGGCCGGTGACGTCGGGCCGCGGCGCCAGGTGGCGCTGGTAGTAGGTGGCGTTGTACATGCCGCCGAACACGCCGATCGGGCCGGGCGCGCGCTCGGGGACGTAGCCGGCGTGCTCGAGCGCCTGCCACGACACCTCGAGGAAGTGTCGCTGCTGCGGGTCGATCAGCTGCGCCTCGAGCGGCGAGATGCCGAAGAACGCAGCGTCGAACAGCTCGACGTCGTCGAGCACGCCCCGCGCCGGCACGTAGGCGGGATCCGCCCGCACCGCCGCCGGCACGCTCGGATCGAGCTCGTCGGGGCCGAACCGACGGATCGACTCGACCCCGCCACACAGGTTGGCCCAGAAGGCCTCGACGTCTTCGGCACCGGGGAACCGCCCGGCCATCCCGATGATCGCGATCGGCTCGCGCCGGTCGGGCCCGCCCTCGCCACGCCGCGCGAGCGACGTCGACCGGCCGGGCTCGGCGATCGCCCGCGCCAGCCCCGCCGGCGTGGGCGCCGCGAAGAACGTCGCGACCGTCACCTCGGTCAGCCCGGCCGCCTGCAGCCGCGTCAGCGCGCGCACCGCGAGCAGCGAGTCGCCGCCCAGCTCGAAGAACCCGTCGAGCGCGCCGACCTGATCGAGGCCGAGCACGTCGGCGAACACGCGACAGATCACCGCCTCGCGCTCACCGGTGGGTGCCCGCAGCGGCTGGGCCAGGTCGGGTCGATCCCGCGGTGGCACCGGCAGCGCCGCGCGATCAAGCTTGCCGTTGCTGGTCAGCGACAGCGCCGGCACCACCACGATCACCGCCGGCACCATGAAGTCGGGCACCACCCGGGCCAGCGCGACCCGCAGCGCCGGGCCCGAGACGCCGGCCCCGCGCGCGACCACGTACCCGACCAGCCGCTTGCCGGTCGCCCCCTCGTCACGCGCCACCACCGCGCAGGCCTGGACCCCGGCCAGCTCGCCGAGCCGCGCCTCGATCTCACCGAGCTCGATGCGAAAGCCGCGGAGCTTGACCTGTTGATCGGCGCGCCCGACGAAGTCGAGCGTGCCGTCGTCGCGCCAGCGCACCAGGTCGCCGGTGCGGTACAGCCGACCGGCGCCGCCCGCCGGATCGGCGACGAAGCGCTCGGCATCGAGCTCGGGCCGGCGCAGGTAGCCCCGGGCGACGCCGCGGCCGCCGACGTAGAGCTCACCGGTGGCACCGGCGGCGACCGGCGCGCGGTCGCCGTCGAGCACGTACACCTGGGTCTCGGGCAGCGGCCGGCCGATCGGGATCGCGCGGGCGTCGGCCGCGGTGTCGCGCGGGATCCCGAACGTGGTCGTGAAGGTCGTACACTCGGTCGGGCCGTAGCCGTTGACCAGCTCGGTGTCCGGCAGGGCCGCGAGCGCGCGCCGCACGTGCGAGGGCGACAGCGCCTCGCCGCCGGTGAACAGCTGGCGCAGCCCGCGCAGGTGCGCCGGATCGTCGTCGACGACCGTGTTGAACAGCGCCGCGGTCAGCCACGCGGTGGTCACGCCGTGGGCGGCGATCATGCGGGCGAGATCGCGGCCGGTCGGCACCGGCGCCAGGTACACGGCGACCCGGCCGCCGTGCAGCAGCGGGCCCCACAGCTCGAGCGTCGACGCGTCGAAGCCCAGCGGCGCCGCGTGCAGGAAGCAGGTGTCGGCGTCGAGCCGGACGTAGTCGACCGCACCGACCAGGCCGACGATCGAGCGGTGCTCGATCTGCACGCCCTTGGGGGTCCCGGTCGACCCCGACGTGTACATGACGTAGGCGAGGTCGCCGGCGGTCGCGCGCTCGACCGGCGCAGCCCCGACGTCGGTGGCCGCCGTCGACCACGGCTCGTCGTCGAGGAAGATCGTGCACGGCGCCAGCGCGGCCAGCCCGGCATGGGCGCGCCGGGTCACCAGCGCGGCCGCGGCGGCGTCGGCGACCATGAAGGCCACCCGCGCGCGCGGGTGCTCGGGATCGACCGGCAGGTAGGCGCCACCGGCCTTGAGGATCGCCAGCGCCGCGACCACCGCCTCGGGCGAGCGCTCGAGCGCGAGCGCGACCGGCACGTCGGCGGCGACCCCGGCCTCGATCAGGCGGACGGCCAGCCGGTCCGAGCGGCGATCGAGCTCGCGGTAGCTCAGGCTCCCCCCGTCCCACACCAGCGCCAGCCGCTCCGGGTGGACGGCGGCCCGCTCGCGAAACAGGCCGTGGACGGTGGCGTCCCCTCGGTGGGTCATGGGCTCAGCTCCTCGATCCGTTCCAGCATTGCCTGCACGACGTCCATGGGCACGACCGAGGCGTTGAGCGCGGCGTCGGTGTTCCACGCCGCGCTGGCCGGCAGCTCGATCCAGCGCGCCGACGGCGACCCGCCCCAGCCCTCGCGCAGCGGGGCGATGGCCGCCGGATCGCGCGTGCTGATGACGGTCACGTGGTCCGTGCGCACCGGCTCGCCCGCGAGGTCGATCGCGGTGAGCTCGGCGGCGAGCGCGCGGCTGATCGGCGTGCCCAGCGCCTCGGTCGGCACCCCGCTCGCAGACGCCAGCACCGGGGCGCCCAGCTCGTGCTGCAGGTAGCTGCGGTGCATCGTCGCCAGCTCGCGCAGGTACCCGGCGCCCCCGACCACCGGATCCCACATCACCAGGTGGCGCAGCCGCAGCCCGCCGCGCGACGTGGCCAGCGCGGCCAGGGTGGCGCCGAGGCGGAGCCCGACCGCGACCAGCTTGCGGGCGCCGCTCGCGGTGGTCAGCTCGCGGGCCGCGAGCTCGACGTCCGCCAGCCAGTCCGCGACCGAGGCCTCGTCGCCGTCGCCCATCGAGTCGCCGGTGCTCCCGTAGTCGAAGCGCAGCACGGCATAGCCACGGCGCTCGAGCTGCGTCGCGAGCACTCGGTAGATGCGATGGGCGCGCGCCGCCTCCTCGCCAAAAGGATTGCACAGGAGGATGGCCGCGCTGCGCGGTCGCAAGCGCTGCGGCACGTGCAGCGACCCCAGCAACCGCCGCCCGCTCGGTCCGAAGTGGAACATTTTCAACGGAGTGCTTTTCAGTTTACTGTCCGGGCGCCGATGCCAGCAATGCGCACCGGGCACGTCGTGCCCACGATCGGTGCTCCCGCGGTGCGGGAGTCTCCGCTGCAGCTGGGGCTCGAGGGCCACCTGGTCGGCATGCTCGCCGGCCCCGACGTGCGCACCACCGTCGACCCGGCCCCGCTGGCGCCACCCACCGTGATCATCCTGAACGCGGGCGTGCTCCACCGGATCGGCCCGCACCGGCTGCACGTGAACCTGGCCCGGCGCCTCGCCCGATGCGGGGTGACCTCGCTGCGCCTCGACCTGTCGGGCGTCGGCGACAGCCGGCCGGTGCCGGGCGCGCTGTCGTTCCGGGACAGCGCGGTCGCCGATACCCGCCTCGCGATGGACCACCTCGCCGCCGAGACCGGCGCGCGCCGGTTCGTGCTGTTCGGGCTGTGCTCGGGCGCCGACAACGCGCTCGCGACCGCGGTCGCCGACGAGCGCGTGGTCGGGCTGGTCGTCATCGATCCGCCCACGTACGGCACCCGCCGGGCCCGGGCCCGGCGGTTGACGGCGCGCGTGCGCGGGCTCGGCGGCGCGCGGGCGGTGGCGACCTGGGGTGCGGGTCGGATCGTCCACCGCGTGCAGACGCGGCTGCGCGCGCTGACGAGTCCCGACCTGGCGCCGGCCACCGACCCGCCGGTCACCGGGGGTCGCGAGATGCCACCTCCCGACGCGTACCGGGCGCAGCTCACCGCGCTGGTCGACCGCGGGGTGGCGATCCTCGCGGTGTTCTCGGGCGCGCTCGGCGAGCGCTACAACCACGCCGGTCAGCTGTTCGAGCTGTTCCCCGAGCTCCGCGGTCGCATCGAGCCCGCGTACTTCCCGGCAGCCAACCACACGTTCACCGAGCTCGCGGCGCAGACGGCGCTGCTCGAGCTGGTCACCGCGTGGATCGATCGCCGGCGCTGACCGTGTCGATCGCCCGCGCGGCCGCCCACGGGGTGGCGTGGAACATGGTCTTCGGGGTCGGCTCGCGCGTGCTCACGCTGGTCGCGACCCTGATCCTCACCCGATTCATCGCGCCCGCCGACTATGGCGCGGTGCTGGCCGCGTCGATCAGCACGTCGACGTTCGCGGTGCTGACCAGCTTCGCCTTCGGCCAGTACCTGATCGCGCGCAAGGCGCCGCCCGCGGTCGCGTCGCAGGCGGCCCAGCTCCACCTCGGGCTGGGCCTGATCGCGATGACCGTGCTGGTGGTGCTGCGGCACCCGATCGGCGAGCTGCTCGGCACCCCCGAGATGGCCCCGTTCGTCGCCTGGTACGCGCTGGCCCACATCATCGATCGCGCCCGCTACGTGCCGGAGCGCCTGCTGATGCGCGACCTGCGCTTCCGGGTGATCGCCACCATCAACGGCGCCGGCGAGCTGGTCTTCACCGCGGTCGCGCTCGCGCTCGCGCCGTCCTGGGGCGCCCACGCGATCGTGATCGCGGTGCAGGTCCGCGCGGTCATGACCGCCGCCCTGTACCTCGCGTCGTCGCCGCGGGCGGCGTGGCTGGTGCCCGCCCGGCTCTCGGCCGACGTGATGCGCGGCCTGTTCGGCTATGGCCTGCCGATCATGATCGGCGCGGTCGCCGATCGCGCCGCGACCCGCTGGGACAGCATGGTCGTGTCGGGCTTGTTCGGGCCGGCCGTGATGGCGCGCTACAACCTCGCCTACAGCCTGGCCGAGATGCCGGTCAGCCACGTCGCCGAGCACATCGGCGAGGTCCTGATGCCGTCGTTCTCGCTCATGGAAGATGCCCAGCGCCGGGCCGCGGTGGTGCGCGCCGCGGCGATGATGGCGCTGGTGGTCTCGCCGCTCGGGGTCGGGCTGGCCGCGATCGCCCCGACCGTGGTCGCCGCGTTCTTCGACGCGCGCTGGTCGGGCATGGCCCCGCTGCTGACCATCCTCAGCGTCATGACCGTGTTCCGCCCGATGACCTGGTCGTCGACCGCCTACCTGCAGGCGGTGCAGCAGACCCGCCTGATCATGCTGATCAGCTTCGCCCGCGCGCTGCTGGTGTTGCCGCTGGTCGCCGGGCTCGGCGCGGCCGGCGGACCGGCGTGGGCGTGCGTCGGGGCCTGCCTCGGCTACGGCGTCCACACCGTCGCCACCATCATCGTCACCTGCCGGGTCACCGAGCTGCCGATGGTCCGCTACCTCGACGGCGTGTTCCGGCCCCTGCTGGCCTGCGTGCCCATGTACGCCGCGGTCCGCGCCACCGAGGCCGGGTTCGCCGCGCTCGGCGTCCCCACCCTCGCCTCACTCGCGATCCAGCTGGCCGTCGGCGGCCTGGTCTACGTCGGGTCCGCCTTGGTGCTGGTGCCCGCGACCGCGCGCGAGCTCATCCGCCTCGGCAAGGGCGTGCTCCGCCGGGCCCCGGCCGCCGCCTGACCGTCAGGGCCCGCCGCAGCGCATGTTCGCGGTGTCGCTGCAGCCGTCGAGGCGCTCGAGCCGGAACACGTGCGGGGCCTGGCCGCTGACCACCAGGACCGTGCGCCGCTCGGCGTCGGGGCTCGCGCTCACCACGCGCAACGTCGAGCCACACCCGGTCGCGGTGGTGCCGGTGACACCGACCGGGTTGGCCAGCGTCACCGCCCAGTCGCCCTGATCGCGGCCGCCGATCAGCGTGTAGTTGCAGCCGCCGGGGCCGGCGTCGGCCGGCAGCGCCACCTCGGTGACCGGGGTCGCGCAGGCCTCCTGGCTCGGCACCCCGCCGGCCCCCACCTGGAAGCGCACGGTGCAGTCGACCCGATCGATCGACAGGCACTGGATCGGATCGAGCGTCGGACCGCAGGCCTCCTGGCAGTACGCCATCGGCAGCGCGATCGCCGGCCCCAGCGGATCGTGGACGCAGGCGCCGAAGCCGGGATCGACCGCGCCCGCCACGTCGTTGCAGGTGCGCCGTCCCACCTCGCAGCGGGTGGCCATGCCGTCGGTCGCGACCACGAAGCACGGCGACAGCGCCGGGAACGAGACCCGGTCGCAGTCGAAGTCGATCCCGTCGCAGCGCTCGGCGCCGCCGGGATACTCGAACCGCGAGTCGTCGCCGCCGCAGTCCTCGCCGACGCCGCGCGCGCACTGCGGGATCGCGGCGGTCAGGTAGCCGTCCTCGGTGGTGCAGACGTCGAACCCGTCGCCGTCGCCGTCGATCCCGACCAGCTGCTGATCACAGCTGCCGTCGCAGTCCTGATCGACGCCGTCGCACTGGTTGTCGGCGGCGCCCGGGTGGATGGCGTCGGCCGCGATCGCGCCGACCCGGCCCTGGTCGGCGCAGTCGAGCGCGCTGGGCGCGCAGGTCGCCCCGGCCGGCCCGACCCGGTGGACGCCGGCGGTCCGGATCCCGCTGGCGTCCTGGCGCACGCAGTTCAGATAGCCGTCGCGGTCGCCGTCGAAGCTGTCGACCTCGTCACACGCGGCGTCGCAGTCGTTGTCGACGCCGTCGCACGCCTCGGGCGCGCCCGGGTGGATCGCCTCGGGCGGCAGGTTGTCGCCGAACACGGTGGCGAGCCCGACCCCGCCGCGCGGACCATCGACGCAGTCGCGCGGGCCGGCGCCGCAGGTCGCGAAGCCATCGGCGTCGAGGTCGAGGCTGCCGTCGTTGTCGGCGCAGCAGTTCTCGTCGACGCCGTTGGCGCAGATCTCGGTGGCGCCCGGGTGCACCGCGGGATCACCGTCGTCACAGTCGAGCCGACAGCCGGTGGCCTCGTCGTGGCCCTCCTTGAACGCGTCGCAGTCGCCGTCCTCGCGCGGCACGATCGCGGCGTCCTTGCGACGATCGCCGCCGTCGTTCCACCACGCGCAGCCGGTCGCGGTCACGCCGTGGCGCGCGTCGCGAAAGGTCGCCAGCGGCAGATCGATCACGCGGACCTGGCCATCGGCGAACTGCACCGGTCGCTCGGCGTGGCCGAACACCACCGGCTTGGTCTGCCCGGTCTTGTAGCCGGCGACCGCGAACACCAGGTCCTGATCACCGGCGAGCGCCGCGCCCGGCTCGAGCAGCACCCGGTAGATGCCCGCGCCCAGCTCGCCGTCGAGCATGACCTGGGCGACGTCGGCGTCGAGCGTCGCAGCCACGCGCCAGGCCGGGTCGTACAGGTCGGGGTCGTGGCCGACGCCGACGAACACCTTGAGCTCGTAGACCTCGGACGACACGCCGTCGTCCTTGTGGACCTCGAGCATGATGCCGGTCTGGCTGCCACACGCGCTGCCGGCGAGCGCCAGCGCGAGCCCGAACGCAGACACGTGCAAGGCAGGGCGCGCAGGCGCGCGGAGGCGAGTCGGTACGACGGACATGGCAGACCTCGGACGAAGCTAGGGAGCCAGCATAGCGCCGCCGCCGCCGGTCTCCGAGCCTTCCCCGCGCCTACACGCGCCCACCCCGTGCGGCCCGGCACGCGATCCGTCGATCGCACAGGTGACGGCACAGAAGGCGTCGATGATAATTGCCCGCGCCGGCCGCCCGGCACCTGATGGCCCGCCGCAGCGACAAGCACCTGGACGGCAAGACGCCGTCCAAGCCAACGCCCCCGCGGCTGCCGCGACCACCCGGCGCCGGGGTCCCGCCGTCCCCGCTGCGACCCACGGAGGTCGGCGCCCGCCCGGGCCGGCGCGGCGATGCCCCCAGCGACGTCCAGGTCACCGCGCGGCTGGATCGCCGCAGCGCCGACCTGACGCCGGCGCCGCTGCCACCCTCACCGGCCGCGGACGATGCCGACCGCTGGTTCGAGCAGGTGCCGACCCACCCGGGCGCGCCGGGGGCGACGCCGGTGCGCCCGAGCGGCGCCATCGCGGTCAGCGATCCGCCGGCGGTCGCGGCCACCCGCGCGGCCCCGCCGTGGCTGTTCTCGGTGCTGCTCGCGCTGACCGCGCTCACCGTCGGCATGGTGATCGGCGCGCTGCTGTTCGGTCGGGCTCCGGCCTGCCCCGCCTGCCCCGTGCCCGCCCCGGTCAGCCCGAGCCGCTAGAGCACGTCAGCCAGGGCCGCGGCCGGTCATGGCCACGGCACGGTCTCGCCGACCAGCTCGAGCCGGACCGGTGACTCGATCGCGCTGTACACCGCGATCGTGCGCCGCTCGGCGTAGCGGAACGCCATCACCACCTCGTGGCGCCCGTCCCGGTCGACGTCGAGCACCCCGAGCAGATCGAGCTCGACCTTGTGGCGCGCGTCGAGGGTCGGGCCCGGTGCGATCGCGGGGATCATCCCGTGGCGGGCGAACCCCGGCGTGCAGGTGGCGGCGACCTGGGCCGCGGCGGTGACCTCCTCGGCCGGCGCGCGGACCGGATCGACGAACGCCGCCAGCGGAAACACCTCGGGCGCGCCGTCGCCGTCGATGTCGATCGCCAGGGCGTCGCCGGTCTGGCAGGCGCCGCCGACCGCGATCACCGGGGCCTCGGCGGTGCCGAACGCGCCGCCGGGCTCGCCCAGGGTCGCGACCGCGAGGCCGCAGCCGCGCTGCGCCTTCACGCAGACCGGGTCGACCGCGGCCTCGGTGCCGGTGAGCCGCGAGCACGGCGGCGCGCCGGCGTAGGAGCCGACCGCGACCTCGGTCCCGTCGACGTCGGCGGTGCCGATCGCCGAGAACAGCCCGGCGCGGCGACCATCGACCGCCAGCACCGCGAACTGCGCGGCGGTGCCGCGCGCGAGCGGCGGGGTCAGGTCGGCCCGGTCGCTCGACCACGAGATCGCGCGCACGGCCAGCGGCGACAGGCCGGGCCGGCCGCCAGCGCCCTGCGGGCACATCTCGCCCAGCAGCGCTTGCCGACCAGGCGGTGGAGCCGCGCGCTTCACCACCCGCGGCGGCGTTGGCTCGTCGCCGGGTGGTTCGGGCACGATGGCCGGACGGCAGCCCGCGATCGCGAACAGCGCAGCCCCCAGCACACACCGGGCAACGCTGCGCCGCGTCTCGAGGTCGAATGACATCGCATGAACCCTACGCCACCGGTTCGGACCCCGCGAGTTTGATGACGTCGCCGAGGATGCTTCACGTCGCAAAGCGCCGGCCCAGGCGTTGACGGCGGTCGAAACGTCCCCCTATAGTCCGCCGGCTTTACTCCGCTGAAACTCTTCAATATTTCGCGAGCTCAGGATGCACCCACGCCACCTCGCCTCGTCCGGATCCGGACTCGCCGCGCTCCTCTCCGGCGCTCTCTTCGTCTCGGGCACTGGCACCGCGCTGGCCCAGCCGAGCCCGATGCCTACCGGCGGCCCCGGCGGGGCCGGTGAGGAGGAGCCCAAGCCGGAGGGGATCGCCGAGGCCGCCCCCAAGGCGGTGGGCCTCCTGACCACCACCCCGACGCTGCCGCCGCCGCGCGACCGCCGCAAGAAGTTCGAGGTCGTCTCGATCGACGGCTACATGCGGACCCGTGCCGACTGGTTCAAGAACCTGCACCTCGGCCATAACGATTCGGCCGACCTCGGCGGCGCGCCGTTCCCGCCGCCGTCGAACTGCGCCCAGGCCACCGCGGGCGCGCCCTGCAGCGACTCGATCAAGACCGCGAACATGCGGATGCGGCTCGAGCCGACGATGCAGCTGAGCGAGACGATCTCCGTCCACAGCCAGGTCGACGTGTTCGACAACTACGTGCTGGGCTCGCTCGCGGCCAACCCCGACGAGCCGACGATCAAGGCCAACCGCGCCTGGGCCGAGGTCTCGACCGCGCTCGGCTACCTGAAGTTCGGTCGGATGCCCGACCACTTCGGCCTCGGCATGATCTGGAACTCTGGCCGCCGCGCCAACACCGACTACGCGAGCTGGGAGACGCTGTGGCAGCCGGGCAACCTGGCCAACATCGGCGGCGACAACCCGGTCGACTACGACCTCGACGCCGACCAAGGCTCGACCGTCGATCGCGTGATGTTCACCGCGATGATCCCCGGCACGCCGCTGCGCGCGGCCGCCGCCCTCGACTGGGGCGGTCAGGTCTCGACCACCGCTTATCCGACCGGCCAGGACCACGACCGCGACGACAACGACGACATCAACCAGTGGATGGTGTCGATCGCGCGCATCGACGCGCCGACCGAGTTCGCCGACCGGCTCGCCCGCGGCAACGTCGCGGTCAACGTCGCGGCCCGCGTGCAGCGCACCACGGTCAACTGGGCCTACAGCGACCCCACGGTCGCCGGTGACCCGCCGACCGCGGTGCCGATCGACCAGGCGAGCTACCTCGCGTCGACCTGGCTCAAGCTCGGCTGGAAGAAGCTGCTCCTCGAGGCCGAGGGCGCGGTCGAGGTCGGCTCGATCGGCAACGCGGCGCCGCTCGGCCGCGACGGCGCGCTCGACATCCTGACCTTGGGCGGCATCGCCCGGGTCTCGGCCAAGGCGCTCGAGGACAAGCTCGGCTTCGGCGTCGAGGTGGGCGCAGCCAGTGGCGACGCCTCCGAGTCGGCGGTGCAGGGCCGCACCCACGTGCGCAACCTCGGCGTCCTGCCCGGCCCGGGCGAGGACACCATCCGCCGGTTCCGGTTCAACCCCGAGTACAAGCTCGACCTGATCCTGTTCCGCGAGCTGCTCGGCACGGTCACCAACTCCGCCTACGTGCGGCCGTGGGTGAGCTACCAGCTCACCAACTCGATCACGTTCCACGGCCAGAACGTCACCGCGATGGCGGTCCGGCCGATCGCGACCCCGGGCAACGACGCGCTGTGGGGCCTCGAGCTCGACGCCGACATCGCGTACCGCGGCAACGGCTTCACCGCCGGCCTCGCCTACGGTGGCTTCTTCCCGCTCGGCGCGATGAACCACCCGGCCAACCTGCTGCAGGACGGCTCGCCGACCGAGCCCGTGTTCGGCGAAGGCAACACCGGCGACGCCTCCAACGCGCACACGTTCCAGATCCGGCTCGGCGTCGAGTTCTGATCCGGACCCGCGCCGGTGACCGTCAAGGCGAAGGGCAAGGGGCCGCGCACGGTCCACCGGTGCCAGAGCTGCGGGCACGTCGAGGCCCGCTGGCTCGGCAAGTGCCCCGCCTGTAGCGAGTTCGGCACGCTGGTCGAGGAGCTCCAGGGTGGCGCTCCGCCCCGGGTGTCGTCAGCCCTGGTCTCCGACGGCGCGGCCCCGGTCCCGGCGACCGAGGTCATCGAGCTGGACGCGCGCTCGCGGCTGGCGACCGGCATCGCCGAGCTCGATCGCGTGCTCGGCGGCGGGCTGGTGCCCGGCGCGCTGGTCCTGCTCGGCGGCGAGCCCGGCATCGGCAAGTCGACCCTCCTGCTCCAGCTCCTGGCCGGCCTGATCACCCAGCGCGATCGCGGCGCCGGCGGTGGCAACGTCCTCTACGCCACCGGCGAGGAGTCGGTCGCGCAGACCGCGATGCGCGCGCGTCGGATCGGCGCGGCCACGCCGACCCTGCGGCTGTGCGCCGAGACCGACGTCGACGTGATCCTCGGCCACGCGCGCGCGACCCCGCCGACCGTGCTCGCGGTCGACTCGATCCAGACCGTCTACACCAGCGAGCTCGACTCGATCCCGGGCTCGGTCGGTCAGGTCCGCGAGTGTGCTGGGCGCCTGATGCGCTACGCGAAGACCACCGGGGTGCCGGTCATCGTGGTCGGCCATGTCACCAAGGACGGCTCGCTGGCCGGGCCCAAGACGCTCGAGCACCTGGTCGACGTGGTGCTCCAGGTCGAGGGCGACGGCGGCAGCCCGTACCGCCTGGTCCGCGCCCACAAGAACCGCTTCGGCTCGACCCAGGAGATCGGCGTCTTCGAGATGCGCGGCGCCGGCATGCTCGAGGTGCCCGAGCCCTCCGCCCTGCTGCTCGCCGAGCGTCCCAAGGGCGCGCCCGGCTCGGTGGTGGTGGCCTCGGCCGACGGCAACCGGCCGCTCCTGGTCGAGGTCCAGGCCCTGGTCGCGCCGGCCACGGCTGGCTTCGGCCGCCGCACCGTCGCCGGCGTCGATGCCAACCGGGTCGCGCTGCTCCTCGCGGTCCTCGCCCAGCGCGCCGGCTACGACATCCTCGGCCAGGACGTCTTCGTCAACGTCGCCGGCGGCCTCCGCCTGGCCGAGCCCGCGATCGATCTCGGCATCGCGTGCGCGCTGGCGTCCTCGCACCGCGGCCGCGCGATCGACGCCCACACCGTCGTGTTCGGCGAGGTCGGGCTCGCCGGCGAGGTCCGCGCGGTCCAGCTCGCCGAGCTGCGCCTGGCCGAGGCCAAGAAGCTCGGCTTCCGCCGCTGCATCCTGCCCGCGCAGAACCGGGCCCGGCTCGAGTCCGACCTCGGCCTCGAGCTCATCCCGGTCGATCGCCTCGCCGCCGCCCTCGCCGCCCTCGACTGAGAGGGTCGATCAAAATGTCGTCCGAATCACCGCCTCGCCGCTCGGGCGTGGCGCGCGGTTGCGGCTTCCTGCGTCCGGCGATCGGACGACCGACCGCCCCGAGCGTCGGCTACTTCGTACCCTTCTTCTTGGGCTTGGGCGGCGCCTTCTTCGGCGTGCCCGCGGTGACCGGCTTGCCGCCGAGCGCCTCGACCTCACCCTCGATCGCCTTCTGCGCCTCGCCGTCCTTGCCCTTGTTCAGCTCGAGGAAGGTGTTGAACGCCTCGACCGCCTTGGCGTTGTCGTGGTCGAGCTTGTACATGTGGCCCAGGTCGTACCAGGCGTCGGCCGCGCTCGGGTCGAGCGTCACCGCCTTCTCGTAGGCCGCGATCGCCTTGTCGACCTCCTCCTGCCGGCGGAACACGACGCCGGCGTTGAAGTGGTACTCGGCCTGGTTGGGCGCGAGCTCGATGGCGCGGTTGAACGCGACCGCGGCCTCGTCGAGCCGATCGGCGCCGCGCAGCGCGACCCCGAGGTTGTTGTGATAGGTCGCCTCGCCCGGCGCGAGCTTCACCGCCCACTTCAGCTGGACGACCGCGCCGGCGTGATCGCCCTTCTTGCGCCGGATGACCCCGATGTTCGAGCGGGTCTCGGCGTCCTTGGGATCGAGCCGACACGCCTTCTCGAGCGCCGCCAGCGCGTCGTCGATCCGGTCGACGCGGTAGTAGGCCATGCCCAGGTTGGCCCACACCACCGCGTCCTTGGTGATGATCTGGGACGCCTTCTCGTAGGCGTCGACCGCCTTCGGGTAGTCCTTGCGCTTCTTGTAGAGGTGGCCGAGCGAGGCCCACGCCATGCCGTGGCGGGGATCGGCGGCGACCGCCTTTTCGAGCGAGGCGATCGCCTCGTCGTCCTTGCCCTGGCTCTTGAACGCGAGCCCTTGCTTGTAGTGGGCGGAGGCCGCGCCGTCGGCCCAGGCCGGTGACGGCGCGACGACAGCGGTGGCGGGGATCGCGAGGGCGGCGGCGCCCAGGAACCAGCGGACAGCGGCGGAGCGCAGGGTGCGGCGCACGAGGACCTCCTTCGGTGACGGTGGACGTGAGCCTACCACCGCCCGGCGGGCGGCACCGGCCCGCGCTCCCATGGGTTCGCGGCGCGCGACCTCGCGCATCGCACCGTCGCGACCGATGGACCCGTGGTACGGCCGGCGCGCTCGCGGCTACCCGGGGGGCGCCGCCGCGGGCAGCGCGGGCGGCTCGCCGACGATCGCGAGGCCGTCGCCGAGATCCCCGAGGACGCTCATCGCCGACCGCGCGTCGGCAGCCTCGCGGGCGGCCGCGGTGGCGTCGAGCTGCGCGCACGCCATGCGGAACTTCTCGAGCGTCGCGACGCAGTGGTGCATGCGCGCGATGATGCGCTCGCGCGCGGTGCCGACCCGGTCCGCGTAGCGGCGCTGATCGACCAGCGCACCCCGAGCATCCTTGTACTGCTCGCGCGCGACCGCGTCGGTACACGCCTCGATCCGCGCCTCGACCTCGGTGATGCGGCGGTCGATGTCGGTCGGATCGATCGCCGGATTCGCCGCCAGCTTGCTGGCGACGCCGAACAGCTTCAGCACGCCGTCCTTCACCAGATCACCGTTCTCGTCGCCGGGCAGGCTGAGGCTCGCGCTCGCGACCCAGATCGAGCGCCCGCGGTCCACCAGGTCGCGGGCCTCGCCCGACAGCGGCGGCAGCGCGCGATAGGCAGCGGCCACCGGATCGACCGCGACCGCGACGTGACGAAGCGACCGAGCCAGGCCCGCAGCCAGGCCGATCCCGGTGGCCGCCAGCGCGCCGGTGACCCAGCCCGGCAGCGACGTCAGCGCCTGCGCCGCCACGACCGTCGACGCGGCCCATCCCGCCCACAGCCCGGTCACCACGCCGGCCGCCAGGACCAGCAAGGCCCGGCGCGCGGTGGCCCCGACCGCCAGCCCGACGCCGAGCGCCAAGGCGAGCCCCCAGGGCCCGGCCCCGATCGAGACCGCCGCCAACCCGACCGCGGCCGCGGTCAGCCGCGCACCCATCAGCCACGCGCGGCGCGGCCGATCCACCCAGGACAGCCCCGCCGCCACACCCACCAGGCCCCCGACCCAGGGCCCGGCGCTCAGCCCGGCCAGCGTCGCCACCCCTCCCCCCAGCGCGGCGCCCGCCGTCATGGCGAGGAAGGAGCGGTGGTAACCAGGGTGATCGTCGAACCGGAGCGACAGGCTCATGGTCGCTTCCAGACGCGCCAGGGCGCAGGCCGATCTAGCGCACGGGCATAGGACGGGCGTCGATGCCTCAGCCGGAGACGTTCTCGGGACGCAACCACCCGAAAATACAAACAGCGGAGGGGTTCAAGCCTCCGCCGTCAGAACATCAGAAGCGCGTCAGCTCAGAACGTGTACCGGACGCCGAAGCGCATCGACAGGGGAGCCTGGCGGGCGTTCAGGTTGAGGTAGTTCTTGTTGAGCTCCGGGGTCGTGCCCGAGCCATTGAGCTTGATGTGCTTGAGGTCGCTCTGGTCGCCACCGACGATCGGGTCGAGGAACTCGGCCGTGTAGGTCTCGTCGGCGTCAGTCTCGTCCTGGGCGTTGAACAGGTTGAAGATGTCGACGAACGCCTCGAGGGTCTGCGCGCCGCCCAGCTTGCGGCCGTAGGTGAACTTGACGTCGGTCGTCATCGTGAAGGGCGAGCGCGGCGCCACGCCGCGCGGCAGCAGGTAGCTCTCGTCCGCGCCGTACACCGGGTGCGCACCCAGCGTGTTGTGCGCGATGCCCGACTGACCACGGAAGCTGCCGCCGAGGATGATGATGCCGGCCGCCTTGAGGTCGAACTGGTAGAAGCCGTCGATCTTGACCAGGTGCGGCCGGTCGAGGCCGAGCGCGCCGTAGCGGTTCGACATCAGCTCGGGGAGGTCGTACAGCGAGGTCAGGTTCGGGTCGAGCTGGCCAGTCTCCGTCGAGAACAGACCGGGGTAGTTACCCTTGCTCCGCGAGTAGGTGTACGACGCCAGCAGGAGCGCGTTCTTGGAGAAGCGCTGCTGCGCCGTCACCTGCAGTGCCTGGTAGTCGCGGACGGGCTTGTCGAAGTCGCCCACGCTGTCGAGCTGCGTCGCGCGCGAATCGTAAAGGTCGGCGAGGTCGGGGTTGGTCGCGCGGATTGCCTCGGCGTCCATGCGGAGCTGGTCGGCGTCGGCGCTGAAGTCCTCGCCCGGGTTGGCGATCAGGTAATGGTTACCGCCGTCCGTCGAGACGTCTTCGATCGCGACCGGCAGGTTACGAGCGACGAAGTTGACGCCCATCTTGAAGTCGGCCATGAGCTCGTACTCGACGCCGAGGATGAGCTCCTGGATGTACTGGCCCTTCATCGAAGGCGCGACGTACTCGGTGCCGCCACCGAGGACCGACGTGCCGCTGAAGGTCTGGCACGCGTCGAGCGTCGCCTGGCTCGCGTTGATCCCGGCATCGGGGCACTCGAGGAAGGACTGGTCCTGAATCTCGCCGCCGAACGCGCGGACGTTGATGTCCATCGGCACTGACTCGTAGAAGCGACCCCAGTGGCCAAACAGCTTGGCGCGGCCCTCCTGTGTCGGGTCCCAGATCAAGCCGATGCGCGGCGCGATCATGTTCGAGAGGTCGAACGCGACGTCGGGGATGATCTCGCCGTCGGGCGACAGGTTGCCACCGAGTCCGTCCGCGACGTACGCGGTCTGCTTCTCCCAGCGCACGCCGGCGTTGAGAGTCAGGTTGGGGCGGATTTGCCAAGAATCCTGCAGATACAGGCCCAGGTTCCGGTTGTTCGTCTCCGCCGTATAGCCGCCAACGGCCTTCGAGCACTTCTCGTCGCCGAGGCAATCGAGGGCACCGGTGGGGTCCAGCTTGATGAGGGACCGGCGCCGCCACTTGCGCGGTCCACCGGCGACCTGACGGCGCCACGAGTAAGCGGTGTCACCCGTGAAGCTGCGCGTCGAGTCGTAGGTGGTCAACTCGACGTCAGCGCCGAGCTTGAACGCATGCTGGCCGAGGGCCTTCACACGCTGGGTCAGGGCAACGTTGACCGAGCTGCGGGCGTTCTCGCGGCGCTCGAGGAAGCCGAGACCGTTCGTGGTGTAGCCCTGCACCGGGCAGTTCTGGATGCCCGGGAAGTTATCCAGCATCGCGTCCGAGCTGTCCGTGCACCGCGGGTCGTACCCGATCTCTCCGCTGGAGAGGTCGCCGAGCGAGCGGATGTTCGTGAACTGCATGGCCGCAGCGCCTGCGCCACCCTCGAAGTACGGATCCTCGTTGTTGTAGCCGAGGTGGTAGCCGGCAACGATGTCGACCTGGGTCTTGTTGTCGTTGAACTTGGACGTCCACTTGGTGGAGACGTCGTAGGCGCCGTCCTCCAGCTTGTAGAGCGTAGAGCTCGGATCACCAGTCAGACGGAAGAAGTCCTTGTCGAACGAGCGCGGGTTACCGAAGCCCGAGACCTGGAACTGGTGGTTCTCGGAGACCGCGCCGTTGATCTTGCCAGTGAAGAAGTGCGTCTGCCGGAACCGCGCGCGCGACAGCCGCGCGACCTCCTCCTGCACGAGCAGGCCGGTCTCCTCGGTGCGGTCAGGAATGCAGTCGCCGCGGACCTGCTCGTCCGGATCGGCGATGTCGTTCATGTTCGCGTCGTCCTCGCAACTGTCGAGGACACTGTTGCCATTCTCATCGACGTTGTCGGTCTGACGCGAGGTGATGCGGTCGAGGGTGTCGCCGGTGAACGAGGGGTTGTAACCGACGTGGAACCAGAGCTTGTCCTTGATGATCGGCCCGCCGACCTCGAAGCCAAGATCCGCACCGTAGTCGAGGTTCAGCTCGGAGCCGATGGCGCTGCCCTCACGCGCGATCAGCTTGGCGTCAGCGGCCAGCGAACCGGGGGTGTAGTAGCCGAAGATCGAGCCCTTGAGCTTGTTCGAGCCCTGCTTGGTGACGACGTTGATCACGCCACCCGTCGAGCGACCGAACTCGGCGTTGTAACCACCGGCGATGACCTCAGTCTCCTCGACGAACTCGTTGGGGAGGTTGGTCGACTGGCCGCCGAACGCGGTATCGGTGGTGTTGATACCCTCGATGATGTACGTGCTCTCCGACGACGTCGATCCGCTGAACGACACGCCGTACTGGTCGCCCTGGGTGCCGGCGGCGGTGCCGAGCACGGCGCCGAAGGTACGGCCGGTCGGGATGCGAGTGGTGTACTCGTCGGTGATCGTCGTGCCGGTCTTGGTCGAGCCCTGGTCGACGATCGGCGCGCGGCCCTCGAGCTCGATGACCTCGGTGGTGGTCACCGTGGTGTCGATGCGGACGCTCACGAAGGCCTGCTTGCCGACCTCGATGATGACGTTGGGCCGGCTGAACTGCGCGTCGTTGTAGAAGATGGTCAGCGTGTAAACGCCAGGCGGAAGGCTCGAGATCTGGAACGAGCCATTCTCGTCGGAGATCTCGGCCTGCTGCCCCTGGAGGGCCGGTCCCTGGACGACCACGGTGGCGCCGATGACGGCCTCCTTGGTCCCCTTGTCGATGACCCGGCCGCGGACGGCGCCGGTGGTGTTGCTCTGCGCCGCCGCGGTGTCGACGTGGACCACGCCAACGCCGGCGAGGAGCCCCACCGCCATTGCTAATGAAATACCAATGCGCTTCATGGTGCGGTCTCCTTTACTCGACGACAAAGCGAACATCGTTGTTCGCGGTCAGGGTGAGCATTCCGCCATTCACCTCGGTGAACACGGCGCCCGACTTCAGGCGAGCGGTGTAGGTGCCGGCCGCGAAGCCGGTCGGGGCCGCCGCGCTGATGCGAACCGCGTCGGTGTCGCCGTTCTCGTCGTCGACGACCACGGTGGTCGGAACCACGGTGCCGGTGCTGTTGACCACTTCGAAGTCGGCAGCGGTGACCGAGGTGGCGAGCAGGTTGGCGTTGAAGAGGAAGGTGACCGCGCCGTCGGCGTCGACCGCTTCGGG
>JBKJLC010000272.1:0-15170 GCA_046597055.1 Kofleriaceae bacterium | reverse complement strand
CTCGGGATCGATCCCAAGTCTTCATGTGATCGGAAGCGCTCACCTTTCCCGGTGGCCCTGAGCCGGCGCCGCAGGCGCCGTGTCGAAGGGCAGAGCGCCAAGGTGCCGCACGTGATCGTCGACGGGCTGCCCTTCGACGGCGGTGCTCGCTCGTCCTGGCGCAGGGACACCGGGGAAGATGTGCGGGATTCTGAGGGCAAGCCCGTCGAAGCGTGCGGCGAGCCCGCTCGCGTAATGATCCGGGCTAGTGGACTTCGATCGACTGCTTGAGGGCGGGGCGGATCTGGGCGCGGCCGAGCGCGGCCAGCGCCAGGTCGTAGCTGGCGGGCGCCACACCGGCGCCGACCGCCGCGATCACGTGGTAGGTGCCGGGCACGTCGAGCGTGGCGCTCGCGATCACGCCCTCGCCGGCCGGATGGCACGCGGGACCGGCGCTCGCCGCCGGCTCGCACGCGACCACCAGGCGATCTTCGCCCCGGTAGATCCAGACGGCCGCGCCGGCCGCGAGGTGCTCGACCCGCACCGTGTCGCCGACCGACCAGCCGTCGGCGCGGACGCGCGCGGCGCCCGGCACGCGCGTGAGGCGCGCGGCGACCAGGTCGGAGCCGGCCGCCGCCGAGCCGCGGGCGCGGGCGTGCCGACCGTCCTGGTCGGGCCCGGGCCGCCACGGCCGCCACACCAGCACGGCGGCCGCCGCCATCGCGACCGCGAGCCCGCACGCCGCGAGTCGACGCATGGTGCGACGCCCCCTGGCCGCCGGCGGGGCCGGAGCGAGACCACCCGCGGCGCCGTCGATCCGCGCCCACACCGCGTCTTCCCAGCCAGGCTTCGGCGCGTGGTCGGCGCCGGTGCCGGTGAGGGCGGCACGCACATGCGCGTACGCCGGATCGTGATCTGGATCGGGAAGACCCAGCGTCTGCCCCGGGACGCGGTCGTCGTCGTGCTGGTTGCTCATACCGCCTTGGCATCCCTGAGGCGACGCTCGAGGCATTTCCGCAACAGCGGCAGTGACCGCGCGACGCGCGCCTGCAACGTCCCGGGCTTCTCGCCCGCCATCTCAGCCATCTCCTCGTAGCGGAACCCCTCGCGAAAGCGCAGCAAGATCGCTGTCCTGGCGGCGGGGGCCAGCTCGTCCAGGCAGGTCGCGAGGGCGCGGGCCAGCTCGGCCTGCGACAGTTGCTCGAGCGCGGAGAGGTCGGTGGCGGGGTCGTCGAGGCCCGGCTGCTGGTCGAGCGGGAAGCGACGGTCGCGACGTCCTTCGATCTTGATGGCGTCCAGGCAGCGGTGGCGCGCGATCCCGAACAGCCAGGTGCGGACGCTGGAGCGCTTCTCGAAGCGAGGCAGGTCGCGGAACGCCTGCACGAAGACCTGCTGATGCACGTCATCGGTGAGCGCGTCGTTGCCCAGCATCTGCCGGCAGAACCGGTACACGCCGGTGCCGTAGCGCTTCATCAGCAGCCGGATCGCGCCGCGCAGGTCGCCGCCGTCGATCGCCGCGACCACATCCTCGTCGACCGGCACGGGCGCGGTGGCGCCCGGGTCGTCACGGGTCACGGCCGGCTCAGGCATCGGCTGATACTACCGAGCGCGGCCGGAGCGGTCATCCATCACCCACGGTAGAACGCCGGGCCGAGGCCCGGCAGCTACGGCGCGACCGGGGCACCACGATATCCCCCTGGCGTGGCGCGGCCCTGGACGTTCGAGCCGGTGCCGCCGCTGCCGGCAGCGTGGCGGCCGGTTGCCGGCCGCGAGGCAGCGGCGCTCGGTGAGGAGATCTTGCCCGCGCGCTCACGCTCGGCGAGGCGCAGGCGCGCTGGTTCGTGGCAGACGCGCTCGCGATCCGGGTCGAATCCATGACGGGACCGTGGCAGAGCCGCTCGATCGGTGGTGATCTCTCGCGCGGCTCACTGATGTGGTTGTCAGTCGGCGAATGTCGTCTAGGTTGTCTTCATGAGCACTGCGGTGCTCGGCTTCTCGAAACGACTCGAACCTGGAGATATCGATGCCGACCAATCCAAACGACCGCAAGGATCTCGACGCCGCCGCCACCAAGACGCGCGACACCGTCCGCGACGCGGTGCATGACACCAAGGAGAAGGCCCGCGACGTGGGCGAGCGCATCAAGGACGGCGCCGAGAACGCCGGCGACAAGGTGCGCGACGTGGCCCGTGACGCCGCCGAAAAGATCAAGGACGGCGCGGACAAGGTTCGCGACACCGTTCGCGACGCCGCGCACGACGTGAAGAAGAAGCTCGACTGACGAGTGCTGTGAATCGCCCGGTCCCGCTGGCGCTCGTCGCCGGCGGCCGGACCGGGGGTTGCGACCGGCTCACGCGCAGGCGTGGGCCCGTCGTGTTTTCGGCGGGTCCGTCACCGGCTTGTCGGCAGCGCGCCGCGGAGCCGGTCAGTGCACGACGATGCCGCGTGGCAGCGCGATGTCGGTGCGCTTCTCGCTGACCTGGAGCAGCACCAGGTTGTCGACCGCGCTGTCGTCGATCAGCGTGCCGCGATCGGGCACGCCGATCGCGCCGGCGGCGAGCTCGGGTACGAACAGCAGCGCGCGCGCCGAGCCGTTGTAGCCGAGCTGGAGGAACGCCTCGGGCTCGTACCGCACGCACTTCTTCGCGCAGCAGAAGAAGGCGGTCTTCACCCGGTAGAACCCCTCGGCCGGCAGCGCCCGGAGCGAGCGACGCTCGAAGTCGGGCGGCACCGTCATGCCCTTGGGCGAGAAGTGGGCGCGGTTGTGGGTCCAGCGCTCGGGCAGATACAGCCCTGGTCCCGGCGTGCCGTGGTTGTGGAAGTAGACCAGCCGCCCGGCCGGCACTTCGCCGATCGGGAACAGGGTCTGGTAGAGGCCGCACGGGGGAAGGTCGTCTGGGTTCACGGTTCCTCGGTGCGAGAGAGGGGACTCGAACCCCTACGGGTCACCCCACGGGAACCTAAATCCCGCGCGTCTACCAGTTTCGCCACTCTCGCGAGCGACCAGCAGTAGCACGACGGTCCCGGGCCGGCCAAGGCCAGGTCGCGGCGCTCTGGCCCGGCAGGCTTCTCCCCACGCCCTGAGCCGCACCAGCCTCAGGAGGGTGCCGTCGCCGCGCCGGGGCCGGCCGCGCGCGGCCCGATGACGAGGTAGGTCTGCATCGGGCCCTTGCCCTTGATCTCGACGATGCCGCGCGCCTCGCAGTCGAAGGTCGCCTTCAGGTACTGGTAGGTCGACTCGGTGATGTGGACCCGGCCGGGGACGCCGTGTGACTCCATGCGGCTGGCGGTGTTCACGGTGTCGCCCCACAGGTCGTAGATGAACTTCTTGCGGCCGATCACGCCGGCGACCACCGAGCCGGAGTGGACGCCGATGCGGATGGTCAGCTCGGTCTGGTTGCGCCGCGAGTAGTCGGCCAGCGTGCCGAGCATCGCCAGGCCCATGCGCGTCATCCGCTCGGCGTGATCGGCAGTCGCCTCCGGGATGCCGGCGACCACCATGTAGCAGTCGCCGATCGTCTTGATCTTCTCGAGGCCGTGCTCCTCGGCGAGCCGGTCGAAGCTCGTGAACAGCTCGTCGAGCATGGTCACCAGCGCCTCGGGGCTGGTGCGCTGCGATAACGCGGTGAACCCGACGATGTCGGCGAACAGCACGGTCACCGCCTCGAACCGGTCGACGATCACGCCGTCGCCGAGCTTGAGCCGCTCGGCGATCGCGCCGGGTAGCACGTTGAGCAGCAGCCGCTCCGAGGTCTGCTTCTCGGCGGTGAGCTCGCGGGTGCGCAGGTCGACCAGATGCTCGAGGTTCTCGCTGTGGGCCTGGATGGTCTCGGCCATCGCGTTGAAGTTGCTGCCGAGCAGGCCGATCTCGTCACGGGAGGCGACGCTGCTGCGGACCGCGAAGTCCTTGTCGGCGAACTGCTTCACCGTCGCCGACAGCGCCAGCAGCGAGCGGGTGAGCATCGTGCCCATCGCGATCGAGATGACGAGCGCCAGCGCGATCACCGCCAGCGACAGCTTGATCGCCAGGCTGCCGGCAGCGGCCAGCGCCGCCCGCATGTTCTGATCGGTGATGTCGACGCCGAGCACGCCCGCGCACGAGCCGGGACCGCCGCCGTGCGCGGCCGGCGCGGCGACCGGGAAGTACGCCGACACCGAGTACACCTTGAACGCGGGATCCCAGACGAACTCGCGCTCGACCACCGGCACGCACTCCTGCAGCGCACGGCGCAGCCCGGGCATGGCGGACACGTCGTAGGGCTGGGCGAAGTGCGAGATCGCCTCGCCGGCCTTGGCGGTGAGCACGTCGGCGTCGGCGATGAACCGGGGCTGGTCGGGATCGTCGGTGCGGGCGAGGACGTAGGCGTAACGCAGCAGCGCTGGCTCGGTGGCGCGGATCGTGTTGAGCTGGTCGAAGATGCGCCGGTAGTCGGCCGAGTGCTCGACCGTGGCGACCGCGGCCGGGTCGAGCCTGGGTGCGAGCTGGCCGCGCAGCCGGTCGTAGGCCTCGAGGTCGAGCGAGCGCGAGCCGAGGTGGGCGATGTCGCGCAGGCGGGCGCGCAGGTCGTCCTTGAGCTGGCGCTCGACGAACCGGTACAGGAACACCGCCAGGAGCAAGCTGACCAGCGAGCTCACGAGGAAGAAGGCGATCGTGATCTTGCGTCGGAGACGCATTACCCCGGCTCCAGGCTACACAACGGGGTCGGCGGACGCCATCGAGTCGTCCAGCCGTCGGCGGCTCAGCGCGGCGGCGCGCAGCCGCGCAGCGGGATCGACGTCATCACGTGCAGCCCGGGCGCGGCGTCGAGGTCGAGCAGGCCGACGATCGCGTTGAGGGTCACCGCCGAGGTCGCGACGTCGCCGTGGAGCCCGCCCGCGATCACCAGGTCGATCGGCGGGTCGCCGTCGATCAAGATCTGATCGCGCGGCGCCGGCTCGCCGATCGCGGCGCGGAACACCAGCGCGACCACCTCGCGCTCGCCGGCGAACGCTCGCACCTCCTGGTGGACGCCGCGGACCCGGCCGACCGCACACAGCCCGAGTGCGCACATCACCGGGGCCTCGGCGATCACCGGCGCGATCGACTCCTCGACCCGGTCGAAGCCCAGCCCGAGCGCATCGGCGACCATCGCCAGCGACTCGCGCAGGCCGACGTGGCGGACGGTGCCGGCGGCGACCCGGCGGTCGAACTCGGCGACGTCGAGGGTCGCGCCGACCTTCTGCTGGAACGGCACCCGGCGGAGCGCGGCGTCCTGGATGCGACGGATCTCGATCCGGCGCACCACGCCGCACGCGGTCGCGACCGCGACCGGCAGCGCGTCCATCACGAAGCCTGGGTTGACCCCGGTGCCGAGCAGGTGGACGCCGGCGCCGAGCGCGAGCTGGAGCAGCTCGCCGGCCAGCGCGGCGTGCTGGTCCCACGGCCACGCCAGCTCCTCGCAGGTCGACACCACCGAGATCCGGCGCGCCAGCAGCGCGCGCAGGGTCGGCGCGCACGCGGCGAGGTCCGACACGGTCGCGACCACCGCCACGTCGATGCGGCCGACCAGCTCCTCGACGCTGGCGACCACCGTGACGCCGGCGGGGGCGCCGGGCACCAGCTCGTCGAGCGCACGCCCGGCCAGGGCCGGATCGACCCCCGCGATCACCCGGCCCAGGCCACGGCGATGCACGTCGCCAGCGATGCGCAGACCGAGCGGGCCGAGCCCGACCTGGACGAAACGGAGGGGGCGCCGCATATCCTGCGAGTCTGGCACGCGCGCCGCGACCGCGGCCGGTCGTCGCGACCGCGGGTGCGGCGCGCCGATCGCGGTGCGATCAGTCGACCCGCAGCTCGCCGAGCGCCCACAGCGCCGGGCCCCGGTACTCAGCGCTCGCGGCGGCGTCCGAGGAGCGCCGGCCCAGCGCCAGCGCCGCGATCGCATCGCCGCGGACGAGCATGCCGGTGACGTCGGTGCGCCGAACGCCCGCGACCAGCGTGGCGAGCCCGATCGCGGCGCGGAAGTGGCCGGTGACCGGCGCGAGCTCGAGCCAGTCGAGCTCGTCGATCACGAGCGCCGGCGAGCTCCGGCGCACCAGGTCGGCAGCGGCGATGTCACCGGCGGCCACCACCAGACCGCGAACGCCGCCGTTGGGCTGGGCCCCGCGCGCGTAGGCCTCGCGGACGTCGAGGGCGAGCCCGCGCGCGACACCCCGGGTCACCAGCTCGAAGCGACGGACCGGCTCGCCGTGTTCGCCGAGCGGCGCCGAGTGCAGGCCGAACGGCATGGCGCCGTCGCTCGACATCGTCAGCGGATCGGGGACCGCGGTCGAACCGGGCGCGATCGCCTGGCCGGGCCGGTAGCGCACCAGCCCCTGGCGCTCGAGCGCCGGATCGGCCTGGCCCACCAGCGCGGCGAGCAGACCGCGACCGCCGTGCAGGAACGCCGAGGCGCGCGCGAGCACCTGGTAGCTGCCCGGTTCGATCGGCCGCGCGTGGGCGCGCCGCTCGGCGCGGCCGAGCGCCTCGACGATCGCGTCGCCCGGGACCAGGTCGCGGCGGCGCCGGGTGCGGTGCTGGATGCGGGCACGGACCCCGCCGCGCGCGAGGGTGGCGTCGAGGACGAAGCGGGTCGCGGCCCAGGCCGCATCGAGCCCGCGCGAGGTGGCCAGCCGCACCTCGGTCAGCTCGATCGCGAGGTCGAGCGCGACCACCCGGGCCCCGGCGCTGCGGACCGCGAGGTCGAGGTCGGCGGCGACCCGGTCGGGCAGCCCGGCGAGCGCGGCCGCGGACACGTCGGGATCGGCGACGATCACCTTCGCGGCCGCGGCCGCCGGCGCCGACCGCCACGACGGCCCGACCGACGCAAGCGCGCGGCTGGCGCCGTCCGCGATCACGATCGCGAGCGGCGTGTCGGGGCCGACCGCGAACGACGCGCTGCCCCGGCCTGCGGGTACGTCGCGGTGCAGCTGCGCCGCCAGCACGTGCGCGCTGCGCTCGCCGCTGTGCGCGCCGCCCGGGTCGCGGGCCAGCCACGCGGTGCGGGTCGCGGTCGCGCGCGCGGCCCAGTCGCTCACCACCTGGACCTGACCCAGCGCCGCCACCAGATCGCGCAGGTCGTTCATCCCGCGCCTCGCGCCGAGCCGAGGACGGCCTGGGTCACCAGCCACGGTGCCACCACCGACCGCGGCGGACCGTCGTCGGCGATGGCGAGGGCCGCGCGCTCGGCGGCGACCCCGGTCACGCCGGCGAGCAGGTCGTGCACGCTGGCCCGCAGCTCGACGTCCTCCCACGCGCGTCCGGTGCGCCGTCCCTTGCTGACCTCGCTGGCGCGCGCGCGCACCACCAGCACGCCGGCGTGGTCGACGTCGACCCCGCGCGGCGCGGTGACGATCACGCCGTCCTCGATGCCGGCCTCGAGCTCGGCCACCGGCCGGGGCCCGGGCGCGACGATCAGGTTCGACGGCGCGGTGACCAGCCGCCAGGTCGGCCCGCACCGGCGCGCGTTGCCGGCGCCGAGCCGTCCCACCACCGCGCCGCCCTCGACCAGCCGGGTCGCCGCCGCCGGCGCGCCGTCGTCGTCGTGGCCGTAGCTGCCGTAGCCGCGGGCGGTCGGGTCGTCGCCGATCGTGAGCGCCGCCGCCGGTGGGCGGCCGCCGCCGGCGAGCACGATCCCGATCGCCCGCTCGAGCACCAGGGCGACCACGGTCGGCGCGAGCAGGACCGTGCGCGGGCCGGTCGGCGGGGCGGTCGGCGTGAACAGCGCGAGAGCCTCGGCCGCGGCCACCGCGATCGCGGCGTCGGCGAGCAGCTCCGGCGCGGGCCCCACCGACCCGGCGAACTGGGCCTCGCCGGCCATCGGCTCGCTGCCGTGCCAGGCGATGAAGCTGGTGCCCAACCGGGTCCGCACCAGCCGCTGGCCGCGGTCACCGGCCTCGCTCACGACCCACACCCGGTCGTCGTCGCAGGCCAGGTACGACGCGCGGTAGATGAGCCGGCTCGACGACATCTGCTCGCCCCGCGCGGCGATCGAGCGGGCCCGATCGAGCCAGTCGCGGGCGGTCAGCGTGGCCGGATCCAGCGCGAGCGCGGCCTTGCGATCGAGCGGCGCCGCGAGCGCGACCCGCGGCCGGCGCGGCCCGCGCGCGCCCGCCGCCAGCTCGGCCGAGACCGACGCGATCCGCGCCAGGTCGATCTCGTCGAACGCGCGCTCGACCCGGCGGCCGCCGGTGGTGCCGGCCAGCACCACCACGGTCATCTGCTCGTCGGCGACCTCGGCCTGACCGGCGGCGACCAGCGCGCGCACCCGCCGCCGCACCAGCAGGTATGCGGTCGGGCGCTCCAGCCGCTCGCTCATCCGCTCGACCGCCTCGCGCAGGGCCATCCGCACCGGCGCGCGCGGGGTCGCTGTCACCGGACCCGCGCGCGAGCCGCTGGGCCCGCAGCCGGACAGCGCCGTCAGCGGCGCCAGCGCCGCCAGCGCCGCGCCGGCGCCGAGGCTGCGCAGGAGCTCGCGGCGGTCGATCACCGGCCCAGCTTAGCGTGAACCGGTCAGCGCCTTGCGGTTCCGCGGGCGCGCTTGCGCACCGGGGCGCTGGCCGCGGCCTTGGTCGCACGCGGCCGCAGCGCGCCGCCGGGCGCACCGGCGGCCAGCCAGCCGGCGACCCGGTTGAAGTCGACGAAGCGGGTCTGCTTGCCCTCGGCGCCGAGGAACACCAGCACGTAGCCGCGGCCCCCGACCTCGGCCCCGGTGACGAAGCAGTAGCCGGCGGCGCGGGTGTAGCCGGTCTTGCCGCCGGTCACCTTGTACTTGCCCACCACCAGGGGCGCGTTGGTCGAGCCGTACTGGAGCTTGGCGTAGCCGCTCTTCGACGTGACAGTCGCCCACGAGGTCCCCATGATCTCGGCCAGCACCGGATCGCGCAGGGCCGCGCGCAGCGCCAGGCCCATCTCACGCGCGGTCGACACGTTGCCGCGGAGCCCCGACGTGTCGGTGAACCGCGTCTTCTTGAGCCCGAGCTCCCGGGCGGTCGCGTTCATCTCCGCGATCAGCGCGGCGCGGTCGAGCCCCGCGGCGCGGCCGAGCGCGGTCGGCGCGCGGTTGTCACTCGCCATCAGCATCGCGCGCAGCAGATCGCGGTTCTTGAACGTCTGACCGAGATCGAGGCGGGTTCGGCTGCCGCCCGTTGCCGCCCGGGCATCCTCGCGCACGATCTCGGTCCAGCCGTCGAGCGCCATGCCCTTCCGGCGCACCGCCATCGCGACGAAGATCTTCGTGGTCGAGGCGATCGCCCGGACCTCGTCCGCGTTCTTGCTCCAGATCTCGGCGCCGGTGCGAACGTCGAGCACGACCGCAGCCTTCGAGCGAATGTCAGGCAGTTTCGAGAGGTTCTCGGCCCGCGCGGACGTGAGCCCAGCTCCCACCACCACCGCCGCCAGCGCGATCGCGAGCACACCGGTGATCATCGACCGTGTCACAAACGGGCCGAAGCGCATCGATCGCGACGCTAACACGCGACCCCTGATGGCGCGAAAAATCCGCGAACGGACCAGGCCCCCGACCGCGGTCGCAGGTCCAAGAACGACGCCGCTTCTTCGGTCATACGTCGAGCCCGAACGTGCGGACATGCGTTAGAATCGGGCCGCGGGAGAATTGAATGGATCATTACCAAGGCGCGCCCCCACCCGATCCCATGCTCGGCCAGACCATTGGCAACTACACCGTTCGCCAGAAGCTCGGCGAGGGTGGCATGGGGTCGGTGTACATGGCGGAGCACCCGCACATCGGCAAGAAGGTCGCGCTCAAGATCCTCCACGCTGAGTTCGCGTCCAACCCCGACGTGGTCGCCCGCTTCTTCAACGAGGCAAAGGCAGTCAACGACATCGGTCACCCCAACATCGTCGACATCGTCGACTACGGGGTGATGACGACCGGGCCCAGCGGCGAAGGGCTCGTCTACTTCATCATGGAGTTCCTGCCCGGGATCACGCTCTCCGAGCTGATCCGGCGGGAGGCCCCCCTCGCGCCCGAGCGTGCGCTCTCGATCTCGCTCCAGGTGGCCGACGCGCTGTCGGCGTCACACAAATCGAACGTCGTTCATCGCGATCTCAAGCCCGACAACATCATCCTGATCCAGCGCGGCCGCGAGAAGGACTTCGTCAAGCTGCTCGATTTCGGCATCGCGAAGCTGACCGGCGATCAGCCCGGCTCGCGACGGACCCGGACCGGCCTGGTGATGGGCACGCCCGCGTACATGTCGCCCGAGCAGTGCGAGGGCCGCGGCAACGTCGACCACCGCGCCGACATCTATGCGCTCGGCATCGTCCTCTACGAGCTGATCACCGCACGCGTGCCGTTCTACGGCGAGGGCTACGGCGAGGTCCTGGTCCAGCACTTGACCCAGGCGCCGGCGGCGCCCTCGACGATCCGCGGGATGATCCCGCCGCACGTCGAGCAGGTCGTCATGAAGTGCCTGGAGAAGAACCCCGACCGGCGCTTCCCCACGATGGACGAGCTGGCCAAGGGACTCATGGATCCGGTCGGGTACGTCGAGGCGCACGGCGGGATCGCCGGCTTCATCGCCTCGCACATCGTGCCCAGCAACGACCCGGTCGCCCCGGTGTCGCGGATGACGCCGTCGGCGATCGCGTCCCTCACGCCGGTGCCGGGCTCGATGACCACCCCGACCACGCTCGGTGGTGCCACCGGGCAATACGGGGCACCCGCCGGCGGCAGCAAGAAGGGGCTCTTCATCGGCCTTGGCCTCGCCACGGTCGGGGCGGCGGTGCTCGCGTTCGTGCTGGTCGGCGGCAGCGGCAGCAAGGGCAGCACCGCGGCTGGTGGCAGCACCGGCACCGCCGAGATCGGCACCGATCCGGGGACTGGTACCCGGCCCGGCACCAGCGCGGGCACGGCCACCGAGATCGCGACCGGCACCGGCACCGCGGCCGATCCGGGCATCGGCACCGCGGCCGACCCGGGCACCGGCACCGGCACCGGCACCGCCGCCGCTCCGGGCACCGGCACCGGCACCTCAGCCGATCCGGGCACCGGCACGGGCACGGGCACGGGCACGGGCACGGGCACCGGCGCCGGCACGGCGGTCGTCGCGGCCGGCGAGGTCACTGTCTCGGTCACTTCGAGCCCGAAGGGCGCGTTCGTGACCGTCGGCAGCGAGACCAAGCCGCGCGGCAAGACGCCGCTCAAGTTCAAGGTGCCGAAGTCCGACGAGGACGTGGTCATCGACATCACCCTCCCGGGCTTCATCGACCAGGAGAAGACGGTGAAGCTGTCGGGGGACGTCGATCTCGAGATCGCGCTCAAGAAGCGGTCGGGCTCCGGCGGCCGCGGCCCCAGCACCGGCAAGGGCGCGGGCACGGGCAAGGGCACCGCCAAGGGCGCCTGCACTGACGCTGACCTGATGGATCCGTTCGCGACCGGCTGCAAGTGACCCGACCTGGTCACCTCGACTCGACGCCGCCCTTCGACGGGGCTCAGGACCGGCCCGACGGCGGGCTCACGACGTGCCCTTCGACGGGGCTCAGGACAGGCCTATGAAGAAGAAGACCCTGAAGCACTGGATCGCTGCCGCCATCGCCGGGACCGCGCTCGGCGCGGTCGGCACCGCCACCACGGTCCGGATCGCCGCGGCCCAGCCAACGTCGAAGGATCCCAAGGAGCGGGCCAAGTACTACTACGACGACGGTCGTAAGCAGTTCGACCTCGGCAACTTCCAGAAGGCGGCCGACTCGTTCAAGAAGGCGTACGAGGAGTGGGGCGACGGGGCCTTCCTCTACAACGTCGCCTCGGCGTATCGCCAGCTCGACGACTGCAAGCAGGCGCTCTTCTTCTACAAGCGTTTCCTGTCGGTGAAGAAGGACGCGCCCGCGGAGAAGAAGGCGGAGGTCGAGGGGCACATCAAGACCCTCGAGACCTGCGTCAAGACGCAGGCTGAGATCCGGAGCCGGCCGCCGGAAGGCACCCAGGAGCCCGACGCCCCGATCACCGGCCTGCCGACCGGCGACGGCACGACCACGCCGGTGGGCCCGACCGGCACGCCGCCCGGCGACGGCCGGGTCGCGACTCCCGGCGGCCCCGGGGACGGCCAGGTCGACGACGGCGAGGAGGAGGAGGAGGACCCCGAGGTCACCGGTCAGCCCAAGACGATCACGGCGCACGCCGGCTTCGGCGGAGCCATGATCGGCGCCGGGGACCTCGCCGAGAAGATCCCGATGCAGGTCTCGATCGCGCTAGGCGCCGGCTACCCGATTCCGGTCGGCGAGAAGCTCGTGATCGACGCCGGTGTGGCGATCGGCTTCTCGCCGATCCCGTGGGCGGGGTCGATGATGGGCCAGGAGGGCAATGCCTCCTTCACGACGATCTTCGCCAACGTGGGCGCGACGTTCGAGGTCGCCCCCAAGATCTTGCTCCGCGGCGAGCTGGGCGGCGGCGTGCTGCTGTTCGGCGGTCTCGGCGAGGGCAACCCGTTCATCACGAACGGCACCGCCCCGACGAGCACGCTGCTCATGCCGGCGGTCCGGGTCGGCCTCACCGGCGAGTACGCGATCACCAAGAACATCGCGGCCGCGATCACGCCGGTCGGCTTCTCGTACGCGCCGGCCAAGGAGGGCTTCAAGGAAGAGATCGGAGCCTTCACGCGCTTCGAGTTCACGGTCGGCCTCGGCTACCGGATGTAGCCAGAGCCGGCCGCGGCGCCCGCGGCCGCCGGTGGTAGGATGACCGGGCGATGAAGAAATGCCCGTTTTGCGCCGAGGAGATCCAGGACGAGGCGATCAAGTGTCGCCACTGCGGGTCCTTCGTCAGCGCCGCGCCCGGCGCGGCGCCGGTAGCCGGGGCCGAGACCCCGGTGCCGGTGGCGGCACCGCTACCGGCGATGGCCCCGGCCGGCGTGCCACCGTTCGCGCAGCATGCGGCGGGGCACCATGCCGAGACGCCTCGTGACCGCAAGGTCCTCTACGACGGCGCGCCGTCGTGGCGCGCGTACTTCAGCCACTACTTCGTCGGCGTGCTCGGCGCGGTGCTGGTGCCGGCGCTCTTCTACAAGATCCTGGGCTGGCTCGAGGCGCCGCAGAACACGCAGGTGCTCGTGTACGCGGTCCTGCTCGCGCTCGCGGCGATCTACTTCGCCATCCTGTACTTCTACCGGAAGTCGGTCCGCTTCCGGGTCACGACCAGCAACATCGAGACCGAGCGCGGCATCCTCTCGAAGAAGATCGACGTCCTCGAGCTCTGGCGCTGCCGCGATGTTCGCTACAAGCAGAGCCTGATCGACCGCATCCTCGGCATCGCCCACATCGAGATCTTCACCGCCGACGTCTCGACCCCGCACCTCGAGATCATCGGCCTGCCCGCCTCGCGCCAGCTCTTCGAGCAGATCCGCGACGGCATCGAGCTTCAGCGGCAGGCCCGCAACGTCTACGGCGTCGTGTCCTGACGAGAGGTAGCGGGCCGTCTGCCAAGATCTCTTGGTTTCTTGTGCGGCTATGCCAGGCAAACTGGTAATTGGCGCAGTCACGCGAATGATGGAGCGAATCGCGCGGGGTCCGGTAGTATGTTCGCGTGAAAGCTTTATCTCTAGCCACTTTTGTTGTGTTTTGCGTTACTGGTGTTGGATGTGGTGAGGTCTCCTCGGTGGCCGTCGACGGTGGGCCAGTCGTTCCGCCCGACGCGTCGGTAGACATGGGAGCCGACGCACAGCTTCCAGTGAACTGCGGGAACGGCACCATCGATGATGGTGAGGACTGCGACGGCACGGCCGGCTGCCCGGACATCTGTCGGGTCCATCCGCCCGGTTCGGTGGTGATCCGATATCGCGCCAAAGTCACGGTGGTCGACGATCCCGAACGCGCGCTCTCCGGGACCATTTCCGTCGGCGACCGCGTCTGGGGTCGTGCCGTGTACTCGCCGACATTGGTCGACACCAACACGTCGGCCAGTACCGGCATCTTCGAGTACCTGCATCCAGTCGGCCAGAGCGAGGTCTACGGCCTCTGGATCCACGCCGGTATCTGGGAGTTTCATCCGGCCGGCGGCAAGATGACAGTCACAGTAGCCAACGCGACCACCGACGACGATCAGTTCTCGGTCCTGACGAGCAATCCGCTGAGCCGACCTCCGCTCGCTGGCGTCCAGCACACCCTGCTCTCGCTCAAGGACTCCCGCCGTACCGCGTTGGCCACCGACGCCCTCCCGGTGAGCACTCTTCCCCCGATCGACGCGTGGACGTTGCCGCTGCTCGCGGTCGGCGGAACCAACTCGGGCACTACCGTTACGACCTGGCAGTTTCAGGCTGCAGTCGATGAGGTCGTGCTCGAGCCGTCGACGCGCTGATCGCAGCGACTCGGTGCGGGGCCGAAATCGCGGCCGTTCCATGTGCCAGCGCAGCGTCGTCTGATCTGAGCGACACACCGAGCCGGTCAGCCCAGCTGGACCGAGCGCTTGGTGAAGGCGCCGTCCATCCACCAGCCGGTGATCGGGAAGGTGACACGGGCGGTGTCGTCGTCGGCGGCGGCGCCGGCGGAGACCAGCACCGGCGCGTAGTGCTCCCAGGTTGGCAGCGCCAGCTTCGCGCCGGGCGCGCGCTGCCGGAACTCGATCAGCGCGCCGGCGTCGCGCCGGAGCAGCGCGTCGCCGGCCCAGGCATCGAACTCGGTCGCCCACGCCGGCCGGTCGCCCTTCATGAACGCGTAGCGCATGTTGTGGGTGAGGAACCCACTGCCGATGATCAGCACGCCCTCGCGCCGCAGCGGCGCCAGCACCCGGCCGACCTCGAACAGCGCGCGCGCATCGAGGCCGGGCATCGACACCTGCAGCACCGGCACGTCGGCGGCTGGATACATGCACATGAGCGGGACGTACGCGCCGTGGTCGAGCCCGCGGGTCGGCGCCTCGGCGACCGCGCGCCCCGAGGCCGCGAGCAGTTCGCGCACCAGCGCCGCCACCGCTGGCGCGCCCGGCGCCGGATAGGTCGACTGGTAGAAGCGGTCGGGGAAGCCGGAGAAGTCGTAGACGAGCGGCACCGGGGTGGTCGCGCCGATCGTCAGCGGCGTGCCGAGCGACAACTAGATCTCCCCATCGTGTTGCCTCACGCCAAAATCCTACTCCGAGATGCGTCCGGTTGCCTCACGCCAAATCCTACCGAGAGTCAGGGCGGCTCGGTTCCCGTCGGCGACTTCTCGCATCGGAGTTTGA
>JBKJLC010000260.1:0-40325 GCA_046597055.1 Kofleriaceae bacterium | reverse complement strand
GTCGCGGGTCCCGGCGACGTTCTTGCCGGTCGGCCCCAGGCCCTTGTAGGCGTACATCACCATGTCAGATGTCCGCCTCGGCCGTCATGAGGATGACCTCCTCGGCGGTGGTGAGGCCCTTGAGCACCTTGCGGGCGCCGTCGAGCCGCAGGCTGATCATGCCGGCGGCGTTGGCGGCGCCGCGGATCGAGCCGGCGTCGGCCTTCTCCAGGGTCATCTTGCGGACGACGTCGTTGATCATCAGCAGCTCGTAGATGCCGGTGCGGCCGCGGTAGCCGACCTCGAGGCAGGCCGGGCAGCCGACGGTCTCGAGCACGGTGCCGGGCGGCAGCACCCGCTCGCCCTTGACCTCGGGGAACCGGTAGCGGCCGGCGTAGAACGTCGCCGGATCGAGGCCGAGCTGGACGACGATCTGCTCGCTCGGCCGCACCGGCCGCGCGCACTCGTAGCAGGGCCTGCGGACCAGGCGCTGGGCGAGGAGGCCGATCAGCGACGACGCGACCAGGAAGGGCTCGATGCCCATGTCGACGAGGCGGGTGATGGCGCCGGCCGCGTCGTTGGTGTGGACGGTCGAGAACACGAAGTGACCGGTGAGCGACGCGGTGATCGCGATCTCGGCGGTCTCGCGGTCGCGGATCTCGACGACCATGATCACGTCGGGGTCGTGGCGGAGGAACGAGCGGAGGCCGGTGGCGAAGGTCAGATCGATCTTGGGGTTGACCTGGGTCTGGCTGATGCCCTCGAGCTGGTACTCGACCGGATCCTCGACGGTGAGGATGTTCACGTCGGGCGCGTTGATCTCGGACAGGCAGGCGTACAGCGTGGTCGTCTTGCCGGAGCCGGTCGGGCCGGTGACCAGCAAGATGCCGTACGGGCGGCGGATGATGCCGCGGATGGTCTCGAGCGTGTCGTTGGCCATGCCGATGTCGGCGAGGCCGAGCAGCACCGAGCTGCGATCGAGGATACGGATCGTGACGCGCTCGCCGGTCGCGGTCGGCGCGGTCGCGACGCGCATGTCGACGTCCTTGCCGCCGATCTTGCGGCGGATGCGGCCGTCTTGCGGCAGCCGCTTCTCGGCGATGTTGAGGCCGGCCATGATCTTCACGCGGGCGAGGATCGACGGGATGAACTTGCGCGGCGCGCGCTTGGCCTCGCGCAGGACGCCGTCGATCCGGTAGCGGACCATGACGTCGCGCTCGCCCGGCTCGATGTGGATATCGGAGGCGCGCTCCTTGACCGCCTGGAACATCAGCGAGTTGACCCAGCGGATGATCGGGGCCTCGTCGTTGAGGTCGAGGAGGTCGGCGAGCTCCTCGCCCGAGCCGAACTCGTCCTCCTCTTGCTTGCGGGTGTCGTGCTCGAGCTCGGCGCCCTGGCGCAGGCGGCCGTACGCCCGGTTGATGTGCTCGAGGATCTTGGTCGGCGAGCACAGGACCGGGTCGACCGGCGCGCCGATCATGACCGCGACGTCGTCGACGATGTCGAGCGCGCCCGGGTCGCAGACCGCGACCTGGACCCGGCCGGTGTCGGGGTCGCGCCGCAGCGGCAGCACCCGGTGCTGCTTCGCGAAGTTGATCGGCAGGGCCTCGATCAGCTCGGCCGGGATCTCGTCGGCCTTCGGCAGATCGCGCAGGTACGGCATCTCCGACTGCACGGCCAGCGCGGCGGCCAGCTGCTCCTCGTCGCACAGCCGCAGCTTGACGAGGATCTCGCCGAGGAGGCCGCCC
Organism: Kofleriaceae bacterium; assembly: GCA_046597055.1. Lineage (GTDB taxonomy): Bacteria > Myxococcota_A > Polyangia > Haliangiales > Haliangiaceae > UBA2376. The sequence goes on along the minus strand of JBKJLC010000260.1, from coordinate 38,598 downwards.
TCCTCGCGCTGCTTGTCGAGCGCCTTGACGATCGCCTCCGGGCGCACGCCCGCGTCGCGGACGAGGATCTCGCCCAGCAGCATCGGCCCGATCGGTGCGTACTCGACCATGGTCCCCGGCATGGTCACCGGCTGGCTCCGGCCGCGGGCTTGGTCGGCTGGGTCGCCGGGCTCGGCGAGGTCTTGTTGGTCGGAGCCGGGGTGCCCGGCGCGGGGGTCCCGGCCGGCTTCTTGGCCGGGGTGGCCGCGCCGGCGGCCGGCACCGGCTCCGGCGTGATCTCGGGCTCGTTGCCTTCCATGCCGGCGCCGGCGCCGTCGAGCTGGTAGCGGACCGCGCCCTCAGGCACCGTGCCCTGGCGCTGCTCGAGCGCCTTCAGCAGCTCGCGGTCGGATTCGATCGCGCGGATCGACCGGTTGATCTCCTCGATCAGGCCGCGCTTGCGGCGGTAGTCGACCCGGGGCAGGAAGGTCGCCTTGTCGAGGTTCTGGAACGCGCGCAGGAACTCGTTGCGCTCGCGGACCTTGCGCTCGACGATCGCCTGCAGATCGAGCTGGTCGTGGATCACGTAGGGCGTGAGCAGGAGCAGCAGGTTGGTCTTCTTCTTCTCGCGGCGGGTGTACTTGAACAGGTAGCCGAGGATCGGGACGTCGCCGAGGAAGGGCACCTTCGACTCGCTGTACGAGACCCGGTCCGAGATGAGGCCGCCGATCACGATGCTCTGCTGATCGCGGACCACGACGGTGGTCTTGATCTTGCGCTTGGTCCAGGTCGGGCCGAGCTGCGGGTCGCGGTCGCCGACGTCCTGGATCTCCTGCTCGATCTTGAGCCGGACCATGTTGGACGCGTTGATCGCCGGGGTGATCTTCATGGACAGCTGGATGTCCTGGCGCTGGATCGACACGTTGCCGAAGTTGCCGAAGCCGCCGGCGGCGCCGCCGGCGCCGGTGGGCAGGCCGAAGTTGATGCCACCGACGTACGGGATGTTCTGGCCGACCGAGATCTCGGCCTCCTCGTTGTTGGTGGTGAGGATGTGCGGGCTCGACAGCACGTTGACGTTCGACGACTTGGCCAGCGCCTGGAACAGCACCGCGTACGACGGGATGGTCTTGCCGAGCAGCTCCTGCGACTGCGCCAGGGGCGAGCCGATCAGGCCGCCGATGAGGCCGGTCGCCGACGCCAGGGTCGACAGGTCGAGCGAGCGCAGATCGCTCGACTGGACGCCGCCGAACAGCAGCGCGTCGTCGCCGCTGCCGGTCGGCAGGCCGCCGTGGAAGCTCGAGCCGAGGTCGAGGCCGTTGCTGACGTTGAGCTCGAGGATCACGGCCTCGATGAAGACCTGGCGGCGCGGGGTGTCGAGATCACGGACGACCGCCTTGAGCGCCTGGAAGTCTCGACCCGACGCGAGCACGACCAGCGCGTTGGTCGGGGCATCGTGGGTGATGCGGACGGTGCCCTCGAACGCGGCGCCGCCGCCGTCGGGCAGCTGCGCGCCCTGGCGCGGGGGCGGCACCGCCGCGCCACCACCGCCGCCGCGCCCCCCGCCGCCGCCGCGGGCGGGCTGGGTGGCGCCGGACAGGGCGGCGTTCAGGGTGACCGCCAGCTCCTCGGCCTGCGCGTTCTCGAGCGGGTACACGTGGATCGAGCCGGTGTCGCCACCCTCGACCATCACGTCGAGCCGATCGACCAGCGCCTTGACCCGCAGGTAGCCGGCCTCGCTCGACAGCAGGATCAGCGAGTTGGTGCGCTCGTCGGCCAGGATCTTCGACGGGATCGCACCCGACACGTCCTCGGTGGCGGGCTTGTCGGCATTGCCGCCGCGGATGTTGGTGTTCATCGGGGTCGGGGCGCCGCCGCCGCCACCCCCGGTGGTGCCCAGGATCTCGCCCAGCTTCTGGGCGAGCACGGTCGCGTCGGAGTACTTGACCTGGATGGTGTAGATGCCGCCACCCGACACCGGCTGGTCGAGCTCGCGGGTCAGCGTGACCATGTCGCGGATGTGGCTGGCGAAGTCGGTGATGACCAGGACGCCGGCCTTGGGCACCGGCTGGATCACGCCGATCTGCGACTTCACCACGCCGAGCGCGTTGTTGAGCTCGTCGACCGAGACGTGCTGCGGGCGCAGGATGAGGCGGACCACCTCGTCGGAGTTCGCCGGCGAGCCCCTGCGGTAGATCGGCACCGTCTCGCCCTTGGCGTTGGCGGCCTCGACCACGCGCAGGACGTTGCCCTTGGGCACCACGGTCAGGCCCATGGTCGACAGGCTGACCAGGAACAGCCGGTACGCGGCCTGCGCGTTCATCCGGTTGGGCGCGATGATCGTCAGCTTCTTCGACCGCTGGAGGATGCTCGCCTCGTAGATGAAGTTCTTGCAGGTGAACGTCATCGCCCAGGTGAGCAGGTCCTTCAGCTCGGTCTCGGGCTTGAGCGTGACCGCGAACGAGCCCTGCGCCTTCTTGCAGCTGTAGAGCTGGGCGTCGTCGCCAGGGTCGGTGCCGCCACCGCTCCCCGGCGGGGGCGTGGGCGCGGGCTGCGCGGCGATGGGCGCGGCCGCGAGCACGACCGCGAGAGCGGCGGTGAACGCGACGAGGCGGCGAGCGGGACGGTGGGTGTGTGACGTCATGGGTCCGGGTTCCGAGACGAGGCTCAGCGAATGCCGTAGTTGAGGGTCACGGGCTTGCCGCGACGGGTGACCGTGACCTGGAGATTCGAGGCCTCACGGACCTTCGAGTAGACCTCCATCGCGCGATCCATCGAGTTGAGCTCCATGCCGTTGACGGCGTGGATGGTGTCGCCGTTGGCGAAGCCGAGCTTGGCGTAGACCGAGCTGGGCCGGACCGCGTACAGCTTGAAGCCGTTGGGCTCGCCGTTCTTCGACGACGGCATGACCCGCGCGCCCTTGGCGACCGCCATCGGGTTGGCCAGCACCTTCTCGACCAGCGAGCGGTCGATCTCGAAGTTCGACTCGTCGATCTTGCGGATGCCCGAGTCGATCGCGGCGGTGAGCTCGTCGCCATCACCGGTCGGGGTCGGGGGCGCCTCGACCGCGGCGACGCTGGACACCGGCGGCGGCGGCGCCTCGCCGGTGATCGAGATGCGCTCCTTGCGACCCGACGCGGTGTTGGTGAAGTCGACGAACTTGTAGTGGACCTCGACGATCTTGCCGGCGCCGGGGATCTCGTCGTCGATCCAGTAGGCGCCCTGCTTCTGGGTCGCGGTGTTGAGCACGGTCGCGAACGCGTGCTTCCTGGCGAACTGCTTGTCGGGGACGTGGGTCGCGACCAGCTGCAGCGGCAGCGAGGTCATCGGGATCGTGTTGGGATCGATCGGCCCATCGGTGGACGCGACCACCACCGGCGGCAGGCAGGTCGAGCAGAACATGTTGCGATCGGTGAGCGGCTTGCCGTCCTTGGTCCGCACCACCACTGGCGTCGACGGCGACGGCGCCACCGCTGCGACCTTGGGGCCACGCTTGGCGTCGGGGAGGAACTTGGCCTCGGCGACGTTGTTGACCACCTTGGCCGCGAACACCGCGCTGCCCGCGACCGCGAGCGCGATCACCACCCAGAAGTGGCGCTTGACGATCTCCTGCATCACCGACCTCCTGCGTCGCGGTCGTCGCCATCGTCGATCCCGGGCTCGGCGTCGAGGTCGGCGTCGATCGGGGGTTCGGCGGCGTCACCGGCCTCCCCGGGCTCGCCGGCCTCGGCCAGCCGGCGGTAGATCGTGCGGGTCGCGATGCCGAGCAGCTTGGCGGCCAACCGCTTGTCGCCGCGGGTGTGGCGCAGCGTCTCGCGGATGACCCGCATCTCGATGTCGGCCAGCGGGGTGCCGATCGCGAACATCATGCCGGGCGCACCCGCGGCGGCGGCGTCGCGGACCTCGCGCGGCAGCGAGTCCTCATCGAGCGAGGTGCCGCGGGTCAGCACCACCGCGCGCTCGATCGCGTTCTCGAGCTCGCGCACGTTGCCCGGCCACGGATAGTCGGCGAGCCGGGCGACCGCGGCCGCGGTGCAGCCGCTGATCGCCTTGCCGTTCTTCTCGGCGTAGAGCTGGGTGAAGTGCTGGGCGAGCAGCGGCACGTCCTCGCGGCGGTCGCGCAGCGGCGGCACGTGGACCGGGATCACGTTGAGCCGGTAGAACAGATCCTCGCGGAAGCGGCCCGACCGGACCTCCTCGGCGAGGTTGACGTTGGTGGCCGCGACCATGCGGAGGTCGACCTTGCGCGGCTTGCCGCCGCCGCCGAGCCGCTCGATCTCGCCCTCTTGCAGGACCCGCAGCAGCTTGACCTGCACGTGGCGCGAGATCTCGCCGATCTCGTCGAGGAACAGGGTGCCGCCGCTGGCCGACTCGAACCGACCCTCGCGGGTGGTGGTGGCGCCGGTGAACGCGCCGCGCTCGTAGCCGAACAGCTCGGCCTCGAGGATCGACTCGGGGATGGCCGAGCAGTTGATCGCGACGAACGGGCCCTTGGCCCGGTGGCTGTGCTCGTGGAGCGCGCGCGCCAGCAGCTCCTTGCCGGTGCCGCTCTCGCCGAGCAGCAGCACGGTCGCCTCGCTGGGCGCCGCCTGCTGGACGATGTCCATCGTGCGCCGCCACGGCAGCGAGGTGCCGATCACGGCCCGGCGCCGGCGCTCGGCCAGCTGGGCCTTGAGGGCGCGGTTCTCGGTGACCAGCGACTGCTTCTCGAGCGCGTTGCGGATGATGCGGACCACGTGGGCGCGCTTGAGCGGCTTCGACACGAAGTCGTAGGCGCCCTCCTTCATCGCGTCGACCGCGGTCTCGACCGTGCCGTACGCGGTCATCAGCACGACCTCGGTCTCGGGCGCGATCGACTTGGCCGCCTTGAGCAGGTCCATGCCGGTCGTGCCCGGCATCATCAGGTCGCACAGCATCACCCCGACCCGGTTGCGGCGCAGGAGATCGAGCCCGGCCTGGCCGTTGGTCGCGGTGATCACCGCGAAGCCCTCACGCCGGAAGATCTTCTCGAGCGACTCGACGATGCCCGGCTCGTCGTCCACCACCAGCACCGCGCGCGACGGGTCCCAGGTCGTGGCGGCGCCGCCGCCGGCCTCGTCGGGAACGCCCCGGTCCGACGGTTCGGACGCGCTCGCCCACACCCCGCGCGGAACCCCTCCCGGGTGACGCATGGCGTTCATACCGCTACCCGCGCTGGAGTCTGAGCCACGTGAAAGGAGCATGCTGGCACCGTCCAACATCATTACAAGCTGGGTGCCAGGCCCATTCCCGCTCAACCAATCGGATTTGCTCGCGTGAAAGAGTTCTGCCACCCGGGTCACGTGCCAGCATGGCAGCCCCCCAGGGGGCTCCTGCCAAAATGACAAGACCGGGCCGGATCAGGACCGGGTCGCCAGCCGACCGCCGGTGCGCTCCCGGCGCCCGGTCTCACCCACCCGCGGCAAGGTCACGGTGAAGGTCGTGCCCTTGCCGACCTGGGTCTCGACCTCGATCGACCCACCGTGGTGCTCGACCAGCTCGTGCACGATCGCGAGGCCGAGGCCGGTGCCCTCGCCGACGTCCTTGGTGGTGAAGAACGGATCGAAGATCCGCGGCACCACGTCGGGCGGGATGCCCGGCCCGCTGTCGCCGATGCGCACCTCGACCATGCCGCCGACCACCCGGGTGGCGATCGTGATGGTGGCGTCGTCGCGCCCGGCCAGGGCCTGGATCGCGTTGGTCAACAGGTTCATGAACACCTGGTTGATCTGCCCGGCGTGGCCCGAGACCTTGCCGACCTCGCCGTAGCCCTTGGTGACCGTGATGTTGCCCTTGAGCAGGTGGCGGAGCAGCTCGAGCGAGTCGTCGAGGCTGCGGTTGAGATCGAAGTCGACCAGCTTCTCGTCGTCGGTCCGCGAGTAGTTGTGCAGGGCCTGGACGATCGCCTTGGTCCGGTGCGCGCCGCGCTGCACCACCCGCACCATGTCGCGGATGTCGCGCGCGGCCTCGCTGCGGCTGGCGGCGTCGCCGCCCTCGAGCTCGCCGATCGCCTCCTCGAGCGGACCGACCGTGTTGACGATGGCGTTGACCGGGTTGTTGATCTCGTGGGCGATGCCGGCGACCAGCTGGCCGATCGACGCCATCTTCTCCGAGCGGACCAGCTGGGCCTGGGTGCGGGTCAGCTTGTCGAGCGTCTCGGCCAGCTCCTTGTTCTTGCGGGCGAGGTCGTGGGTGCGCTTCTGCACCGCGCGCTCGAGGTCGAGGTTGACCTCTTCGGTCGAGCGCAGCTTCTCGCGCAGCGCGCGCCGCATCTCCTCGAGCGCGAAGGTCAGCCGCCCGATCTCGTCGCCGTCGCCGCCCGAGCTGACCGGCTCGGCCAGCTCGCCGCGGGCCATCGCGTCGGCGCGCTGCTCGAGCCGGCGGATCGGCGTGACGAACTGCGCGACCGTGACCACCACGATCCCGGCGCAGGCGCCGAACAGTACGATGAAGAAGACGAATAGCTCCTTGAGCGGCCGCACCATCGACTCGCCGCGGCCGCGGTAGTCGGGATAGAGCACGGCGACCGCGCCGAGGTCGTAGGTCTGGCCGTGCCACCCGACCTGCAGCCGACCGCTCTGGCCGGTGAGCTCGGCGCGCCCGAGCTCGATCCGGGTCGCGCCGCGGCGGATCGAGGCGTGGGCGTACCAGGGCAGCGCCGGAGCGCCGATCGGGCCACCGCCGATGCCGACCACGTCGCGGCGGCGGCTGATCGCGGCCGGCAGCGGGTGCTCGAGATCGTCGATGTAGTAGACGACCGTGGTGCCCTCGGGGTTGCGGCTGCCGATCTCGCGGAGCGCGGCCCGGACCAGCTGCGGGGTCGGCGGCAGATCGTGGGCGGCGACCGCGGCCTGCGCCTCCGAGCGCACCCACTGCAAGCCGAGCTCGGCCTGGCGCACCACCGCGTCGGTCGCCAGGTTCTTGTACTGGACGAAGCCCCACAGCAGCGCCATGCCGCACGCGAGCACCACGACGCCGCCGAACGACAGCAGCAGCTTGCCGCGCAGCGACAGCGCCGGCGCGATCGCGCGGACCGGGATGCGGTAGCGCGCCGACAGGTGCGCGAGCAGCGGCGCCAGCACTTCGCGGTGGCCGAGGGTCTCGTAGATCGCGGCGGCGAGCCCGACCGCGACCAGCGCCACCATCGCGACGATCGTGTTGTCGAGATCGATGCCGAGGTAGAGCCGATCGATCGCGCCGATCACGCCGGCGATGACGATCCACACCGCGATCGCGACCAGCGCCAGCCGGTACGGCAGCGACTGGGCCAGCCGGTAGACCGAGCTGGCGTTGCCGGTGTGTTGGCTATCGCCGCCGTCGCCGGCCGCGGCCTCGAGGTAGCGATCGAGCGAGCGGCTCTGCAGGCGCGCGATCGCGACCCACCCGCACCAGCCGACCGCGGCCACCGACGGCAGGTAGGTCTCGACCGCGAGGTACTGCTCGAGAGTGATCGGCACCAGGTAGTAGAGGAACGCGGCCTGGGCGGCGATCGCGCCGGCCGCGATCACCAGCGCGGTCAGCACCAGGCGGCGGAAGTGATCGTCGGCGAACCCGCGCAGCGGCGCCCGGTGCGTGAACAGCCGCGCGCGCACGCCGGCGAGGACCTCGCCGACCCAGACCGCGCGCAGGCCGGCGATCGGCGCGACGTGGAGCCCGGCCAGCGAGGCCATCGCGAGCGCGCGCTCGGTCGGCCAGCCTTCGTAGCGCGCGAGGAACACCCCGACCGCCGAGCCGATGCCGACCCACAAGAAGGTGCGGCCGAGGAAGACGCGGAGCGGCGTGCGCAGGGCGGCGCGATAGCCACGCGCGGCGAGGTCACGGTCGACCTTGACCCCGCGCCGGCGCGCGACCACGCAGCCGCGCACGGGCAGGAGCCACGCGGTGATCGCCGCGCTCCACACCAGCACGGCGCCGACGAGCACCGGCACGACCACCCGCAGGAGCGTGCCGGTGTCGACCCGGCCCAGCTCGAACAGGCTGTATAGCGGGTAGGCGACGCCGAGCGCCTCCACCACCGCCAGCACCAGCGCCGGCACCAGCAGGTAGCGCTTGAACGGGATGCCGAGCGGGCCACCGCCCTCGGCAGGCGCGACCCGGGTCTCGTCGGCGTCCTTGGCCGCGGCCATCGGCGACAATGTACTCGAAGAACCGCCGGGCCGCGGCCGCGCGCCGGCCAGCCGGAGGCTCCAGAGGCTGTGATCTCTCGATCCCACCCTCCCTTTCGATCGGTCGGCCGCGGCCCGGAGGCCGCGCCCGATCTGTACGGAATCGGCGGCCGCCTCGCCTCGCGCGGCTCAGGGCGTGATCAGGTCGGCCATGGTGACCAGCTCGTACCCGTCGGCCTGCAGGCGAGCGATGATCGTGGGCAGCGCCTCGAGGGTGGCCGCCTCGCCCTCGTGCATCAGGATGACCTCGCCCGGCCGCACCGCGTCGGGCCGGCACCGCTCGGCGATCTTGTCCGGGCTGGCGCCGGCGTGGTCGAGGCTGTCGAGCGACCACAGCGCCACGACGTAGCCGGTCGCGAGCATCGTCGAGACGTCGACCGCGCCGATCGTGCCGTGCGGCGGGCGCACCCAGTGGCCGTGCCGCATCGGGCCGATCGCGTCCGACATCCGCGCAAGCTCGGCCCGGAGCTCCCGCGGGCTGAGCGTGGTGAAGCGCGTGTGGTAGTAGCCATGCCCGGCCAGCTGGTGGCCGCCGCGCAGGTACTCGACCACCACCTGGGGGCGCTCCTCGACCCACGCGCCCATCACGAAGAAGGTCGCGGGCACACCGTGGTGCGCCAGCAGCTCGAGCAGGTCGGTCGTGAGCGCGTGCGGACCGTCGTCGAACGTGAGCGCCACGCGCCGTCGCTCGGTAGGTCCCCGCCACACCAGCCGGCCCCCGGTCGCTCGCTGGAGCACAGGCCGGGCGGCCTGCTTGGCGAGCGAGCGCAGCATCATCTGGTAGTGGTTACCCGGCAGTTGCGGCTTGTACAAGCACGCCGCGGGCACAATCCGGGTACCGCCCCGGCGCTGGCGACCGAGGCGCTGTCAAGGCGCGATCGCGTCGTCGGACGCGAGGTCGTAGCGCTTGAGCCGGCGCAGCAAGGCGCCGCGCGACATGCCCAGCGCCCGCGCCGCGCGGCTGCGATTGTTGCCGCATTCACGCAGGGTCGCCACCAGCCGGTCACGCTCGAGCTCCTCGAGAGTCTCGCGCAGGCCGGCACGCGGGGCACCCTCGACCGGGCCGCGGGCGGCATCGAGCGCGGCCACCGCGTCGCGCCGGAAGACCTTGCAGGTGATCGGAAGATCGCGGGAGTGGATCTCGGCACCATCGGCGTACACCGCGGCCGCCTCGAGCGCGTGCTCGAGCTCGCGCACGTTGCCGGGCCAGTCGTAGCCGAGACACAGGCGCAGCGCGTCGGGCGCGAGCCGGCGCGGGGGCCGACCGGTCCGCTCGCCGATCCGGTTCAGGAAGTGCTCGGCGAGCGCCGCGAGGTCGTGCATGCGCGCGCGCAGCGGCGGCACGTCGATCTCGACGACCTTCAGGCGATACAGCAGGTCCTGGCGGAAGCGACCGGCCGCGACCTCGGCGTCGAGATCGCGGTTGGTGCCGGCCACGACCCGCACGTCGACCGCGACCACCGCATCACCACCGACCGGTTGGACCTCGCGCTCCTGCAGGACGCGCAGCAGCCGCGGCTGCAGCTCGAGCGGCAGCTCTCCGAGCTCGTCGAGGAAGATGGTGCCGCCGTGGGCCGCGCGGAACGCACCCTGGGCGGCGCGGATCGCGCCGGTGAACGCGCCGCGCTCGTGCCCGAACAGCGCGCTCTCGACCAGCCCGGCGGCGATCGCGCCGCAGTCGACGACGATGAACGGCCCGGCGCGCCGGGGCGACCCGGCGTGGATCGCGCGCGCGATCAGCTCCTTGCCGACCCCGGTCTCGCCGCGCACGAGCACGGTCGCGTCGGTGCGCGCGACCTTGTCGACCCGCGCGAAGGTCGCGGCCAGGCCGGCGCCCACCACCGGGACCCGATCGGTCCCGGCGCGCGGCGCGGTCGCGATCACGCCCTGCTCGTGCTCGAGCCGCTCGCGCAGCCGCGCGATCTCGCGCCGGTTCCGCTCGCCGAGCTCGACCTCGCGGCCCAGGCGCGCGGTGACCTCGCGGACCGCATCGTCAGCGCGGGCCTGGCCGATCGCGACGGCGAGGCTGGCGGCGGCGGTGGCCAGCCGCTCGAGCTGGGGGTCGTCGAGGCGGGCACCGCCGTCGGCGCCGAGCACCTGCTGGACCCGGCCGACCAGCGCGCGGCGCAGGACCTCGAGGTCGTCGGTGGCGGTGGGCAGCTCGGGCGTGTCCCGGACCAGGTGGAGCGTCCGGCCGTGGTCGCGCGCGAGGCGGGTGGCGGCCAGGCGCTGGATCCGTTCCCGCGCAGGCCCCAGCGCGACGACCGGGGTGGGCTCGTCGTCCGATCGCACCGCGAGGGGGATCGTGAGGGCATGGGGCTGCGGAGGCGACACCGTCGAGCCATGAGAAAGCAAGAACCCGGCCCACCTCGCGCGTCGGGATCCCCGCACCGAGGTTACCGACATCCTTGGTTTCTGGCGCAGGTACGCCCGCGGCCCCCTGGGGAGACCGCGCCCCGCTCGGTGGCCCGAGCCCCCCGTTGTGGCAGGTCAGCCGACCGGGGGCGGCCGGCGCAGCAGCTCGGTGAGGACGCCGGCCGGGGCGAACCCGACCCGCGGGTAGAGCCGGGCCGCTTCACTGTCTCCGGCGGCCTGGATCACCAGCGTGCGGGCGAGGCCGCCTGCGAGCAGGGCGCCGCCGGCCGCGGCCAGGAGCGCGCTGGCCAGGCCCTGGCGTCGGTGGTCAGGGTGGGTCACGACGTCCTGGTAACGCCCCAGGCCGTGCGCGTGGAACAGCCCGAGCGACCCGACCAGGCGGTCGGCGGCGAACGCGCCCCACCAGGCCCCGCGACCCGCCTCGACCCAGGCCCGCTTGGCGGCCAGTCGGTCGGCGATGAACCCGCGGTAGCGCTCGTCGCGCGGAGCCTCGAGCTCGTCGCAGGCGATCGTGAGCATCAGCTGGGCGTCCCAGTCGTCGTCGCCAGCGAGCGCGCGGACGGTCACCCCCGGCGCCGGCTCGGCGGCCGCGGCGAGGTCCGGCGCGGGTGCCACCGGCGGGGCGACCGGCGCGGCCTGCGTGGTCAGGACCACGACGCGCCGGACCTGGTAGCCACGCGCCGCCGCCGCGCCGGCGGTGTCGGCGGCGAGGTCGCCGTCGACCAGCACGGTCCGGTGCACGGCCGACGGGTGCCCCGCCGCGAACCATCGCTCCCAGCGGTCGAGATCGACCGGCTGCGCGGGCACCACGATCGCGTTGCCGGTCCAGTAGTCAGGCTCGTCCGGCGTCCGGACGACCTGGTGGTCGCCACGGTCGAGCACCTCGCCGCTCCAGCGCGCGAGCATGAGGTCGGTGGCGAGCCCGAGCGAGGTCACTTGCGGCTGATCGTGACCTTCTTGATGCTGATCGGGGTGCTGGGCCGATCGCCCTGATCGCGCGGCATGCCGGTCATCTTCTTGACCAGGTCGCCCTCGGCGCACTTGCCCCACACGGTGTGGCGATCGTCGAGCCACGGCGTGGCCTTCTCGGTGATGAAGAACTGGCTGCCGTTGGTGCGGGGGCCCGAGTTGGCCATCGACAGCACGCCCGGCGCGTCGTGGCGCCGGCTCGGCACGAACTCGTCGGCGAACGCGTAGCCAGGACCGCCGGTGCCTTGCCCGAGCGGATCGCCGCCCTGGATCATGAAGTCAGGGATCACGCGGTGGAAGATCAGGCCGTTGAAGAACGGGGTGTTCTTCATGGTCTCGCCGGTCTTCGGGTTCGTCCACGGCTTCTTGCCGGTGGCGAGGCCGACGAAGTTCGCGATCGTGGTCGGGACCTCCTTCTCGTACAGCTCGCAGTTGAAGGTGCCCATCGTGGTCTCGATGGTCGCCATCAGCTTGCCCTTGCCAGGCACGTCCTTCAGGTACTCGGCCAGGTCGGCGGCGACCGGCGGACGCACGGCGCCCGCGTCGCCCGCGGGCGCGCTCCCACCCGGCGGCGTGGCCGGCTCGGTGGTGTCGGTCGCGACCGGGGCGGCGGCATCGGCGACCGGCGCCGGCGGCGGGCGCTTCGGGCTGGAGCCGGGGTTGATCGGCGCCTCCTCGGACACGGTCTTGGTCTTGTCGCAACCGGCCGCGAGGGCGAGGACGAGGGCAGTGAGGGCAAGGCGCTTCATCGGGCGCATCCTGGCCCACGGGTCGCCCTCGCGCAAGTCGGGCCGGGGCCCCCCGCCCCCCCCCGCGGCAGCCGCGTCAGCGGAACAGCTGGCCGCGCAACTCGGGCGCGGGCTGCGCGATGCGCTCGAGGCCGACCAGCCGGTCGGCCGCGGCCGCGCCGGCCGCCTCGACCGCGGCATCGACCGCATCGAGGTCGCCGGTGAAGGTGAAGACCGCCTTGCCGGCGAGGTCGACCGCCAGCCGGACGTCGCGCACGACCACGTCGGCCGCCTTGCACGCGGCATCGGCGGCCGCGATCGCAGCGCACACCGTGCGGGTCTCGACGATCGCGACCGCTTCGGCGTCGGGATCGTCGGCCCAGTCGGCGCCGATGACCACGCCGCCGACCGCGAGCATCGGCCAGATCTGGGCGTCGGCCATCGCCAGCTCGAGCCGGTCGAGCAACAGGTCACCGGCGGCGGTGCGCCCGGCCGCCATCGCCTCGTTGACCGACGCCACGTCGCCCTCGAGCACGACCAGGTGCTTGCCGGCCGACAGCGTGCGCGACGACATGAGGATCGCCGGCGCCCGCTTGAGCGCGGCATCGGCGACCACCACGCCCCGCGCGATCGACGACAGCTCGAGCAGACCGAGCGCGGGCCCAGGTAGGCGAACGCCCGGCATCAGACGAAGCGGAACGCTTCCTTCAGGGTGCAGCGCCGCTCGCGCGTGAAGTGCACGGCGGTGGTCAGGCCCTCGCCGGTCGGGCTCGCGATCGTGAACGAGGTGTAGCCCTCGCCGCCGAGGCCGAGGCCGGCGTACGACGCGTCGTTCTTGACGAAGATCGACGCGTTGCAGACCCGCGCCATCGCCGCCATGTTGTCGATGTTCGACGAGTGCATGGTCGCGGTGTGGTGGAAGCCGTGCTCGACCCGGACCGCGGTGGCGATCGCGTCGGTCGCGTCCTTCTTGCGGACGAACCCGATCACCGACGTGAGCAGCTCGTGCTGGACGAACGGATGCTCCTCGTCGACATCGGCGATCAGGAGCCGCAGGTCGGCGCCATGGCCGCGGATGCCAGCGGCCGCCGCGATCACGCCGGCGTCCTTGCCGACCCAGTCCTTGTTGACGTGGTCGCCGTCGAGCACGACCTTCTCGACCGCCTTGACCTGCGCAGCGTCGAGGACCAGCGCGCCCTTCTTGCCGAGCTGACGCAGGAGCTCGTCGGCGATCGAGGCGACCGCGATGACCTCCTTCTCGGCGATGCAGACGATGTTGTTGTCGAGCGAGGCGCCGCGGACGATCGCGTCGGCGGCCTTGTCGAGGTGCGCGGTCTCGTCGACCACCGCCGGCGGGTTGCCCGGGCCGGCCGCGATCACCTTCTTGCCCGACGCCATCGCCTGCTTGACCACCGCGGGGCCGCCGGTGACGACCACCAGCCGCACCAGCGGGTGCTTCATCAGGATCTGCGCGCTCTCGATGGTCGGCTGCTCGACCGAGCAGATCACGTCGCGCGGTCCGCCGGCGCCGATGATCGCCTCGTTGAGCAGGTGGACGAACCAGTTTGACACCCGCGCCGCCGACGGGTGCACGTTGAACACGACCGCGTTGCCGCCGGCGACCATGCCGATCGCGTTGCACAGGATGGTCTCGGTCGGGTTGGTGGTCGGCGTGACCGCGAGGAACACGCCGTAGGGCGCGCGCTCGACCAGCATCAGGCCGTCGTCGCCGGTGTACGCGACCGGGCGCAAGATCTCGACCCCGGGCGTCTTCTCGGCGACCAGCCGGTTCTTGGCCAGCTTGTCCTGGTAACGACCGAGCCCGGTCTCGTCGACCGCGTGGCGGGCCAGCGCCTCGTTCTGCGCCAGCGTGACCGCGCGCATCGCGGCGATCATCTTCTGACGGGTCGCGACCGGCAGCCGCTCGTTGGCCTCGAAGCCGCGGCGGGCCGCCTTCACCGCGGCATCGGCATCTTCAAACACGCCGAGCGTGCCGCGGGGCACCCCGGCGCCGCGCTTGCTGGTGCCGGCGTCGGACGAGGCCGCCGGCCGCGACGGCGCCACGGTGGCACCCCCGCCGAGCCGGTCGAGCACGCGGGCGACGATCTCCTCGATGCGAGCGTCGTCGAGTCCTCCTCGCAGTGCCACGACTCGTCCTCCTCGGCCTTATTTCGTGTAGCGGGCGGCGTCGCCGACCGTCACCTGGTCGACGATTGCCATGATCGTCGCGTCGACCGGCCGGTCCTTGGTGACCTGGGTCTGGCGCGCCGAGCTCCCCGAGCAGTACAGCACCACCTCGCCGACGCCGGCGCCGACGGCGTCGACCGCGATCACCGCGCCGCCGGTCGGCGTGCCGTCGACGTCGCAGGCGCGGACGACCAGGAGCGTGACCCCCTCGAGGGTCGGCTCCTTGCGCGTCGCGACCAGCGTCCCGATGACCTTGCCGAGGACCATGCTACTTCTGCGGCGTACCGGCGCGCCCGAGCGGCAGGACCGCGTCGAGGTTGGCGTGCGGCCGCGGGATCACGTGGACCGAGACGACCTCGCCGACCCGCTCGGCGGCGCGCTGGCCCGCCTCGGTCGCGGCCTTCACCGCGGCGACGTCGCCACGCACGATCGCGGTCACGTAGCCGCCGCCGGTCTTCTCGAATCCGACCAGCTCGACCTTCGCCGCCTTCACCATCGCGTCGGCGGCTTCGACCATGCCGACGAAGCCTTTGACTTCGATCATTCCCAGAGCGTCAGCCATCGAGTTGCTCCTTCACACGAACAGACGTGGGCACAAACGGTGAGCGGGCCGCGGCGCTGGTGGGCGCCGCCACCGGTCACTAATCACGGATTGTCACCGATCGACGAATTTCTCGGGTTCCTTGCCGGCGACCGCGCGAATCGCGCCGATCGCGGCTGCGGCCGCGGCATCGACGTCGGCCTCGGTCCCGGACATGTACAGGCGCCCGAACGCGCCATACGGCGTGACATTGATGAGATAGACCTGCGCGGCCTTCTCGGCCTCGTTGGCCGCGAGCACCGCGTAGCCAGCCGGCTCGGTCTCGAGGATGAACAGCGACTGGCCGGGCAGGATCATCATGCCCTGCGAGGTGCGATTGATGATCTGCGTCTGGTAGGCCTCGACGCCCCGGATGATCTGGTTGGTGAGCACCTTGGGCTTGAGCCGGTCGGTCTCGGCGACCCCGAGGTGCCTGAGGATGGTGGCGCCGGCCGATAGCACCTCGCCCTGGTCGTGGTCGTGGACCTCGAGCAGGCCGTACGCGCGCTCGACCACCTGGACCGCGGGCTGAACCCGGGTTGCCTTGAGCGCAGCGTCGGTGACCTGGTTGATCGCGATGCCGGGCGAGATCTCGACCCACAGCGAGGCCTGACCGGGCACCGGCAGGAAGCCGCGGGCGGTCTTCGCGATGAAGGTCGCCAGCTGCGGCTGCATCGCGTCGAGGAAGCAGTAGGTACGGAGCACCGTCGCCATGGCGGGAGACGACCCTACCACCGGATGAGTGGCGTTTGGTGTGACCACGTCGGCTTTGGTGGACACGGGAAGAATGAAGCGCCGCCGCCATCGGTTGACACCTCCGCCAATGCCCCGCAAACGTAGCCGCCGTATGCGCCTCTGTACGCTGCCCGCGCTCTCGCTCTTCCTCGTCACCGGAACCGCGACGGCCGATCCGCTCCTCGACTGGTCGCGCGCGCGACTGGCGCGCGCCGATCAGCCCGGCGGCGGTGGCGCCGCCGCGCCCGCCCCCACCGCGCCGCTGCTCGCCGACGTGTCGGGACCCGCCAAGTCGGTCTCGCTCGCCGATATTCTCCAGCTCACGATCCGGCAGGCGCCGGCGCTGGCCCAGGCCAAGATCGACATCGAGGTCGCCGAGGCGCAGATCGCGCAGGCCCAGGCCTGGTCGGAGTGGGCGATCCGCGCCCGCGCCGAGGGCTCGACCGCCTACTCGAGCCAGAGCAAGGCGCGCGAGGACAACGTCAACTTGTCGGCGAGCCTGGCCCGCCCGCTCGCGACCGGCGGCACCATCGGCGTGAGCGCGGACGGCACCTGGCGGCGCGGACGCAGCTTCGATCCAGGCGATCTGCTCGGGATCACGAGCACGTACAGCGAGTCGGTCACCGCGACCCTCACCCAGCCGCTGCTCGCCGGCCGCGGCGCGGCGCTGGTGCACGCGGCCGAGCGGACCGCCGCGACCCAGCGCGACGCCAGCAAGGTGGCCTCGCGCGGCGCCGCGATCGACGCGGTCCGCCAGGTCGTGCTGGCGTACCTCGACCTGGTGGCGGCCGAGCGCGATCTCGAGATCCGACGGGCCAGCCTGGGGCTCGCCCAGGAGCGCCAGCGGGTCACCCAGGCCGGCATCCGCGGCGGCGGCGTCGCCAGGGCCGAGCTGATCCCGGTCGACCAGGCGATCGCGACCCGCGAGGAGGACGTGCTGGCCGGCGAGCTGGCGGTCCTCGATCAGTCGCTCACGCTGCGCCAGCTGGTCCAGCTGCCGGTCGCGCGTGGCGACATGTTGCTGGCGTCGACCGGTGACCTCGCGATCCCCGCGCGGTCGTGGCAGCAGGACGCGCTGATCGAGCAGGCGCTCCTGACCAGCCCGGAGCTGGCGCGGTTCGCGGCGCTCGAGGCGGGCGCGACCATCCAGGTCGAGGTGAACGAGAACGGCATCCTGCCGTCGCTCGACCTCCAGCTGTCGTTCGGTCCCAGTGGCTCCGCCGACGGGCCGCTGACCGCCGCCAAGGAGATGGTCACCTTCGACCAGTACGCCGCCAGCGGCGCGCTCGAGTACAACTCCACCTGGGGCCGGGGCGCCGCGCGGGCCGTGGCGCGCGGCCAGCGCGCGCGGCGCGAGTCGATCCGGGTGTCGATGATCGACGTGCGGTCGCAGATCGTCGCTGCGGTCGCGCGTGCGGTCGCGCAGGTTCAGGTCGCCGAGCGCCGCTACGTCATCGCGGCGCGGGCGGTCGAGCTCGCCGAGCAGAACCTGCAGGTCGAGAAGGACCGGCTGTCGCTCGGCAAGTCGCGCAACGTCGAGGTTCTGATCCGTCAGGACGAGCTGCGCGCCGCCCAGCTGCGCTCGGTCCGCGCCGTGATCGACTGGCACCGGGCGGCGACCGCGATCGCGGGCCTCACCGGCGAGATCCTGCCCCAGTACGGCATCGAGCTGCGCTGACGAGCCGCGGCGGGCCGGGCGGCGCGACCGCTACGCGATCGTGCCAGGCGCCACGTCTTCGTCATCGTCGTCGCCGGGCTCGGCGGTGACCAGCGCGGCGGCCTCGGGAGACGTGGCGATGTACCGCTCCAGCTGGGTGCGGTGCAGCCCCAGTCGGCGGGCGGCGCGGCCGAGGTTGCCGCTCTCGGCGCGCAGGACGGCGACGATCGTCGCCGGGTCGGGCATGGTCGGCGGCCGCGTCCGCACCGCCGAGTTGGGCCCGAGCGTCTGCAGCTCGCCGCTCGCGATCAGGCGCCCGGCGGCGCCGTCGAGGTCTTCGGTGCGGACCGCCTTGCGCGCAGCCTCGACCGAGGCGTGGGCGGCGCGGCCGACCTCCCCGGCCAGCTCACCGACGTTGCCCGGCCAGGGTCGCAACAGGCACGCCTCGACCAGGCTCGGGTGGGCCGGGAGCCCCGACGGCCCGACCGCCGCCGCGACCAGCCACGCGATATCCTCGACCCGGTCGCGCAGCGGTGGCAGACGCACCTCGGGACGGCCCAGCCACTCGAGCAGCTCGCCCGAGAAGCGGCCGGCCAGGACCTCGGCGCGCAGGTCGTGGTGGGTCGAGCCGACCACGTGCATCGCCACCGGCCGCGGCCGCGACGCGCCGAGCGCGCGCAGCTCGCCACTCTCGAACACGCGCAGGAGGGCGGCCTGCACCGACAGGTCGAGCGCGGCGATGTCGTCGAGGAACAGGGTGCCGCCGGCCGCCGCGGCCAGGTAGCCGTCGACGTCGGCGTCACCGCCGGTGGTCGCGCGCGTACCGATCAGCAGGCGCTCGGCCGTGCCGGGCGGGATCGTGGCGCAGTCGATCGCGACCAGCGCGCCGGTCGCAGCCGAGGCGGCGTGGAACGCGCGCGCGGCCAGGGTCTTGCCCGTGCCGCGCTCGCCGGTGAGCAGCAGGGTCGTGCCCTCGCGCGCGGCGGCCGTGACCGCGTCCCAGGCCGGGCGGACGGTCGGCCCGATCACGGCGCCGTCGGCGGTGACCGTGGCGCCCTCGTAGCGCCCGATGTCGGAGCAGAGGATGCTGATGGTTCGTCCGGTCCGGACGACCACCGGCGGCAGCGCGGTGACCTCGCCATCGGCGACCAGCGAGCCGCCGACGAACGTGCCGTTGCGGCTGCCGAGGTCGGTGACCTGGAACCGGGCGCCATTCCAGCGGATGCGCGCGTGCTGGCGCGACAGCCGATCGTCGCCGGTCTCGGCCAGCGTGTCGCGGCCGAGGATGAGCCCGCCGGCCGGGACCCGCAGGGTCAGGAGCCGCGGCGTGTCGCCGCTCCACACCACCAGCACGCCGGCGCCAGTTCCGCCGTCACCGCCGGCGTCCAGCTGGCTGTCCCTCGTGCTCTGCCGCATGCCGGGGCGAGTATACGCCAGCGCCGCGCGGACTCGCCCCGAACGGCCCTACCGCAGACCGATGAAGCCCATGTGCACGCCGCCGAGGGCGCCGTCTCGACGGTACGAGAAGAACCGCGCGGGGTCGCACCGCGTACACGGTGGGGCGGCGTCGACGTGCTCGGGCCGGACGCCGGCCTCGGTCAGCGCGAGCACCAGCGCGACTCGCAGGTCGACGTGCTCCTTGCTGGGTCCGGCCACGATCAGCCCGGGCGCGTCCCGGTAGCGGTCGCGGAACGCCGCGGCGACCTCGGGGCCGACCTCGAAGCAGCACGGCCCGATCGACGGCCCCAGCGCGACCCGGACATCGTCGGGGCGCGACCGCAGCTCGCCCATGCGCGCCACCACCCGCTCGGCGACCCCGGCGACCGTGCCGCGCCAGCCGGCGTGGGCCGCGCCGCACACCCGCGCGACCGGGTCCGCGAAGACGATCGGGACGCAGTCGGCGGCGAACGCACCGAGCACCGGGCCGACCCGATCGCAGACCAGGCCGTCGAACTCGTGGGGCTCGGGCGCCGCCTCGCCGACCCGCCACACGTTGATGCCGTGGACGTGCCGGGTGACCTGCAGGTCAGCCAGTGCGAAGCCCTCGTGGGCGGCGAGCAGCGCGCGGTTCTCCATCACGCGGTCGAGATCGTCGCCCCACCGGTAGCCGAGGTTGAGCGAGGCCCGCGCCCCGGTCGAGATCCCGCCGGTGCGCTCGGGGAAGCCGTGGACGAACCCGCCGGGGCCGCTCGGGATCATCGACGAACGAAGCACGCGGATCGGCGCGGGGGCGGCCATCGAGGACTTCTAGCACGGCGTGGCGGGTGTCCTGATGGCGTGACTACGCGCAGCCCCGGCGACGATGCCGGTCCCGCGCGGCGCCGCCGGGTTGCGACCGGTGCTATCGTCGGTACGATGATCGCGTACGACGAGCTGGCCGCCGCGCTCCAGCGCTGGCGGGTGCAAAACGGCCTTCCGATCGTGACCCCGGTGTTCGCGGCGACCCCGCGGACCGGAGCGGCGCCGGCCTATGCCGCGCCCGCCCCGGCCTACGCCGCGCCCGCCCCGGCCTACGCCGCGCCCGCGCCGGCCTACGCCGCGCCCGCGCCGGCCTATGCCGCGCCCGCGCCGCGCACGGCGCCGCCGACGGCACCGCCGAGCGGCCGTTCGACGCTGTTCGGGGTCGCGCCGCCACCGGTCGCTGCGTACACGCCGATCGAGACGCTCGACGAGGGCGCCGAGGATCTGATCGACGCCGAGGTGGTCGATGACTCCCAGGACGTCTACGACAACGAGGGCTCGGACTTCGCGGTCGCGTTCGGAGGCAGCGCGCCACGCCATGGCGTGACCACGCTGGCCGACGAGGACGACGAGCGCGAGGCGACCCAGATGGGCGCGACCCCGCCACCGTCGGACAGGCCGTCGTGGCCCGAGCCGAAGCCGTGGTCGCCCGACAGCGGGCCCACCACCGGCCGCGATCCTGATGACGACCTGCCCTGACCTGCGCCCAGATCGCAGGCCGGCGGGTGCCGGCCCGCGGGCGGATGCAGTCAGCGGAGCGCGTCCATGACGAACCCGCGAGCGTGGCGCCGCACCCACGACCCGTTCGGCCTGGCCGAGCTCGAGCTCGCCGATGCCCTGCCCGGTGACGGTCGCGTGGTCGTCGCGGTCGAGGCCGCCGCGATCGAGCCGTGGGCAGCGACGCCGGTCGGTCGGGTCCCGGGCGTGGCGGCGGTCGGCCGCGTGGTGGCTGTCGGCGCGGCTGCCGACGAGTGGCTCGGCGCGCGCGTGCTGGTGCCATCGTTCGCGCCGTGCGGCGAGTGCGACCTGTGCCGGCGCGGTGGCGTGGTCTCGTGTCCGACCGGCGCCGCCCACGGCATCGACGGACCGGGCGCGCTCGCGACCCGCATGACGGCCGCGGCCCGCTGGCTGTGCCGGCTCGAGGGCCCGCTCGCTCTGCCCGGCCCGCTCGCGGCCGGGCTCGGCGGCGAGCTCGCGCTCGCGTACGCGCTGTATGCCCGGGTCGGGACCGGGCCGCGCGAGCCGACCGTGGTCTGGGGCCGCGGCACGCTGGCCCGGCTGTGCGCGGTGCTGCTCGCGGCCAAGGCCGCGCCCGCGGTGGTCGCCACCGACGACGCCGCGCTGGCCGCGGTCGCCGGCGCCGACTTCACGACGGTCGCCGCCGAGCCGAGCGCGGTCGCCGCAGCGCTGCGCGATCACGGCGGGCGCCCGCGCAAGGTGATCGTCACCGATGCCGACCTGCTGCCGGCTGCGCTGCTCGCGGCCGGTCCTCGTGCGGTGGTGGTGGTGGCGACGGGCCCCGGCCGCGCCGAGCCCGGGTTGACGCCGCTGGGCGCGCTGCGCCACGAGGTGACCCTGGCCGGCGTCGCCGGCTGCCATCCCGATCTGGTGCCCGAGCTGGCCGCGCTCGCCGTCCGCGGCGACATCGAGCTGAGCAGGCTGGTCGAGACCGTGCCGGTCGCCGAGCTGTCGGCGCGGCTGGCCGCCCGCGCCGTCGAGCGCCGCGTGACGACCTTGGTCGCCACGCTCCCGTCCTGAGCCACCTCGCTCCGCGACGCTCGGGCGGCTCGACGCGGTGCCGGGATCGGACCCCAGCCCCTCGGGTCACACCATCGAGAGCACGACAGCAATCACGATCGCAGCGATCACGGCGACCACGATCACGACGAGGATCGGCTTGCGGCCGCCCTTCATCTCGCCGATCAGCTCGTCTTCGGAGACGCTGCCCGACCGCGCCTGGGGCTGGTCGCGAATGGCAGGCATCGTCGTCGTCTGGCCGGTCTTCAGGCTGTAGCGCTCGGCATCGGTGGTCGTGATCGACCCGTCATCGCCGTAACGCTCCTCGATCGGCAGCAGGTCGGCCTTGTCGACCGCGGTGCCTTCCTTGTCGGCCGCGGCATGCTCGGCCGCGGCGGCGTCGAGATCGCCCTTCTTGAACCACATCGTCTCGCGGAACTTGCCCTTCGACGCCTTCTTCTCGCGCACCTCGGGCTTCTTCTTGCCGCCGGGCTGGCTGGCAGGCCCGGTGCTCCTGGTCGCCGGCGCATGGAGGACCGGTGGCGCCGCCGCCAGGGGTGCCGCCGCGCGCGCCGCCAGGCCGGCATGGGGCGCCGCCTGCGCGGTCGGGGCCACCTGGCCGGGAGCCGCGCCCGCGGGCGGTGCCCACGGCGAGCCCGCAGCCCCGGCCGGCGCCGGCTGCGGCGCGACGCCGGCGGCGGCCGCCAGCGCCTGGGCGGGACCCGCCGGGTAGCCGGGCGTGGTCGTGACCGCCGGCACCGGCGCCGCCATCGCGGGTGGCGCGGTCGCCGCCGACGGGGGCGCGGCGTTCATCTGCTTGAGCGTCGGCGATCCAGCCGGCAGCTTGCGAGCACCCGCCGCGGCCGCCGCGCCGAGCGCGGCCGCCTCGCGCAGCGCCTCGGGCGGCATCTCGACATCCATCTGCCGGGTCGCGAGCTCGGCGCCGGGCATCGGCCCGAGCCCCAGCATGGTCGCCGCGAGCTCCTTGGGCTTCTTGCCGACCCGGCCGAACGGCGCGGTCGACCCGGTCCCGCCGTCGGGCCCCTTCTTGACCTTCTCGATGTCGTCGATGAACGAGCGCAGGGTCAGGAAGCGCTGGGTCGGCTTGCGCTCCATGGCCCGCCCGACCAGCGTATCGACATCGGCCGCGACCGCGGCGCGCTGCGACGGCGGCACCGCGGCGCCGGCCAGATGCGCGGCGTGCACGGTCTGGGCGTCGCCGGTGAACGGCGGCTGCCCGGTGAGCAGGTAGTAGTACATCGCGCCCAGCGAGTAGGTCGCCGACCGCTGATCGATCGGCTTGCCCTCGATCGCCTCGGGCGACAGGAAGCTCGGCGCCCCCGCGACCTTCTCACCGGGTACCGGCACTGCAAAGTTGATGAGCTTCACCGCGCCGCCCACGATCAGCACGTTCTTGGGCGAGAGATCGCGGTGGACGACGCCGACCTTGGCGGCATCGACCAGGGCGCCGCCGATGGCGACGGTGAGATCGCTCGCGCGCTCGGCCTCGACGCCGCCCTCGGGCACGAACTCGGGGAGCGGGGTCGCTCCCTCGAGCCACTCCATCGCGAACCAGAGCTGATCGCCGTGGCGACCCGACCCCAGCACACGCGCGACCGCCGGGTGATCGACCTTCTCGAGCAGCTTGAGCTCGCGCTCGACCCGTTGCGCGAGGGTCGGTTGCGCGACGACCGCGGGCGACACCAGCTTGACCGCAACCGCGGTTCCGCTCTGGGTATCGATCGCGCGGTGGACCGCGCCGGTCGCGCCGCCGCCGACGCGGTCACCGAGCTCGAACCGGCCTCCGAGGAGATCACTCCGCGCGGCGGGCGCCGCCGACGTCGGTCCAGCCGCTTCTGCCGTCATCGAAACCAGTCGACCGGCGTCGACGGTACAGAAGTTGGCGTCGTCGCCGAACTGGCCCCCGCACTTTGGACAAACTTTCATCTCGCGGCCTTGCCTTGCAATTGTGCGAATCGTAAGGGCATCCTGCGGTGAAGGCAACCGGAGCGCCCATGCGTCTCGTGACTCTCGTATTCACATCCCCCCTGGAGCTCCTCAACGCGTACCACCCAGCCGATGGGGGGAGCCTCTCGACGCGCACCCGCACCGACGGCGACATCGGTGAGAACGTGCTGGTGGAGCTCTATTTTCCTGGCCTGCCCAACCGGACGCTCATCCGCGCCCAGGTGGTCGGGATCGCCTTCGAGCACGGGTTGCGCTTCGCGTTCGACCCGGCCGACGCGACCACCCGCGACTTCGTGCTCGCGGTCGCGCGCGGCGAGCTCACCGTGCACATCGTTCACCGCGACCACGCCCGGTTCCCGTCGTCGCTGCACGCGAGCTGGGCCCGGGGCGGCGGGGTCACCCACCCGACCCTGGTCGACGACCTGTCGGTCGGTGGTGCCTTCGTGCGCTCCGAAGCACCCCCGGGCGTCGGCGACGAGATCGACCTGACGATCACGGTCCCCGGCGGCGAGAGCCTCACCGCCCGGGGCACGGTCGCGTGGACCCGGCTCGGCAAGGATCCCGGATTCGGACTGGAGTTCGAGGACTTGCCCGGCGATTCCGGCCGCCGCCTGCGCGCCCTCCTCCGCCACGCCTCGGAGCGGGCCGAGGTCGACCTCGACGCCTAGGCCTGGCCGTCCCGGACCCGGAGATGGTCAGCATTGACACAAGCTCCGGGATTGGCTAGAGATCGCGACCCCTCTCAGCAGGACTCCCGACCATGGCTTCGAATACTGCATCGTCCGAGAACCGCCGCGCCCGCAAGCACAAGAACATGGGTCGCAAGCGCAAGAACGCCCAGTCGAAGCACTCGACGCTGTCCATGGCCGAGCTGTTCGCCGGCTTCGGCGAGCCCGGCCAGCCGGCGCCCGCCGCGTCGCTCGCTGCCAACAAGAAGTAGTCGCACCCGCGACGACGCCAGCGCCGACCGGTCATCACACCGGCTCGGCGCTGCTGCTATTTCGGCCCGGCACGGCCGCGCACGTCAGACCGGTTCGGCGCTGACGCGATCCACGGCGTAGACGCCCTTGATGCGTGACAGGGCGCGGATGACACCCTTGAGCTGATCGAGATCTTTCACCGTCGCGTGGAAGGTGTTCACGGCCCGGCCGCTCTCGGTCGCGCGGCAGTGCGCCTGCGAGATGTTGACGCCGGCCTCGCTGAACGAGTGCGAGATCGTCGCGAGCAGGCCCGGCTTGTCGGCGCACAGAACCTGGATCGCGACCTCGTGAGTGCCCTTGCCGTGGCCGTCCCACGAGACCTCGACCCGACGCTCGGGATCGAGGTCGAGGCCCTTGTCGCAGTCACGCCGGTGCACGGTCACGCCCTTGCCGCGGCTGATGTAGCCAACGATCGGGTCGCCGGGCAGCGGTGAGCAGCAGCGGGCGAACCGGACCAGGATGTCGGCGTCGCCCTGCACGAGGATGCCGCTGCCACTCTGGCGGCGGGTCACCTTGCGCAGGAGCTGCTTGAACATGCCCTCCGACTTCTTTTCGGGCTCCTCGGCCTTCTTGACGTCGTCGGGCAGGAGCTTCTCGAGCACCTGGGTGACGGTGACCTTGCCGTACCCGACCTGCAGCACCAGCTCGTCGGAGTCGCCCAGACGCAGCTCGCGCGCCGCGTTGTCGAGCTGCTTCTCGGACTTCGACAGCGTCAGCCCGCGCTTGCGCAGGCCCTTGTCGAGGATGTCCTTGCCGAGCGCGATCGCGCGATCGCGCTGCTCCTTGCGCAGCAGGTAGCGGATCTTGGTGCGCGCCCGCGCGGTCTTCACCAGGTTGAGCCAGTCCTTGTTGGGGCGCTGGTTCGGGTTGGTGATGATCTCGACGGTGTCGCCGTTGCGGAGCTGGTAGCGCAAGGGGACGATCATCCCGTTCACGCGCGCGCCCGAGCAGTGGTCGCCGACCGACGAGTGCACCGCGTACGCGAGGTCGATCGGGGTCGAGCCCTTGGGCAGCGCCTTCACGTCGCCGCGCGGCGTGAACACGTAGACCTCGTCGCCGAACAGGTCGAGCTTGACCGACTCGAGGAACTCGGTGGGATCGCGCAGCTCCTTCTGGTGCTCCATGAGCTGGCGCAGCCAGGCGAACTTCTTGTCGTCGTCGTTGGGCTTGCCCTCCTTGTACTTCCAGTGCGCCGCGATGCCGTGCTCGGCGACCGCGTGCATCTCGGCGGTGCGCAGCTGGATCTCGATCCGCTCGCCGCGCGGGCCGATCACCGCGGTGTGCAGCGACTGGTACAGGTTGGGCTTGGGCAGCGCGATGTAGTCCTTGAAGCGGCCCGGGATCGGGGTCCACGTCTGGTGGGCCACGCCGAGCCCCTGGTAGCAGTTCATCTGGGTGTCGGTGATGACCCGGAACCCGATCGCGTCGTGGATCTCCTCGAAGGTCGCGCCGGTCTTCTTCATCTTCTGGTAGATGGACCAGAAGTGCTTGGCGCGGCCGACCACCTCGCACGGGACGCCGTGGTCGCGCATCTCCTTGCCGATCAGCTGCTCGACGGTCTCGATGTACTCCTGCCGCTCGGCGCGGGTCTTGATGATCTCGGCGGCGAGCTGGTCGTACTCGCCGGGATGGAGGTACCTGAACGCGAGGTCCTCGAGCTCGACCTTGATCCACGCGATGCCGAGCCGGTTGGCGAGCGGCGCGTAGATCTGCATCGTCTCGGCGGCGATGCGCTCCTGCTTCTCGGGCGGCAGGTGGTTGAGCGACCGCATGTTGTCGAGCCGGTCGCACAGCTTCACCAGGATGACGCGGATGTCGCGCGCCATCGCGAGCAGCATCTTGCGGAAGTTCTCCGCCTGCTGCTCCTCCTTGGTCGACCACGGCAGCTTGCCGAGCTTGGTGACGCCCTCGACCAGGAACGCGATCTCCTTGCCGAACAGCGTCTGGAGCTGCTCGACGGTCGCCGAGGTGTCCTCGACGCAGTCGTGCAAGAGCCCGGCGCACACCGATGCGACGTCGAGCTTCAGCTCGCTGATGATCGTCGCCACCGACAGCGGGTGGGTGACGTAGGGATCACCCGAGCGCCGGGTCTGGCCCTCGTGTGCCCTGGAGGCGAAGTCGTAGGCACGCCGTACCAGGCCGAGATCGGCGTTGGGGTCGTAGGCAGCGATGCCCGAGAGGATCTGCTCGAATTTCATGCGGCGGAGGCGTGATTCTACCCCGGCTGCAACATTGCAACAGTGCCGACTGGCAGAGAGCCACCGCGAAAGCGCGCCTGGCGATCACCGCCCCGGCGCGCCGCCCTGGCCTGAGGGTGAGGGCGGGGCTCAGCGGTCGCCGCTGGCGACCTGGTCCTGGAAGTTCCAGGTGAACTCGAACGCCTGGCCGGGGCGACGCACGACCAGCTTGAGCTTGCGCTCCTTCGGCGTGAACAGGTCGCGCCGGTAGAAGACGAAGTCGGCCTTGCCGCGGAACACCGACAGCGAGCCGAGCGCCTGCCGGCGCCGCCAGCCGTCCTCGTTGATCGCCACGATGTCGCCGAAGCGGTTGCGCTGGGCGGTGCGGATCTCGCGATCCCACATGCTGACGATATGCTTGGTCGTCGCGTGCTCGACGCCCTCGGGCAGGAAGCGCTTGCCCTCGTCGTCGACCATGTAGACCTCCCAGGTCCGCAGATCGGCCCACTCTTGCCACTTGTGCTCGAGCTGGACGTGGAAGCGGAGCCGGTCGCGCGAGACCACCGTGAAGCTGGCAGCGTTCTCGAGCGGGTAGCGCCGGTGGCTCGCGACCGACACCCGCTGGGACTTCTCGGGCGCACGCGGCGTCTCCAGCTCCATGTCGCCGGTGACGATCACGAGCCGCTCCGAGTCGCGCAGCGTCTCGGTGGGTTTGACCAGCGGATTCGGCTGGACGACCGACGCGGAGAAGGTCCGCGAGCACCCGGACGACAGTGCTGACAGGGAGGTCAGCGCCGCGATCCCGGAGACCATCACCACCGCAGCCAGCCTCGAATGCAGACCGCCCATACTTGAAGGGTCCACCTCCCGCCGTGATCCGTCAAGCAACGATTACCCGTCGCCCGTGGACCGCCGATGGCTCGGGGAGGTGCATCCGTCGCAAGCCGACGTCGCCCCCCCGGTCGCACCCAGCCGCGCTAGGCCGGCGCCGGTGCGTCGATCAAGCGGCGGGCGTGAGCGGCCGGGTCGGTGGCGCGATTGCCCGCGACCTCGGCGGCCAGCGCGGCGAGCGGGAGCGGCACGTCGGCGCGGTCGTCGTCGCCGTGGCGTCGGGTCAGGTAGATCGCGCGCAGGACGCCGTAGGCCTGGTCGAGGTGCTCGTTGACGATCAGGTGATCGTAGCTGACGTACTGCGCGAGCTCCTCGATCGCCTTGCGCAGGCGACGCTCGATCACCTCGTCGCTGTCGGTCGCGCGCTGGCGCAGCCGCGCCGCGAGCGTCGTCAGATCGGGCGGCAAGATGAAGACGCAGACCGAGTCGTCGGGCCACTGCGAGTGGAGCGCGCGCGCACCCTGGAAGTCGACGTCGAAGATCATGTCGCGACCGCGCCGGATCGCGTCGTCGATCGGCGCGCGCGCGGTGCCGTAGTGGTTGCCGTGGACGACGAAGTGCTCGGCCAGCTCGCCGCCGGTGACCATGCGCTCGAACGTCACCGGATCGACGAAGTGGTAGTCGATGCCCTCGCGCTCGCCCTCGCGCCGGGCCCGGGTCGTGAACGACACCGAGAAGTCGAGGGTGTCGTGCTCCTTCAGCAGCCGCCGGGTCAGGGTCGTCTTGCCGGCGCCCGAGGGCGACGACACGATGATCAAGCTGCCGCGGGCAGGTGCCGGCGTACGCGGGAGGATGGCGGAGGGCGACGTCACGACGGGGCTCGATTCAAGCACGGCGGGGTATCATTGATCACTCGAGGTTCTGTACCTGCTCGCGGATCTTCTCGAGCTCGGCCTTGGCATCGACCACCAGGCGCGCGATCTCCGCGGTCGTGGATTTCGAGCCGATCGTGTTGATCTCACGGCCGAGCTCCTGGGTCAGGAAGTCGAGCCGGCGCCCGATCGGCTCGGCGCCGGGGCCGAGCGCGGCCTCGAGCTGGACCAGGTGGCTCTGGCCACGGACGATCTCCTCGGTGACGTCGGCTCGCTCGGCGAGGATCGCGACCTCCTGGGCCAGGCGGCCGGGATCGACCGCGGCCGGCTCGAGCAGGCGGGCCAGCCGGTCGTGGAGGCGGTCCCGGGCCGCGCCCGAGGCGCCGGCGGCCTCGCGCGCGATCGCGGCGATGAGGGTGCCAACGGAGCGGCCGCGCTCGCCGAGCTCGCGGGCGAGCGCCGCGCCCTCGGTGGTGCGCATGGCGACCAGCTGATCGAGGGCGGCGGCCGCCGCCCGCGCGACCGCCGCGGCCGCGTCGCCCTCGGCCACGCCGGCGTCGACCCCGGTGTCGTCGAGCGAGATCACCCCCGGCTGCGCGATCACGTCGCGCAGGGTCGGCGGCGGCAGGCCCAGCGCGGTGGCGAGCTCGGTCAGCCCGGCATGCAGCGTGACGGCCAGGCCGCGATCGATCCGGACCGAGCCCGCGGCGCCGATGCGCTCGACCCGGATCGAGCACGACACCGCGCCACGGCTCAGCCGCTCGCGCACGCGACCCGCGACCAGGTCCTCCAGCGCGGGCGAGACCGCGCCGCGCAGCTTCACGTCGAGGAACCGGTGGTTCACCGAGCGCAGCTCGACGGTCGCACGGGTGGTCCCGTGGTCGGCCACGCCGCGCCCGTGCCCGGTCATGCTGCGCATGGCGATTGATAACACGCGGGCCGCTCGGTTCGCCGGGCGTGCGGGGTGGGTCGTGACCCGGTTGCGGTAGGCTGCGCCCGTGCGCTCCGGGATCCTCGCGCTGGCGACCGTCGCCGCGGCGTGCGCCGACCGCGGACCGGCGCCGGGACCGCCGGTGCGGTTCGTCCACACGTTCTCGGTGGCCGAGGCCGCCGCGCTCGAGGAGCTGCTGGCCAGCCGCGGCGGCACCGTCGAGGCGACGCTGTTGCCGTTCGCGCGGGGCGAGGCGGTGCTCGGCAAGGCCCTGCGGGCCGGCGGCGACTGCCCCGACCTGGCCCGCATCGACGCGACCTGGCTGCCGGCGCTGGCCGGCGCCGACCTGGTGGCCGCGCCGCCGCCGGCGCTGGCCGGGCGCGACTGGCTGCCCGAGGCGGCCGAGCTGGCGAGCCACCACGGCGTGCTGGCGGCGGTGCCGATGAGCATCGACGGGCTGGTGCTGCTTCACCGCGGCCCGCCCGCCGGCGTGGCCTGGCCGCCCCGCGACCTCGACGCGCTCGAGGCGGCAGCGCGGACCCTCACCGCGCCCGGCCGGTGGGGGCTCGGCGTGCGGGCCGACGGCTACTGGCTGGTGCCGTTCCTGCGCGCGCGCGGCGCCGACGTCGCCGACGGCAGCCGCGGCACCCTCGGCATCGACGGGCCGGCGGCCGAGGCCGCGCTCGACGAGATGGCGGGACTGATGCGGGCCGGCGGACCCGCGGCACCCCCGGCGGCGCCCGGGACCGAGCTCGAGACCGACGCCCGCCGGTTCCGCGCCGGGGCGATCGTCATCCTGGCGACCGGGCCGTGGGCCCTGCCCGACCTGGCCGACCGGCGCGGCGGCGAGCTCGACGGGGTCAACGCCACCGCGTGGCCGGGCGCGCCCCGCGGCGGCCAGCTCCTGATCGTGCCGCGCTGCGCCCGCGATGCCGGCGGCGGCTGGGCGCTGGCGGCGGCGCTGACCGAGCCCGACGTGCAGGCGGCGTGGTCGCGCCGGCTCGGGACGGTGCCGTCGACCGCGGCCGGGCTGGCTCGCGCCGGGCGCCTGGCCCGCGAGGTCCACGCCGCGCTGGCGGGGGCGACGCCGCTGCCGCGCCACCCGGCGTCGGCCGCGCTGTTCGATGATCTCAACCCGGCGGTCGCGGCGGTGGTGGCCGGCGACGCCACCGCGGCCGAGGCGATCGCGGGCGTCCGCCGGGCCTGGACCCGGCTGCTCGCGAAGGGCGACCGGTGACGACGCGGCTGCGCTCGCTGACCGCGCGGGTCATCGTCGTGCTCGCGCTGGCCGCGCTGATCCCGACCCTGGCGCTGGGCGCGTTCGCGTTCTTCCGGGTCCGCAGCGATCTCGAGCGCGAGGTGGTGCGCGGCAACCTGGCGCTGGTCCGCGCGCTCGGCGCCGGGCTCGACGCGACGGTGCAGGACGCCCGGCGCGCGGTCGAGATCACGGCCGCGACCTGGGCCGACGGCCGCACCTCGGCGGCACCGGCCGACGACCGCGATGCCCGCGCGACCGGCCGCCTGCTCGGTCGGCTCGGCCGCGACATCCCGGTGCTCGCGCGCCTGGTGATCGTCGACGGGGACGGGGTGGTGGTCGCCGGTGGGCCACTGCCGGCCGGGGTCGATCTGGCCGCGCGTAGCTTCGGCGGCTACGTCGGCGACGCCCTGTTCACCGAGGGCCACCCGCGGGTGCCGCTGGTGGTGCAGGCGCGCAGCCGCACCGGCGAGCTGGTCGGATTTTTCGTCGCCGAGATCGACCTCGGCTTCGTGTCGGAGGCGCTGGGCGCGGCCCGGCTCGGCCGCGGCGCCCGCGTGGTCGTCGTCGACGGCCAGGGCACGCCGGTCGCGCGCTCCGACGGCCAGCCGCCGGGCGGCCGGTCGTGGCGAGGCCGACCCGCGGTCGATCGCGCGCTCGGCGCCGCCGCCGAGGGCCACCTGTCGACCGGCGGCGTGGTCGCGGTGTTTCGCAACCTCGCCAGCTACCAGTCGCTGCGCGGCGTGCGCTGGGCGATCGTCCTCGAGCAGCGCGAAGCCGACGCCTACGCGGCGGCGGCCGACACCCGCCGGAACACGATCCTGGCCGCGGTGATCGCGCTGGCAGCGGCGCTGCTGATCGGCGCGCTGCTGGCGGCCCGGCTGACCCGGCCGCTGGCGGCGCTGGCCGCCCACGCCGACGCGATCGCCCGCGGCGACCCCGCGGGGCCGCCGGTGACCGGGCCCGGCGAGATCGGCCACCTCGGCCGCCGCATCGACGAGATGGCGCAGCGGATCGGCGAGCGCGCCGAGCTGCAGACCGCGCTGGCCCGCGGCGACCGGCTGGCCTCGGTCGGCGTGATGTCGGCCCAGGTCGCCCACGAGATCAACAACCCGCTGACGACCGTGCTCGGCTACGCCAAGCTGCTGGCCGAGGACAAGCCCGACGATCACCCCGACCGCGCCGGCCTCGATCTCATCGCCAGCGAGGCCGCGCGCATGAAGTCGATCGTGGCCGGCCTGCTCGACTACGCGCGGGTCGACCGGGCCGAGGACCACGCCACCTGCGATCCGGACACGGTCGCCCGCCACGTGGCCGCGCTGGTCGCGCCGACCGTGCGCCGCGCCGGGGTCACCCTGACCGTCGACGTCACCGGCGCGCCGCCGGTCGCGATCGAGGGCCACGCGCTCCAGCAGATCCTGGTCAACCTGGTGCAGAACGCCGCCCAGGCGCTGCCGACCGGCGGCCGGGTGACGCTGGGCTGGGCCGCGCTGCCCGGTGACCTGGCGATCGCGCTCCACGTCACCGACGACGGCCCGGGCATCCCGGCCGCCGACCGCATCCGCGTCTTCGATCCGTTCTTCACGACCAAGGCGCCCGGCGCCGGCACCGGCCTCGGCCTCGCGGTGGTCAAGCACCTGGTCGTCCGCGCCGGCGGCTCGGTCGCGCTGGTCGACGCCCCCGGCGGCACCGGCGCGCGCTTCCGGGTCACGCTGCCGCGCGGCTGATCCGGCCGGCGATCACAACCGGCCGGTCAGCGCCGCGCCGAGGGCCAGGCCCGGCGTCCACTCGACGACGTCGAGGCGCAGCCCCAGGTTCGCCTCGAGGCTGAGGCGACCGCCCGCGATCAGGTGGAGCTGCCCGCGCACGCGGACGTCGCCGAGCACCGCGGTGGTGCGCTGGTCGGACTGGAGCTGCTGGTCGAACCCGACCGGGCGCTCGTGCCGGCTGCGCACGCCGACCTCCGAGCTCACGCCCCAGCACCCACCGCCGCCGCAGCGCAGCCAGGTCGGGCCGGTGCGCACCTCGGTCGACCGCGACCTGGTCTCGCCCTCGCTGCCGGCCGGGTCGAGCAGCGTGAAGACACCGTACGCGCCCCGCCCCATCCACCACCACCGCGGGGCCAGACCGACGCCACCGTGCGCCACCACGGTCGCCCCGAGCTGGTCGTCGAGCGTGGCCTCGGCGCCAGCACCGACGACGAACCGACCGTCGGCGCGCGCGACCGCTGCGGCACCGAGCGTGACGGCGAGGATGACAACCGCGGACGGACGCATGACCGCGTCCGTTGCAACTCCAGGACCGGCGCCAACTCGTGGAAGCACGACCGGGCTGCCCTCGGCTGCCATCGGATGCCGGCGCCACCGCGACGCGGCGGTCAGGGTTCGGTCGCGCGCCACCGGCGCCCGCACGCTCGGGGCGCGGTCAGCTGTGGTACCCACGGGACCGATGAGCGACGTGCGGGGGACGATCCTGGTGATCGACGACGAGCGCGGGATCCGGTCGCTGTGTCAGGACGTGCTGCGCCGCGCCGGGCACGAGGTCGAGGTCGCCGAAACGGCGGCGGCCGGGCTGGCCGCGGTCGTGCGCCGCCGCTTCGACCTGGTGCTGTGCGACATCAACCTGCCCGACCAGGACGGCGTGTCGCTCCTGCCGAAGCTGATCGACCGCGATCCGGCGCCGACCGTCCTGCTGATCACCGCGTATCCCTCGATCGACACCGCGGTGCGCGGCATGAAGCTCGGCGCCCGCGACTACCTGGGCAAGCCGTTCTCGCCCGACGAGCTGCGGCTGGTGGTCGCCCGCGCGCTCGGCGAGGACGCGCTGCGCCACCAGAACGCCGAGCTGCGCCGGCAGCTCGCGCTCGGGGCCCTGCTCGGCGCGTCGGCGCCGATGCAGGACCTGCGGCGGATGATCGAGAAGGTCGGCCCGTCGACCTCGACCGTGCTCATCACCGGCGAGAGCGGCACCGGCAAGGAGCTGGTCGCCCGCGCCGTGCATCTGGCCGGCCCGCGCTCGCGCGCCGCCTTCATCCCGGTCAACTGCGGTGCCCTGGTGCCGACCCTGCTCGAGAGCGAGCTGTTTGGCCACGTGCGCGGCGCGTTCACCGGGGCCGATCAGAACAAGCGCGGCCTGGTCACCGCCGCCGATGGCGGCTCGCTGTTCCTCGACGAGATCGGCGAGCTGCCACTCGAGCTGCAGCCCAAGCTGCTGCGCACGCTGCAGTCGGGCGAGGTCAAGCCGGTCGGCGGCACCGACGTCATGACCGTCGATGTCCGGGTGATCGCGGCGACCAACCGGCCGCTGCGCGACCTGACCACCGCCGGCGGGTTCCGCGAGGACCTGTTCTACCGGCTGGCGGTCATCACCATCGACGTGCCGCCGCTGCGCGCGCGGCGCGGCGACATCGCGCTGCTCGCCACCGCCTTTGCCGTCGACGCCGCCCACCGCGCCCGCCGCGGCCGGGTCGAGCTCGCCCCCGAGGCGCTGGCCTGGCTCGAGGCCCAGCCGTGGCCCGGCAACGTCCGCGAGCTCGAGAACAACATCGAGCGCGCGGTGGTGCTGGCCTCGGGCGACGTGCTCGGCCTCGACGACGTCCGGCCGCGGGCGTCGATGTCGGCGTCGCCGCCGCTGGCGACCGCACGGCCGGCGCCGGGCGACCCGGTCCCGACCCTCGACGAGCTCGAGAAGAGCCACATCCTCCACGTCCTCGACGTCTGCGAGGGCCAGAAGACCCGGGCCGCCGCGCTGCTCGGCATCAACCGCACGACGCTGTGGAAGAAGCTGCGGCAGTACGGGCTGGAGTAGCCGAGCATCCTCGACGCCGGCCGCGCGTGCTCGCGACCGGACGTCGCGTCACTTCATGTTGAGGAAGCCGAGCGCCTGGGTCGTCGCAGCCGCGTCGAGGTGGATGATCACCCGCAGGTCGCGGCCGTGGACGCCGAGCTTCACGTCGCGGAGCAAGCTGTCGAGGGGCGGACCCTGGCGGACCTCGCCGAGCTGCTTGCGCAGCTCCTGGGCGACCCGGTTCGCCTCCTCGGTCGAGGCGAAGCCAAAGGCGACATCGAGCTCGAGCTCCGCGCC
This sequence comes from Kofleriaceae bacterium, assembly GCA_046597055.1. Taxonomy (GTDB): domain Bacteria; phylum Myxococcota_A; class Polyangia; order Haliangiales; family Haliangiaceae; genus UBA2376. The sequence continues at coordinate 4,132 of JBKJLC010000260.1, read as the reverse complement.
GAGATCGATGCCGAACCGGATCGTGACCGGGCCGGTGACCATGCCGGCCGGCACCGGCAACGTCTGGACCTCGGCCGACGTCACCTTGGCCGCGCCCCACATCATGCGGCGGTGGTCGGCGCTGGCGACCAGCGCGGCGAGCTCGGGCGAGATCTTCGCGGCCTTGGCGTCGAGCGTCGCCGTCAGCATCGCCTCGTCGCCCGCCATGATCGGGGTCCCCGCGCGGGTCCACGTGATCCAGCCGTTGTCATCGGCGGAGCCGGTCGCGTAGTAGGCCGTGCGACCCGCGAGCTTCTTGTTCTTGAGCGCGCCGCCCCGGCTCTTCACGAGCGCAGTCAGGCACGTGATCACCGGGCGCTCGGCCATCTTGCCGGCGGCGATGCCGACCAGTTCACCGCCGTCGCCGCCACCGGCGAGGATCACGTTCCCCAGCGCGGTCGGGTTCAGCGACTTGCAGCTGGCCGGGAGCTCGACGGCGGCGCCGATCAAGGCCTCGCGCAGCTTGTCGCCGACCGGCGTGCCGGCGAGCCGCGGGAGATCGATGGCGGCCACGTACCGGACGCTGGCCGGCACCTGCACCAGCGCCGCGCTCACGTATGAGGGGGGCGCGCCGGGGGCGTCCCAGGGCGGGGCCGGGGGCAGCGGCGCCGGCTCGGGGGTCGGGGCCGGCGCGCCCGCCTCGGGCTGGGCCGGCGACGGCGACGGTTCGACCAGCGCAGGCGCGGGCGCGGCTGGCGGCGGCGACGATCCGCACGCGCACAGGAGCACCGCGGACAGGGCGACGATGAGCTTCATCGCGACGTCTTAGCACTGTCCGTCGGACCAGGACCCCCGTGCCCGACCGCGCACACCGGACGGCAGATCCTGGCAACGGCCCCGCTGGCGCTGCGCACCCGAACCGTCCGAAGCGCTCACGGCGGCGGCGACGCGAGCGCGATCCGCAGCGCGGCCAGCAGGCCCGCGAAGTCGGCCGGCGGCGGGGTCTCGAACCGCAGCCGCTCGCCGGTGGCCGGGTGGGTCAGCTCGAGCCGGGCCGCGTGCAGCGCCTGGCGGGCGAACCCGCTCGACAGCTCGGCCAGCGCGCCGCTGTAGCGCCGGCCGTAGACCGGGTCGCCGATCAGCGGCCAGCCGCTGTCGGCCATGTGGACGCGGATCTGGTGAGTGCGGCCGGTCTCGAGCCGGCACCGGATCAACGCGGCGCCGTGGCCGAGCCGCTCGACGACCTGCCAGTGCGTCACCGCCGGCTTGCCGACCTGCACCTTCGACGAGAACCGCTTCCGGTCGACCGGGTGGCGGTTGTAGAGCGTGCGGAGGGTGCCCGACGCCGCGGTCGGCGCCGGCGCGCAGATCGCCACGTACTCGCGCAGGATGTCGGTCTTGGCCTTGAACGCCGCCGACAGCGTCTGATGGGCGTGGTCGTCCTTGGCCACCACCATCACGCCCGAGGTGAGCTTGTCGAGCCGATGGACGATGCCCGGGCGCAGCTCGCCGCCGATGCCGCCGAGATCGTCGACGTGCGCGAGCAGACCGTGCACCAGCGTGCCGACCTGGTTGCCCGGCGCCGGATGCACGACCAGCCCGGCCGGCTTGTCGATCACGATCAGGTGCGGGTCCTCGTGGAGGACCACCAGGTTCATCGCCTCGGGCACCAGCTCGGTCGCGACCGGCGGCCGGATGGTCACGACCACCGAATCGCCGCCGCGCAGCTTCATGCCGGTCTTGGCCGGCGGCGCGCCGTTGACCGCGATGTCGCCGGCCTCGATCAGGCGCTGCACCTGCGCGCGGCTCAGCGCCGCGTCGTGCGCGGCGACGAACGCGTCGAGACGAGGCCGATCGGCGCCCTCGTCCTCCCCCACGACATACCTGCGCTCGACCAGAGCCGTCACGTTCGGCTCGGGTCTCCCCGCTACCAGATCTTCGACTTGACGTGGCCCTTGGACTTGACCAGGACGTCGACGATCGCGCGCTCGTAGATGTTCTGGCCGAAGATGTCCTCGGTCACGCGGCTCTTGAACAGCTCCCGCCCCTCTTTGATCTCGTCGGACATCGCGTCGAACAGGTTGTCGTTGCCGATGCCGTCGAGGATCTTGGCTTCGTGATAGAGGGTCAGGTCGGACGCGATGGCACGGGCGAGCTGCCGGGCGCGCTTCGCGTTGTCGATCAGGTTGGCCATGACGGGATCGTAGGGTCGGGGTCGCGGTCGGGTCAAGGCGCGGAGGGCGCGCTACTCGACGTCGGACTTGGTCCGCTTGCGGGCGGTCGGCGTGACGTCCTCGCGGTGGCCGTCGCCGGGCGGCCGACCCGCGCGGTAGCGCTCGAGGTAGGTGTCCTTGACCCGCTCGGGGTCGAGGCCGAGGATGCGCGCGTACTCGCTGAGGAAGCCGCGCACGTACACCGGCGCCGGCAGGCGGGCGTAGGCGTCGGACTCGACCGCAGCCAGGTAGGCCATGCCGATCTTGGAGCGCTCGGCGACCTCGCGCAGCTCGATCCCGAGCGCCTCGCGGACCTGGCGGAGGATCGGGCCCGAGTAGTCGGTGCGGGGCCCCAGCTCCGGCATCGGCGGGCGCAGCGCGACCGGGACCTCGGCGCGCTCGACCCGCGGCAGGGTCACCTCGCCGGGCGCCGCCGAGGACGACGTCGGCATCGGGATGCCGTCGGGGAACAGCTCCTGGTCGTACTCCTTGCGCTTGGCGGCATCCATCAGCGTCGTGTACGAGAGGTCGAGCCGGCGATGGACCGCCTCGAGCCCGGCCGGATCGTACAGGCCGACGATCGCGATCGACTCGGCCCCGTAGATGTCGCGGATCCGGCGGTTGGCGCGCCGGATGTCCTCGAACGACGCGGTCGGCGCGACCTCGAGCAGGTCGTAGTGCGAGTCCGACGGCAGCACCTCGCCCTCGAGCGGCGGCGCCCGCAGCGCCAGCACGCCCCGGGTGACCTTCTCGATGCACTTGGCGATCCGCGCCTCGGGATGCTCGACCAGCAGCGGCCGGCGCCGGCGGGTCGAGGCCCACACCGCCTCGTCGTACTCGAGGTGGCCGAGGTAGCCCATGGGCAGGCCCAGGCGGCGGCGCGCCGCCGACGCGATCGCGCGTCCGAGCTCCATGTCGTGCTTGGACCGCGCCGCGTTGATGACCAGCTGGGGGGCGAACCCGAGGATGGCGGCGCGCAGGTGGTCGACGAACGGATCGCCCGCCGCAACCGCGGCCAGATAGAGGTCGAGCGGGCCGACGATGCCGGCGTCCCGGGCGCGCCCCGGGATCGCGCGGTCGGCGAGCTCGCCGAGCCCGAGCTGACGGAGGCGGTGCAGGAACGCCGCGCGGGCGAACCGATGCATCAGCTCGACCGAGGTCGGATCCGGGACCGCGGAGATGATGCCGACGTCGGCGCCGAGGAACAGCTCCAGCGTGGCGGTCGCGGTGCCGGGCGCCAGGTCGAGGACGACCCAGTCGCACGGCAGCTCCCGCGCGGCGGCGAGCAGGTCGTGCGCGACGGTCAGGTCGGCGTCGCCGACCCAGGCCGGATCTGCGGCGCCGGCGATGAGCCGCATGCCGGGCACCGGCGTCGAGACCGCGAGGTCGGCCAGCTGCGCCCCGTCGGGGACCAGGCATTCCCCGAGCGTGCGCGACGGCCGGGGCACCCCGCAGAACAGGTGCAGGTTGGGCATGCCGAGCGCGGCATCGACGACGATGACCTTCTTGCCCAGCGTGGCGAGGAAGATGCCGAGGTTGGCGGTGAGCAGGCTCTTGCCCACACCACCCTTGCCGCCTCCGATGGCGACGACCTGCGGCTCGTGGGGTGCCATGACCGGCGGACCGTATCATGACGGGCGCGGGGGCCTGCAGGCCGGCCGGACGATCGTTCCGCCAGGCGATCGCGGCTCCTGCTCGCGGGCTGATCGCGGCCATCCCCGGCAACCAGCGGCACGATCGGGTTGCGCCTGCGCGGATCGTACGCGGCGCGTGTGAGAATCCCGAAGGCGGTGATCTACCGCGAGCCCTCGTTCGTCGGCGTGGGCAAGAGCTTCGCCATCGGCACCAAGGTCATCGCGCCGCTCACCGGCGCGTCATCACTGCTGGTCCTGCCCGGCTACAACGCGAAACTGTGCACCTCGGCGGGCACCGGCTCGGGC
>JBKJLC010000271.1:0-42202 GCA_046597055.1 Kofleriaceae bacterium | reverse complement strand
ATCACGTGCGGCACTTTGGCGCTCTGCCCTTCGACACGGCGCCTGCGGCGCCGGCTCAGGGCCACCGGGAAAGGTGAGCGCTTCCGATCACATGAAGACTTGTGATCAATCCCGAGGTCTGCCCTTCGACACGGCGCCTGCGGCACCAGCTCCGGGCCACCGGGCACGGGGAGCGCGCTCGATCACATGGAGGGAAGTGATCAGTCTCGAGGGGGCGCCGGGCACGTGCCCGGTGTTCGTGACCCGCACGGAGGACGAGCCGAGGCGGGGGCGAGGTCCCAGAGCGCTCGTAAGTTCCACGGCCGGGTGGTGAGGGCGTCGGCGAGTCGAGGCAACGGCACCGCCCAGCGATGCACCCGGGGACCCCGGATCGAGCCAGCGACGGGACCTTGGCCGCGCCGACGGCGCGTCCGGCTGCGCGTGCGGCTGCGCGTGACCGGTCGGCCCTTCGACACGGCGCCTGCGGCGCCGGCTCACGGCCACCGGGAGGATGTGTCCATTCGATCGCATGGCGAGACGATCAAGCGCGAGGTCTGCCGTCTGCCGGCCGATGTGCGTCGGCGCGACCGTCACCACCGACGGCCGTGGCCGCGGCGCGCTCGTCAGCCGGTCGCCGAGGCCGATGGACCGCAGGTCGCGCACGGATAGCTGCCGCAGACCAGGCACAGCACCGTCGAGCAGCTGCTGCACGTGACCGCGCAGTCTCCACACAGCGGGTGCGACGCGGGGCACACCGTCATGTCGGGGCTGCCGGCGACCGCGGCACCGCAGTTCGCGCACGCCACCGCGGCCTCGCTCGAGCCAACCGGGTCGACCGGGTCGGCGGAGCGGGCCTCGGCCCCGGCCAGGTCGACGAAGAACTCCTCGCGATCGATCGGGACCTGATCGCGGTGCTGGTCGACCCACTGGGCGGCGCGGCCGTTGAGCGGGCTCTTCGTGTTGTAGCTCTGGTAGGCGAGGATCTCGCCGACCCGCTGGATCAGCAGATCGAGCGGCTCGCCCGCGGTCCAGTCATCGCCGATGCAGACCGCGTGCGGCGCGATGTTCGGATGGAACACCGGCGTGAGCATCCGGAACAGCGGGGCGTCCCGGGGATAGCCGCGCGGCATCGTGACCTCGAGGCGATGCTCGTCGACGGTCTCGATGGTCTCGCCGCGCTCGCGCAGGGACTTGACCTTGAGCACCAGCCGGTAGCGCTCGGGCGGGTTGCCGAACACCCCTTCGATCTCGATCTTGGGATGGAGGTGCGCGAGCCGGCGCAGCGCCTCGTGGTCGGCCTTCAAGCGGCGAAGCCGTACGTTGTCCATGGGTCACTCTCTCGTCGTCGGTGAAGAAAGCGCGTCATCGAGCTGGTCGAGGGTGCCGCGCTGGATCGCGTCGACCACCGCGCGCATGGTCTCGGACGGCAGGCTGATGCCTTCGGACGCACCCCCGGGGCGGAGCCGGGTCCAGGTGTTGAGCCCGATCAGCTGGCCGCGGGCGTCGAACAACCCGCTGCCACTGTCGCCGGGGATCACGGGGAGATCCGTGTACAGCAGGTCGTAGGTGCCGGCCGGGGTGCGGTGAGGCACGCGGCGCAGCAGCTCGCCGTGGATCACCTTCCAGCCGTCGCGATACGGATTCGGCACGAAGGTGACGCCCGCCGACACCGGCAGCCCGGCGTCGAGGCTGATCGCCACCGGCGCCGGTGGGTGCTCGATCGGCAGCTCGACCACGACCAGGTCGAGTGGCGGCGGCGCGGCCCAGCGCACCCGGGCTCGACCGCCGCGGCCGTCGCTGAGCTGCACCCACACCGGGTGCGCCGCGCGCGCATGACGATACCCGCCGACCGCGGCGTACGGCATCGCGACATGGCTGCACGTGACGATCCAGGCGCGGTGGTCGTCGGCGGCGACGATCGCGCCGGTGCCCATGGCCGGGTTGCGGCCATCGCCGTCGCGGTCGGGCGCCAGCACCACCACGGTCGCGTCCATGATGCGCTCCAGCTGCGACGCCACGCCCAGCGACGTACGCGCCGGCATCGAGGTGTACGCGGCCGAGACGGCGCTGCGCAGCGCGAGCCAGTGCAGCCCGCCGATCGCCATCGCCGAGGTTCCGATCACGACCGCCACCGCGTGCGCGATCACGAACGGCAGGCGGCGAAAATGCCGCTGCCGCCGCAGCCGGACCGTGGCGATCACGCCGGCGACCAGGGCGAGCAGCCCGACCAGGGCGGCGCACCGGCTCGCGCCGCGCAGGTCCGCGATCAACCCGTCGAGCGGCCCGATCGGGCGTGCCGACAGCAGCGCGACGGTCGCCCAGGCTGCCACCGCGGCGACGCCCAGGGTCAGCGCGGGCGGTGCCCACGCCAGGAGCCGCCGCCACGCCGGTGCGCCCGCTGCCTCACCGCGCCGGGCCTGCACGGCCTGCTCGATCGCGTCGTGATCGACGACGAGGCCCGCGGCGCCCAGCTCGGTCCAGGCTTGCTGCGACCGACACGCGCCGCACGGCTGGCCGGGGGCGAGGCGGGTCAGTCCTGCCACCTGGCAGCACGGACAGATCGTCGTCATCTGGGTCGCGATGGTCGCTGGCCCCCGACGGAACCAGCGCCGCTTGCGCGGACCCGGCGGTGCAACGTGGCCGGGCCCGCTCATCGTCAGTGTCCCAGCGCGATGATCGCGAACAGGAGCGCGTAGAGGCCGCCGATCGCGGCGCTGCCATAGCCCATCGCCAGGTAGGTCCCGCCGGTGCCGGCCAGCTGGTCACGCTTGCGGAACGCGTAGACGCCCGCGAGCGGCCCCGCGAGCGGTGCGGTGAACCCGACCAGCGACAGCAGGAACAGGCAGATCAAGGTCGTGCGTGAGGTCTTGATCGCCTGCTGGCTCGCGCCCCAGCGCTGATACTCCGCGCGCGTCATCGCATCGGCCCACGGGAACCGGGCGCCGCACGCGCACACGAGCAGGCTCGAGCTGATCTCGCAGGTGCACGCCGGACACTCCTTGGTGTCACCCCAGCCGGCACCGACCAGCACCGGCACCGGCGGCTTCTGGGCGACCGCGGCGCGCTGGCACCCGTAGGTGCCGCAGCCGCCGATCTCGTCCCAGCAGGTCTTGTGATAGTCGGTCCGGCATTCGGGGCACGCCGTGCGCGGCTCCTCCTGGCTCAGGACCGTGTAGCAGATCGCGCAACGGGTCATCGCTAGCTCCTCACCATCTTGAAGACACCGACCGCCATGCATACGAGCACGACCGCCTCGAACCCGACCAGGAACCGGCGGCGCGCGAACAGCGGCGGCGCCCGCCGTGCCCAGACCACGACCACCGCCACCAGGAACGCCACCATCGCGGCGAACAGGATCGGCCCCGCCGGGTGGAAGCCGACCGCGGCGCCCAGCTCGCCGTCGGCCAGCGCGACGAAGCTGCGGGTCATGCCGCAGAACGGACAGCTGACGTCGAACAGCGCGCGCGACAGGCAGGCCCCGCCGAGCGGTGACCCGCCCGGCCACGCGAGCTGGTCGCCGCGGCGGTCCAGCACGGCCGCCGCGCCCAGCTGGGCGGCCACCAGGGCCGCCCAGCCGAGATCGAGCATCCGGCCGCGCGGGCCCGCCCCGACCATCGGCCTATCCGCCGATCTTGGCGATCAGGAAGACGGCCCACAGCACGAGGTCGACGATGCCCAGCACCATGCCGGCGCTGGCGAGCCCGCCGCCGCCGTAGGTCGGGTTGCTGGCGATCTCGCGCTTCGCCTGACTCGACTTCGAGATCGCGATCGGACCCGCGATGATGCCGCAGATGAAGACGCCGATGATGCCGTAGACGAGCGACGACACCGCGCCGGGCGCGTTCGTCTTCGGGCCATGGTAGAGGCCGTCGGGGCTCGTCACCGCGTTGCAGCTGGGGCACAGCGGACTGCCCATCATGATGATGTCGCGGCAGCGCGGACAGTGCATGGTGCCAGGGGCGAGCACGGCCGCGGCCGGCAGCGGCATCGCCCGGTGGCCGGGCGCGTCGAGCCGCCGCAGCGGCGCGTTCACGCACTCGACGGTGGCACAGCCGCCGCTGGGCTCCCAGCAGCGGCGGTGATGCTCGCCCTCGCAGGCGGTGCAGACCGCCGCTTCCTCGGCGAGCTCGAGCGGGACCTGGCACCACTTGCACGGCTTGCCGGCGAGCTTGAGATTGACCTTGAGAATTCGCACAGCTTCCATCGTCGTTCGTTCCATCTCACGCGAGCTGCGTGCGTTGTTGCCGTTCCTCGAAATCGAGGATCGTGCTGCCAATGACAATCTGATCGCCGGAGGTCAGCCGCCGGCGCCGGACCTTGGTGCCGGCGACCTGGGTGCCCATGCGACTGCCCAGGTCTTCGATCTCGTACATCGTGCCGACCCGGTGGATCGACGCGTGGGCCGGATCGATCTCCGCGTCCTTGTACAGATAGACGTCGGACGACGGCGCGTTGCCGATGACCGAGGGCGTCTTGTAGAGGATGAACGACTTGCCGGCGAGCGGGCCGGTCCGCACGCGCAGCCAGGCGTCCCGCGCCAGCCGCTCGACCAGGGCCACGAAGATGCCGACCGACAGCCCGACCGCGACCAGGCCGACCGCCCGTGACACCGCGGCATCGGCGAACATCGTCGTCTGCAGGAAGCGCGCGATCGGATCGAAGAACATGCCGCCGATCGCGCCGCCGAGCGCGCCGCCGATCGTCGAGTTCCGGAGCTGGGCCCGCGTCGACCGGACCAGGTTCATGCCGAGCCCGGTCGCCGCGCCGATGCATGCCCACGCCGCGCTGCGACACACGACGACCACGAGGAAGGTGAAGCCGCCGACGTCATCGACCGTCACGACGAGCAGCTCCGGATGCCGCGCCGCCTCCGACGCGAACACGCGGTCGGAGATCGTCATGAACAGGCCAGCGGGCACGAACGCGAGGCACGCGAACAGCGCCGCCAGGAAGCTGCCGAGCAGCGACCGCTCGATCATCCGGATCCAGTTGCGGGTCGTGAGGCCCTCGGCGAACAGCAGGCCGAACGCGATCAGCGCCGCCGTCAGCGGGAACAGCACGAACATCGGCCACTGCGGCTCGGCCAGCTCCCCGTAGGAGTCGGTCCGGCTGGTCGGGCGGAGCGCGGCGGCGGCCAGGTTGCTACCGGCGGCGAGCCCGGTCGCCTCGATCCGGTCGCCGACCTGGATGTCGTCGACGCTGGCGAGCGCGGGCTCGCCGTTGGCGCCGGGCTCGAGGACCACCCGCTCGGGGTCGACGTAGACGGCGTGGTCGCCGATCGTGATGGCGAGGATGCCGTCGTCCGCGTCGAACGGCTCGGCGTTGACCAGGATCACCTCGCCGCCGACCACCGGCATGTCGGTGATCTTGGGCTCGAGCAGCAGCCAGCAGACCAGCGCGCCGAGCACCGCCGCCAGCGGCATGTGAAACAGGCTGTTGAGCAGCAGCCGGCGCAGGGCCGAGACCGGCGGCGCATCCGCGACGACGCGTTCGCGACCAGCGCGTTCGCGCGCGAGGGCCTGGTCGACCCCCGGGTCGAACAGCTCCTGTCGGTCGATTCGAAGCTTCTCGTTGTCGCTCATCGGGTTCCTCCGTCGGCGTTCGCGGTCGGCCCGGCGGTCGGCCCGACCGCGGGGGCGGTTGCCGGCAACGTCGCGGGCGGTGCGGGCGGGGCGGTCGGTGGGGTTGCGGGCGCGGCGGTCGGTGGGGTTACGGGCGCAGCTGTCGGCCCGGTCGCGGGGGCGGTTGCCGGGAAAGTGGCGGCCGGCGCGCTTTCCTTGATCGCGGGGGCCCGCGGCAGCGTGGCGCCCCGGGCGAACGACTGCAGCTGCTTCTCGTAGCGCGGGCGATTGCCGGGATCGAGCAGCGCGGCCGTCGTGAGCAAGCGCTGGGCGCGACGCACATCGCCGGCCTTCACGACCTCGGTCGCCAGCTCGGCGTACAGCCCACCGATGCCCGACCGTTGGGCCGCCACGTCGCGGGCGAGATCGGCCCGGGCGTCGCCACCCTGGCGGGTGGCTCGCTCGATCGCCGCGAGCAGCGCCTCGGCCGAGCTGCGATCCACGCTCAACCGCAGGAGGCCCTCGCGGGCGGTCCTGAGCTGGCTGATCGCGTCGGCCTGGCGCGGGTCCGGGCTCGGCGCGGCGGCGCCGGCGGTGGCCCCGCCGGGGACCGCAGGGGCGAGGCTCGCCAGCGCCCGATCCACCCCGGCGATTGCCTGGGCGACCGGCTGGTGGACCGCCTGGTCGCCGAGCGTCGCGCGCAACAGCCCGACCAGGTCGTGCTCGAGGGACGCGACCGCGAGCTGGGCGCCGTCGCTGCGGGCCTTGGCGATCTCGATCTGGGCCTGCCCGATCGTGGCGTTCGCGGCCGACGAGCCGAACCAGTGGCCAGCGAAGCCCGCGAGCAGCACCAGCACGGTCGCCACCATGACCACCGTCGCGAACGAGCCATTCAGGCCCGGATCTTCGCCACGATCCCGGGCGGTGTCGCGGGCGTCGCGGCGGGCGTCGTCCGGCTTCTCGGTCGCATCGCTCGGACGGGCGCTGGCGCGATTGCCGTCCCAGGTGTGCTCGCGGTCGCCGATCGCGTAGCGGCGCATGCGCCACACCTCGTTGTCCCGCCACGTGAACAGCCCGTGCTCCTTGCTCTTCGGGTCGTAGACGAACGCGACCTGGAAGGGGAGGTTGAAGAAGCTCTTGTGAATGAACTGATCGCGGTCGGAGAGGAAGACGCCGAAGCCAGGGTGGGTGTGGTACCAGCCCACCACCTTCTTGCCCTGATGGCGGGTGTCCATCTCCTTGTGGATGTGCTCCCACGTGGCGTGGGTGAACGTCAGCTCGGCACCCTTCTCCTCGGCGTGCAGCGCATCGATCGTGGTGTCGATGCGCAGATACGGGCCGCCGGCATCGCGCAGCAGCTCGCCGACGAGGACGCCGCCGATCTCGCGGGTGGTGTCGCTGTCGCCGCGGGCGACCGCGCGGTCGAAGGCTTCCTCGGCGAGGAACACCGCCAGCTCGTGCTTGGTCGCCGGGCACGGCTGCTGGCGCAGGTGGGTCTGGTCGATCGCGCGGATGTCGAGTGAGCTCATGTCGGATTCCCTTGGGGGCCCGTCCGGGACCCCGCCAATGACCCCAGGACCCGCGCGGCGTCGCCGTCGAACAGCCAGGCCTCCTGCCGGTCCAGGCCCTGACGGGCCACGATGATGTCGAACGGCGGCAGGCCGAGCTCGCCCGGCGTCTGGCCCAGGTCGAGGTCGCTGTCGCGGCTGATCGACGACGTGATCTCGACCACGCGATGGGTGGCACAGCGCGGACACGCGGCCTGCGACTCGCGCACCGCGCCGAGGACCGTGCGCCCGGGCGTCCGGGTGCTGCAGGTCGGGCAGGTGAGGCTGACGATCACGTCGCGCGAGAGATCGAGGGCGGCCCCGGCGCCCAGCGCGGTCTCGGCGCGCTCGAGCAGGGCGCCGAGCGTCACGTCGTCGACCCCGAGGCCGAGCGGCACGATCGGGCCGAGCGCGTCATGGCCCGAGCAGTCCGGGCGGCGCTGGTAGCGCACGCGGCTGATCTCGCCATGGAGCCCGTCGAGGTGGAGCCCGTGGCCGGTCAGCGTCGGCTGCCCGTGGACGAGCTTGATCGCCTCCTGGACCTCCATGGCGCCGATGACCGACGCCGCGATCGCGGAGGTCGGCACGTGGCCGCGCGCGACGGCGTCGCGGGCGAGCAGCGCACACGAGCGACGGGTCGCCAGCAGCTTGCGATCGGTCGAGTTCATCGTGCACTCGTAACAAGCGCCCTGACCCGGCGCGAAGACGCGGACGACGCCGGCCAGGCCCTCGATGGCGCCATCGACCCAGGTCTTGCCGGTGCGCGCGCACGCGCCGTTGATGAAGACGCGGGCTTCCCGGTTGTCGACCGCGCCGATCACGACGTCGGCCCAGTGAAAGACCCCGAGCCCGGCCTGGTCGAGCACGTTGCCCGCGATCGCGTGGGCGTGGACGCCCGGATTGATCTCGCGCATCTGCCGCACGGCCACGGCCGCCTTGCCGTCGGCCTCGTCGGCCTGCCGGAACAGGACGCTCCGCGACAGGTTCGATCGCTCGATCCGGTCGGGATCGTAGACGAGGGTGAAGCCGCTGCCGATCAGCGCGAGCGACTTGAGGATCTCGTTGCCGAGCGCGCCCGCGCCGACCACGAGGATCCGGGTCCGGGCCACGCGCGCCTGATCCCACCAGTCGATCAAGGACTGGCGGTGGTACCGATCGTCGTGCGCCGCGTCGGCCAGCTCGGCCGCTGCGATCCGCACCTCAGCGGGGGAGGTCGCCACCGGCGGTGATCTCGGGCTGGATCCGGACGATGTCGCCGGCCTCCACCTGCTGCGCGGCGAGCGTCTGCTCGTCGAGCAGCTGCACGCCGAGGCGCCGATGATGGAACTTGTAGCTCATCAGCTGGCCGTCGGGCGCGTGCTTGGGCAGATGCAGCCGGTCGGCCAGCACCAGCAAGATCCGCTCGACCGCGACATCGTCGGGGACGGCGACATCGAGACGCTTGTTCCCGGTCGCGTCCCACACTTCGAGACTGATTTCACTCACGTCGATCTCCTGGGGCCAGTGTGCGCAGGGTCTCGGCCGCGATGGCGCGGGTTGCTCGAAGCGCCGTTGTTTGCCAGTTGCTGCCGGGCGTGGCGGCGGCGCGCTCGACGGCACGGGCGGCGGCGAGCGGTCGCCGCGTCCCGGCCGTGGGCACCCGACGACGGCGTGCGGTGTACGCTCCGGCGCTGCCATGCGCGCCGAGCCGTCCCCGCGTTGATGTGCGCCGTGCCTGCGTTCGTCACGTACTTCGATCCGCAGCCGGAACCGGCCGAGCTGCCGGCCCGGTTCCCGAGCCCGTTCGCGCCCGGGCTGCCGGTCCCGATCGCGCGGCGCGCGGCCGCGGCGCTGGTCGCCGAGCTGCGCCGGGGCGTCCTCGCCGGCGGCGTCGACCTGCGCGGCCTCGACCAGCCCGGCGGCGGCAAGATGTTCGGCGTGCTCGTGGTCGCCGCGCCCGACGGCCGGGTCGGCTACCTGCGCGCGTTTTCGGGCATGCTGGCCGGCCGCTGGGACCTTGCCGGCTTCGCGCCGCCGCTGTTCGAGCAGCCCGCGCGCGACGAGTTCTGGCCGGCCGGCGAGGCCGAGCTGCGCGCGATCGAGGACCAGCGCCAGGCGCTGTTCGATGGCGCCGAGCCGGTCGCGCTGCGCGACGCGCTGGCGGCGCTGACCACGCGCCACGACCGGGCCGCAGCCGCAGTACGCGCGCGCCACCACGACAACAAGCGCCGCCGTCACCAGGCCCGCGCCGCGCTGGGCGCGGTCGCCGCCGAGCATGCGGCCGACCTGCACGCGCTCGCCCAGGCGAGCCGGGCCGACACCGCCGAGGCGCGGCGGCTCGAGGCCGGCCACCACGCCGAGCGCGAGGCGATCGCGGCGCCGCTGCGGGCGCTCGAGGCGCAGCGGGCCGCGCTCGACCAGCGCCGCGCCGAGCGCTCGCGCCACTACCTGCATCGCATCCACGACACCTACGTCATCACGAGCGCGCGCGGCGAGCGCCGGTCGCTGCGCGCGCTGTTCGCGCCCGACGAGCCGCCCGGCGGCGCCGGCGACTGCGCGGCGCCCAAGCTGCTCGCGCTGGCCTACCGGCACGGCCTGCGGCCGGTCGCGCTGGCCGAGCTGTGGTGGGGCGCGCCGCCGGTCACCGGCGGTCGTCATGCCGGCAGCTTCTACCCGGCGTGCCGCGGCAAGTGCGGCGGCGTCCTGCCGTTCATGCTCGAGGGCCTGGCCGCCGAGCCGGCCCCGGTGTTCGGGGCCGCGCCGATCGGCGCGGACGAGCCCCGGGTCGTGTTCGAGGATCCCTGGCTGGTCGTGGTCGACAAGCCATGCGGCCTGCTGTCGGTGCCGGGCCGCCACGCCCAGCTGCGCGACTCGGTGCTGGTGCGCCTGCGCGAGCGCTACCCCGACGCGACGGGCCCGCTCATCGTGCACCGCCTCGATCTCGACACGTCCGGGCTGCTGCTCGCGGCCAAGGATGCCGACACCCACGCGGCGCTCCAGCGCCAGTTCGCGCGCCGCGAGGTCGACAAGCGCTACGCCGCGTGGCTCGCCGGCCCGGTGGCCGGAGACGCCGGCGTGATCGAGCTGGCGCTGCGGGTCGATCTCGACGATCGCCCGCGCCAGATCCACGATCCGGTCCACGGCAAGGCGGCCCGCACCGAGTGGCGCGTGATCGGCCGGACCGCGGACCGGACCCGGGTCGCGCTGGTCCCGCGCACCGGCCGCACCCACCAGCTGCGGGTCCACGCCGCGCACCCGCTGGGCCTCGGCACGCCCATCGTCGGTGACCGGCTGTACGGACGCGCCGACGGCGACGCGGGTGGCGACGGCGCGGACCGGCTGTTGCTGCACGCCGAGGCGCTGGCGTTCCTGCATCCCCGGACCGGCGCGCGGATCGAGCTCGAGCGGCCGGCGCCGTTCTGAGCGTCCGGCGACCCGATCGGCGTGATCCGCCAGACCATCGGCGGCGTCGCCAGGGCATGCTTACAGCGATGCGCCCACGGCTTGCACCCGGTCGACCGCGGGACGTGGTCGCGCCGGCCGCCGCGCTCGCGCTGGTCGCGCTGGTCGAGTGCGAGCTGCCGTACATCCCGCCGCCGACGTCGATCGGCCCGGCGACCACGCCGGTGTGACGGCGACGGCGCCCGGTTCTTCCTGTGGATCGACCTGAAGGACGACGATGGCGACCTGCAGGACGCGGTGCGCGCCGCGCTCGACGACTATCCGATGTTCGTCCGGTTCGCGGACGACGGGACCCAGCAGCCGGGCGCGGTCACGGTGGTCCTGACCGGCGACGCGGAGGCCAAGTGCGCCCTGGTCGGGCGCGCGGGCCCACGGCCGTACGTGCGCGACTCCAACACGTACGCCCACGACGACCGGCCGGCCGATGGCCGGTGGGACCACTACGCGCTCGAGTAGGGCGACTACCTCGACTGGAGCGGCGCCGGCGTGATCCCCGAGTCACAGCGCGATCGGCTGCGCGGGCTCGCCGACCGCGCGCACGCGAAGGGCCGCCAGCTGCGGCTGTCCGACACGCCCCACACCGCCGCGTTCCGCGCGGTGGCGCGCGAGGTCGGGGTCGACTTCCTCGCGTACGATCGGCTGGAGTGAAGCTCAGGCCTTGATGCGCTCGTTGGTCGGATCGTAGAGCGGCTTGAGCGACAGCACGGCCGGGTACGACGCGCCGTTGATCTCGACCTCCCAGCGACCGCTGGCGAGGTAGGCCGCGTCGACCGGCTGATCGGCCTCGACCATGACCAGGCCGACCGCGCCGCCCAGGGTGTGACCGTACGAGGCGGCGCGGACGTAGCCGACCGCGGTGCCGTCGCGGCGCACCACCTCGGCGTGGAACAGGAGCGGCTGCGGGTCCTTGACCAGGATCTGCACGAGCCGCTTGCGCAGCGGCCCGGCCGCTTTTTGTGCCAGCACCGCGTCCTTGCCGAGAAAGCCGCCCGGCTTCTTCAGATCGACCGCGAAGCCGAGGCCGGCCTCGAGCACCGAGTCGGTGTTGTCGATGTCGTGCCCGTAGTCGCGGTAGGCCTTCTCCATGCGCAGGCTGGCCAGCGCCTTGAGCCCGGCGTGGCGCAGGCCGACCCGGGCACCGGCGGTCACCAGCCGATCGTAGACGTGGGTCGCTTGCTCGGTCGGGATGTACAGCTCGTAGCCGAGCTCGCCGAGGTACGTGATGCGGATGCACAGCACCCGGCCGAAGCCGATGTCGATCTCGCGGGCGGTCCGGAACGGGAACGCCGGGTTTGACAGGTCGGCGCTGGTGATCGACTGCAAGAGCTCGCGCGAGCGCGGGCCCTGCACGTTGAGCTGGGCGTAGCCCGAGGTCTGATCGCTGACGAACGCGTGGGCGTCGCCGAGGTGGCGGCGCATCCAGGTGAGGACGTGGCGGTAGGCGTTGTCCGACGCGACCACCCAGAACCGGTCGTCGTCGAGCTTGGTCACGGTCAGGTCGGCCTCGAGCTTGCCGGCGTCGTTGAGCCACTGCGTGTAGGTGATGACGCCGGGGTCGCCGTCGACCCGGTTGGCCGACAGGTGCTCGAGGATCCGGCCGGCGTCGCGACCCTGCACGAGGAACTTCGACATGAACGACATGTCCATGACGATCACGCCCTCGCGCGCGGCCCGGTGCTCGGCCGCCCAGTGCGGGAACCAGCTCTCGCGCGCGAACGACAGCCGCTCGACCACCGGCTCGAGGCCGGGCGGCGCGTACCAGTCGGCGCCTTCCCAGCCGCTGACGTCGCGGAAGTAGGCGCCGCGCGCGACCAGCCGATCGTGCAGCGCCGAGGTCTTGGCGCCGCGCGCGGTCTGCATCGACCGGTTCGGGTAGTGACACTGGTAGACCATGCCCAGCGACTCGACCGTGCGCGTCCGCCGGTACTCGGGGTTGGCCTGGTACGGGTGCAGGCGGTCGATGTTGAAGCCGGTGATGTCGACGTCGGCGCGGCCGTTGATGATCCAGTGCGCGAGCACGCGGCCGAGCCCGCCGCCGGTGAGGATGCCGATCGAGTTCATCCCGGCCGCGACGAAGTAGTTCTTCAGCTCGGGCGCCTCGCCGACGATCGGCTGCAGGTCGGGCGTGAAGCTCTCGGGCCCGCAGAAGAACTTCTTCACGCCGACCTCCGACGAGATCGGCACCCGCTGCATCGCCTTCTCGAGGTACGGGCTCATCCGATCCCAGTCGGGCGGCAGCGAGCCGAACGAGAAGTCGTCGGGCACGCCGCCGACCTGCCACGGCGCGCACACCGGCTCGAACAGGCCGATCATCAGGCCGCCGACCTCCTCGCGGAAGTAGCCGTACGAGGCCGGATCCTCGAGCACCGGCCAGCTCGGGCTCAGCCCGGGGATCTTCTCGGTGATGAGGTAGTAGTGCTCGGCCGACTGCAGCGGGATGTTCACGCCCGACTTCGCGCCCAGCTGACGCGCCCACATGCCGGCGCAGTTCACGACGTACTCGGCCTCGATGTGGCCGTAGGCGGTATCGACGCCGGTCACCGCGCCGGCGCGCCGGGTCACGCCGGTGGCGGCGACCCCCTCGAGGATCGTCACGCCCTGCTGGCGGGCGCCCCTGGCCAGCGCCATCGTGACGTCGACCGGATCGGCGCGGCCGTCGCCGCGGACGTAGAAGCCGGCGAGCAGGTCGTCGGTGCGCGCGAGCGGGAACAGCTCCTTCACCTGGGCCGGCGAGATCTCCTCGACGTCGACGCCGCAGTGACGGTTGAACGCCGAGATCCGCCGGTACTCCTCGAGGCGGTCGGGGTCGCTCGCGACCTCGATGAACCCGACCGGCTTGAACCCGGTGGCCTGGCCGGTCTCGGCCTCGAGCCGCGCGTACAGGTCGCGCGTGTACTTGCGCATCTCGGTCGAGGTCTCGGAGGTCGAGCCGAAGGTGACCATCAGGCCGGCCGCGTGCCAGGTGGTGCCCGAGGTCAGCCGGTCGCGCTCGAGCAGGACCACGTCCTTCCAGCCCATGTGCGCCAGGTGATACGCGACGGAGCAGCCGATCACGCCGCCGCCGATCACGACGACCCGCGCGCGCTGAGGGAGGACCGGTTCGACCATGGCGGCGGACCTTACATCGCCAGCCCTGGTTTCTGGCTGGTTTCGGGCTCGTGCGGTACCACTGGGCCGTGCATCTGGACCTCCACCGCCATCTCGAGGGATCGCACAGCGCGACCGCGCTGCTCGACGTCGCCCGCCAGTTCGACATCCGAGATCCGGTCTTCTTCGACCCGGCCGAGCAGCGGTTCCGGACCCCCGACGAGCTGGCCGCGACGGTGACGATGCGCGCGCCGTCGGACGACGCCACCCTCTTCTATGGGTGCATCGTCGCGGCGCGGGCCGCCTACGTGAGCGTGCCGGCGATCGGCGCGCTCGCCCGCACCGCGTTCCGCGAGGCCGCGGCCGACACCGATGGCTTCGAGATGCGGTTGAGCCTGTTCTCGATGGCGCGCACGCTGATCGAGCACCAGCGCCGGGCGTGGCGCGACGTGCCGCCGGTCGAGTTCGCCGACCGCTACGCGCGGCCGATCTTGCTCGAGGTCCTGGCTGCGCGCGACCAGGTCGCCGCGGCCACCGGGACGCCGATGGTGCTCCGGCTCGGCCTGTCGCGCACGTTCGAGAGCGAGCCGCACTACCGCGCGCTGGCGGCGATGGTGATCGAGCACGCGCCCGGGCTGGTCGGGCTCGACGTGCTCGGCATCGTCACCGGCGCCGACAAGGAGCCGCTGCCGCCCGCGCTGGTCGCGATCCTCGATCAGCTGCGCCCGCACCTGCCCGACCTCACGATCCACGCCGGCGAGTTCGAGGGCCACGCCTCGGTCGATCGCACGCTGGCGCTGGCGCCGCGCGGGATCGGCCACGGCGTCCACGCGCTGCAGAGCCCGGCGACCCTGGCGCGGCTCGCGCGCGAGGGCGTGACCCTCGAGGTGTGCCCGACCAGCAACCGCCTGCTCATCCCGACCGCGCTGGCCGCGCTCGAGCGTGCCCACGACGGCGTGACGCCGCTGCGCGCGCTCCAGCGGGCCGGCGTGCACTGCATCCTCGGCAGCGACGATCCGACGCCGATGGGCACGTCGTTCCGCGCCGAGCTCGAGGTCGCGCGCACGCTCGGCGTCGATCTGGTCCGGCTGGAGGCCGATGGCCGCCGGCGCTGGGCCGAGATGACCGGGAGGGCGCTGTGATGACCGCGCGCCGGCGCTGGCTCGGGATCGTCGCCGCGCTCGCCATCGGCGGCTGCGGCGGTGGCGATGAGCCCGCGGTCGATCCCGATGCGGCCGCGGCCACGGTCGATGCCGCCGACCTGGTCGACGCCGGCGACCTCGATGGCGCGCCCGACGCCGGCGGCGGCTGCGCCACGCAGGTCCTGCCGACCGCGCAGATCACCGGGACCGAGGGCCTCGCGATCGCTGTCGATGGCACCACCTACTTCTCGAAGTCGGGTGCGGTCGGCCGGTGGCGGCCCGGGCAGGCAGCACCGGAGAACGCGTGGGTGACCCTGCCCGGCACCACGACGGTGTGGGGCATGGCGCTCGGACCCGGCGGGATCCTCTACGTCGCGACCCCGGCCAACACCGGGACGATCTGGCGGATCGACACCAGCGACGCGACCCCGACCGCCACCGTCTACTTCGCGGGCGCGAACAGCCCCAACGGGCTGATCGTCGGGCCCGACGGCGCGGTCTACTACACGAGCTTCGTCGCCGCCGGGCACGTCCACCGGGTCGCGCGGGCCAACGTGCGCACCACGGTGACCACCACCGCGATCGCGCAGCCCAACGGCCTCCTGTTCGAGGCCGATGGCTCGCTGCTGGTCGCGAGCTACGGCAACGGCACTGTGTACCGCCTGATGCTCGACGGGAACCAGGTCGAGCTCGGCGCCATGCGCATGACGGTTGCCGACCGCGGCACCGACGACACCGGCAGCCCCGACGGCCTGGCCCGCGACGTCCAGGGTCGCTACTACCTGACCGACAACGCCGGTCGCAAGGTGCTGCGGTTCGGCGCCGGCCCGAGGTTCGGCGCGCGCGAGGAGCTGCTCACCGGCGTCGGCGGCGCGGCCAACATGGCGTTCGCCCGCGGCGCGCTCGGTTGCACCGACCTCTACGTGACGTCGAGCGGCCCGCTGCGTCGGATCACGGTCGACGTCACCGGCGTGCCCTGACGCCGGCGCGGGCGTTGGCCCCGGCTACTTGCCGCAGCTGCTGCGGCCGGCGGCCGAGACGATGCGGTCCCGGTCGGCGGCCGAGATCAGCCCGAGCGCGACGAACTGACCGGCGGTCTGGGTCACGGTCGACACGTAGGCGCCGTGGTTGCGCCACGAGGTCGACGCGCCGCGCGGGCCGGCGCAGGGCACCAGCTGCGCGATCGAGCAGCCGCTGGCCGGGTCGATCACGGCCGCGATCGGGGTGAGCTCGCAGACGTCGGCGTCGTTGGCCACCCCGTCGGCGTCGCGGTCACCGTCGCACACGTCGCCGAGGCCGTCGCGGTCGAAGTCGCCCTGCGCCGGGTTGGCGGCGCGCGGGCAGTTGTCGCCGCCATCGACCACGCCGTCGTTGTCGTCATCGTCGTCGCAGACGTCACCCAGGCCGTCGCCCTCGTGGTCGCGCTGATCGACGTTGCGCACGAACGGGCAGCTGTCGGCGGCGTTCGGCACGGTGTCGCCGTCGAGGTCGCCGTCGCACGAGTCGCCCAGCCGGTCCAGGTCGAGGTCGACCTGGGTCGGGTTGGGCTGGACCGGGCAGTTGTCGACGTCGTTCCCGACCGTGTCACCATCGACGTCGGCATCACACCGGTCGCCGCTGCCGTCGGCGTCGAGATCGAGCTGATCGAGGTTGGCGGTGAAGGCGCAGTTGTCGGCGCCGTCGTCGACGCCGTCGTTGTCGTCGTCGCCATCACAGGCATCGCCGGCGCCGTCGCGGTCGTTGTCGATCTGGTCGGGGTTCGCCGCCACGATGCAGGTGTCGACGTCGTCGAGGATCCCGTCGTTGTCGTCGTCGGCGTCGCACTCGTCGCCGAGGCCGTCGCGGTCGTGGTCGCCCTGGTCGGGGTTGGCCACCATCGCGCAGTTGTCGGTCGGGTCGAGGACGCGGTCGTCGTCGTCATCGGGATCGCAGGCGTCGCCGGCACGGTCGCCGTCGTGGTCGAGCTGATCGAAGTTGGCGACCAGCGGGCAGCTGTCGACGTCATCGCGCACGTCGTCGCCGTCGTCGTCCCCGTCGCAGGCGTTGCCGAGGTGATCGCCATCGGCGTCGGCCTGATCGGCGTTGCCGATCAGGAGGCAGTTGTCGGCGGCGTCGAGCGCGCCGTCGCCGTCGTCGTCGTCGTCGCAGGCGTCACCGGCGCCATCGCGGTCGGCGTCCTCCTGCAGCGGGTCCGGGCTGGCCGGGCAGGTGTCGGTGGGGTTGGCCACGCCGTCACCATCGAGGTCGCCGTCGCACGGGTCGCCGCTGCCGTCGCGATCCGCGTCGCGCTGGTCGGGGTTGACGACGAAGCCGCAGTTGTCGGCGGCGTCGAGCACGAGGTCGTTGTCGTCGTCGGGATCGCACGGATCGCCCTGGCCGTCAGCGTCGGCGTCGCGCTGATCGGTGTTGGCCTGGCGGGGGCAGCTGTCCGACGGGTCGAGCGCGCCGTCGTTGTCGTCGTCGGCGTCGCAGGCGTCGCCCTGGCGGTCGCCGTCGGTGTCGCGCTGATCCGGGTTGTTCAGCGCCGGGCAGTTGTCGGTCGCGTTGATGACGCCGTCGAGGTCGGCGTCCTGCGCGGCACCGCTGCCGGCGCCCGGGGGCGGGGCGTCGCAGGTCGGGTGATTGAAGGCCTGGACGAACGACGCGATCCCGGTCGGATCGAGCAGCGTCCAGTCCATCTCGCCGACCTCGGCCGCGTTGGCGAGGATCTCGGCGTTGGTCTCGATGTACTCCTCGGTGGCGGCCTGGCCCGCCTCCTGCGCGGCCTGGCGCAGGGCGGCGCGCAGGGTCTCGCGCAGCGTCGCCTGCTGGGCCGCCGACAGCGCCGCCCGCACGCCCGACTGGAACACGGTCGAGCTGCCGAAGCTGACCGCCATCAACGTCAGGTTGGCCAGCACGTCGAACGGGGCGATGACCTGACTGACGATCACGTTGGCGCAGACGGCCGACGACACCGCGCAGCCGGCGCCGCACGCGACCATGCCGGCCGGGCACACACCCCAGCAGACCGGGCCGATGCCGTCGTAGCTGGCGGCGCACGTCTCGTAGCAGAGCCCGGCATCCGATTCGAGCCCGTCGCTGCACGACAGCAGGCTGCCGACGCCGCGCACGTGGGTGTCCTTGGCGAAGATGATCGCGTCGAGCCGGCAGGTTGCGCCGTCGTCGGCGTAGCCGGCGGGGCAGCTGCCCCAGCACACCGGGCCCGCGCCGGCGTAGCCGCCGGCGCACGCCGGATAGCAGAGCCCGGCGTCGTTCTGCAGGCCGGCGCGACAGGTCAGCGGGCTGCCGCCGCCGCGCCCGTACGTGGCCTTGGCGAAGATGTGGGCGTCCTGGCGGCAGGTACAGCCATCATTGATGTAGCCGGCCGGGCACGACGAGCAGCCGCGGGCGAGGGTCACGCCGCAGGTGTCGTACCAGGGACAGCTGTCCCGGTTGGAGCCGATGATGACGGCGTCCCGGCGGCAGAACGCGCCGTCGTCGGTGTAGCCGGCCGGGCACGCCTGCCAGCACACCGGGCCGACGCCGTAGTAGCCACCGGCGCAGTCCGGGTAGCACAGCGCGCCGTCGCGCTGGGAGCCGGCCGGACACGCGTCGGGCACGCCGCCGGCGCCGCGGCCGTACGAGGGCTTGCCGACGATGATGACGTCCTTGCGGCAGAACGCGCCGTCATCGATGTAGCCCGCGGGGCAGGACCTCCAGCACACCGGGCCGACGCCGTCGAAGCCGGCATCGCACAGGCCGTAGCAGAGCCCTGCATCGTACTCAGTGCCGGCCGGGCACACGGTGGGAATCGACCCCACGCCGCGGCCATACGAGGGCAGATAGCAGAAGTCACCCTCGACCAGCTCGCTCGACTCGGTGGCGAGATCAGGTGCGCTGGAGCTGCCCTCGAGGCAGCCCAGGACCATCAGCAGGGGAAGAACCAGCCAGCGTACGCGTATCGCGAGACGAGTGAGCATGATGTCGTATCTCCGGGAGCGCGGTGGACGCAGGCACCCAGCACCCCCTCGGCGCGGTCACGTTGGCGATGGTCGAGACGCCGTGGGCGTCCCACGCGAGGCGCCATCCTGGTCGGGCCCAGGGCGCGGGCACGGCCGGGCCGCGCCGGCCGGAGAGCCAGGCGAGAATGCGCGCCGTCGCGCGACGGTTGCTACCGTCTTTGTACTGACTCGATCCGTGACTGACGTGGGCCGAAGGGGCAAATCTAGGTGACTTGCTGACGGCGGACGTTACGGGACAGTCCGGACAGATCGCAAGTGGTGATGGCAGTAGCCACTGACCAGAAGCGCGCTCAGCGTGATTGAACGTTGTTTTGCTGGACCGACCGGACCGACCAGCAGTCGCGGCTCAGCGACGGCCGAAGGTCTGCGTCCAGTAGCTGCCGTAGGGTGAGCCGGCCTGGAGCGCGTAGCCGAGGCCGGTCTCGTTCGACGAGCCATTCATGATGTTGTTGCAGTGACCGGTGGAGGCCATCCAGCCGGTCACCACCTGCGCGGCGGTGCCGTAGCCGGCGGCGATGTTCTCGCCGGTGGCCGATGCGGTGTAGCCGGCGTCGGCGATGCGCGTCCACGGGCTGCGGCCGTCCTGGCTGGTGTGACTGAAGTACGCGTTCACGCCCATGTCCTGGCTGTGACAGCGCGCGGCCTCGCGCAGCTCGGCGTTCATCACCACCGGGCCGACCGCCGGCTTCACGACGCCGCCGCAGGTCGCGCCGGCGGCGCGATGCGCGTTGATGCGTGCGAGCCCGTCATTCTCGAGCGCGACCCACGCGGCCGGCCAGCTCTCGGCCACGGTGCAGTCGATCGTCTCGGGCGGGGGCGGCGGCGGCGGGGGCGGCGGGGGCTCGGTGGCCGTCTGGAATGACGCGGTCAAGGTCACGCCGGTGAACGCGCGATACGCGCGGAGCATGACGAAGTACGTGCCGGTCCGGATCGGCGCGGGCAGGATGGTCTCGGCGTTGCCGTCCAGGTACGGCCGCGCGTCGTAGGTGGTGATGGTCGGCGCGGCGCCGAAGCGGACGTAGAGGTCGGCGTCGCCGGTGCCGCCCGCGATCTGGACCCGCAGCGCGGTGGCGCCGGCGGGGACCGCGAGCTGGTAGTGCAGCTCGACCCCGCGGGCCGCGCCCAGCCCGGTGACCGGCTGGCCATTGCCGAGCGTGGTCGCCGCGGCCAGCGCGAACACCGCCTCGTCGGGCGCCGAGAAGCCCTCGGGCGCCTCGGTGGACTCGACCGTGGTGGTGCAGCCGGCGAGGCCGGTGACGGCGGTGGCGGCGGTGAACGCGAGTGCGGCGACGACCGCGGACAGCGAGACAGATGGCTGACGCATGGCCTCGCATACTAGAGAGCTACGCAATCGAATCGAGATCTTTCCCGCGGGTGTTCGTCGCCGCGAATCCTTTGTGCTCCGAGCATCTCGCGCCGACATGCGGGCCGGTGTGGGCCACCCACGCTGGCACGCACGATCGTTGCTTTCGCGCGGTCCTGGTAGCGCGTGACAGCCCTTGTCAGTGGCCGGCGGGGCCCCCGATCGCGCGACGTCAGCGCGCCGGCGCCGCCGCGGTCCGCCGGCTCAGCTGAAATCCCTCGTCGGTCCCGGGTGGGACGAAGTGCGCGGTGACGGCATGGAACAGCTCGTCCGAGACCGCGCCCCAGTAGATCCCGGCCGGCTGCTCGTGGTTCCGCCGGTGGATGTTGTCAAGGGACGCGGCGTCGGAGGCCTCGATCCAGTGCAGTGCGTGGGTCGGCGCCGGCCGCCTCGAACAGCGACCGCACCCAGACGCGACCACGGACCGTGTTCGCGGCGAAGTCGAAGACGACCGAGCCGCCGAACCGGAGCAGGTCCGGCACCATCGTGCCGATCAGCCTCCGGCACCGGCTGGAAGCGTCGAGGTAGTCCTCGAGCGTGCGGACCTCGAACCCGAGCGCGGCGATCCACTCGTGCTCGCAGAACACGACCGCCGGCAGCGACCGCCCGAGCGCGCGCGCCAGCGTCGTCTTGCCCGAGCCCGCCTTGCCGCAGATGAAGTGCCGTGTGGCCACGTCGGCGAGTCTGTCACGGCCTCAAGGAGCCGCGGCGGTGGTCGCCTCGACGCGCCCGTGCGAGGCGCGCGCGCCTGGTCGACGCGGCCGGTGGTGCGGAGGCGGGTCAGTTGATGCCGTCGATGGTGAACGACCAGGTCGAGTAGGCGGGGTTGTCGGCGGCGTCGCGGCCCTCGACCTCGAAGATCATGGCGGTGGGGCGGGTGACGCTCGGCAGAGCCATCGTGACCGGCGACAGGCACGTCTCGAACGCGCCGGTGGGGGAGCCGGACACGTAGACGCGGCAGCCGGTCCGGGCCACGCCGCCGCTGGTGGTGAACCCGAAGACGGCGGACCGTTGAAAGATCGTTCCGGTCGGGCCCGATTCGATCCGGACCCGCGGCGCCACCGTATCGACGGTGACGCTGGTGCTCGCGAGCGTGGAGTTGCCGGCGGCGTCGATGACGCGGACATGGAAGGTGTGGGCGCCCTGGTCGAGCGCGGCCGAGGTGTGCGAGGTCGCGCTGGTGCACAGGCCGAAGCCGGCGGTGTCGACCCGGCAGTTGATGCTGGTCGGGTTGCCGCCGGTGGTGAACGGGATGGTCGGCGTGGTGGTGTTGATCGGGCTGCGGTAGGTGCCGAACGTCACGGTCGGCGCGATCGTGTCGATCGTGAGGTCGGCGGTCGCGCTGCCGGTGTTGCCGGCGGCGTCGGCCACGCGGACCTCGACCGTGTGGGCGCCATCGGTGAGCGCCGTCGGCGTGTGCGAGGTCGCGGTGGTGCACGGGCCCAGGGCGGCGGTGCCCATGCGGCACTGGATGCTGGCCGGGCTGCCGGCCGTGGTGAACGTGAACGTCGGCGTGTGGTCGTTGGTCGGGTTCGGCGTCGCCGGCGCGAGGCTCACGGTCGGCGCCACGGTGTCGATGGTCACCGATGCGGTCGCGCTGGCCTGGTTGGCCGCGGCGTCGATGACGCGGACCTCGAAGATGTGGAGCCCGTCGGTCAGCGCGGACGGGGTGTGCGAGGTCGCGGTGGTGCACGGCCCGAAGCTGGCGGCGCCGATGCGGCACTCGACCGTGGTGGGGTTGCCGCCCGGGGTGAAGCCGAACGTGGGGGAGGCGTCGCGGGTCGGCGTCGTCAGCGGCGCGATCGAGACGGTCGGCGCCACGGTGTCGACGGTCCAGCGTCGCTCGGCCGGGGTCGGGTCGACGTTGCCGGTGGCGTCGCGGACGCGGACGCGGAAGCGGCGCTCGCCCTCGGGCTGCGCGGTCAGGTCGCGCGGCGACGTGCACGGGGTGAACGCGGCGGCGTCGAGCGCGCACTCGAAGACCGCGCCGGCGCCGGCGTCGGGCGACGAGAACTCGAAGCGGGCCGAGGTCGACGCCACCGCGCCGGTGGGGCCGGCGTCGATCCGGGTGTCGGGCGTCGAGCTGTCGAGGGTCCAGGCGTGGCTCGCCGGCAGGACCTCGGGGTTGCCGGCGAGGTCGGTGGCGAGGACGAGCAGGGTGTGGGCGCCGTCGGTGAGCGCGGTGAGCGTGTGGGGCGACAGGCACGGCACCGCGGCCGCGCCGTCGAGCGCGCAGGTGAAGGTCGCGGCCTCGTTGGCCTGGAACTCGAACCGGACGGTCTCGCTGTTATCGAGTGATGCCGGCGTGGTCACGAACGAGGTGTCGGGCGGTGCGCTGTCGACCCGCCAGGCGTGCTGCGCCGGGCTCGGATCGGCGATGCCCTCGGGGGTGGTCGCGGTGATCAGGAAAACGTGCGAGCCGTCTGCCACCGAGATCGTCAGCGGCGACGTGCACGGCGCCGGCGCCGCCCCGTCGAGCGCGCAGGTGAAGGTCGCCGGTCGGTCGGCGCGGAACTCGAAGCGTGGCGTGGGCTCACGGCTGAGCGCCGCCGGGCCCTCGATCAACAGGGTCTCGGGAGCGGTCGCGTCGCCGCCGTCGTCGGGCAGCCCGCTGCCGTCACCGGCGTCGACGAAGATGGGATCGACCTCGCCGCACCCGGCGAGCGCGAGAAGGACCAGCGAGAAGCGGATCGGCGACAGGCGGAGGGGCATGGCGCCTGTACAGCAACGGTCGTGCCGGTGCATCCACGGCCGCAGGTCTTCGAGATCACGTGCCTCGGGACCGCCGCCGGCACAACTGCCCAGGCAGTTCGCCTGATCGATCGGTCAGCAAGAGGCTACGACGTGCGTCGGTCGGTCAGGCCGGAGGCCTCGACGTCACCGACCGGCCGCCGCCGTCGCGGTGGGTCCGGCCCAGCTCCGGCCGGCGCGTCAGTCGCGGCAGGCGCCGAGCAGGATCGCCGGCCCGGTCCAGTCGGTGACGATGGTCGGGGGGCCCGGGTCGGCGCCGACGGTCGCGCTGGCCACGACGATCGTGGGCGAGCCGTCGTCGGTCCAGGCGACCTCGGCGCCGTCGCGCGACCAGGTCGGATGTCGATCGGTGGTGGTGCCGACCTGCTGCGCGAGGCTGGTGCCCTGGGTGCCGATCGACGGATCGATGACGACCAGACTGGCCTGCACGTTCCCGCCGCGCAGCGGGTGGTTCAGCTGGAGGAGCAGGCGTGTGCCGGTCGGCGCCCACTGAGGCGTCGGGCCGGCCAGCGGGAACGACGCGACGTGGCCGCTGGCGCCATCGATGTGGATCGCGTTGCCCTGGCGGTAGGCGACGAACCCGGGCCGGGCCGACCAGCCCGCGAACTCGCGGACCGCGCCCGGCTCGGGCAGGGCGACCTCGATCGGCGCGCCGCTGCTGGCGGTCCGCACCTCGTACAGGGCACCGCTGCGGACGAAGCCGGCGCGTGCGCCGTCGGACGCGAGCCGGGCGGTCGTCACCGGCGCGCCGTTGGCCGCCAGGAGCGCCAGCACGGCGCCGGTCGGCGCGACCAGGTCGAGCCGATCACCGTCGGCGGTACGGCCGGTCACCAGCACCCGGTCGCCGCCGGTCCAGTCGAGCGCGACCACGTCGGCCGGCAGCTCGATCACCTGCGCGGCGCGGGTCGCGATCGTCACGATGTGGAGCTGGCGGCCGGCGCCGATCGCGATCCGGTCGGCGGTCGGGCTGACCACGCGCACGGTGCCCGCGGTCGGGTAGAGCAGGGTCTTGTCGCCGCCGCGCAGCAGGAAGACGTGCGGCACCGGATCGGTGCCCACGACGCCGGCGCCGATCGCCTCGCGGCAGGTGGACGCCGGCACCGTGCCGGGAGGGCCGTCGGGGGTGGCGACCGCGGCGTCGAGGGGGGCGTCGGTGATGGCGGCGTCACCGCACGCGGCGGCAGCTAGGAGGATGAGGGCGAGGGGGCGGGGGTGCATCGGCGCACCGTAGCGATCGCGGCCTCGATCCCTGCCGGCAATCCTGTGCAGCCTGCGTGCGCGGACGCCACAACGTGGCAGCCGCTGGCGAATCGGCCGGGGACGTCAGCGGGGCGCGACGTCGAGCTCGATGTGCCGCTCGGCCAGCAGGCGGCCGGTCGCGTGCAGGAGGGTCGCCGCCGCCTTGTGGTGGCCGAGCACCGCGGTCAGCTCGGCGAGCTGGGCGGCGGCGAGCTCCTCCTGGCGCTGGGCGACCACGAAGTTCGACGAGGTGCCGTTCATGAACTTGCGCTGCTCGATGTCGAGGCTCTGCTCGGCGAGCCGGCGGAAGCTGGCGGCGGCGGCGACCTGGCGCTCGACGCTGCGCTGATCGCGGACCGCATCGCGGACCTCGATCCAGATCTGCTGGAGCTGCTGCTCGCGCCGCGCGTCGAGCGTGCGGCGCCGGCTGCGCTCGAGGCCCAGGCCGGCCGAGGCGCTGCGCCCCATCGGCGTCCAGGTCATGTCGACCGAGACGGTCCAGCCGGTCACGTCGGCGGCGCCGAGCTCGGTCAGCGCGCCGCGGTAGCTGGTGTCGCGGCCGATGATCGCGCCGGTCAGCCCGAGATCGAGCTGCGGCAGCCGATCGTTGTCGGCCTTGCGCAGCGCCAGCGTCGACTCGGCCAGGTCGAGGTCGAGCTGGTCGCGCTCGGGGCGGTTGGCCAGCGCGGTCGCCATGGCCTGGTCGGCGGTCAGCTGGCCGGGCGCGAACCGCGGCAGCTCGACCGGCAGGATCGGCCGCGTCCACTGGTCGCGCGGCAGGTTGACCACCTGGCGCAGGCGATCCCAGGTCTGCTCGACCGCCAGCTCGGCCTGGACCTGCTGCAGCTCGCGCTGGGCCAGCGTGCTCTCGGCGCCGATCACGTCGGACGGCGGCAGCATGCCGGCGTCGATCTGACGGCGGGTGAGGGCGAGCTGGTCGCGGGCGCGCTGGGTCGAGCTGACCTCGAGGTCGTGGCGATACAGCGCCTGGACCACGTCCCAGTAGGCGCGCTCGGTGCGCTCGACCACGTCGGCCACCACCACCTCGAGCTGGCGCCGCTCGCGCTCCGAGCCGATCCGCGCGCGCAGGATGTCGGCCTGCGGGATGTCGAGATCGAGCGAGAAGCCGCGCAGGAGCGGCTGGGTGAGGTTGACCCCCAGGGTCGAGCGGACCTCGACCGGATCGACCGCGTTCTGCTGCGACGAACGGACCCGGCCGGCGTCGGCGCCGACCCCGACCACCAGGCCGGTCGCGAACCGCTGCCGGTACGACAGCGCGACCACGTCGTCGACCGCGGACACCACCGCGTCGCCCTCCTCGGTCGTGACCGGGGGCCGGCGGTTGTCGCCGTGGCGGTACGAGATCCCCACGGTCGGCTCGCGCGCGCCGCGCGCGACCTCGACGCCGAGCCGGGCGACCTGCACCGCCTCGCGCTCGAGCGAGATGCCGAGGTTGTGCCGCACCGCGAGCTGCAGCGCCTCGGCCAGCTCGAGCCGCCAGGCGGTGTCGCGGCTGGCACCCCCGGGCAGGCTGGGCGGGATCGCCATGAACGCAGGCGCCACGTAGGGCGCGGCGTCGTCGGCCAGCGCCAGCGCCGGCGCGGCCGGGGTGGCCGCGGCCACCAGCGCGAGCACGAGCCCGAGGCGGCACCCACGGCGAGCGGTCGTCTTCACGTCGGACACGTCGGACACGTCGGACTCCGGGTCGAGGGTCACGGGGATCACTCGCTGTGCAGGGCCTGGATCGGATCGAGGCGGGCCGCGCGCACCGCCGGGTACAGCCCCGAGCCGACGCCGACCGCGACCGACACGCCGAGCGACAGCGCGATCGACCAGGTCGTCACCACCGTCGGCCAGCTGGCGTAGGCGGCCACCGCCTGGGCGATGCCGACGCCGATCGCGACGCCGAGCAGGCCGCCGAGCATGGCCAGCGCGAACGCGGTGACCAGGAACTGGAAGCGGATGTCGCGGCGGCGGGCGCCGACCGCGCGGCGCACGCCGATCTCGCGGGTCTGCTCGAGCACCGAGGCGAGCATGATGTTCATGATGCCGATGCCACCGACCAGGAGCGAGATGCCGGCGATGAGGCCCATGACCAGGCTGAACAGGCGCTGGGTCTGCGCGCTGTGCTGGAGCAGCGCCTCGGGCACCACGATCTCGTAGTCGGCGGCGCCGCCGTGCAGGCGGTCGAGCAGGGTGCCGACCACCGCGCCGGTCTCGCCGGCCGGCGCGTTCGGGTCCAGCCGGACCACGATCTCGGTCAGCGGCGACTTGAGCGGATCGCGATCGAGCTTGCGCAGCGCGGTCGCCAGCGGCAGGAAGATCTCGCGCTCGGTCGAGGTGACCGCCACGCCCTGGACCGCGGCCACCGCGGTCGGCTCGGGGGCCAGCACGCCGACCACCTCGAACCAGACGTCGTTGATCTTGAGATCGCGGCCGAGCGCGGGGTCGGCGCCGAACAGCTCGCGGCGCACCGCCGCGCCGATCACGCACACCTGGCCGTGCGCGGTCTCGTCGGCGGCGTCGAAGAACCGGCCCTCCGACAGCGCGAACGGGGTGACCTCGCGATGGCGGTGGCCGACCCCGTACACCCGCGCCTTGGTCTTGCCGGCCGCCGACAGGATCTTGTACGGCTCGACCTCGAGGCGCGGCGCCGCGAAGTCGACCCCGGGCACCGCCTCCTCGATCGCCTCGACGTCGCGCGGCGACAGGCCGATCGACTTCTTGCGGATCTCCTCGAGCTCGTCGGGCTTGAAGCTCTTGGCGCGGACCACCACGTTGCGGGTGCCGAGCCGATCGATCAGCGCCAGCGCCTCGCGCTCGGCGCCCGCGCCGATCGACAGCATCGCGATCACCGCGCCGACCCCGAACATCATGCCGAGCGTGGTCAAGAGCGTGCGCAGCTTGTGGTCGGCCAGGTCGGCCAGCGCCACCGCGAACGCATCGAGCAGCCGTCTCATGGCGGGTCTCCCTCGGGCGCGGTCGGTTCGGCCGAGCCGGTGCCGCCGCCCTGCAGGGCCTGGCTGGTGGTCTGGTTGGGGTCGCGCAGGGCGATCCGGTCGCCCGGCGCGAGGCCCTGCTTCACGATCACGCGGCCCGAGGTCGCGGCGCCGAGCTCGACCGGCACCGCCTCGAAGCCCTTGGGTCCGTGCCGGTAGACCAGGTTCTGCTCGCCCCGGTTGATGACGGCCTGGCGCGGCACCACCAGCGCGTCCTCGTCGGCGAGGGTCAAGGTCGCGCGGACCCGCTGGCCCAGCTTCATCAGCGCGCGATCGGTGCGCTCGAGCTCGATCACGACCGCGAAGTACTGCACCGGCGAGCCGGGCAGGCGCGGCTTGGCCAGCTTGTCGACCAGGCGGATCTTGCCGGCAAACCTCGAGCCCGCGCGCGCCTCGATCGCGACCTCGGCCGGCTGGCCCTCCTTGAGACCGCTGGCGTCGACCTCGAGCACGAACACCTCGGCCTCCATGACGTCGAGCAGCGGGATGTCGGCGACCGACTGGCCCGGCCACATCTGCTCGCCGACCCGGGGCAGCGCGCCGCGCCAGCCGCGGCGCAGGACCAGGATGCCGTCGTGGGGCGCGCGGATCTCCATGCGCTTCAGCGCCGACCGGGCGTGGGCGATCGCCAGCTCGGCCTTCTTGCGGTCGACGCCGATCACGCTGGCCTTGGACCGCG
Source organism: Kofleriaceae bacterium (assembly GCA_046597055.1). Lineage (GTDB taxonomy): Bacteria > Myxococcota_A > Polyangia > Haliangiales > Haliangiaceae > UBA2376. Next base: position 14,413 of record JBKJLC010000271.1, on the reverse strand, counting down.
ACAGGTTGCGCTCGATCTGCTTGAGCCGCTCGGCGTGCGCCTGGCGGGCCCCGGCCAGGGTCTCGTCGATCTCGGACTCGACGATCTGGTTGCGCGAGAAGATCGCCTGATCCTTCTGCTGGAACTGGCGGGTCCGGGTCAGCTCCTGCTCGGCGAGCACCGCGGTGGCGTCGCGCCCGCGCACCGCCGCCTGCGACTGCACCTGCTCCTGGGCCAGCCGGGTCGACGCCACCGCCAGATCCGACTCGCCGTCGCGGAGCTGGCGCTCGGGGTCGGTCTGATCGAAGCGGACCACCACGTCGCCGGCCTTGACCGCCGAGCCGTCGTCGGCGAGCCAGGCCAGCTTGACCGGCCCGCCCTCGCCCGAGCCCTGCGGCACCGGCAGCGGCGTGGCCTTGACCGCGCGCAGCACGCCCTCGGTGGTGACCCGGCGGACGAAGCGCTCGCGGGCGACCACCACGGTCGGGATCGGCGGCGTGGCCACCCGGGCGGTCAGCGCCCGCCAGGTCGCCCAGCCGGCGCCGGCGAACCCGAGCAGCACCACCAGCGCGAACAGCGCGCGCTTCATCGCGGGCTCCGCGCCGGATCGACCCGCGACACCCGGTCGCCGGCGGCCAGGCCGCGCACCACCTCGACGCTGGTGCGGTTGCGGCGGCCGAGCTCGAGGCGGACCGGCGCGAGCTGGTCACCGTCGAGCCGATACGCGACCGGCCCGTCGGGCGTGACGAACACCGCGCCGACCGGGATCACCAGCAGGTCAGGGTGGCGCTCGGTCTCGACCTCGCCGCGGAAGCGCATGCCGGGGCGCAGCGGATGGTCGCCCTTGCCGTCGAGCGCCAGCTCCACCTTCGCGACCTTGCTGGGATCGTTCTTGGAGTGGGCCTCGACGTTCTTGCCGATCGAGGTGACCTTGCCGTGCAGCTGGACGTCGGGGAGGGCGTCGAGGCGCAGGTTCACCGGCTGGCCGTCGGCGACCCGGGCCAGGTCGACCTCGTCGATCTGGCCGCGCCCGACCATCTTGTCGAGGCTGACGATCTGCAGCACCGCCTGCATGCGCCACACGCCGTCGCCGACCTTCTTCTTCTCGCCGCCCCAGCCGGTCGGGTACACCACGGTGCCCGCGCGCGGCGCGACGATCATCATGCGGGCGATGTTCTTCTCGATGATCGCGACCCGGCCGGCCGCGTAAGCCCGCTCGTCGGCGAGGCTGGCCAGCTCGGACGCATCGGTGCGCTGGACCTGGGCGGCCCGGCCCCGGGCGCGCTCGAGCGCCATCTCGGCCAGCTTGCGATCGGCCTCGACCAGCCGCAGCTCGATCGCCGCGGTGCGGTCGGCCTCGGCGCCGGTCTTGAGGGTGGCCTTGCGCAGCGCGGCCTCGGCCTCCTGCAGCCGCAGCTCCTCGTCGCGGCGCGCGAGCTGGGCGTCGACCTGCCGCTTCTCGAGCTTCTTCAGGGCGGCGTCGGCCTCGTTTCGCATGTTGTCGAGCTCGCGCTCCAGCTCCGACGCGTCGAAGCCGACCACCGGCGCGCCGGCCGCGACCTCCTCGCCCTCCTCGGCGAGGTTGGCGATCTTGTACTCCCAGACGTCGGGCAGGCCCGGCGGCATGACGTTGGTCGAGTCGACCGCCGCGAGCTCGCCGGTGACCTCGACCGCGATGACCAGAACCTCGCGCTTGATCTCGATCAGGTCGGCGCCGGCGACGTCGCGCCCGCAGCCGGCCGCGCACGCGAGCAGCGCCAGCGCCGCGACCAGGCGACGCCCGATCACGGCGCACCACCGAGCTCGACCACATCGCCGGCGACCAGGCCGCGCTCGACCGCGCAGCGCTGGGCGTCGCACCGACCGAGCGTGACCGCGCGCAGGCCGCCGGGGACGCGGACCCGCGCCTCGGCGCCGGTGCCCCGGACCGCGCCGCGCGGCACCAGCGTCGCCGGCCCGCCCGCCGGTCGTTGCAGCTCGACCTTCACCGACATGCCGGGGCGGCCTTGCTGGCTCGGGCCCGGCGCGAGCGTGAGCACCAGCGCGAACGCCTTGCGCAGCGTGCGGTTGCTCTCGGACCCGGCGACCGGGGCCAGCGTGCGCACCGTGCACGGCCGCGGCGCGGCCGGGAACGCGTCGAGCGTGCAGGTGCCGACCATGCCGGGCGTGAGCTTGCCGTCGTCGACGTCGCTCAGCGTGGCGTGCACCTCCATGCCCTTGCCGAGCTCGGGCAGCGACACCACGGTCCACCCCGGCTGGGTCGAGTCACCGATCTGCAGCTTGCGGCCTTCCCACGGCTGATCGGCCACCTGGATGATGCCGTCGCGCGGCGCCTCGAGCACCAGCTCGTCGAGCAGGCGGGTCGCGTCGGCGATCGAGCGCGCGGTCTTGTCGAGCTCGATCTGCTTCACCTTCAGGTCGAGCGCGGTCGCCTTGCGGTGCGCGACCAGATCGTGCTCGGCGGTCGCGAGCGCGGCCTGGGCCCGGCTGAGCTCGAGCTGGCGCTCCTGGACGGTCCGGCCCGGCAGCAGATCGGCGGGGACCCCGGCCAGGATCTGGGCCTTCTCGACCGCGGCGCCCTTCTCGCGCACCTCGGCCGCCTGGTCGGCGCTGGCCAGCGCGCTGACGTCGCGCGTGCTGCGCAGCGCCATCTCGGCCTGGCGCAGCAGCAGCTTCTTCTGGTCGAGCTGGCTGGTGACCGCGGAGTTGTCGAACTCGACCACGCGCTCACCCGCCTTGACCGTCGCGCCGTCCTCGGCCATCCACCGGATCGACAGCTGCCAGGCGTCGGTGCGCGGGGTGCCGAGGTCGACCGAGCTCACGGCGCGGAGCTCGCCGGTGACCACGACCCGCTCGGCCAGCTCGCCGGTGATCACCCGGGCCTGGTGGGGATGATCGGCCTGGGCGGTGCCGCCGGCGCGGGCCGCGCGATCGCAGCCGGCCGCGGCCAGCCCGATCAGCAGCAGGGCGCGGAGCCGGATCACGCGCGCACCGCGGCGTAGGCGACGTCGGGCCCGGGCCCGTCGGCGACGACGCGGCCGTCGGCGATGCGGATCGCGCGCTGGCAGCGCGCCGCGATGGTCGGCTCGTGGGTCACGATGAGGATGGTGTTGCCCTCGGCGTGCAGGCGGTGGAAGAGCGCCATGATGTCCTCGCCGGTGGCCGAGTCGAGGTTGCCGGTCGGCTCGTCGCACAGGAGCAGTGACGGATCGGTGACCAGCGCGCGCGCGATCGCCGTGCGCTGGCGCTGGCCGCCCGACATCTGGTTGGGGCGGTGGCCGGTGCGTCCGGCCAGGCCGACCCGGGCCAGCGCCGCGGTCGCGCGGGCGACCCGCTCGCGCGCCGGCACGCCGCGATAGACCAGCGGCAGCGCGACGTTCTTGACCGCGGTCGACTTGGGCAGGAGCTGGAAGCTCTGGAAGACGAAGCCGATCTGGCGGTTGCGCGCGTAGGCGCGCTCGTCGTCGGACAGCGACTGCACGTCGCGGCCGCCCAGGCGGTACTGGCCGGTGGTCGGCGTGTCGAGGCAGCCGAGGATGTTGAGCAGCGTGCTCTTGCCCGAGCCCGACGAGCCGATGATCGCGACCAGCTCGCCGCGCTGGATCGTGAAGCCGACCCCGGCCAGCGCCGCGATGCGCTCGTCGCCCATCTGGTAGTGACGGGTGATGTCGATCAGCTCGATCAACGGGCCAGCCGTGGCGTCACCGGGGCTCATGGGTTCCATCACGGAGCAGCCATCGTGCCAGGACGACGCGCGGCGCAGGGCGGAGTTGCAGGTCTCACCGGCTGAATCAACAGCCACGCTGGCGCGCGCATTCCTTCACGCGCGCCACTCTGGGCCCGCGGGCCCGGCGATCCAACGACCCGAAGGGGCAGGTGCCGCTGTTTGCCGTGACCACGCCGGTCGCCCGCGCGCGCTGGCCAGCGGCGCGCCGCGGTACCGTCGCGCCGATGTCCGCTGGTGCCGGGACCGACGAGACCACGGGAGCTGCGCGTGCATCGCCCGCCGGCGTGTCCTTGATCCGGTGGACGCCCGAAGAGGCGCCGCTGTTCGCCGCGCTGGCGCGCGCGGCGCTGCGGGCGCGGTTCGTTCACGATGGCGGAATCGAGCGCATGGCGGGCGTCGACGACGCGGGCTTCCGCGCCGAGGTGCAGCTGCAGGACGGCGAGGTCGTGCTCGCGCTCGGCTTCGACGCCGACCGGGTGAGCCTCGAGCTGGCGCCGCGGGTGGTGCGTGGCCACGGCTGGCGCGAGGGGTGGACGCTCGAGATCGTGCAGGGTGACGGACCCGCGCGCGTGCTCACCGCGGGTGGCCCGGCGATCGAGCTCGCCGGCGTCGAGGGCGCGACCGTGTGCGCGTACCTGCGGGTCGCGCGGCGCGCGCTGGTCCGGGTCCTCGACGGGCGCGACGAGACCGTGCCGCTGTTCGATGTCGCCTTTCATCGCTTCACGCGCCAGTCGAGCCTGGTGCGGTCGCCGGCGGGCTCACCCATGCCGTGGGCCGAGCCGACCGCGGCCGAGTCGGCGCCGTGGTGGGAGCTCGACCTCGGGACCTCGATGTACCTGTCGCAGATCCGGATCGAGCTGGGGTCGGTGCCGCGCGACGCGCGCCTGGTGATCCACGGGTACGGCTTCGTGATGCCGTCGGGCGCGCCGCCGCCGGGCAGCGAGCTGACCGTCACCCGCACGGTCGAGCCTTCGGTCGGGACCTCGCTCACCGCCGGTGGCGTGGTCGCGCGCTACCTGCGGGTCACCGCGGTCGCGCCAGCGGGACAGGCGGTGTCCCTGGCGGTGATTGGCGCCGAGGTCCTGGCGGCTGCGCTGTACGCCGACACCCTGGCCGCGACCCTGCGGCGGAGCTTCGGGCTGCACGTCGACCGCCCGCTGTTCGTGGCGCGCGGCGACGACGGTCGCTATGCGCCGTCGCTGACCTACGGCGCGGTGTGGACCCGGGCGATGGCCCTCGGCCGCGGGATCGCGGCGCGGCTGGAGCCGGGCCTGGGCGCGGCTCGGGTCGTGCTCGCGGCGATGACCCGCAACCGGCCCGAGTGGGTGATGGCCGACCTGGCCGCGCTGGCCCGTGGCTACGTGGTGGTGCCGATCGCGCCCGAGGAGCCCGACGACCGGCTCGCGCAGATCATCGCGCGGGCCCGCCCGACCTGCGTGATCTGCGAGCCGGCCGACGCCGACCGGGTCGCGCGGCTGGCGGCCGACAGCCTGCGACTGCTGGTCGTGTGCGACGACGACGCCGCCGGCCCGGGCCGGATCGGCTTCGACGCGCTGGTCGCCGAGGGGACCACCGCCGCGGTGTCGCCGCCGGCGATGCGCGGCGAGGACGAGCTGTACGCGGTGCTGTTCACCAGCGGCTCGACCGGGACGCCGAAGGGCGCGATGCGCACCTACGCCGGCTTCCACGCCATGCTGCAGAGCTATCCGGTCGGGCACTCGCCGCAGCACCTGTCGTTCCAGCCGCTGTCGCACCTGAGCGAGCGCATGTACCTGCCGTCGGTGATCGTGCACGGCGGCACGATCGGCTTCTCGCGCGGCGGGGCCCACCTCGCGAGCGAGCTGCGCGCGCTGGCGCCGACCACGCTCGGCTCGGTCCCGCGTCTCTACGAGGTGCTGTACGCCGGCCATCAGCGGCGGCTCCGGGCCGCGCTGGCGGCCGACCCGTCGGCGCCGCGCGCGGCGATCGAGGCCCGGGTCCTGGCCGACAGTCGAGCCGCGTTCGGCGACCGCCTGCTCGCGGTGTCGGTCGGCAGCGCGCCGGTCGGCGCCGAGGTGCTGGGGTTCCTGCGCCGCTGCTTCGCCGATCTGTGGGTCAGCGAGGGCTACGGCAGCACCGAGGTCGGGTCGATCGCGTTCGACGGCACGGTGCTGGCCGGCGTCGAGGTCCAGCTGCGGCCGGTGGTCGATGCGCCGGCGGTGGTGGGCCGGGCCGGCGAGCCCGAGCGCGGCGAGCTCTGGGTGCGCACGCCGCACGTGATCGCGGGCTACCTCGGCGATCCCGCCGCCACCGACGCCGCGATCGACGGCGAGGGGTTCTTCGCCACCGGCGATCTCGGCGAGCACGACCTTGCCGGGCGGGTCCGCGTGATCGGCCGGGTCCGCAACACGGTGAAGCTGGCGCAGGGCGAGTTCGTGTCGGCCGAGCGGATCGAGACCGTGCTGGCGTCGGCGGCGGTCGTCGATCAGGTCTACGTGCACGCGGCCTCGGGCGCGGCCGGGGTCGCGGCGCTGATCGTGCCGCACCCCGCGGTGCTGGCCGGGTTGCTCGGCGAGCCGGTGCCCGCCGGCGACCCGCTCGCCACGCTGGCCGCGGCGCCGGGCGCGGCCGCGGCGGTGCTGGCGGCGGTGCGGGCGCACGGGCGCTCGGCCGGGCTGGCCGCCTACGAGCTGCCGCGCGGCGTGTGGCTCGCGCCGGCGCCGCTCACCGCCGACGACGGCCGGCTCACCGCCAGCGGCAAGCTGGCCCGGGTCGCGCTGGCCGAGCGCCACGGCGCCGCGCTGGCCGCGCTCGCCAGCGGCAGCGCCGCCACCAGCATCGACGACGAGGCGGCGGTCGCCGACGACGATCTGCGCGCGCGCGTCGTCCGCGCCGCCAGCCGGGTGCTGGGCCGCACCGCGTCGCCGCGCGAGCCGCTCGGCGAGGCTGGCGTCGACTCGCTGGCCGCCGCCGAGATCCTGGCGGCGCTGGGCGAGGAGCTCGGCCGCGAGGTGCCGCTGGCGTGGTGGTTCGAGGCCGCCTCGCTCGAGGACCTGGCGGTGCGGCTCGGCCGCTTCGGCGACGAGCATCCGCCCGCGGCCGCCGCCGCCCAGGTCGACGCCGATCTGGCGCTGCCGGTCGCGCCCCGGGTGACCGACGTCGGCGCCGCGATCGGGACCGTGCTCCTCACCGGCGCCACCGGCTTCCTCGGCGCCCACCTGGTCGAGGCCCTGCGCGGGCGCGGCCTGCGGGTGGTCTGCCTCGTCCGGTCGCCGGACAGCGCGTCGGCCGCGGCCCGGCTGGCGGCGGCCTTGGCCGCGCGCGCCATCCCGATCGCGGTCGACGGCGACCGCGTGCGGGTCGTGGTCGCCGACCTGGCCGCGCCCGAGCTCGGGCTCACCGCCACCGCCCGGGCCGGGCTCGCCGCCAGCGTCGACGCGATCGTCCATGCCGGCGCCACCGTGAGCTGGCTCGCGAGCTACCCGGCGCTGCGCGCGCCCAACGTGCTCGGCACGGTCGCGCTCCTCGCGCTCGCCGCCCGCCGCGGCCTCCCGTTCCACCACGTGTCGACCATCAGCACGGTGCCCGTCGACGGCGACGAGGACAGCGCGCTGACGCTGGCCGCGGCCCACCTCGGCACCCCGTACGCGCTGTCGAAGTGGGTAGCCGAGCAGCACGTGCGCCGCGCCGGCGCCGCCGGCCTGCCGGTCGCGATCTACCGGCCCGCGATGATCGCCGGCCACACCCGGCGCGGGGTCGGCAACCCCGACGACTTCCTCAGTCGCTACCTGGCCGGCATGCTCGAGCTCGGCCGCTACCTCGATCGCGACGACGCGATCGTCGACATGACCCCGGTCGACTTCGTCGCCGAGGCGATCGCCGCCCTGCTGATCGCGCGGCCGCGCGGCGGCGGGCCCTACCACCTCGCCAACGCCGACCAGTCGCTGTCGCACGCGGGGCTCGGCCGCGCGCTGGTCGCCGCCGGCGCGCCGCTGGTGCCGTCGAGCTATCCCGACTTCCGGGCCGCGCTGACCCGGGCGCCGGGGTCGCGGCTCGCGCCGCTGGCGTCGTTCTTTCCCGCCCGCTTCGGCCTGGCCATGGGCCCATGGCCGTGCGCGCGCACGGTCGCGGTGCTCGCCGGGCTCGGCGTCCAGCGCCCGCGCATCGACGACGCGCTGATCGCGATCTACCGGGCCGCGCTGGCCCGGTGATCACCGCCGGTCACGGCTTCGGTGCGGGCGCAGGCGCAGGTGCGGCCTTCGGCGCCGGGGCAGGCGCGGCCTCGGCGCCCAGGATCTGCAGGGTGCCCGCGCCCGCGTTGGCGACCAGGCCCTCGTCGACGATCTTGCTGTCGTCGTTGACGGCGGCGACGACGACGAACCACTTGCCGTCGGCGCGCCGGGCCAGCCAGGTCAGGTTGACGACGCCGGGCTCCGAGCCGCCCTTGAACCCGACGTAGCTCCACTGCTTCTCGTCGAACGGCACGCCCGGGTTCTTGCCGAGGATCTTCAGGAGCTCGGAGCCGGGGTCGAGCTTGCCGCGCACGGCGAGCGCGGCCATGACCTGGCACAGGTCGCGGCCGTCGGCGAACCACTCGAGGTCGAGGTGGCGCGGCGCGGTCCACTCCTTCACCGCGGTCGCCAGGTCGAGCGGTCGCCCGCGCAGCTGCGCGAGCAGCTTGCGCTTGCCGGCCGGCTTCGCCTTCTTGTACGCGGCGAGCTCCTCGGCCGAGGTCGCCAGCTTGAGCACGAACAGCTCGCGGGTGCCGAGGAACGGCGTGTTGGCCGCCGGCTTGCCGTGCTTGGCGAGCTTGAGCCCGCGCTCGACCGCCTCGCGGCCGACGTAGTCGATCAGGTGGTCGGTCGCGGTGTTGTCGCTGATCGAGATCATCTTCTCGGCGTACTCGCGCAGCGGGCGCTCGGTGCCGGCGGCCAGGTCCTGCATCTCGCCCGACGGCAGGCTCTTGCCCGCGTCGCGGATCGCCAGCGGCGTGTCCCAGCCGAGGCCCTTGCTGCGCTTCAGCTTCTCGTCGAGGGCGAGCAGCACCCACAGCTTGGCGGTCGAGCCGACCGCCAGGCTGGTGGTCGTGTTGTGGTTCTGGCGTGGGATGCAGCGACCGCGATCGAGCTCGGCGACGAACAGCTGGCTGCGCGCGCCGGCCCGGGTCAGCTGGGCGACCGCGTCGCCGTAGGTGCGCGGCGGGGTCTCGGCGGTGGCCGGCTGGATCAGCAGCGTCGTGATCTGCCGCGGCGTGGTCTTGGTCATGGCCAGGATCACGCGGATCCCGCCCGACTTGGTGTCGAGCAGCGTGATCGTGGACTGTGGGGGCTGGCTCTTCTGCTCGACCACCTTCAGCGGCGGCAGCTGGCTGGCGAGCATCCCGAAGATCTCGATGATCTTCGCGGTCGGCACCTCGGCGAGGAACGCCGGCGCGAAGCGCGCGTCGATCTCGGCGGCGGTCGGCGGCTTGCTGGCCTGGAGCGCGGCCAGCACCCACGCCATCGACTCGTCGGCGGTGGGGCCATCGCCGGCGGGGGCGGCGGCGGCGCCGCCGGTGGCCTCGGTCGGTGGCGCCGCGACCGGCGTCGTGGGGGCCGGCGCGGGGGCCGGCGGGCGGGCAGACCCGCCGCAGGCCGCGAATGCGAGGGCGAGGACGAGGTGGCAGGTGAGCTTCACGCCGCACAGGTACCACGCCGCGGTCCGGCAGCGCCGGTGCCTCCGCGCCACCGGTGCGTGCTACATGCGGCACGATGACCGAGCCGGTCCCGGTGTTTGCGGGCGCGCCCCTGCTCGAGATCCTCACCCACGTGCAGGCGGCGCTCGCCGGCGGCGCGACCTCGGTCGCGTTCCGCGTGCTCGATCCCGATCACGGCGCCGGGCGCCACGCCGGCGAGCGGGTCGCGCACGACGGCACTGACTACGTGCACCGACCGTTCGCGGCCTGGGTCGAGCTGGCCGACCGGCTGGGCCTGCGCCTGGCCACCCCGCGCCCGGGACCGGCCCCGCTGGTCGAGCTGCGCTTCACCCGCCTGGCCGACCGCGCCGGCTGGCACGCCGCGCCGGTCGCCGACCTCACCGAGAAGTACGGCGCCAGCTCGGCCTTCGCGCGCATCTCGAAGCTGGAGGATCCCGGGTTCGTCCTCGACTTCGCCACCGCGCTGCGCCGGGTCGGGCTGGGCCCGCGCCCGCGCATCCTCGACCTGGGCGTGAACACCGGTGACGAGCTGGCGCTGATCGCCGCGCGGCTCCCGCCCGAGGCCGAGGCGTTGACGTTCGTCGGTGTCGACCACAGCGCGTCGGCGCTCGCGGTCGCCCGCGCCCGCTTCCCGGCCGCCGGCGTGCGCTTCGTGCAAGCCGACCTGGGGGCGCTCGCCGACCTCGACCTCGGCAGGTTCGATCTGATCGTCTCGATCGGGACCCTGCAGAGCCCGGGCATCGACGATCGCGCGGTGTTGCGCCGCCTGGTCCAGCACCACCTCGCCCCCGGCGGCTCGCTGATCCTCGGCTTCCCCAACTGCCGCTATCTGGACGGTGAGGTTCAACACGGTGCGCGCATGAAGAACTTCCGTGAGCCGGAGCTCGGTCTGCTGGTCAAGGACGTGGCGTTCTATCGGAAGTATCTCCAGCAGCACGGCCGTCAGGTCCATGTCACCGGCAGCCACTACCTGCTGGTCACCGGGGTGCCGGCGGCCGGGGCTCGAGCCAAGGCGCCAGATCCTGACTACCCAAGTGACATCTAGCTTGATAGCCCTGGGTCATGGCGTGCGCCAGGACGACCCAAGCCTTCCGGAGTGCCCCATGCCGAGCGTGACCCGTCCGTCGGTGGTGCTCGCATCGGTGCGCAACGCGCTCTGGCCGTTGCTGCGTCGCACCCGCTACCGCGTGCTCGCGTCGCTGCGTGACAATCCGCTCGACGCCGACGTGCTGGAGCCGGTGATCGACGTGCTGGCCGATGCCGAGGCCGCGCTGATCGGGCGCGACGCAGGGCTGAAGCGGCGCAAGGGCCGCGGGCCCCGGGCCGGGGACGAGACGCCGGTGCCCGAAGCCGCGCTGCGGCAACAGATCCGCGCGCTCGAGCGTCAGCTGCGCGAGCGCGAGGAGTATCTGGCGATCGTGGCGCACGAGCTGCGCAATCCGCTGGCGCCGGTGCTGCTCATGGCGCATCGGCTGCAGGAAGAAGTCCAGCGCGGCGACGTCGACGCGCTGCCGACCGCCTGGTTGCGGCCACGGGTCGAGACCGTGTCGAAGCGGCTCGAGGGCTTCCTGTCCCGGCTCAACCGCCTGCTCGACGTGACCCGGCTGCAGACCGGCCACGTGGCGCTGGCGCCCGAGGCGCTCGACGTGGTCGAGCTGGTCCGCGAGGCGGTCGCCGATGCACGCCAGCAGACCGGCAGCTCCGTCGAGATCGCGCTCGACGGCCTCGAGGCGCTGCCCGGTCGCTGGGATCGCGGTCGGCTGCAGCAGATCGTCAGCAACCTGCTCACGAACGCGCTCCAGTACGGCGGGTCGCAGCCGGTGACCGTCACGATCGCGCGGGTCGGCGACCTGGCGCGCATCGCCGTCCGCGATCGCGGCCCGGGGATCGCGCCCGCCGACCACGCCCGCGTCTTCGAGCGCGGCGTCCGGCTGTCGTCGAGCGTGGGCGGGATGGGGCTCGGGCTCTGGATCGTGCGCGAGCTGTGCGAGGCGATGGGCGGCGCGGTGATGCTCGACAGCGAGCTCGGCCTGGGCGCGACGGTCACCGTCACGTTGCCCCTCCACGCCGAGCGCAGCTGACGCGCGTCGCATGGCACGGGCACCGCGCATGGCGTGGCACCGTCGCCGCGTCGAGGCGTGCGGTGGATCGACCCTGGTGGACGTCGTCGGCGCCCACGATCGCCTCCAGCAGCTGGAGTCCGTCCATGTTGGGCATCATCGGCGACCGGGACCACCTCGTAGCCCTCTTCCTCGAGCAGCTCGCACTCGAGCTCCCGTAGCTCCGGGTCGTCCTCGACGACCAGCACGCATACCGCCGCGCTGCTCACCGGTCTACCTTGCCAGGCCCGTCAGAGACGCAAACCTTGCGCTCCCACCGCCGCCCACCCTCGGACAGGGGTCGTCGATTCCCTCTCCCGAGCGACGGTTTTTGGCCGAACCGTCGTGGCGTGAGGAGCTCGAACGCAACCGGAACGACCCATCGATGCCGGGGGATGTCCAGCCCGGGGTCGAGCGCGCTCGACCAGAGCGGGCGCTGGTGACCGCCCCCACCGGCAGATCGCCGCTCGCCTGGTTGCCGACCGGCGACGTCGGCCCCGGCCCGGGCGCGACCCGACGGCCGCGCGTGCTCATCGTGGACGACGAGCCCGCGTTCGTGCGCGTCTGCATCAAGGCGCTCGAGCGGGAGTGCGATGCAGAAGGGGTCACCCGGGCGGCACGCGCCCTGGAGCTGATCGCGGACGGTGACTTCGACCTGATCCTCTGCGATCTCCAGATGCCGGGCATGTCGGGCGAGGAGCTGTTCCAGCAGGCGCGGCAGCAGGCGCCAGCGTCGGCCGAGCGCTTCGTCTTCCTGACCGGGGCTCGCACGCCGACGCAGCTCGCGTTCCTGGAGACCGTCGACAACCTGCAGCTCCAGAAGCCGCTCGATGTCCCCCTGCTGCGCGACTGGGTCCGGCAACGCCTCGTGAGCCTGGGCCGGATCCCCGCGGCGCCCGCGGTGCCCGGGGCGCCCGCGCCACCCGGGACCGCCGCAACCCCAGGGGTGGCCGCGACCCCAGCGCCGCCAGCGACGTCGGCGTCCGTCCCCCTGGCGTCCCACCCGGCCGCGATCGAGGCATCCTTGAAGGCGCGGGTCCTGCTGGTCGAAGACGAGCCGGCCCTGCGACGCGCCGGCGCCCGGATCCTCGAGAACGCGGGCTACACCGTGGTGCAGGCGGCCGACGGCCGCGAAGCGATGGCCGCGCTGGCCGGGAGCCGCTACGACGTGATCATCACGGACATCACGATGCCGGGCATGACCGGCACCGAGCTGCTCCACGCGGTCCGTCAGGTCGACCCAGACATCCCGGTCCTGCTGGTCACCGGCAATCCCACCGTCGAGTCCGCCGTCCACGCCGTGGAGAACGGGGCCATGCGGTACCTGGTCAAGCCGGTGAACGCGGACGATCTGCTCGACGCCGTGCACCGGGCGGCGACCTTGCGGCGCATCGGCCGGATCAAGCGCGAGTCCGTCGACTACCTGGCCTCGCTGGCGGAGGCGGCGAGCGCCGGGGCCGCGCGGCAGGCCAACCTGCGGCGCGCGCTCGACACGCTGTGGATGGCGTACCAGCCGATCGTCGACTGGCGAGCGCGCCGGATCGTCGCGTACGAGGCGCTGGTCCGGACCAACGATCCGGCGGTGCCCCACCCCGGCATCCTGTTCGGCCTCGCCCAGGAGCTCGGCATGCTGCCGGAGGTCGGCCGCGCGATCCGCGCCAGCGTGGGACGTACGCTGCGCGAACGCCCGCCGGAGGTCGACCTCTTCGTCAACCTGCATCCGGCTGACTTCCTGGACGAGACCCTGTACGGGCCGGACGATCCGCTGGCGCCGTTCGCCAGCCGGATCGTCCTCGAGGTCACCGAGCGCGCGGCGCTCGACGAGACCGCCGGCATCGCCGCCCGCGCCACCCGCCTGCGCGCGCTGGGCTATCGCATCGCGATCGACGACCTCGGCGCCGGCTACTCGGGGCTCAGCTACCTGGTCCAGCTCGCGCCCGAGGTGGTCAAGATCGACATGTCGCTCATCCGCCACGTCGACCGCGAGCCGGTGAAGCAGAAGCTGGTCGGCTCGCTGGCGACCTTGTGCAAGGACCTGGGGATGCGGGTGGTCGCCGAGGGCGTCGAGACGGTGGCGGAGCGCGACGCGGTCAGCGCGCTCGGCTGCGACCAGCTGCAAGGCTATCTGTTCGCGAAGCCGGGGCGGCCGTTCCCCGACGTCGACTGGACGGGCGGCGCGACGTGAAGACCACCTCCAACCCGAGCCGCATGACCAAGCTGCTCACCGGGATCCGCGGGTTCGACGAGATCACCCAGGGCGGCCTGCCGCACGGACGGACCACGCTGGTGATGGGTGGCCCCGGCTGCGGCAAGACCCTGTTCGCGCTGCAGACGCTGGTGCATCGCGCGCGTCGCCACCGGGAAGCCGGGATCTTCGTCGCGTTCGAGGAGAGTGTCCGCCAGATCGTCGCCAACGGCGCCACGCTCGGCTGGGACCTGCCCGGGCTCGTGCGGAAGCAGCTGTTCTTCCTGGATGCCCGGCTGTCGCCCGACGTGGTGAGGTCCGGCGAGTTCGATCTGGCCGGCATGCTCGCCGTGCTCGGCGCCAAGGCCGCCGAGATGCACGCCACCTTCATCGTGTTCGATGGCATCGACGTGCTGCTGAACCTGCTCGACGATCCGGCGGTCGAGCGGCGCGAGATCTATCGCATCCGCGACTGGCTGGCGGCGACCGGCCTGACCGGGATCATCACCCAGAAGGTGGGGGGCCACGAGGACCAGCGCCACGCCTTCTTGCAGTTCATGGTCGACTGCGTGGTGGTCCTGCGTCACCAGGTCCTCGACGGCTCGGCGTTCCGCAACCTGCGCGTGGTCAAGTACCGCGGTTCGGGCTTCGCCGGTGACGAGTTCCCGATCACCCTCACGGGCGCGGGCATGCAGCTGACCAACCGCGGACCCACCGAGCTGGTCTACGCGGTCACCACCGAGCGGGTC
>JBKJLC010000303.1:0-2688 GCA_046597055.1 Kofleriaceae bacterium | reverse complement strand
CGGCGTGCTGTGGGGCTCGAACTCGCTGCTCGGCGTGGTCAACATCATCACCAAGGACGCCGAGGACGTCGATGGTGTCGAGGCGGGTGGCCAGCTCGGCGACGGCAACGGCGATCGCAAGAACGCGCGTGTCTACGCCATGGTCGGGTTGCCCGATCTGCTCGACGGCAAGGCCAAGGTGTTCGTGCACACCTCGTTCGAGAGCTACAAGGGCCCCGGCTTCGAGATGCCGTTGATGATGTACTCGGCGGCGCTGCCCCAGCCCAATTCGGCGAACTTCTACGGTCCGCTGACCCAGGCCGATCCCCGGCAGAGCTCCATCTTCAATCTCTTCGTCAAGGCCACCTACGGCAAGCTGCAGGTCCGGGTCAACGCGCCGGTCATCCGACGCCACAACCCGCTGGGCTTCCCCGGGTTCGTCACGCGCGCGAACCTCCCCGAGGACGACGATCCCACGTGCACCCCCGACGTGGAGTACGACGACACCGATCGCTGTCTTGACCGCGGTCGGCGCGCGCGTGACAACCAGCTCGACTACGCGGATCGCTACGCGGTCGCCGAGGTGCGCACCCGGACCGCTGGCGGCAAGGTGGGCCTGGGCGCCAAGGTGTACGGCCAGCAGTTCGTTCGCAACCAGAAGCACGTCGGCATCCTGGCGCCGGTGCCGGTGCTGCTCGAGGGCGGCCTGGGGGTGAGCACCGATAACGTGTCCTACCGGGTCGGCGGCGCGTTCGACGGGGACCTCGAGCTGCCCAACGATCTCCGTGTCAGCTACGGCGCCGAGGCGTTCCGCGAGTTTGCCCCCAACAACGTCGATCAGTCGCGGCAGGGCGACGGTATCCAGGTGCTGACGACCGGCCCGTATCGGCTCGACCGGCTGCCGCTGCCGTGCCCGCGTGAGCCCGATCCGACCACCGAGGCGCGGGACGATGTCCGCATCATCGACCGGTGCCCGCTGACGTTCGTGTTCGAGTCGACCCGCTCGGTCGGCGGCCTCTACGTCAACCCGCAGTGGAAGCCGACCAAGAAGCTCATCCTCGACGCCGGCGCCCGTCTCCAGGTGTCGCCGGAGGCGCTGGGCACGCTCCACTACCCGCTGACCTCGTTGTTCTCGGGCACCGCGGTGTGGAACTTCATCCCGGACTGGCACCTCAAGCTCAACTTCGCCCAGGGCTTCCGGCCCCCGACCTTCCTCAACCTGCAGTCGAACGGCGAGAGCGTGACCCTCGAGGGCTCGCCCGACCTCTCGGTCGAGACCTCCGATGCGGCCCAGGCCGAGGTCAACGCCCGTCTGTTCAAGGGCGACCGGCGCATTCGCGAGCTGTCGTTCCGCGTCGACTACTCGTACACGCGCATGGAGAACCTGATCCAGCTCAACAGCGGCAAGTTCGTGAACAGCGCCGAGCGCGGGATTCACTCGGCCGAGGGGCTGGCCAAGCTGTACATCCAGGGCGGCCACCGCCTCGAGCTGGCCTACACGTTCACGCGCCTGAACACGCGCGACAAGGGCGTCCACAAGGGCGTGCCCGAGCACATGTTCCACCTGGCCGGCATCTACAACCTGTTCGACGACAAGCTGACCGCGTTCACCGACCTGCGCGTGGTCGGCGCCATGGAGGACCCGAACCGGCTGGTCGAGCACCGCGACTTCATCTACTGCGAGCAGCTCGATGGAGGCTGCCCGGCCACATCCCCGCGCGGTACGGTCGTCAACAGCACGACCATGCAGTCGACCCCGCTGCGCAGCTACGCCGCCAGCGTGACGCTCGATCGGCTTCCAGCCGCGGCCGACCTCAGCGTCGGCATGGCCTACACGCCGACCGAGAAGCTCACCGTGCGCGGCACCGTGTTCAACGCGTTCAACGCCCGCTACTACCAGCCGGACGCGTTCTTCGACTACGAGCCGCGCCTCGAGTTCCTGCCGAACCCGTGGGAGGACTGGAAGGCCTACATCTCGGCCCAGTACACGTACTGACCGGGCCCGCGCCCGGCTGGTATCCGCTCACTTTTCCGTACTGACCGGTCTGTCGACGGCCAGCCCTGCATTCGCGAAGAAAGCCGATGATCCGCAAGAATTTTCGCAAGCTCGCAGGCCCGGTCGCGGCCATCTTCGTCTCGGGTGGCGCCGTCCTGGCCGGGCCGGCGGCGGCGGCGGCTGACGCCCAGCCGGTCGATATCGAGATACCCGCGGTGGTCACCGACAGCGACCTTTCGGGCACGGTCGGCGACGACGCCGATAGCCAGCTCGACCTCGCCAACGTGGTGCAGAGCGCGGCCAAGGGCGTCACCACCGTGCAGGAGGCGCCCGTGATCGTCACGGTCATCACCTCCAACGAGATCCGGGACCGTCAGTTCCAGACGGTCGATCAGGTCCTCGACGCCGTCCCCGGCTACATGCGCCTCGGCCCGGTCCACAGCCTGATCCCGGCGGTGAACGTGCGCGGCAACGTGCAGGCCGTGCAGCTGCTGCACGACTCGCTGTCACTGTTCGACCCGTTCATCAACAACGCCAGCTTCGGCCGGGCCCAATCGCTCGAGCTCATCAAGCGGATCGAGACGATCAGCGGCCCGGGCGGCGTGCTGTGGGGCTCGAACTCGCTGCTCGGCGTGGTCAACATCATCACCAAGGACGCCGAGGACGTCGATGGTGTCGAGGCGGGTGGCCAGCTCGGCGACGGCAACGGCGAT
>JBKJLC010000280.1:0-10341 GCA_046597055.1 Kofleriaceae bacterium | reverse complement strand
GCCGGGCAGCGTCCCCACCAGCATCCAGCTCTGCCGGCAGGTCACGCCGTCGCCGAGGAAGCCGGGCAGGCACGAGCAGGTGCGGGTGCCGGGGACGTTGGTGCAGGTGGCGTTGCTGTCGCAGCCGCCGTTGCCCGTCATGCACTCGTTGTCGTCGGTGCAGGTCAGGCCGTCGCCGGTGTAGCCGGCGTTGCACGCGCAGGTGGTGCCGGTGCAGGTCGCGGAGGCAGCGCAGGCCGGTGTGCAGCTACCGCCACCGCCGGCGGCGTCGGTGAACGTCTGCGGGATGTCGCCGCAGCCGGCGAGCAGGGTGACGAGGGCGGCGACCGGTAGCCAGGCGAGCATGCGCATCGCGCGATCATAACGCCGATGGCCGCGGCCGACGCGGGCACCGCAGGTTTGCGGCCACGGGGTGCGCGCGGAATCACACCCGGTGACCCGCGCCTACAGGGGGATGTTGCCGTGCTTGCGCGGCGGGTTGGTCTGGCGCTTGTTGGCGAGGAGCTTCAGCGAGCGGATCAGCGCGGTGCGAGTCTCGCGCGGGCGGATGATCTCGTCGATGTAGCCGAGCGACGCCGCCTTGTACGGGTTGGCGAAGTTGGCGCGGTACTCGTCGACGAAGCGCAGCCGGGCCGCGGCGCGCTCGGTCTCGTCGGCGATCTTGTCGAGCTGGCTGCGGTAGATGATGTTGACCGCGCCCTCGGGGCCCATCACCGCGATCTCGGCGGCCGGGAACGCGAAGTTCACGTCGGCGCGGATGTGCTTGGACGCCATGACGTCGTAGGCGCCGCCGTAGGCCTTGCGGGTGATCACGGTCAGCTTGGGCACGGTGGCCTCGGCGAACGCGTACAGCAGCTTGGCGCCGAGCTTGATGATGCCGCCGCACTCCTGCGTGGTGCCGGGCAGGAAGCCGGGCACGTCGACGAAGGTCACCAGCGGGATGTTGAAGCAGTCGCAGAAGCGCACGAAGCGCGCGGCCTTGACCGACGCGTCGATGTCGAGGCAGCCGGCCAGGTGCTTGGGCTGGTTGGCGACGATGCCGACCGGCTTGCCGCCCAGGCGCGCGAACCCGCAGATGATGTTCTTCGCGTAGTCCTTGTGGACCTCGACGAAGTGGCCGTCGTCGACGACGCCGGTCACCAGCTGCTTCATGTCGTACGGCTTGTTCGGATCGAGCGGCACCAGCGTGTCGAGCGCGGCGTCGGCGCGATCGACCGGATCGGCGACCGGGCGCGCCGGCGGATCCTCGGTGTTGTTGGCCGGCATGAAGCTGACCAGCTCGCGGATGCGCTGCAGGCAGGCCAGCTCATCGGGCTCGGCGAAGTGGGCGACGCCCGACCTGGCCGCGTGCGAGCGGGCGCCGCCGAGCGCCTCCTTGGTCACCTCCTCGTGGGTCACCGTCTTGATGACCTCGGGGCCGGTGATGAACATGTACGAGGTGCCCTCGACCATCAGGATGAAGTCGGTGATCGCGGGCGAGTACACCGCGCCACCAGCGCACGGGCCGAGGATCGCGCTGATCTGTGGGACCACGCCCGACGACAGCACGTTGCGCGTGAAGATGTCGGCGTAACCGGCGAGCGACTCGACGCCCTCCTGGATGCGCGCGCCGCCCGAGTCGTTGAGGCCGATGACCGGACAGCCGATCTTCATCGCCAGGTCCATCACCTTGCAGATCTTCGAGGCGTAGGCGCCCGACAGCGAGCCGCCGAACACGGTGAAGTCCTGGGCGAACACGCACACGGTGCGGCCGTCGATCATCCCGTAGCCGGTGACCACGCCGTCGCCGAGGATCTTCTGGTCCTGCATGCCGAAGTCGGCGCAGCGATGGGTGACGAACTTGTCCATCTCGACGAAGCTGCCCTCGTCGAGCAGCGCGGTCAGGCGCTCGCGCGCGGTGAGCTTGCCGGCTTCGTGCTGCTTGTCGATGCGGGCCTGGCCACCGGCGAGGGCGGCCTGGCGCTCGAGCTGTTCGAGGCGGGCGAGAGGATCAGCGCTCACGTTGACTTCCTTTTGCGGGCCGCACGGTACGGCCGTGGCGGGGGCGCGTATAATGAGGCGTGGCGAACGTCAAGGGAAGCGCCCTCGCGTCCCGCGTGACCTGGGTCCGCCTCAACCACGGACAGGACGGGATCGAGCGGCTGTGTGAAGCGGTATCACCCGGGCTCGCCGGCGCGATCCGCGACGGCGTGGCGGTCGCGACCTGGTACCCGTTCGTCGAGTTCGTCGAGCTGAGCACGGCGATCGACCTGCTGTTCGGGCAGGGCGACGGCGCGCTCATCAAGGTGCTCGGCCGCGTGGGCGCCGAGGCCAACATGACCACGATCTACCGGCTGTTCTACAAGGTCGGCACCGTGAAGTGGGTCATGGCCCGGGCCGCGCGGCTGTGGCACCTGCACTACGACGCCGGCCAGCTGTCGCTGCGCGAGCTGGCGTCGGGCGAGATCGAGCTGACCATCGAGGGCTTCCCGACCCCGAGCTGCGTGCACTGCCAGTCGGTGCAGGGCTGGGCCGAGCGCTCGTGCGAGCTGTCGGGCGGACAGGACGTGCACACCGAGACGCACAGCTGCCGGCTCGAGGGCTCCGACGCGTGCCGCCTGCGCGCGCGCTGGCGATAGCGCGCCGGCGCCGGCTCGTTCGGTGAACGTCGCCTCGCGCGGAGACGATCGCCAGGCCGGCACCCGAGCACCCGATCAGAGATAGAGCGCGACGCGCAGCGAGTCGCGGTAGCCGCGGGCCGAGGTCAGGTGGGTCCCGTCGCGGAGCGTGAGCCGATACTCGCCATGGAACAGCGGCTCGATCGCGTGGATGCGATCGAGGCGGACGATGCGCGAGCGATGAATGCGCACGAACTGCGCGGGATCGAGCCGCCGCGCCATCGCCGACAGCGTCTCGCGCACCAGGTGACCGCGGCCGCCGGCGTGGATGACGACGTAGTTGCCGTCGGCGATCAGGTAGTCGATGGCGTCGACGTCGATCAGCTCGATCCGCTCGCCGGTGCGCACCGGCAGGCGGGCGGCGCCGCCGGCGCCGGCTGGCGCCGGTCACCTCTGGCTGCCTGGTGGGGTTGCGTCGCGCGGCGCGCCGCCTATGCTCCGGCGATGTCCTCTTCGACGGGTGACCAGGTCGTGCGTCTCATGACGATGGACGGCGCGTTCCGCCTCATCGCCGCGGTCACCACCGATACCGTGCGGGGTGCGCTCGCCGCCCAGGGAACCGGCGACACCCTCGGCCTGCGGCTCGCCGAGCTGATCACGAGCGCGGTCCTGGTTCGCGAGACCACCCAGCCCACGCGCCGGGTCCAGCTGGTGTGGAAGGACCGCCGGGGCAGCTCGCTGGTCGCCGACGCGCTGGCCGATGGCGCCAACCGCGGCCTGGTCAATCCAGGTGCCGACGTGCCGGTGCTCGCCGAGGGTGATCACCGCCTCCACGTCAACTACACGCTGCCCAACGGCGCGCTGCACCAAGGTGTGGTCGCGATCCCCGATGGCCACGACATGGCGACCGCGCTCATGCTGTACATGAAGCAGTCCGAGCAGATCGTCTCGATGATCGCGATCACCGCGCTGCCGGGGCCCGGCGGCGTGCGGGTCGCCGGCGGCTACCTGGTGCAGCTCCTGCCCGAGGCGACCCGCGAGGTGATCGACGCGATGACCGATCACCTCGGCAACCTCGCGCCGATCGCGTCGCTGCTCGAGGGCCGCGGTCGCACCGCGGCCGAGCTGGCGGCCACGGTGTTCGCCGGCTTCGAGCACGCCGAGCTGGCGACCTCGCCGCTGCGCTTCGGCTGCACCTGCAGCGAGATGCGGGTGATGACGAGCATCCTCACGCTGCCCGAAGCCGAGATCGAGTCGATGCTCGAGGGCGACCCGCTCGAGGTCCGGTGCGACTCGTGCGGCTCGAAGTACGTGATCTCGCCGGACATGCTGCGCACGTTCCGCGCCACCCGCGGCGCCGCCCAGGCCTGACCGGCGGCCTTGGCCCGGAGGTCAGGCGGTCCGCTCGAGCAGCGACCAGGCGAGGTCGCCGACCGAGCGGCGCAGCTCCTTGATCCGCACGGCGGCGGGTCGGTCGCGGCTGGGATGTACGCGGTTGGTGAGCAGCACGACCCACCGGCTGCGGGCTTGATCGAGCCACATCGAGGTGCCGGTGAAGCCGAGGTGGCCGACCGCGTGGGTGCGCGGCCAGGCGTCGCCCGCGTGCGAGACGCCCGCGACCGGCGAGGGCGTGTCCCAGCCCAGCCGCCACGAGCTGGCGGGCGCGGCCGCGCAGGTGATGAAGCGAGTCACCACGTCGGGGCGCAACCGACCGACCGGCTCGTGGGCCGCGCGGGCGAGCGCGGCGGCGAAGCGGGCGACGTCGCCGATCGGAGCGAACAGGCCGGCGTGGCCGGCGATGCCGCCGCCGGCGTGGCAGTTCTCGTCGTGGACCTCGCCGGCGACCAGGCCGCGGCGCGCATCGAGCTCGGTCGCGACCGGGGCCGACGCGAAGCCGGGCCGCGGCACGGTCAGGTCGACGTACCCGGTGGCGTCGAGGCCGAGCGGGGCGGTCACCAGCGCGAGCAGCTCGGCGAGGCTGCGGTCGGTCGCGCGCTCGA
Organism: Kofleriaceae bacterium; assembly: GCA_046597055.1. Classification (GTDB taxonomy): domain Bacteria; phylum Myxococcota_A; class Polyangia; order Haliangiales; family Haliangiaceae; genus UBA2376. Next base: position 5,744 of record JBKJLC010000280.1, on the reverse strand, counting down.
GCAGCGCGCCCAGCGTGATGTAGCCGAGGTCGCTGTAGGCGGCCCGGGTCCCGGGCGCAGCCTCGAGCGGCGTGGTGCACGCCATCGTCACCAGCGCCGCGCGGGCATCGGGCGCGCCGTCGAGGTCGCCGGCCCAGATGCGTTCGTAGAGCTTCACGTGTGGTGGGTAGCCGGCGGCGTGCCCCAGCAGGTGGGCGACCGTGATGTCAGGCGACGGCACCGGCAGCCAGCGCGCGGCCGGGGCGTCGAGCGCGAGCCGGCGGTCGCCGACCAGGACCATCGCGATCGCGGCGGTCGCCATCGGCTTGGTCAGCGACGCGAGGTCGAACGGCGAGGCCGGCGCGATCGCCGGGCCCGGCGTGGGTGCCGCGCGGGTGTGGCCGTGGACCCACGTCCAGGCGTGGTCGCGGTCGCCGGTGGCCGCGGCCGCCGCCGAGCACACCCCGGCCGCGATTGCCGCGTCGAGGGCGTCCGCGATCGCGGCGATCGGATCTCCCGGGAGCGGCGCGATCACCGGGCGAAGATACCGCAACCGGTCCGACCCCACCTGAGGTCGGCTCGCACCTCCATCAGCCCACCCGCGGCCAGGCCCTTCGACATGGGAACCAGGCGGTCGGGCGCGATGCCGTGGGCGGGGAGCCCGAGCGCACCGAAGCCGGGGGCCCCCATGGTAGCTTCGGCCGGTGACGCGGTACGAGCTGCTCGAGCGCATCGGCGCGGGCCGCGTCGCGGAGATCTTCCGGGGCAAGGCGATCGCGGCCGGTGGCTTCGAGAAGCCGGTGGCGATCAAGCGGATCCTCCCGCACCTGAGCCAGGATCCCCGGTTCGTCGAGGCCCTGATCGCCGAGGCCAAGATCCTGTCGGCCCTGCGCCACCGCAACATCGTTCAGATCTTCGATGTCGGGCTCGGCGACGATGGCCAGCACTTCCTGGTCATGGAGTTCGTCGAGGGCGTCGACCTGGGCTCGCTCCAGTCGGGCATCGAGGCGCGGCGCCAGCGCATGCCGATCGACCTGGTCCTGCACATCGGCGCCGAGGTGTGCGAGGCGCTCGATCACGCGCAGGCGGCGCCGGGACCCGACGGCGGCCCCATGCGGCTGGTGCACCGCGACGTCACGCCGACCAACGTGCTGGTGTCGCGCGCCGGCGAGGTCAAGCTGACCGACTTCGGGCTGGCCAAGCGCCCCGAGGACGGCACCCAGACCGGCGGGCTGCGCGGCCGCTACGGCTACGTGTCGCCCGAGCAAGCCGCGGGCGGCCCGGTCGACGCGCGCAGCGACGTCTTCGCGGTCGGTGTGATGATGTGGGAGCTCGCGGCCGGGCGCCGGCTGTTCTCCGGGCTGGCCGACTTCGACGCCCTGCGCGCCGTGCGCGAGTCGCCGATCGCGCGGGTTCGCGAGCTGGTCCCCGACCTGTCGGCCGATCTCGATGCGATCCTGGTCGAGGCGCTGGCCAAGGATCCGCGCAAGCGGCTGCCATCGGCGGGCGAGCTCGGCAAGCGCCTGCGCGGCCTGCGCTACACGCTCGACGGCGCCGAGGGCGATCCGGCGGCGGCGCTCGCGCGCCTGGTGATCACCGCCCAGAGCCAGCACCGCGACGCGGACGCGCGGGTCGCCGCGCGTGGCAAGGCCGGCGGGCGGCGCCTCAAGCCCTCGACCGGCGGGTTCGAGGGCGGCGAGTCGACCGTGGTCCGGATCCGCACCGCCGACGGGTTCGCCCAGGACCCCGATGGCACCGGGCTCATCAACGCGCGCCGCGTGATCGACCGGTTCGAGGAAGAAGAGACCCGGCTGGCCCGCCTGCCGCGGGCGGCGTCCGAGGACGTCACCTCCGACGGCGCCCGGCCCCGGTCGGGCGAGGTCACCGCCGAGGGCGCCCCGCTGCACCTGTCGCGCGACTCGGGCGAGTTCACCGTCGCCGCGCCCCCGCTCGAGCCCGAGCGCCTGCCCGACCGCCGGCCGCGTCCGGCGCCAACCGGCGCGCGGCTCGATCAACTCCCGCCGAGCCCGCCGAAGACCCCGCTGCTGCCCCCGGCCGGGCCCAAGGGCCCGCCGCCGTCGGGACGCGGCAGCGCCCCGCTTCATGCATCACCGCCGGTGCCGCCGCCGCGCGAGCCGGGCGCAGACCGTGGCCCCGAGGCGGCGCGGCGCTTCGCGACCCCGCCGCGGCCCTCGCCGGTCTTCGGTGGGGCCGCCGCGCCGCCCGGGGTGTCGCAGCGGCGCGACCCGGCGCCGGCGCGCCGCGATCCGAGCACCGGCCGCGGCGCGACGCCGACCACGCCGCGGGTGGTCTCGCCACCGGCCGCCCGAACGAGCACGACGCCCCCGGTCGCCGGGTTTGGCGGCGTCGCTGCGCGCCGGTGGTGGCCGATCATCGTCGGGGCCGCCGTGATCGCGCTCCTGTCGTTCGTGATCACCCGGGCCGTGCTCGATCCACCGGCGCTCGACCGCGGCACCACCGTGCCGGTGCGCGACGCCGGCGTGCCGGTGGTGCGCGACGCCGGCGTGCCGGTGGTGCGCGACGCGGGACCCGAGCTCGATGGCGGCACCGCGGCGGCCCCGGCCGCGGCGGGCCCGGCCCCGGTCGGTCCGGCGGCGGCGGCCGCCGCCGGACCGGCGATCCCGGCGACGCCTGATCAGGCTGCGCCGGCGGGCCCGGTCCGCGCGCGGGTCACGAAGAAGCGCCGCTGAACTCGCGCACGACCGCGTCGAGGACCTCGGCGCCCCAGTGCAGCCCGGCGACCGGGATGCGCTCGTCGTGGCCGTGGAACATGTCGGCGAACTTGATGCCGGCGTCCTTCTCGATCTTCACCGGCGAGAACCCGTACCAGCGCGCGCCCATGCGGGTGAAGTGCTTGGCGTCGGTGAAGCCGGGGATCATGTACGGAACCACGACCGCGTCGGGCTCGCGGGCGACGATCTGGCGGGCGATCACGTCGTAGAGCGGCGACGCCACCGGCTCGGTCACCGTCGGCGGCGCCGACCGCATCACCTCGAGCTCGACGTCGGGCCCGAGGATCGCGCGCAGCTCGCGCAGGAAATCCTCGTCGGTCTGGCCGGGCAGGGTGCGCCCGTCGATCTCGACCTCGGCCACGCCCGGGATGACGTTGGTCTTGCTGCCGGCGCGCACGACGGTCGCCGACGCGGTGTTGCTGAGCAGCGCGTTCAGGCTGCGGGTGGTGCCGAGGTCGGGCACCAGGCGCAGCACCCGCGACAGCAGCTCGGGCCGGGTCAGCAGGCGCAGGAGCGGCTGGGCCGCGCGCGGCTGCCGGGCCGCGACCGCCTCGAAGAAATCGCGGACGTACTGGGTCGCGTGGACCGGGAACCGGGCCGAGCCAAGCCGGGCCAGCGCCTCGCTCATGCGGGTCACCGCGCTGTCGCGCCGCGGCATCGAGCCGTGACCGGGCTCGCCGGTGAAGCGCGCGCGCACCCAGCACAGGCCCTTCTCGGCCACCTGCACCGGGTAGAAGGTGGTGCCGGCGAGGTGGAGCGAGAAGCCGCCCGACTCGCCGATCGCGTACTCGGCCTCGACCAGGTGGCGATGGTGATCGACCAGGAAGGCCGAGCCGTGATCGCACCCGGCCTCCTCGTCGGCGACGCCCGCGAAGATCACGTCGCGCGCCAGCGCCGGCTTCTCGATCGCCAACTTGCGCATGATCGCGACCGACATCGCCGCCATGTTCTTCATGTCGATCGCGCCCCGGCCCCACAGGCAGCCGTCGGCGATCACGCCCGAGAACGGCGGATGCTTCCACTTGCTGGCGTCGGCCTCGACCACGTCGAGGTGCGCCGACAGCAGGAGCGGCGCCGCCTGGCCGGTGCCGCGGTAGCGCGCGACCAGGTTGGCCCGGGTCGGAGCCGCCTCGACCACGGTGACCTCGTAGCCGACCTCGCGCAGCTTGCCGGCGAGGTAGTCGGCCGCGGGCCGCTCGTTGCCGGGCGGGTTGGTGGTGTCGATGCGCAGCAGGTGCTGGCACATCTCCTCGGCGTCGAGCGGCAGGGCGGGCACGGCCATCGGCGCGGACCATACCCCGTTCGCTCGAGCGGCCGTGATCGGACGCGCTGGCGGCGACGGCGGTGGCCACGGAGCCGGCCGGGCGGCCGAGGCTCGCGCAGGCGACGTCGATTCGGGCGACGCCGGTTCCGCGAGCCCGGGCACGTCCGGGAGATCCGTGGCCACCGCCGTCGCCGCCAGCGACGGGTCGACGGTGCCCGCCGCGGCCGCTACCGGGCCGCCAGGGTCGAGTCGCCCTTCACGTCCAGGTACGGCTCGAGCTTCTTGAGTGTCTTGTAGCCGAACCCCTTCACCTTGCGCAGGTCAGCGGTCCGCTTGAACGGCCCGTGCTTCCCGCGCCACGCCACCACCCGCTCCGCCTTCGACGGGCCCACCCCCGGCAGCAACATCAGCTGATCGGCGGTCGCCGTGTTGAGGTTGAGCTTGCCGGCCACCTCCTTCTTGCCCGCCCGCGCCGCCGGTGGCTCGGCCGTGCTCCGCGTCGCCACCACCCCGGGCAGCGCCCTGGGTGCCGCCGCCGCGACCTGCGGCGACAGCCAGGTCACCCCGGCCATCGCCACCATGGCCGCCATCGCCGCCGACGCCATCGCCCGCCGCCACCGCGCCGCGCCCTTGCCACTCTGCACGCTCTCACCTGTCTCCATGACACGCTCCTTCATCGTCAGTTCCTTGCTGGTTCCAGGGTCCGGTCAGAACGGGAGGTCGTCGGTGCCGCCGGGGCCGGCCCCCGCGCTCGCGCTCGGCGGCGCCTCGCCATCGCGCTTCTTGCCCCCGCGATTGAAGTCCTCGTCCTCCATCTCCCGGATCTGCAGCTTGTTGTGACCGAGCGGCAGCGCGTCGAGATAGAGGTTGATCGACTGGTCCTTGTTGGGGAACGCCGATCCCACCCGCATCCAGAAGGTCCCTCCATCCTTGCGTTCCACCGGACACAGCACCTTGAACATCTTGGGTCGATTGCCACTGACAGTTCCGACATTGCTTGCGTTCATCTGAGCTCGCTCCTTTCGAGTGAGCAGACCCATCGCAAGCCGCGTGCCGCGCGCAAGCCCGCGGATCGGCGTCGACGCCGTCCGGGTCCCGGCCACCGGCGTCCGCCGGCCGGACAGCTGTCCGGAGACCGGACAGCGCGACCCACGCCGACAGGGCAGACCGTCGAAGCCCCCGTTCGGCACCGTGCTGCGCTCATGATCCTGCCCATCGGCACCGATGAAAGTGCAGCGCGACGCGGCCGGCGTCTCGCGAGCCCGGCTTGCCTTCCGAGGTCCCGAGACCGAGTGCGGAGTGCCGAGCGCCGAGGTGCCGGCGTCCAGGTCGGCTCGGCGCCGGGGCTGACCGCGGCGGCGCGCGTCGCCACGGCGGGTCGCTGCGGATGAGGCTGCGTTCGACGTGCTGGCCTCCGCGTCGCCTCGGCGCTCCGGTGCTCGGCGCTCTGGCGCTCGGCACGCGGGAGCCGCGACGCGCGGCCGAGCGCCGCGGCGGCGGTGGCGGGCGCCCGGCGCGCCCGGGCGAAAGGCCTTGAAGACCGGGTGCATGATGATGGAGCTGGCCTGGCCGGCGGCCTGCACGATAGGCTCAATCGTGAGCGCTGCCCGCTGCCCTCAGGATCCCACACATCTTCCCGGTGGCCCTGCGCCAGGGCGAGCGCACGCGAGCCCGCCGTCGAAGGGCAGCCCGTCGGAGCGACGTGCGGCACCTTGGCGCTCTGCCCTTCGACACGGCGCCTTCGGCGC
>JBKJLC010000127.1:0-38467 GCA_046597055.1 Kofleriaceae bacterium | reverse complement strand
GCCCGAGCTCGGCGAGCTGATGGGCTGGGTCGATCGCCACCGCCGGCTCAAGGTGCGGACCAACGCCGACACCCCGACCGACGCCAAGACCGCGCGCGCGTTCGGCGCCGAGGGCATCGGGCTGTGCCGGACCGAGCACATGTTCTTTCAGCCCGACCGGATCCTGGCCGTGCGCGAGATGATCCTCGCGCGGGACGAGGCCGGGCGGCGGGCGGCCCTGGTCAAGATCCTGCCGATGCAGCAGGGCGACTTCGAGGGCATCTTCCGCGAGATGGACGGGCTGCCGGTGACGATCCGCCTGCTGGATCCGCCGCTGCACGAGTTCTTGCCCCACACCGCGGCCGAGATGGCCGAGGTCGCCAAGGACACCGGCACCACGACCGACGCGATCGCGGCCAAGGTCAGCGCGCTATCGGAGGCCAACCCGATGCTCGGCCATCGCGGCTGCCGCCTGGCGATCACCTACCCCGAGATCTACGAGACCCAGGCCCAGGCGATCGCCCAGGCCGCGGTGGCGGCGACCCGGGCCGGGGTGACGGTGATCCCCGAGATCATGATCCCGTTCGTGATCGTCCCTGGCGAGCTGGCCGGCCTGCGGGCGCGGGTCAGCGCCGTGATGGATCGGGTGCTGGCCGAGGCCGGGGTGACCCTGGCCTACACGATCGGCACGATGATCGAGCTGCCGCGGGCGTGCCTGGCGGCGGCCGCGATCGCCGTCCACGCCGACTTCTTCTCGTTCGGCACCAACGACCTGACCCAGTCGACCCTGGGCCTGTCGCGCGACGACCTCGGGTCGTTCCTGCCGGCCTACCTCGAGCAGGAGCTCCTGCCCAAGGATCCGTTCGTCACCCTCGACGCCGACGGGGTCGGCCAGCTGGTCGCGCTCGCGGTCGAGCGCGGTCGGGCCCAGCGCCCCGGCCTCAAGGTCGGGGTCTGCGGCGAGCACGGCGGCGATCCGGCGTCGGTCGCCTGCTTCCACGCCTACGGCCTCGACTACGTGTCGTGCTCGCCATTCCGGGTGCCGATCGCCCGGGTCGCCGCCGCGCAAGCCGCGCTGCGGGATGTGCATTCGTGATCCCCGCCACGCGGGCAACCACACCCGGCACCGCCGGGTCCAACGGGGCTGCAATGGGTCTCTCTCGGTCACTGTCGTTCGGCCTCGCCGTCGCTGCCCTCGGAACCGCCCTGGCGGGCTGCACCGCGTCGGCGGAGGACGTCCAGCCGATTGAAGGCACGATCTTCTTCCCGACCGCGCTGGCGGTCAGCCCGGACGATGCGTTCCTGTTCGTCGCCTCGGCCAACTCCGACCTCCGGCACGACTCGGGGACGGTCGAGGTCGCCGATCTGAACGCGATCGCCAGCGTGATCGCCGCCTGGAAGGCCACCGCGATTGCCCCCACGGGCTGCACCGCCGCCACCGATCGCAGCGGCACCCTCGCGTGTCCGCCCCTGGGGCTGCTGAAGGAGAACGCCGCGGTCCGGACCGGCAACTTCGCCGCCGCCATGGCGGTGCAAGACCTCGGCGACGGCAAGCTGCGCCTGATCGTCCCGGTCCGCGGTGACCCGTCGGTCACATGGATCGACTGGGACGGGGGCGCGCTGTCGTGCAGCGACGCGGAGGGGTTCGAGCTGTGCGCGGACAGCCATCGGCTGTCGCGCTTGCGCGACGACCGCGACCTGCCGACGATCCCCGACGAGCCGTACGGGGTCTACGCCGACTCGGTCGGTGAGTTCGCGGTCGTCACCCACCTGACCAGCGGCACCGTGACCCTGGTCGACAGCCCGGCCGCCGGCACGCCGGTGCTGGCCGACTCGATCACCGGCCTGTTCGGCGCCATCAACGGCACCGTCCGCGGCGCCACCGGCGTCGCCGGTCGGGCCCCGGGCCCCGACAACATCATCTACGTCCAGAGCCGCAGCGAGAACCGGGTCCAGCTCGTGACGGTCGCGCGGCCCGAGGGCGCCTCGCCGTTTCTGGTCCCGACCAGCTACTTCTTCCTCGATAGCGTGGGTGGGGTCGGCGGCGGTGGTCAGTCGGAGGACGGGCGCGGCATCACGTTCGACGCCACGGGCGATCGCGCCTTCATGATCAACCGGTCGCCGCCGAGCCTGCAGGTCTACGACACCCGCATCAGCGCCGACGGCACGCCGCGCAACGAGCTGCTCGCGGCCACCGACATCTGCCGGGAGGCATCGAGCCTGGTGGTCGGGGATGGCGGCGGCGGCGAGCGCGCGTACGTCAGCTGCTTCAGCGAGGGCGAGCTCTACGTCATCGACCCGCGCGGGCGCGGCACGGTCGAGGCGGTCACCGTCGTCGGGCGCGGCCCGTTCGGCCTGGCGCTCGCCCCGAGCAAGCACCTGCTGTTCATCAGCAACTTCCTCGACAACAGCCTGGCCGTGATCGATCTCGATCCCGATTCGCCGATGCTGAACCGCGTGATCCTGCGCATCGGAGTCCGCTCGTGAGCTCTGTGTCTCGCACTGCTGCGGCGGTCGGCCTGGCCGGCCTCGCGCTCGGCCTGGTGACCTCGTGTGGCACCCCGTCGTCGAACCCGATCACGGTCCAGACGCTCGACCGGCCCGCCGACCTGGCGTTCGCCTGCCATGGCCGGATGCGGCTCCTCGGCGACAACGCCCTCGCCGACGCGACCGATGCGGTCGAGTTCCAGCCGCACCCGCTGGAGTCGTGCCGCATCCGCAGCCTCACCGACAAGCCCGGCACCGCCCCGATCGAGAACGTGCCGGTCGGGCAAGAGGACATGGGCGGGACCCCCATGGGCGCGATGAGCTGGTATGGGTTCGCGCTGCAGCCGATCGCGGGCACGCTCGCGGTGATCCGGGCCCAGGTGCTGAAAGACGGCGAGGGTTATTCGGCCGAAGGCGACGTCATCGTCCTCGATGGCGACGAGCTGGCCCCCGGCTTCAACTCGCTGTCGGTCGCCTCGCAGCCGGTCGCGATCGCGACCATGCCGTCCGGGTGCCACCTGGTCACCGCCAACGCCGGCAGCTGCGACCTTTCGGTGATCGACGTGGAGCGCGTGATCGAGCGCCCGCCCGGCGCGCCGCTGGTCCGCAAGCTCGGCATCACGACCACGGCCGGCGAGCCGCTGCTGGCCCGTCCCGCGGCGATGGTGTCCGAGCAGAGCGAACGCGCGATCGGTGCGGCCTGTCCGGCCGAGGCCGACGGCCTCGTCTACATCGCGTATCCCGACTGCAACGCGGTGGCGGTGGTCGATACCGCCACCGGCGCGGCGGTCGCCAGCATCCGCTTCGCGATGGATGGCACCGCCACCATCGGCGACGGCAACCTCGTGTGCCCGCGCCAGTGTGGCGCGCTGCAGCCGGTCCCGGTTGGAGCCCGGCCGGTCACGCTCGACATCATGTACGACGACGATCCGGGCGGCACGCTGCGCCGCCTCGCGATCGGGCTGGAGAACCGGCCGGTGGTGACCGTGGTCGATCTCGGCCTCGACTGGCGGCCGGTCGTCGACGGCGCCGAGCAGATCGAGCTCGAGGGCGACGTCGGGGTCATCGACATCGCGCTCAGCAAGCGGCTCGGCATGACCGGTGACAAAGGCTTCAACGACAACGACGCGGCCGGGATCTCGATCCCGGCCGAGTTCGTGTACGCGGTGACCACCGACGGCACGGTCCGGGTCGCCGAGGTCAGCACCCAGAACGTCGAGTGCGACACCCAGGTCGATCCCCGCTACCTGCGGGCGATCAACGATGCGGCGGCGTTCATCTGCCTGCCGGTCGGTGCGGTCGGCACGCCACCGCGGCGCGCGCTCGCGATCGGCCCCGGCATCGAGCTGCCTGGCGACGACATCGCGCTGCAGGTGACCATCACCGCGGCCGGCACCGACACCACCGTGGCCCCCGCCCCGGCGCGACCGCTGGGCACCTTCGGCCACTTCGCGTTCGTCGCCGGCAGCTCGGGGACAGTGTTCGCGGTCAACATCGATGACGACGCCTACGTGGACGAGTTCAACCCGGCCCGGCCGTTCGCGAGCGACCTCGCGCTGGCGGTGCCGCATCAGCTCCGCGACGGCCGGAACGCGCGGGACGCCAGCGGCTTCGGCGGGAACGGCGAGCTGTCCGACATGGTCGCTCCTGCGTGCGACTCGGATGGGCCCAGCGGCGAATCCGACGGACCGCCAAGCCGCGACTACGCCGGACCGCCCCGGGTCCGCACCGAGCCGGCCGCGACCTCGCACGCCGCACAGATCTCGCGCGACAAGGGGTTCATGCTCCCGTACGTGCGGCAGCTCTACTGCAGCTCGACCAGCGAGGAAGACGGCTTCGAGGAGGCCGCGATCTCCGAGCTGGGTTGGGCCGCGCCGCACCGGTCGCGCGCCGAGCTGTTCCCCGACCTGGGCGCGATCCCGGTCGAGGAGCAGTGGTCGATCGTGTGGGAGGGCTCGCTCTCGATCGACTCGCCGACCAGCGCGATCGATGGGCCCTCGGTCCGCGCCGGTCGGTTCACGGTCGGCGGGGGCGCGCTGAACATCATCGACGCCGGCCGCCCGTTCTGCGCCGCCGGCGTCGAGAAGTACGACCACGTCGTGGTCCGCGGCTGCGATCCGGCCCGCGGCAACAGCCAGTGCAGCCTGGGCGAGGTCTGCTACGTGCACCCCGACTCGACGGTCGGCAGCGGCGCCTGTCTGCCCGGCGACCGCGCCGACGACGTCGGCGCGCTGTGCCGCGACTACCTGATCTCGGTCCGGCGCTACGCGGTCCAGGAGGCGACCGCGGGCAAGCTGGTGCTGTCGGAGCGCCGGCGCGTGCTGACGACCACGCCGGTCACCGGCTGCACCTCGATCGCCCAGTGCGACGAGCTCGCCGGCTACGAGGCGAGCCTGACCTCGATGCTCCATCCCAAGGACGAGCCGGCGAGCACCGACGAGCGGTCGTGGGCGTGCGAGCCGGATCCGACCCGCGCCGCGAGCATCAACCGCTGCGTGATGACCTGCCGGGACTCGAGCCAGTGCGACGCCGGCACCACCTGCTCGGGTGGGTACTGTATCGAGGGCCCGCTGCCGTCGCCGCAGTGTATCGGCGGCCTGCAGCGCTACGAGCTGCACGGCACCGATGCCTTCGTGGCGGTCGGCACCAGCACGGGCTTCCTGCACTCGATCGTCGAGGACCCGGCCACCTCGCAGTGCGTGCGCAACCCGGTCGCCAACCCGCTCGTGGTCGGGCGCATCCCGCTCGACGTGCCGCCGTGCGCGGGCCCCGGGGTCACCGACCTCACGCCCAACCCGTGCCGGACCACGGTCGAGCACTGGAACACGCTACCGAACTACACCGACCTGGAGACGTGCACGCAGGGCCGGCCGGCGGGCCAGCCGATGCCGGAGGAGCCCATGCTGGTGATCCGGCCCAGCACGGTCGACGCGATCCGGTTCAGCAACCCGACGTTCACGTTCAACCTGGTCGACGCGACCTACCCGGGTGACCAGCAGTGCCTGCACGACCGCATGGGCGGCCGGACCGGCATCCCGGTGGTCTACCCGGGGTTCGCGCTCGGGATCCACATCGTCGCGGGCTTCCGGGCCCAGGATGCCGGCAACGCGGTGGTGTTCCCGTCGAACCTGGTGCGGTCGCCGGACGGCGCGGTCTGGATCATCGACGAGGGCGACATCATCCCGAGCCCCCAGGTCGGCGCCAACACCCGCGGCCAGATCATCCGGTTCGATCCGGACGCCATCAAGGACGTCGCGATCATCCGCTGAGCGGCGCCGACGGGACCGGCCGCGCCGACGCCTCGGGGCGCGGCGGCGGCTGTTTTTTTGCCCCGCGCGCTCGGAAGCGCGAACGTCGGGGCATGGTGGCTCGTGCGATCGATCCGGAGCTGTACAAGGACAAGATCGAGGTCAGTCTCGACGGGCGGCAGATCTTCTATCTGTTCTTCGGTGGGGCGGTCGTGGCCTGCATGGTGTTCGTCCTCGGGGTGATGGTCGGGCGCCGGCTGGAGTCGCGGGCTCATGTCGACCGGGCCGCGGCGACCTCGGCGGTGCGCGACCCGCTGGCGGCGCTCGACCGGCTGGCCGAGGGCAAGGGCGAGATGACGTTCCCGTCGGCGCTGGCCGCGGGCGGCGGCGGGCCGGCGGCGGAGCTCGACCGAGCGATCGCCGCGCTGGGTGAGTCGGCGCGCGCGCGCCAGGACGGCGACGACGCCGCGGCCGATCCCAGGGCGGCGAAGGCCAAGGACGCCGACACGGAGAAGGCGAAGGAGAAGGAGAAGGCGACCGGCAAGGAGCCGGAGCAGGCGGGCCAGGAGCCGGTCCCGGCCAGGGCATCGGTGCCGGCCAGGCAGCCGGAGAAGGTCGTCGGGAAGGAGCCCGAGCCCGTGAAGCTCGATAAGCCCAAGGCCCCGGCGAAGGTCGCGGCCAAGCCCGACGATGGGCCGGCCGATCGGCCCGAGGTCGCGCCTGACGGCAAGGGCAAGAAGGGCAAGTTCACCCTCCAGCTGTCGGCGTTCCAGGACCAGGCCGAGGCCGACGCGTTCCTGGCGACCGTGAAGTCGGCCGGGTACTCGGCCTACGTGGTGACCGCGAACGTCGATGGCAAGGGTACCTACTTCCGGGTCCGGCTCGGGACGTACAACAACTACGACGACGCGGTGGCGGCCAAGGCCGAGTTCGAGCGCAAGGTGCCCAAGATCGCGTACGTCACGCGCTTGTGACCGACCGTCGCGGGGGGCAGGGCCGCTCGATCATACGGGTGCGCTACAACGCGCCACCCCCGTGGCTCGCACCGCGCCCGCCGACACGCCGCTCATGCGGCAGTTCCTCGACATCAAGGAGCGCCACCCGGACGCGATCGTGTTCTTCCGGCTGGGCGACTTCTACGAGATGTTCTTCGACGACGCGGTGGTGGCGTCGGGGCTGCTCGACCTCACGCTGACCACGCGCGACAAGGGCAAGCCCGATGCGATCCCGATGTGCGGGGTGCCGCACCACGCGGCGCGCAACTACGTCGCGCGGCTGACCGAGCTTGGCCACAAGGTCGCGATCTGCGAGCAGGTCGAGGATCCCAAGCTGGCCAAGGGGCTGGTCCGGCGCGAGGTGGTCCGCGTCGTGACCCCGGGCGTGGTCGTCGACGAGGAGTCGCTCGACCCCCGAGCCGCGCGCTACCTGGCCGCGGTCGCGGTCGGGACCGGCGCCGGCGCGGCGGTCGGGCTCGGGTACCTCGACGTGACCACCGGCGAGTTCCGCGCCACCGAGCTGCCGACGGTGGCGGCGGCGGCCGACGAGCTGGCCCGGGTCGGCCCGCGCGAGGTGCTCGCCGAGGCCGCGGCGCTGGCCGACGACGGCGCCGCCGCTGGGCTCCGTCGCTACCGTGCGACCTGGACGCCCGTGGTGCTGCCCGACCGCGCGGCCGCGGTGGCGGCGCTGTCGGCGGCGCTGGCCGATGTGCCCGACGGTGCGGCGTCGCCGCTGGCGGTCCGCGCCGCGGCCGCGGTCCTCGCGTATGCGCGGGCGACCCAGCCGGCCGGCGCGCTGCCGGTGGCGCGGCTGGCGCTCTACGATCCGGCGGCGACCGTGGTGCTCGACGAGGCGGCCATCGCCAACCTCGAGCTGACCCAGACGCTGATCGGCGGTCGCCGCGACGGCTCGCTGCTGGCCGTGCTCGACGACACCACGACCGCCCCCGGCGCGCGGCTGCTGCGTCGCTGGCTGCTGTATCCACTTACCGATGTGGCCGCGATCCGGCGCCGGCTCGACGCGGTCGAGTGGCTGCTGCTGCGGCCGGATCTGCGCCGGGCGCTGCGCAGCACGCTGCGCGGGGTCGCCGACCTCGAGCGGCTGGCCGGCAAGGCGACCCTCGGCGTCGCCCAGCCGCGCGACCTGGGCCGGGTCCGCGACTCGTTGATCCTGGTGCCCGAGCTCGCGACCCTGCTGCACCAGGCGGTGGGGCCGGCGAGCGGGCCGGGCGCGGTGATCGACGGCGTGCCGACCCGGCTCGATCTCGCGACGGTGGCGACCCCGGCGCTGGCCACGCTGGCGGCCGCGCTGGCGGTGGCGCTGGTCGACGAGCCCCCGGCGCTGGCCAAGGACGGCGGCTTCGTCCGCGACGGCTTCGACCCGACCGTCGACGAGTGTCGCCGGCTCGCCGACGGCGGCAAGGACGCGATCCTGGCGATCGAGCTGCGCGAGCGCGACCGCAGCGGCATCAGCAGCCTGAAGGTCCGCTACAACCGGGTGTTCGGCTACTACATCGAGATCACCCGGAGCCACCTCGGCAAGGTGCCCGCGGACTACCTGCGCAAGCAGACGGTCGCGACCGGCGAGCGCTACGTCACCCCCGAGCTGGCCGACCTCGAGACCAAGGTCCTGGCCGCCGAGGAGACCCTGCTGGCGCGCGAGGCCGAGGTCCACGCCGCGCTGTGCGCTCAGGTCACCGCCCAGGCCCAGGCCGTGATCGCGGCCGGCGCCGCGATCGCCGAGCTCGACGTCGCGCTCGCGCTGGCCGACGTCGCCGAGCGCAACGGGTTCACCCGGCCCGCGGTCGACGATGGCCTGGTGATCGACATCGTCGACGGTCGACATCCGGTGGTCGAGGCGATGGTCCCGGCGGGCACCTTCGTCCCCAACGATGCCCACCTCGACGCCGACCGCGAGCAGATCATCCTGGTCACCGGACCCAACATGGCCGGCAAGTCGACCTACATGCGCCAGGTCGCGCACCTGGTGCTGATGGCGCAGATGGGCTCGTTCGTGCCGGCCCGGGCGGCCCAGGTCGGCGTGTGCGATCGGCTGTTCACCCGGGTCGGCGCCGCCGACAACCTGGCGCGCGGCGACTCGACCTTCATGGTCGAGATGCGCGAGACCGGGGCGATCCTGGCCGGCGCGACCCGGCGCTCGCTGGTGATCCTCGACGAGGTCGGGCGCGGCACCTCGACCTACGACGGCGTGTCGATCGCATGGGCGGTCGCCGAGTTCCTCCACGACGCGATCGGCGCGCGCACGCTGTTCGCGACCCACTATCACGAGCTCACCGCCCTGGCCGAGACCCGGACCCGGGTCCGCAACGTGTCGGCCCAGGTCCGCGAGCACAAGGGCGAGGTCGTGTTCCTGCGCCGGATCGCGCCGGGCGGGGCCAGTCGCAGCTACGGCATCGACGTGGCCCGGCTGGCCGGGCTGCCGCGCTCGGTGATCTCGCGGGCGCGCCAGATCCTGGGCCGCCTGGAGACCGGGGCCAGCCTGGGCGGCTCGGCGTCGGCCCAGCTGTCGCTGCTGCCGCAGGCGCCGCCGCCGCCGCCCGCGGCCGCGATCGTGGTGCTCGATCGCCTGCGCGGGCTCGATCCCGACCGCATGACGCCGCTCGAGGCGCTGGCGGTCCTGGCCGATCTGCGCGCGAACCTGCCGTGACCGCTCGCCGTGGCATCATGCGCGGGTGGCAGGGCCTGACCGCACCCGCGAGCCTGGCTCGAGCGCGCCGGTGACCCCGGCGACGCCGGCGACGCGCGCGGTCGGTCCCGAGGATTCGACCGTCGCCGCCCGCGAGATCGATCTGTCGGCGGCGGCCAGCGACCTCGACGACTCGCTGCTGGCCGCGGTGGCGGCCGCGCCCGGCGCGACCCGCGAGCTCGAGCCCGGGATGGTGATCGGCGAGTCGTTCCGGATCGAGCGGCGGCTCGGCGCCGGCGGCATGGGCGTGGTGTACCTCGCCCACGATCAGAGCCTCGGCCGCGCGGTCGCGGTGAAGCTGCACCGCGCCTCGGGCGGGCTCGAGCGGCTGCACCGCGAGGCGATGGCGATGGCGCGGCTGGCCCATCCCAACGTCATCGCCGTGCACGAGGTCGGGCGGGTGGGGGACAGCGTCTTCGTCGCGATGGAGTACGTCGAGGGCGGGACCTTCCGCGCCTGGCGCAAGGCGCGGGTGCGGCCCTGGCGCGAGGTGCTCGAGCGGTGCCTGGCCGCTGGCGCCGGCCTCGCCGCCGCCCACGACGCCGGGCTGGTCCACCGCGATTTCAAGCCCGAGAACATCCTGGTCGGCGACGACGGCCGGGTCCGGGTCGGCGACTTCGGCCTGGCCCGCGCGATCGACGACGCCGGGGCCGATTTGGTGGCGACCGACGCCAATACGCTCGACGACACCGGCGGCTCGTCGCCGTCGGGCATCACCAGCCCGAGTGGCTCCCAGAAGCCGTCGGACCGGCTGACCATGACCGGCGCGGTGCTCGGCACCCCGGCCTACATGGCGCCCGAGCAGTTCGTGGGCTCGGCGGTCGATGTCCGGGCCGACCAGTTCGCGTTCGCAGTGGTGACCTGGGAGGCCCTCTACGGCGCGCGCCCGTTCGCCGGCAAGGACGTGAGCACGCTGCGCGCCGCGATCGCCGCCGGTGCGGTGAATCCGGCGCCGCGATCGAGCCAGGTGCCGGCGCGGCTCCGCCGGGTGCTGGTCCGCGCGCTCGCGGCCGAGCCCGCCGCGCGCTACCCGAGCGTGCGCGTGCTGCTCGCCGAGCTGGCGGCGGCGGCCGCACCGCGCCGGCGCTGGATCGCGGTGGTGGCCGGGGCGGTCGCGCTCGCGGCTGGCGGCACCGCGCTGGCCCTGGCCAGCCGGACGCCCGACGATCCGTGCGCGGCCGCGACCGCCGACGTCGATCGGATCCTGCCGGCGGCGCTGATCGCCCGCCTGCAGGCCGCCCTGGCGGCCGCCCCCGGCGACCGCGACGCCTTGCAGCTGATCGATCGCCGCGTGGTCGGCACCCATGCGGCCTATCGCGACGCGAGCCGCCAGGTGTGTCAGGCGGTCCGGGTCAGCCGCGAGCTGGCGCCGGCGCTCGAGGGCCGCGCGACCGCGTGCCTGCGCTACCGCGCGCGCGCCGCCGCGGTCATCCTCGACGACGACGCGCTCCTGCGCGACGCACCGGCGACCTACGCGCTGCGGCTGCGCGCGGTGCCGTGGCTGGGCCCGTGCCTCGACTCGGTCGCCCTGGCCGCGACCACGCCGCCGCCGGCCGGCCCCGCGGCCGAGGCCCGCGCGCTCCTGCTCGCGGCGTACGCCGATGCCGCCGCCGATCGCGCGGCCGCCGCGCTCGAGCGGCTGGGCCAGGCCGAGGCGCTCGCGCCGATCGATCCCGGCAACGCGCCCCTGCTGGCGCTGGTGCGGGGGCGGCTCGCCTACGACGCCGACCGCCACGCCGAGGCCGAGCGGCTGACGATCGACGCGTACTACGCGGCCCAGGCGGTCGACGACACCGACGTCTACCTCGAGGCGCTGGCCCAGGTGCTGCGGTTCTACGGCGATGATCGGTTCGAGCCGGCCAAGCTCGAGCCGTGGATCCGCACCGCCCAGGCGGTGGTACAGAAGGATCGTCGGCGGGCCCGGCAGGGCGTGATGATCGTCCTGCGCGCGCTGACGGCGGCCGCCGATCGCCGTGGCGACGGCGCGGCCGCGGTCGAGTGGGCCGAGCAGGCCGCGGCGCTGGCCGCCGACGCGGTCGACCCGCTCCAGCGCGCCGAGGCCGACTACGGCCTGGCCCAGGCCTACGCCGCCGCCGGGCGCTATCAGGAGTCGCGCGAGCGCTACGAGGCCGCGCTGCCGAGCATGGAGCGCACCTACGGGGCGACCCACCCGCATCACGTCTCGGCGCTGACCAACTACGGGCTCGTGCTGCTCGAGGGCTCGCACGGCGAGGCCGCGGCGGCGGTCGCCGAGCGCGCGCGGGTGGCGCTGGCGGCGTGGCCGGCCGCCCGCAGCGGCGATCGCGCCACCGCGCTGCTCAACCTGGGCGTGCTGCTCAGCTCGCGACCCGAGACGTTCGCCGAGGCCCGCGCGGCGTTCGTCGCCAGCCGCGACCTGTTCGCCGGGCTGTACGGCCCCGACCACCCCGACGTCGCGCTGGCCGAGGTCAACGTGGCGGTGATCGATCTCAAGCGGGGCGACGCCAGCGGCGCGCTCGCCGCCTACGAGCGCGCGCTCGTCATCCAGCAGCGCGCCTACGGGCATGACCACTTCGAGGTCGGCACCACCCTCTACAACATCACCGCGGCCGCGCTCGAGCAGGGCGACCTCGCGCGCGCGGCGGCCACTGGCGCCCGCACCGTCGCGATCATGGCCCGCACCGTCCCTGGCACCGATCGCCACGTGTTCGCGCTGGTGCTCGAGGCCAAGGCGCTGGCCGGGACCGGTCGCGCCAACGACGCCCTGGCCCGGGCCAGCCAGGCCGCCGCGCTGGCCAGCCGGCTCGACGACGGCAACGCGGCGGTCGCAGCATCGATCGAGATCGCGCGCGCCAGCATCGTCCTGCGCCGCAACTTGCCGGATGCTCGGGCCAAGCTGGAGGCGGCCCGCACCGAGTACGGCGCCTATCCCGACGTGTACGCCCGCCGCCTGGTGGAGATCGACGAATTGTTGGCAGCCCACGAGCGTGCCACCGGGCGCTCGCCGGCGCCGCCGCGGCCGCAGTAAGATGGCCAACATGACCACTCTGCCGGATGGTCCGGTCGACGAGACGCCCGACGACGCCCGGTCCACCCGCGAGCGACTCGTCCGCGATCGGGCCACCGCCGGGGAGTTGCAGGCGGCGGCCACCGCGGCGCTCGAGCTCTACGGCGCCGAGATCTTCGGCTTCCTCCACGCGGTGGCGCGCGACGACGATCTGGCGGCGGAGGCGTTCTCGAGCTTCAGCGAGGATCTGTGGAAGGGCCTACCCGGGTTTCGCTGGGACGCGTCGCTGCGTACGTGGTCGTACGCGCTGGCGCGCAACGCGCTCCACCGGCTCCGCCGCGATCCGCGCCGCCGCGCCCGCCACAACGTGCCGCTGTCGGGCGCCTCGCAGGCCCAGCAGCTCGCCGAGCAGCTGCGCACCGCGACGCTGCCGTTCCTGCGCACCGAGGTCAAGGACGAGGTCCGCCGCCTCCGCGAGGCGCTCGACCCCGACGACCATGCGCTCCTGGTGCTGCGGATCGACCGCAAGCTGTCGTGGCGCGACATCGCGCGGGCGATGCCCGGCGATGACGAGGTCGACCTCGACCGGCGCGCGGCCGCGCTGCGCAAGCGCTTCGAGCGCGCGAAGCTGATGTTGCGCGAGCTGGCGTCGCGCAGCGGCCTGCTCCCGACCGAGGACTGACCGTCGTGGGGGCGTCGACCCCCACGCCCCAGCCCCCAGGGGTCGGGCCCCCTCGTGAAAGACGGTCGCAAGCCCTTGTCTTCGCTTGGTTCCCTCCTGGCCTACCGCTTGCTCTATGGACCTTCAGCATCATGAGGAGGTCATCCGTGAAGCGCATCAGCAACCGTTGGTCCTGGGGCCTGGCACTCGGTGCGCTGGCGATCGGCGCCACCGCCTGTGGCGGTGGCGACCCCGGTCCACTCGATGGGGTCGACTCGATCGTCTTCTTGCAGCGCCCCGCGCGCAACGAGATGGGCGACATCTTCCAGTACACCTCGTACCTGCCGGGGGCGCGGCTGGTGAAGCTGTCGCCGCCGACCGCGGACGGCCAGCTCACCAACCTGTGCTGTGACCAGGCCGGGGCCGAGTACGCCAACATCGACATCTCGGGCTACGACCTGTCGTTCGATGCCCGCGAGATCGTCTTCTCCGGGAAGCTGTCCGCGCAGCAGCACTACGCGCTGTTCGTGCTCCACCTGGACACCGGCGCGGTCGACCAGCTGGCGGCCGACCCGAACCACGACTACGTCAGCCCGGTGTTCCTGCCCGGCGACAAGGTCCTGTTCCTCACCAACGAGACCGTTCCGGAAGTGCCCGGGCAGCTCACCGCCCAGCACCGCGACGAGTACGAGCGCGGCGAGACCCTGCAGCTCGGCGTGATGAACAAGGACGGCACCGGCCGTCGACTCGGCGCGCGCAACCTGTCGCACCGGGTGTTCCCGACCCTCATGAGCGACGGCCGTGTCATGGCGACCCAGTGGGACCACCTGGGCGACATGAACGCAGGGCACCTCATGTACTTCAACCCGGACCTGACCCAGGTCCGCGAGGCGTTCGGCAAGGAGGCCACCGGCCTCACCAACTCGTACCTCAAGGCCCGGGAGGTCTCGCCGGGCCGCGTGATCGCGATCGGCACCGCCCGCGATCGCACGGTCCAGGCCGGCGCGATCCTCGACATCCGCCTGGGCGAGCCGTACGAGCAGAACGGCCGGATCCTCGCCGATCGCAACCAGTCGGAGGCGACCGCCAGCTACCACCTGCTGACCCCGAGCGTCCCGCTCGGTCGCGAGCCGTCGTCGAAGACGGTCGGTCGCTACTACGACGCGTTCCCGCTCAACGCCGCCGAGTACCCCGACCTGCTGGTGTCGTGGGCCGACGGGCCGGTCGAGTCGGGCGCGCTCGGCGCCGCCCGCATGGAGGCCAACTTCGGCCTGTACGTCTACGACTCGCGCCCGGGCAAGGCCTCGCGCCGCCCGCTGTTCGACGACCCGGCGATGTGGGACATCTTCCCGCGCCCGCTGGTCGCGCGCGATGCGCCGCCCGAGATCGGCGCGTCGGGCACTCACCAGTACGACCAGTCGACCACGCTGCTCGGCTCGATGGACGTCTACCGCTCGTCGGTGGCGACCATCCCGCCCGGCTCGGTGTACGGCGTGCGCATCATCGAGGGCTTCTCGACCGAGGAGGGCATCCCCGACGACTTCGGCATCACCGAGCACGAGGGCGCCGCGGTCCTCGGCGTCGCGCCGGTCGAGCGCGACGGCTCGTGGGCGGCGCTCATCCCGGCCAACGTCCCGGTCCACCTCCAGGCGATCGACCGGTTCGGCATCGCCCACGTCAACGAGCCGGTCTGGATCTCGGGCGCGCCCGGCGAGTCCCGCTTCTGCGGCGGTTGCCACGAGAACCGCACCGAGCCGACCGTCATCCAGCCCGGCCTGACCCAGGCGGTCGCCCGCGGCCCCGCGCTCCTGAACGCGACCACGCCGCGCAGCCAGCGGGTCAGCCCGGCCAGCCTGGCGGCCTACACCCGCGACAACACCATCGGCGTGCCGTGGAACACCGCGCTGCAGACCATCTTCACCAACAAGTGCGCGAGCTGCCACAACGGCACCGCCGGCCCGGCCAACCCGAGCTGGACCATCAGCGACCCGGTCACCGGCGCCTCGTTCACCTGGGTGTTCGACCTGAGCGCCCGCGCGGTCGACTTCAGCGTTGGCGACGAGATGTTCGGCGGCTACTCGGCCTCGCACCTGTCGCTGATGGGCCCCGATATGATGGAGCTCGAGGAGGCCGGCCTGGTCGTGACCACCAGCGACGGCGTGCCGCTGTCGGAGCGCATCTACGTGCGGCCCGGTGACGCTCGCAACTCCAAGCTCATCAAGAAGCTCAATCCGGTGCAGCAGTTCCCGACCCAGGACGGCGGGGTCCGCGCGTTCTCGGTCGCCGAGTTCCCGGCCCACGCGCTCGCGGTCGGCCGCGAGCTCACGCCGACCGAGTACTACCTGCTGGTGCTCATGGCCGATAACGGCGGCCAGTACTACTCGCGCGAGAACGCTCCCAACTGAACCCGTCACCGGAGGAAACCCCATGACTCGCACGACCCGTACGACGCACCTCCTGGCGGCCGCGGTGGCCACCGTCCTCTCCTTCACCTCGGTCGCGCACGCCGGTCGCGGCGGCTCCGCGCCGCGCATCGAGAACGCGATCCGCACCGGCTCGGTCGACGCCATCATCGCCGAGCTCGAGCGGGCCGAGCGCCTGATCTGCGACGCCTGCACCCCGATCGTCTCCGAGCTGCTCGACCACGATCGCTACGAGCTGCGCGAGGCCGCGGCCTGGTGGTTCGCGCGCCGGCCGGTCTTGAAGAGCGAGCTCACCGCGCGCTCGATCGCCGACCTGCAGGGCAGTGACACCCGGCTCGCGCGCAACGCGGCCGACGTGCTCGGCACCTTCCGCCATCCGCAGGCGATCGCCGCGCTGGCGGCGGCGGTGACCCGCAGCGCGCTCGGGCCCGAGGCCCGCGCGGCCGCGGCGCGCGCGCTCGGCACCATCGGCAACCCGCGCGGCACTGCCGCGCTGACCGCCGCGATGGCCGATGGCGATGCCTCGGTCCGGCTCGCCGCGGCCGGCGCCTGGGCCAAGGTCCGCACCCAGCGGGGCGCGGCGCCGGTGGTCGCGCTGCTCGCCGATGCCGACGCCGAGGTGCGCGCGCGCGCCGCCGGCGTGGTTGGTGCCTTGCGCGAGCCGTCGGCGCGGGCCGCGCTCGAGACCGCGCTGGCGGCCGACGCGGACCCCAACGTCCGTCGCAACGCGGCGTGGGCGCTCGGGCGGCTGGGTGACACCGCCTCGCGCGCGGCGCTGACCGCCGCCACCGCCGACCCGTCGTCGCTCGTGCGCGCCACCGCCAAGGCCGCGATCGTCGAGCTGCGTTAGCCCCAGCGAGCGGAGCGAAGCGCTCAACAATGACGCCGGGGTCCGAGGTCACGAGTCGTGTGCGAGGTCTGCCTCGTGCAGGAGAGCTATGGAGTACTCATGATGAGCCGTCACGGCGCCGGGACCATGCCGCCGGCGGCCTCGCCGCGCACTGCGTCATCCTCGCAGAACGACGGCCGTCGCGCGCGCGACGAAGGTGAACCGGCGCACGGCAAGGGTGGCAACCTGCTGCCCTCGCTGAGCGTCGCCATCGTCGACGAGGATGGCGAGGTCGTGGCGATCGAGATGCTGACGCCACTGGAGTAAGCTCGATGTCGATGAAAGCGAAGCGTCGCGGGGCCGGGTCGATGTTGCGTCCGCTGGCGGTGGCCGCCGCCCTCGCGCTCACGCTGGTGGCCTGCGGCGACCCACCGCCGGGCCAGACCTTCTACCAGCGCAAGATCGAGCCGATCTTGCTGCAGTCGTGCGCCGGCAACACCTCGGGCTGCCACGAGACGCGGCCCGGCGACCCGTTCAAGTTCGCCGCCGGCAACTTCGACGTGACCAGCTTCGCGTCGGTGCAAAAGCGCCGCGACCTGCTACGTCCGTTCGGCGCGTACCAGATCCCGCTCTTGCTCATCAAGTCGGTCGGCACCGGCGAGCTGCGGGTCGCCTATGGCGACGTCGCGCGGCCGCTCGAGGTCGTCCACGCCGGCGGGCCGATCTTCCAGGTCGGCTCCGACGCGTACCAGACGCTGCTCGACTGGACCGAGAACGGCGCGACCGAGAACAACCGGCCGCCCCTGACGCCGGCCCAGCCCGGCAGCGGCAACTGCTCGGAAGAGGTGCCCGGCACCTTCGTCGAGGCCAGCTTCCTGGCCAACCCCAACTTCGCCGAGTTCCGCGACCGGATCCAGCCGATCCTCGACGGCTGCAGCGCCTCGAGCTGTCACGGCGCGGCGCAGTCGGACTTCTACATCACCTGCGGCCACGACCCCCGTCAGCAGGCGTTCAACTTCAGCCAGAGCTGGGCCTTCATCGACGCGCCGGTCGACGAGTCGCAGCTGCTGCGGGTGCCGCTGGCGCGCGGCGAGGGCGGCGGGCCGCACACCGGCGGCGATCAGCTGGCCAGCCGCACCGCCGAGGACTACCTGGCGATCCGCGACTGGGCGACCAAGGTCGGTCGCATCGACTTCGGCGCCGGCGACCCCGGCAAGCAGTTCTTCGCCACCCACGTCCAGCCGCGCTTGCTGACCCGCGGCTGCGCGTTCGAGGGCTGCCACAGCCCGAGCGCGGCCAACGACTTCAAGCTCCGCTCGGGCAGCCTCGGCTTCTTCTCGGCGGTCGTGCTCGAGAAGAACTACGAGCTGCTCAAGCACGAGTTCATGGCGCTCGAGGTGCCCGACGCCCGTCGGGGCCGCGCGGTCGCCAAGGCGATCCTCCCGGAGGACGGCGGCATCGCGCACCGCGCTGGCGCGGTGTTCGGCGAGGGCGATCCGGCCGACTGCGGCGGGTTCGTCGCCGCCACCGCGTCGCCGTTCTGCACCCTGCAGGAGTGGGTGCGGATCGAGCGGGCGGCCATGGTCGCCCGCGGCGAGATCGACTTGATGGACGCCGGCGACACCGTGCCGCTGGTCTACGTCGAGCGCGCCACCAGCCACGTCGCCGGTCCGCTGCAGTTCGACACCTACCAGGGCGGCTCCGACCTGCGGGTCGCGCCGGCCACCCTGGGCGCGCGTGGCGCGATCGCCAGCGTCGGCGGGTCGACCTCGCTGCTCGGCGCCTGCGGCGTCAACCTGGCCAGCGCGGATGTCCGCGCGCCGGACGTCCGCCACGACGGCACCACGATCGCCTTCGCCATGCGGACCGGCCCGACCGATCCGCTCGGCATCTGGACGGTCGACGTCAGCGGCGCCAACTGCCGGCGGGTCACCGCGGCCGCGCCCGACGTCAGCGGGCTCAAGCTGCACAACTTCGACCCGGCGTGGTCGCCCGACGGCGAGTGGATCGTCTTCGCGTCGACCCGCGGCACCGCCGGCCCCGGCCTGTCGCGCAAGCTGTTCCTGCCGCAGTCCGACCTGTGGCGGATGCGCCGCGACGGCACCGGCGTCGAGCAGGTCACGTACCTGACCAACTCCGAGCTCGGGCCGCAGATGATGCGCGAGGGCCGGATCACGATGACGACCGAGAAGGTGTCGGGCGGCTTCTACCAGCTGGCCGGCCGGCGCATCAACTGGGACCGCACCGACTACCACCCGCTGCTCGCGCAGCGCGCCACCTCGCCCTATGCCGATCTGGCCGATCCGGCCGCGACCCGCCCGTCGGTGGGCTACGGCCAGGCCACCGACATCCGCGAGGACCTCAACGGCAACTTCCTCACGATCTTCTCCGACCCGGGCGCGCGCGGCGGCGCCGGTACGCTCGCGATCTTCAACCGCAGCATCGGTCCATTCGAGGCCGGCCGCACCGAGCTCGGCTTCCTGCCCAGCGTGCGCATCGTCGATCCGGCGGCGACCGGCCGGGTCGGTGCGACCACCAGCGGCGCCTACCGCAATCCGGTCGGCTTGCCCGACGGCCGCATCATGGTCTCGTACGCGGCGTTCACCGGCGATCTCGGCGCCGCGACCAGCCTCGACTGGAACCTGGTCGCGATCGACCCCGCGACCGGCGCGCGCACCGCGCTCGTGCCCGCCGGCGCCGGCGCCCAGGTCGACGCGGTGCTCGGCGTCAAGCGCCCGGCCGGCAAGCTGTACTACAACCGCCGCCAGCTGGTGTTCGGCGGCCATGGCGGCGCCGATCAGGATCGGGCGATCGTCCACATTCCCGATGCCCCGCTGACCTTCACGCTGCTGACCGGCAACCTGCGCCGGGGCCGCCCGGTCGACGACTTCCGCAGCCGCGAGCAGCTCGCCGTCTACGCCGAGAACCCGGCCCCGCCGGGCACGACCACCGGCAGCGGCCCCGGCGGGATCTTCGAGTCGCGCACCGACCTCGGCACCGCGTCGCTCGCCAGCGACGGCTCGGTCCGGGTCAACGTGCCGGCGGCGCGCGCCCTCGTGCTCGAGCTCCGCGGCGGCGCCGGCCCGATCAACATGGGCGAGGAGCACCAGCTCGGGCCGGGGGAGGTCGTCACGCTCGGCATCCGCGCCAGCCTGTTCGACTCGGTCTGCGGCGGCTGCCACGGCTCCATCAGCGGCAGCGAGCTCGACATCGCCATCACGCCCGACGCGCTCACGGGCGCCTCCGAGTCGCTGTCGAAGAACAGCGAAGCCCGCATCGAGTGACGAGACCGGGCCGACTCGCCCGCGTCAGCGGTTGAGCAGCCAGAGCGCGCCGGTGAGCGCGGTCGCGAAGCCGACCCACGCGGCGTACGGCACCAGGAGCCACGCGGCGACCTGCGAGCGCCGACCGAACCCGACGATGGTCGCGAAGATCGCCAGGTCGAGCAGGCTGATCACGACGAACGCCGCGCCGACCGCGTGGGCACCGAAGAAGATCGGCGTCCACATCGCGTTGAGCGCGAGCTGCACGGCGAACATCACCATCGAGCCGCCGCGCCGCCAGATCATCCAACCGGCGACGCCCATCATCGCGTAGAGCGTCACCCAGACCGGACCGAACAACCATGGCGGCGGTGCCCACGCGGGCTGGTTCAGCTCCTGGTAGAAGCCGGGATCGGTCACCAGCGCGCCGGTGGCGCCGGCCGCCTCGCACGCGAGGATGAAGCCGATGAGCGTGAGCCATCGCGTCGCAGACGGGCGGCTGTCGTGGGAGGCGCGGGAGGCGGTCATCTCTGGGGTGGACATGCCGGTCGGCCTGGTGCACGTTGCGTGCCCGCTCGACCACCAACGCAGATGTCGCTGGTCGCTGCCAGTTCGCGAGGCGACCGCGCGGACTGTGGTGCAAGCGCACCCCACCTACGTGCGAAGGCGCACGCTGGTGGCGACCGCGGCATCCTGATCGCGACGCGCGTCTGAGCGCCGCGCCGCCGGTCAGTGTCCGCGCGCCGGCAAGCCGGACATGCGCCGCAGGGTGGCGCCGAGCTCGCGCCACGTGCGCAGCGGTGCGGCCGCGAACGCGCGCAGCCGCTCGACCAAGTTCTCGTCCCGGTGCACGGCCGCGGTGGCGGCCGCCGCCGACGTGGGCACCGTCGCCGGGGCGGTGCGGGCGCACGCCCAGTCGGTGAGGACGCGGTGGATCATCTGCTCGAGCGTGAGGTCTTCACCCGCGCGCCGGAGCGCGTCGCGTGCGTCCTCGAGCGCCTGGTACTCGGCATCGTCGAGCCGCAGCAGCAGCTCGCGCAGATCGCGCGGCGCCTCGGCGATGATGCTGGACTTGCGCGCGCGGCGCGGCCTGGACGGTGCGCCCGGGTCCGCCGGGGGCGCCTTCACGAAGGTCTCTGGAAGCTTGGCCATGATGATCTCCTAGGCGGCGACGGCGTGGGATTCGGAGGCCGCGTGCGCGGCTGCGGTGCGCAGGCCGAGCCGGACCGCGACCTCGTCGGCGAGGGCAAGGAAGTCCTCGGAACCACGACCGCGCTGCCGATCCTGACGCTCCATCGCGAAGATGTCGCGGTGCCACGCCGGGCACACGATGAAGCTGCTGTTGGCGCGAATCCGGGTCTCGAACAGCGCGGCGCCGTAGGCGGCCGCGACCTGCTCGCGCGACTGCTCGGTCACCGACAGCCGTCGGTCGTAGGCGACCTGGACACACCCGAGGATCTCGGGATGGCCGAGCTCGGCAGCGACGATCTCGGCGACCGCCTCGCTGGTGGTCTCGAGCCCCTGCAGCGCCTTCGGGTCGGGCGTGAACGGCATCAGCACGTGGGTCGCCGCGACCAGCGCGTTGAGCGTGGCCAGCTGCAGCTCGGGCGCGGTGTCGATCACGACGACGTCGATGCCGGTCAGCTCGCGCATCGCGCGGCGCAGGATCGTCTCGCGGCCGGTCCGTCCGGCGATGGCGAACTGCGCGCGGGTCAGCTCGCTGCACGCCGGCGCGATCAGCACGCCGTCGCGGGTCGACGGCCGGATGATGTCGGCCAGGCGGGCCTCGCCCAGCAGCAGCTGGGTCGTGGTCGGCGCGTCGTCCTCGAGGTCCTCGAGCAGCATCGCGGTGGTGCTGGCCTGCGAGTCCATGTCGATCACGAGCACGGTGGCGCCGCGGATCCCCAGCGCGGCGGCCAGGTGGGTCGCGACCGAGGATTTGCCGACTCCACCCTTGCGGTTCGCTACGGCGATCGTCTGCATGTGGAATCCGTCGCACGGCGTCACGGCGGCGCCAACTTTTTGACCATGACGGCCCGGTGCGCACGCCGATCGGGTCGCTCGCGCCCACCGCGCGGTCCCGTCGTGGTGCTGCGACCGCGCGCCGCGGTCCGCTCGACTGGGTCAGTACGAGCGCATGCGGCTCGCCAGATCGGTCCAGCCATGGGCCGACCCGCCGTCGCCGAGGGCCTCGACGAAGCCGCGACGCACGGTCCAGCAGGCCTGGCACCCGCGGACGCGCGGGTCGCGCATGCGGTCGAGCAGCGTGGCGAGCTCGCTCGCGCACATGTATGACCTGGCCCGCGGGCCACGGATCCTGCCGGCTTGAATCTCCCGGCGTGGTCGGCCGTCTTCCTTGAACCCCCCAGATCGTGCGGTTAGACTCGCCGCCGGAGGCTCCATGTCACGTACCCGTCTGCTCTCGTCCCTCGCACTGGCGTGCGCGTTTGTTCTCGGTGCCGGCGCCGGCGATGCCTCCGCCAGGGCGCCCAAGAAGAAGGCGGCCGCGACCGCGAAGAAGAAGCCCGCTCCCAAGAAGGCAGCGAAGGTCACGCCGCCCAACGCCGATCAGAAGAAGGCGCTCGGCGAGCTGATGGGCGCCTTCACCTTCGGCATGTCGAAGGACGAGGTCGTCTCCACCCTCGGCAAGCAGATCGAGGAGCGTTACACCGAGCAGATCAGTGCGACCAGCGACGTCTACGCGCAGGACAAGCTGCGCAAGGAGAAGTCCAAGGAGGTCGCGCGCATCAAGTCGTCGTTCGCCGAGTTCAAGGGCGCCAAGACCGGCTGGGACGTGTCGCTGATCGACGAGGAGTTCGCGCACAACACCGGCGAGGCGATGCTGGTGTTCTGGGAGAACGCGGGCGGCAAGAACCAGCGCCGGTTCTTCTTCTTCTTCGAGGGCAAGCTCTGGAAGATGTTCGTCGCGATCGACACCAAGCAGCTCAACGAGGACCAGCGCAACTTCGAGTTCTTCCGCAAGCTGATGGAGGCCCGCTACGGCAAGGGCAAGATCGAGGCGAGCCGCGAGAGCTGGAAGACCGCCGAGTTCGAGGTCCAGGCGGTCGATCGCATGGCGTTCTACGGTGCGTTCGGGTTGTTGATCCAGCAGCCGTCGATGGTCAAGGCCATCACCGAGGTCCGGATCGCCAACGCGCCGGCCAAGAAGGGCAAGGATCAGCTCATGGAGGTGATCAAGGAGAAGGAGGGCACCGGGCCCGGCCTCAACGACAACAAGGACGCGGTCGACGCGATCATCTCCGGGTCGAAGTAGACCGGGTCGCGAGCTCGCTGCCGGGCAGCGAGCCCCGCGCGGGGGGGGGCAGGGTCACCGAGCGGCGGTGAGCACGGCAAGCTGGTGGACGTTGCCGAGGTGGTAGCAGGCGATGGCCGTGTAGGTCATGGCGCCGCTCCACAGGGCCACCGCGGCGCTGCGGCGCTCGCGCAGCCGCCACAGCAGCAGCACCGACAGCGAGACCAGTGCGAGCTTGGCGAGGACGAAGGCGATCGGGCCGAACGCCAGCGCCTTCTCCATCAGCGGGTTCGACTCGCGGGCGACGCCGGCCTCGATGTAGGTCAGCGTCCAGAGTGCATCGACCAGGTTGAGTACGATGACTGCCCCTGCAACGTAGGTGAGGACCTCGGGAGCGAGCCGTTGGCTGGCCGACGGGGCGTCGCGAGTGACCACTGACTGCATGACGGGTGTAACTCTGCATACATTGCGCCAGTGTCATACACGGCCAACATGCTGAAATCGTGAGGCGGACTCGGTCACGCCGCGGGGTTCAGGGCCTCAGGTGTGGGCGGGACATGTCACGCCTGGGCTGCTCGACGCGCTCATCCCGGGGAGGCACCAGGCCGGCGCCTTGCTGGCGCTGATGCTGCTCCACGGTCGAGCCCGCGCTGCGCGCCGGTCGGATCGGGCCCTACGCGCTGCAGGCCGCGATCGCCGCGGTCCACGCCCGGGCCGCGCGCGCCGAGGCCAGCGACTGGGCCCAGATCGCGGCGCTGTACCGGGCGCTGTTCGCGATCGCGCCGACCCCGGTCATCGAGCTCAACCTCGCGGTCGATCGCATGGAGACTTGTGACAATCCTGAGGTCTGCCCTCAGAATCCCGCACATCTTCTCCGGTGTCCCTGAGCCAAGGCGAACCCAAGCGAGCCCGCCGTCGAAGGGTAACCCGTCGAAGATCACGTGCGGCACCTTGGCGCTCTGCCCTTCGACACGGCGCCTGCGGCGCCGGCTCAGGGCCACCGGGAAAGGGTGCGCACTTCCGATCACATGAAGACTTGTGATCAAGCCCGAGGGGGCCCTTCGACACCGAGCTCGCATGCGCGCGGGCGCAGGACCGCCGGCGCGGGGCGACCCGAGCCGGGCGCGCCGAGGCCGGTCAGATCGGGCCGCGCCGGCGCAGGCGCTCGAGCGGCACGACCCGCGGCGACAGCGGCGCCGGGATGCGCGCGTCGAAGTCGAGCCACACCCGCTCGTCGCCCCGGCAGTCGTAGACGCGGCACACGCCGGGCCGGTCGTCGTACACGCGGCAGCGGGCGTCGTCGTCGACGTTCGCGCAGTAGCCGTTGGCGGTGCGCGGCAGCACGTACGGCTCGTCGATGTCCCAGCGCAGCTTGCCCTCCGCGACATCGGCGCGCGAGATGTCGACCTTGAACGTGCAGCACCGGCCCAGGCACAGGTGTATCAAGCTGTCGCAGTCGATCTCGGCGCCGCCGACCGCGTGCTTGTCGTCGATCGACGACAGCTGCGCGCGGCTGGTGGGTGCGTGGACGTGGCGCAGGATCTTGCGGTGGCCCTCGGTCAGGTGACCGCGCAGCACCATCACGTTGACGACCCACTCGAGCTTCTCGGCCAGCTCCGCGTCGGCCGGCAGGTCGGTCAGCGCGCGATCGATCGCCACCAAATTGGCCCACAGGTCGGGGCCGAGAGGTGTGGGCGGATCGCGGCCGTCGGGGGGGTGGCTCACCGCATCATCTTCGCGCAGGTCGAGGAGCGGGACCAGCCCTCTGGCGCCGCCGCCATCGATCGGCGCGAAGCCGCAGCACCGAGTCCGCCCGGATCAACCCTCGCGCGGCCGCGGGCGGCGAGCTACGCGAACCAGTGCGCGACCTCGCCCGGGAGCGCCAGGTTGCTCAGCCGGGCCCGCTGGACCAGCTCCCAGAAGTAGCGATAGGTCGCGCGGTCGTGCAGGTCGCCGGCGTGCTGGATCGGGCCCCACGCGGCCTGCTCGGCGGCCAGCAGGATCGCGCATGCGCGCTCGACCTCGCTGAAGTCGGGCGCCATCGCGCTGACGATCGGCGCGACCTGGGTCGGATAGATCGACCACATGCGCAAGAAGCCGAACTGGCGGCGGGCCTGGCTGGCGTCGGCGTGGGTCTGGTCGACGTTCTTGAGATCGAGGGTCACGTTGTGGGCCGGCACCACGCCGGCGCCGAGCGCGGCCGCGACCACCTCGGCCTTGGCGCGGGCGACCAGCGCGTGCTCGAACTGGCCGGGACTTTTCATCGCGGCGTCGGAGATCGCGCCGTGGTGGCCGCTGATGAAGTCCATCAAGCCGAAGTCGAGGACCTGGACCCAGGGCAGGGCCGCGATGTCGAACACCTCGCGTAGCGCCCCGTGGGTCTCGATCAGCACGTGGATCGGGATCTCGCGGGAGATCCCGGCGGCGCGCGCGACCTCCTGGATGGTGCCGATCACCTCGGCCACCTGAGCGGCGCGGGTCGGCTTGGGAATCGTGATGTAGGCGAGGCGCTCGCCAGCCCCGCGGACCACCAGCTCGACGTCCTGGCGCCACAGCGCGTGCGCCGGGTCGTGGATGCGCACGCCGGCCATGCCGCGCGCGTTGGCGGCCGACTTCTGGAGATCGACCACCATCTCGGCGTGCTCGCGCTCGCGGCCGGTCGGGGCGCCGTCCTCGCAGTCCATCGTGATGTCGAAGACGCCACCGAGCTTGGCTTGCAGCTCGAACGCCTTCTTGATGAGCTTCTCGCTGCCGGCGAAGTGCTCGCAGGCGGGGATGACCGGGAATGGACGCTCGCCCTCGAACAGGGCCTCTTTGGGAGACAGCGGCATCCTTCGGGTGTACCGGTCATGGCGCGATGCGTCAATAAGGACTAATCGTGGGTGAAGTTGCGACGTTGACCCAGGGGGCCCCGACGAGCGACGTTCGGCGCCTTTCACCTGGGGGGTTCCATGTCATCGCTTCGCCGGTTCGGAGTTTCTGCGGTCTGCGTCCTGCTGCTTGCGTCGGTCGTCGCCTGTGGTGGCGATGACGACTTCGCCACCAACTCGTGTGCGGACGTGACCACCACCTGCGTGCAGGTCGCCGGCGGCGACGCCGCCGCGCTGCAGACGACGGTCAACTCGATCGGGGCGGGCACGACGATCATCCTCGGCGCCGGAACGTTCGAGATGACGAACGCGCTGACGATCCGCACCGCCGGCACCCACCTCATCGGCCAGGGCATCGACAAGACGACGCTCGACTACGGCAGCTCGACCGCGCAGGTGAACGGCGTCGACGTGGTGGGCGATGACTTCTTGGTCCAGGACCTCACCGTCACCGACGCGCCCAAGGACGGCATCCGGGTCGAGGCCAGCGACGGCGTCGTGTTCCGACGGATCCGCGCGACCTGGACCACGCCCGGTGACACCACCAACGGCGCGTACGGCATCTATCCAGTGAAGTCGACGAACGTGCTGGTCGAGGACAGCCGGGCCGAGAACGCCTCCGACGCCGGGCTCTACGTCGGCCAGTGCCAGCACGTCATCGTCCGCAACAACGTCGTCAGTGGCAACGTCGCCGGCCTCGAGATCGAGAACACCCAGTACGCCGACGTGTACGGCAACACCGCCGAGAACAACACCGGCGGCCTGGTGGTGTTCGATCTGCCCGGCAACCCGATCGTCGGCCGCGACGTGCGCATCCGCAACAACACGATCCGGAACAACAACCACCGCAACTTCGCGCCGGGCGGCACCGTGCAGAAGATCCCGGTGGGCACCGGCACCTTCGCGATGGCGTCGCGCCGGGTCGAGATCACCGGCAACACCTACGCGAACAACGGCACTGTCGACATCGCGCTGATCAGCGGCCTGGCGATCGAGAGCGACGCGACGATGTGGGAGATCGACAACGCCGAGCTGGTCGGGGATCACGCCGATCTCGGGCTGCTGCCGGGCGCCGCGGGCACCGTCACCAACTTCCGCAGCGAGAACATCCTGATCGCTAACAACACCCACACCGGCTCGGGCACGGAGTCCGACGTCTCCGACCCGCTGCAGCTCGGCATCCTGCTCCGCCTGGCCTACGGCCTCGCGCCGATCGACAGCGTCCTCTACGACACCATCGGCGAGACCAGCTTCCACTCGTCCGACCCGGCGATGAACAGCAACGACAACCGCATCTGCGTCGGCGCCAACCTCGGCGGCACCTTCGCCAACATGCAGCTCGCGGTCCAGTCGGCCGACAACCTCATCCCGTTCTTCCGGCCGGCGGCGCCGTTCGCCCCGTTCGACTGCACCGCGCTCGCGGGCGGTCCGATCGCCGACGTCGTGCTGCCGTAGCGCCGATGCGCACCACCTGGTGGCTCGAGGTCGTCACCGTGGCCACGCTGGCGGTGCCGCCGGTCGCGGCGTGCGGCGGCGATGACGCGGCGGGTGGCGTCGACCTGACCCGCCCGGTGACGGTCGATCTCACGGCGCCTCCGCCGGCGCGGCTGTCCGCGTACAACCTGTTCGCCTGGGATCCGGCGACCGGCTTCACGTTCAACCCGGTCGGAGATCGGGTCGTGCCCTACGATCTCAACGCCGCGCTGTTCTCGGACTATGCGGTCAAGCACCGGGCGATCTACGTGCCGCCCGGCGGGGCGATGACCTTCGATCCCGACCAGGCGTTCGAGCTGCCGGTCGGCTCGATCATCGTGAAGAACTTCGCGTTCCCGGCCGACCTGCGGGCACCGACCGAGGACGTGACGCTGATCGAGACCCGACTCCTGGTCCGCCACGACGACGGCTGGCACCCGCTGCCGTACATCTGGGACGCCGCCCAGAGCGACGCGGTGCTGTCGCCGGCCGGCGAGGTCCGGCCGATCAGCTTCGTCGACGAGACCGGCCAGGCGCAATCGGCGAGCTACCTGGTGCCGCAGCGCAACCAGTGCGAGACCTGTCACGCGCGCAAGGCGACCGCGACCGCGGCGGCCACGGTGGTGCCGATCGGGCTGAAGGCGCGCCACCTCAATCGCGATGGCGACTACGGCGGTGCGGCGGTCAATCAGCTCGCGCACATGACCACGCTCGGGCTGCTCACCGGCAGTCCCGAGGTCGCGTCGATCCCGGCCACCCACGACCTCCGGCCGCTCGAGGCTGGCGGCGTCGCCGCGATCGCGCCGGGCGAGCTCGACCGGGCGGCGCGCGGGTACCTCGACATCAACTGCGCGCACTGCCACGACCCGAACGCGGTGCAGGGCATCACCTCGCAGCTGTTCCTCAACCACGACAACACCGACCGGTTCCACCTCGGCTACTGCAAGCGTCCGGGCAGCGCCGGCGCGGGCACCGGCGGCCTCGAGTTCGACATCGTGCCGGGCAGCCCGGACGCGTCGATCCTCTACTTCCGGATCGAGACCCGGGAGGTCGGGGCCATGATGCCGCTCCTGGGACGGTCGCTGGTTCACGTGCGCGGCGCCGAGCTCATCCGCGCGTGGATCGCCGCGATGCCCGCGGTCGACTGCGGGACCTAGCGCGCGCGGCCGGGGGCCGTCACCCCGGGCCGTGCTAGGACGGGT
Organism: Kofleriaceae bacterium; assembly: GCA_046597055.1. Lineage (GTDB taxonomy): Bacteria > Myxococcota_A > Polyangia > Haliangiales > Haliangiaceae > UBA2376. The sequence goes on along the minus strand of JBKJLC010000127.1, from coordinate 10,091 downwards.
CATGGACCCCGCTGGCTCGCCGCTCGATGCCGCGACGTGGCTCGACGAGCTCAGGTCGGTGATCGACCACGATGCCGACGCGGCGATGCACCGGCTCGACGCCGCCGCGCTGCCGGCCGCGGTCGCCAGCGAGCCGGCGGTGGCGGTCGCGGTGCTGCGGGCGGTGTCGGCGCTGGCCTGGCGGACGCCGCGCGCAGCGTCGGTGTTCACCCGGCTCGACCGGTTCGCGGGCACCCGGCAGGTCGCGCGCTGGCGCGAGCGAGCCCAGCTCGACCTCATGGCCGGCGCCGCCTATCGCGAGGCCCACCGGCCGATCTTGCCGCCGTTCGTGTTCGATCTCCTGGCCGACGCCGCCCTCGAGAGCCCGGCCCGCCGCCGCGCCACCGCCGGCGCGCTGGTCAACGAGCTGCGCGCGGATCCGATGCACTACCTCGAGTCGTTCGAGGTGCTCGACGGTCGCTGCTTCGACCTGTCGGAGGCGCTGACCGTGCGGTTCCTCGACGACGTCGCGCTCGACCGGCGCGAGCTCGATGTGTTGCCGCGCCCGTTGGCGCTCGAGCTGAGCCAGCGCCTCACCCTGCTCGGCGGCCGCATGGCGACGCTCCTGGTCACGCTGGCCGGGGTCGGCGCGCTCGCGGCCGGCACCGGGGTCGCGATCCTGGTCGAGCCGAGCCTGGGCATGATGGCCGCTGGCGGTGGCCTGTTCGGGGCCGGTGGCCTGCGCGGCCAGGCGTATCGCCGCAGCGTGCGCCGCGAGCTGGCCCGCATCGTCGCCGACCTGGGCGTGACCCGGGCCTGCCTGCGCGAGGCGATGCGCCGCCGCGGCGGCCGGCTCAGCGGGTTCGCCAACCCGGCCGGCAACGACCGAGCGCTGCGCCTGTGCGGCATGCTGGCCGCGGCCGCGCACAGCGTCGCGGCCGACGACGCCGGCGCCGTGCCGCCGTGACCGCTCGCGCCAGCTGACGCGGAGGCGGCGTGGTAGACCCGACCGATGAGCCTTCACGGCAAGCTGGCGCTGGTCACCGGTGGTGGCCGCGGTATCGGCGCGGCGATCGCCACGCGGCTGGCCGAGGCCGGGCTGCGGGTGATCGTCACCGGCCGGACCCGCGCCGAGATCGATGAGGTCGCCGCGCGCACCGGCGGGCACGCCCTGGTCGCCGATCTGGGCGACCGCGCCGGCACCGATGCCCTGGTCGAGGCGGTCCGCGCGATCGGACGGGTCGACGTGCTGGTCAACAACGCCGGGCTTGCCGAGAGCGCGCCGCTGGCCGAGACCAGCGACGCGATGTGGGACCGCATGATGGAGCTCAACGCGACCGCGCCGTTCCGGCTCGCGCGCGCGTTCACGCCAGCGATGGTCGCGGCCGGCTGGGGTCGCGTGATCTCGATCGCGTCCAACGCGGGCCTGACCGGCTACGGCTACACCGCCGCCTACTGCGCGGCCAAGCACGCGGTGGTCGGCATGACCCGGGCCCTCGCGATCGACCTCGGTCGCACCGGCGTCACGATCAATGCGGTGTGCCCGGGCTGGGTCGCGACCCGGATGGTCGAGGAGGCGGTGGCCCGGATCGCGGCGCGGACCGGGCGGGAGGCCGGCGTGGCGCGGGCCGCGCTCGAGAACATGTCGCCGCAGCGGCGCTTGATCGAGCCGAGCGAGGTCGCGGCCGCGGTCGCGATGCTGTGCACCGACGAGGCGCGCGGGTTCCACGGCCAGACCCTGGTGATCGACGGCGGGCAGGTGATGAAGTGAGCGCCAAGCCGCTGCCGCCGACGCCGGTGGTGGTGCCGGGCTGGATGCCGCCGCGCGGCTACGCCAACGGGATGATCGGCGAGGGCCGGGTCCTGTTCGTCGCGGGCCAGATCGGCTGGGAGCAGCCGGGCGTGTTCGGATCCGACGACCTCGCGGTGCAGTTCGGCCAGGCGCTCGCCAACGTGCTGGCGGTCGTGCGCGCGGCCGGCGGCGACGCCGAGCACATCACGTCGATGACGGTGTACGTCACCGACCTCGACGCGTACCGCACCCAGCTCAAGGCGGTCGGCGCGGCGTGGCGGGCCCACATGGGCAAGCACTATCCGGCGATGGCGCTGCTCGGCGTCACCGGCCTGGTCGAGCCGCGCGCCAAGGTCGAGATCCAGGCGTACGCGGTCCTGACCTGAGCCGAGCGGAGCGAGGCGGCTCAGGATCCGTACAGATCGGCCGCGGCCCCGGGCCGCGGCCGATCGATCGAAAGAGAGGGTGGGAAGCGAATGCGTCACACCCTCTGACGCCGTTGGCGGCGGTCGGTCAGTGCCCGCGGGCGGTGACCGCCACGCCGTGGCCATCGGCGCGCACGGTGTAGGTGGTGGCGGTGCCGGTGACCTCGCCGGCGCTGCGCACCGCGGTGACGATGCAGCCGCGCTCGTGCGGGGTGAGGCTGTCGGCGCCGAAGTAGGCGCGCGCGCCGTCCTTGCGCGGGACCACCGTGAGGCCGAAGACGGTCGAGTGCGCGCCGCGGCCGGGCAGGCACGGGGTGATCGCGGTCGCCAGCCCGACGGTCGCGTCGGCGAACGGCGCGGCGGACGGCGGCAGGGCCACCACCGCAGGCGCCGACGTGCGCGGCGCGGGCGCCGGTGCGGCCGCAGCCGCTGGGACGGCCGGCGTGGCCGGGATGGCGACGGTCGGGGCGGTCGCCGGGCTCGGCGTGGTCGGTGCGGCCGCGGGCTCGACCGAGGTGGGCGCGGCGGTCGTGGCCGCGCCGGCCGCGACCGGCGCCGGCTGCGCCTGCAGCAGCATCACGGCGATCGCGGCTGCGGTCGCGCCGACCGCGGCCGAGGCCAGTCCGAACGCGAGGGTGCGCGAGCGCGACCGGGGCCGCAGGTCGACCGCGCCGGGGTCGAACCCGGTCGCGCGGCTGGTGGGCAGCTGGGTGCCCGGCTCGTCCGCGCTGGCAGCCCCGGTCGACCCGGTGAACGTCACCGCGACCGGCTTGTCGATGACCACGCGGGCGGCGACCAGCCGGGCTGCGACCGGCCCGGCCGGCGGCAGGCGCGGCGGCGCGGTCGGCGGCAGCGCGATCGGCGGCAGCACCTCCGCGCTCGACGGCGCGCGGTCGTCGTCGAGATCCTCGATCGAGAGCACGACCGTCTCGGCCAGCGGATCGACCTGCGAGACCAGCCGCGGCAGGACCGGGTTGCGGCCGGTCTGGCGCGGGCTCGACCGACGCGGGGGCCGGTCATGCACGCCCTCGTGGACGCGGGTGACCACGCTCTCGTCGGACGGCGGCAGGTCCGTGACCAGTCGGGGCGGGGCGGGGGGCCGCAGCGGGACCACGCCGAAGCGCGCGGTGGCGCCTGCCTGCGGCCGAACCGGCGGCTGGGGCGTGGTCGGCGTCGGGTTGGCGGGCCAGGTCGCCGGTCGTAGGTGGGTCGGGCGCGGCTCGTGGCGCGCGACGACGTTCATCAGCTCGCGACCGAAGTCGGTCGGCCGGCGGACCACGCGGGTGGTCTCGGGCGCGGTGTCGGTCGCGGTCCCGGGCAGGCGCGGCGGCGGCGCCTCCGCGGCGAGGAACTGCGCGAGCAGGTCGCGCATCGGCCGCAGATCGGGCCAGCGCTCCTCGGGGAACGGGCTCATCGCGCGCACCAGCACCGCGCGCAGGTTGCCGGCGATGGTCGGGAAGCTGTTCACGCCCGAGCCGTACTCGCCCTTGCGCAGGCGCTCGACCCGCCGCGGCCGGTTGTTCTCGGCGCCGAACGGGTGGCGACCGGCCAGGCGCTCGGTCAGCACCACGCCCAGCGTGAACACGACCGAGCGGGTGTCGAGCGGCTCGCCGCGCAGCTGCTCGGGCGACGCGTACGACAGGCAGCCTTCGAGCTCGGCCGCGCGGAGGATCGCGCCGAGCGCCGGCACCGCGCGCCGACCCGACTGCGCCAGGTGATCGAGCACCGCCAGGAAGTGGCGGATGATGACGATCGACCGCAACGGCTCGGGCAGGTCGTCGGGGACCTCGGGCGCGGCCGCGAGCGCCCAGAACCGGTCGGAGAACGTGGAGGGCGGGGGCAGGGCGGCCGGCGCGGGGGTCATCACCCCTGTCCGTCGAGCAAACCCTGGGCCGTCGTCCGATCGCGGGTGCCAGCAAGTGCCTGCGCGAACGCGAAAAACCAGCCAACAAATCCGCAGCCTTCGTTCGGGCCCACACTGGCTACCGAAGTCGCCTGGGAGCGGCGCCCCCTCGGACCGGGGGGCGCGGCCTCCATGCTAAGACGCGGCATGTCCGAGCTGCCCTCACCCCGCTGGTTCGGCTTCGCGGTCGCCCGCGGCGTCGCCACCATCACCCTCGACCGCCCCGATCGCCTGAACGCGCTGACGTTCGACATCTACCAGGAGCTGGCCGAGACCTTCGAGGCGCTCGACCGCTTCGACGAGGTCCGCGCGGTCGTGATCACCGGCGCCGGCCGCGGCTTCTGCTCGGGCGGCGACCAGGACGACATCATCCATCACCTGCTCGGCAAGGACACGCCGACCCTGCTCGCGTTCACCCGCGCGACCGGTCGACTCATCGCGTCGATCCGGCGCTGCCGGCGCCCGGTGATCGCGGCGATCAACGGGGTCGCGGTCGGGGCCGGCGCGGTGATCGCCGCCGCGTGCGACCTGCGGATCGCCGCCGCCGGCGCGAAGTTCGGCTTCATCTTCCCGCGGGTCGGGCTGTCGGGCGCCGACATGGGCGCCTCGTACCTGCTGCCGCGGCTGGTCGGGCTCGCCCACGCGTCCGAGATCCTGTTCTTCGGCGACGTCTTCGACGCCGAGCGTGCGCTGCAGATCGGGTTCGTGAACCGCGTGGTCGTCGACGGCGACGCCGCCCGCGCGCTGGCGCAGGCGTGGGCGGCGCGGCTGGCCGCCGGGCCCGCCTTCGCGCACGCGATGACCAAGCAGATGCTCGAGAGCGAGGCCCGCATGGGCCTGGCCGATGCGATCGAGGCCGAGGCCCAAGCCCAGGCCCTGTGCATGCAACACCCCGACTTCGCGGAGGCCCACGCCGCGTTCAAGGCCAAGCGGCCCCCCGCCTTCGTCGGTGCGCCCGCGCCGGTCACCGAGGGCGAGGTCGCATGACCGCCTACCCGCTGTCGACCGACGACCTGCCGTGGTTCTTCGCCGACGAGCACCACGCGCTGGCGGCGCGGCTGCGCGCGGCGGCCCCCGCGATCGCGGCCGCCGAAGCCGCCGCCGACGAGCCCGCGCGGAACCGGGCCGCGGTCGCGGCGCTCGCTGCCCATGGCCTGTTCGAGCTGGTGGCGCCGGCCAGCGGCCGGCCCGACGCGATCAGCGCGCGCGCGCTGTGCCTGGCCCGCGAGCTGCTCGGCTGGGTGTCGCCGCGGGCCGATTCGATCTTCGCGGTCCAGGGGCTCGGCACCTTTCCGCTGCTGGTGGCCGGCACCGACGCCCAGCGCGCCGCGCTGCCGGCGTTCGCATGCGGCGCGCGGATCGCGGCGTTCGCGCTCACCGAGCCCGAGGCCGGCAGCGACGTCGCCGCGCTGGCGACGCGGGCGGTGACCGACGGTGACGGCGTCGCCCTCGACGGCGAGAAGATGTTCATCTCGAACCTCGGCATCGCCACCCACGCGACCGTGTTCGCCACCACCGACCCGAGCCGGGGCCGCGCCGCGATCAGCGCGTACTGGGTGCCGCTCGACGGGCCCGGCCTCGAGATCGTGGCCCAGGAGCCGATCGCCGGCCACCCGTTGGGCCGGCTGGTGCTGCGGCAGGCGCCGATCCCGCACAGCGCGCGGATCGGCGAGCTCGGCGCCGGCTTCAAGCTGGCGATGGCCACGCTCGATACCTTCCGGGTGTCGGTCGCAGCCGCCGCGGTCGGCATGGCGCGGCGCGCGCTCGACGAGGCGGTGCGCCACGTCCGGGCCCGCCGCCAGTTCGGCAAGCCGCTGGCCGAGCAGCCCCTGGTCCAGGCCCACCTCGCCGACATGGCGACCCAGATCGACGCGTCGCGGCTGCTCGCGCTGCGCGCCGCGTACCTGCGCGACCACGGCGCGGCCCGCACCACGGTCGAGGTCTCGATGGCCAAGCTGCACGCGACCGAGGCCGCCCAGGACGTGATCGACCGGGCCGTGCAGCTGCTCGGCGGACGCGGCGTGATGCGGGGCGCGGTGGTCGAGCACCTGTACCGGGCGATCCGGCCGCTCCGCATCTACGAGGGCACCAGCGAGATCCAGCGGACGATCATCGGGCGCGCGATCGCCCAGGGCGGTGGGTCGTGACCAGCGCCGACCCGACTGTCCGGTTCCCGGACGACTTCAACCTGGCCGACTACTGGCTGTACGACCGGCTCGGCGCCGGCCTGGGCGCCAAGGTCGCCATCCGCCTGGGCGACCGGGCCTGGACCTACGCCGAGGTCGCGGCCCGCAGCCGCGCGCTGGCCGCGCACCTCGCCAGCCGCGGCCTGCGCCCGGGCGAGCGGGTCTACATCGTGTTGCCCGACCTGCCGCCGTTCGCGTGGGCGATCTTCGCGACCCTGACCGCCGGTGGCGTGGTCACCATGGGCAACCCGATCGCGCCGGCGACTGACCTCGCCCACGTGATCCGCTACGTCGGGGCCCGGGTGGTGGTCACCACGCCCGCGGTCGCCGAGGCGCTCGCGCCCGAGCTGGCCGGCACCGGCGTCGCCGAGCTGCTGCTGTGCCCCGACGCCGGCCTCGACGACGATCCCGAGGCGCTGGCCCCGGCCGGGCCGGCCCTGGTCGCGAGCGGCCAGCCGTGGCTGCCGCTGACCGTCGCGATCGAGCGGGGCGGCGCGCTGGCCGCCGACGCCGGCCGGGTCCGCACCCATCGCGACGACCCGGCGGTGTGGCTGTTCACCTCGGGCTCGACCGGCAAGCCCAAGGCGGCGATGCACTGCCACCGCGACTTCGCGTTCAACACCGAGGTCTACGCCAAGCAGACCGTGGGCTACCGCGCCGACGACGTGACCGTCAGCGTGCCGCGCCTGTTCTTCGGCTACGCGACCGGCACCAACCTGTGGTTCCCGTTCGCGGTGGGCGCCACCGTGTGCCTGTTCCCCGAGCGGCCGACGCCCGACAGCCTGGCCGCGGCGATCGCGCGCTACCGACCGACCATCGTCACCAACGTGCCGACCATGCTCGGCAAGCTGCTCGACGCCGACGACGAGCGGCGCGCGCGCGGCGAGCCCGGGCTCGATCTGTCGTGCGTGCGCTTCCACCTGTCGGCCGGCGAGGCGCTGCCGCCGGCCTTGCTCGAGCGCTTCCTGGTCCGCTTCGGCGGCGCGGTCTACGACGGCATCGGCTCGGCCGAGATGTTCCACATCTACTGCTCCAACCGGCCCGGCGACGTGCGCGCCGGCTCGCTCGGGCGCGCGGTGCCCGGCTACCAGCTGCGCATCCTGCCCGAGGACGCCACCGGCGCCGGCGCGGCGCCGATGCCGACCGGCGAGATCGGCGTGCTGTGGGTCAAGGGCGACAGCGTCGCGCAAGGCTACTGGCAGGATCGCGACAAGAGCTGGGCGACCTTTCACGGCCACTGGTGCCGCACCGGCGACCTGTTCCGCATCGACGCGCACGGCTACCTGTGGTTCAGCGGCCGCGCCGACGATCTGCTCAAGGTCGGCGGCGTGTTCGTCGCGCCGCTCGAGGTCGAGGACTGCCTGTGTGGCCACGCCGCGGTGTCGGCGGCGGCGGTGATCGGGGCCGGCGAGGACGGCCTGGTCAAGCCCAAGGCGATCGTGGTGGTGCGGCCCGAGGCGCGCGCCGCGGTGGCGACCGCGGCCGGGCGCGCCGCCCTGCGCGCCGCGCTCAAGGAGCACGTGCGGACCCGGCTGTCGAAGCACAAGTATCCGCGCTGGATCGTGTTCGTCGACGAGCTGCCGCGCAACGACCGCGGCAAGGTCGACAAGAAGCTGCTGGCCGAGCGCGACGCCGCCGGCGCGCTGCCCGGAGAGGGGTGACCGGCGTGACGCAGCTCGGGTCGCTCACCACCACCCGCCTGGCCGCGCTCCTGGCCGGGCCCGCGCCGGTGGTCGCGCTGGTGCCGGTCGGCTCGACCGAGCCGCACGGCCCGCACCTGCCGCTGGCGACCGACGTCGTGATCTCGCAGGCAGCGTGCGACCGGGCGGTGGCGACCCTGGCCGCCGCCGGCGTGGTCGCGGTGGTCGCGCCCGCGATCCCGTACGGCGTCACCGACTGCGCGGTCGGCTTCGCCGGGGCGGTGTCGGTGCCGGCCGCGGTGCTCACCGGCTACCTGGCCGCGGTCGCCGACGGGCTCCTGGCCCAGGGTCTGGCCCACGTGTGCCTGGTCAACAATCATCTCGAGCCGGCCCAAGACGCGGCGGTGCGGGCCGCCGCGGCCGGTCGCGCCGACGTGTCGGTCGCGTGCCCGCTGACCCGGCGCTGGGCGCGCACGCTGTCGTCCGAGTTCAAGAGCGGCGCGTGCCATGCCGGCGAGTACGAGACCGCGATCGTGCTCGCGGCTGCGCCCGGGCTGGTCGACGAGGCGGCCCGGGCCGCGCTGCCGCCGGTGCCGGTCAGCCTGTCGGAGCGCCTGGGCGCCGGGGTCACCACGTTCGCGGCGATGGGGCTCGATCGCGCCTATGCCGGCGCGCCGGCGGCGGCGACCGCGACCCACGGCGACGACCAACTCGCGCGCCTGGCCGAGATGGTCACGACCGAGGTGCTCGAGGCGCTGTCACGGCGCGCGCAGGTTCTGTAGCTCGCGCACGATCGCCATCGCCCGCTGCCCGGCCTCCTTCATCGCGAGCAGATCGTCGCGCAGCGCCGGATCGAGCAGGCCCGAGCCATCGGCGATCGCGGCGTAGCCGAGCATCACCGAGAGCATGTTGCGCAGCTCGTGCAGGAGGGCGCGCTCATCGGCCATCCGTAGATGATACTGCTTGGTCCTGCCCATGACCCGTCCGCCTTTCATCATCGACACCGCGCTGGTTCCCGACGAGGACGGGGCCTATCCTGGGAGCGACGAGCGACTCGCGTTCGGTCGCGCGATCGGCAAGGCCGCGGGCCTCGAACGGATCGGCCTGCACCTCGAGCGGGTCCCGCCGGGACGCCGCACGTCCTATCCGCACGCCGAGGGCGACGAGGAGGAGTTCGTGTACGTGCTCGATGGCGAGATCGACGCCTGGATCGACGGCACCCTGCACCGGATGAAGGCGGGCGATCTCGCGGCGTTTCCGGCCGGGACCGGCATCTGCCACGCGTTTCTCAACAACGGCGAGCGCGAGGCGCTGCTGCTGGTCGGCGGCGAACGCAGCCGGCCCCAGAGCCGGCTCTACTACCCGGTCAACCCCGAGCGGGAGGCGCAGATGGACGTCAACCGGTGGTGGCGGGACGTTCCGCTCGGGCCCCAGGGCGACCACGATGGCCACGCCGGCAGCCGGCTCGGCCGCGCCGCCCGCGCGTGGGCCGATCAGCTGGCCGCGGACGGCGTCGCGCTCGAGCCGCGCCGGCTGGGCGCGCGCCCGTTCGGTGACTCGGTGGCGCTGGCCGATCAGCTCGCGGCGCTGGTCACCAGCGGCGCCAAGACCGCGACCACCTCGCTGGTGTGGGCGCTCGAGCACCACCGACGCCCGGTTCCGATCCCGGGCGACCTGACCCTCGTCACCCGCCTCGACGGCACGCCGGTGTGCCTGATCGAGACCACCGAGGTCAGCATCGTCCGCTTGTCGGACGTCACCGCCGAGCAGGCCGCCGCCGAGGGCGAGGCCGACGGCTCGCTGGCCGCCTACCAGGTCGCGCACGCCGCCTACTTCGGCCGCGAGTGCGCCGCGATCGGCCGGATGTTCACGCCCGACCTGCCGGTGGTGTGCGAGCGGTTCCGGTTGCTGCGCGTCCGCTGACTGGGTGGTCGGAGCGCCTGCGGCACGCAGGGCTCGTTGCGAGCCAGCCGTCGAGGGGCCGGCCGGTCAGCGGTGCGGGAGCAGGCGCGCGGTCGGCAGCGCGCGGCCATGCTCGCGCAGGAACTGGGCCCGCGCGGTCCGGTCGACCGCGCGGAAGACCGCGGCGGCAGTCCCGCTCCCCGACAGCGCCGCGCTGGTCGCGATCGCGAGCGTGCCGATCAGCCCCGCGCCGGTCAGCGGGAG
>JBKJLC010000007.1:0-41802 GCA_046597055.1 Kofleriaceae bacterium | reverse complement strand
AGCTTCTTCGCGAAGTCGAACGAGACCACGACCGCGAGCGGATCGCTGTCGGAGCCGAGGACCGCGCCGCTGGTCGCCGGGGTCGGGACGAGGTCGTTCATGCTCGACTGCCCATCGCGGGCATCCTATCAGCCGGGTCGGGCGGCCGACCCGGCCCGGGCTCACTTCATCCGGCGGGTCAGGTCCTTGATGACCTTGGTCGGCGCGCCCGACGCCACCGTGACCGAGAACGAGTCGGTGATGCGGTGCTCCTTGTTGACCAGCGTGATCCGGTGGGTGCCGGTGGTGAGCCTGAGCGCGCGCTGCGGCGTCCTCAGGCCGGTGCGCTTGCCGTCGACATAGATGTCGCACGGTGGCTTGGCGCCGATCATGAGGACCCCCGAGCCCGCCTTCGCGACTGGTTCGGCCCGGGCGACCCGCTCGGGCCGGGCCTTGGCGGCGCGCTCGGGCCGCGAGACACGCTCGGCCTTGGGCTTCTTCGTGGCGACCGACCGCGAGCTGCGGGGCGCCTTGACCGGCGCGACGGCCGCCGCCGGCGCGGCCACCGGCTCGGAGGGCGCGACCTGCGCGGGCGCCACCGGGGCGGTGTCGGGTGCGGCGGGCGCCGCCGCGACCGCGGTGTCAGCAGGCGGGGGCACCGCCGCAACGGCCGCGACCGGCTCGACCGCGGTCGGGGCCGGGACCGGTGCGGCGGCTACCACCGGCGCGACCACGGGCGGGGTCGCCGCCAGTGGAGCGGGCGTCGGGGTCGCCGGCGCCACCGAGGGTCCACGCGGCCAGGCGATCGCCGCGGCGATCGAGAGCCCGAGCGTGAACGCCACCGCGAGCGGCAGCGCACCGCGCAAGCGGCTGGGGCGCGAGACGCCCTGGGTCCCGACCGTGAGATCGTCGATGCGATCGACCGCGATGCTCGGCTGGAACCAGTTCTCGTCTTCGTGACCGGGCTGGCCAGGCTGAGGCGCAGCCGGGAACGGCGCCGCGGTTGCGCGCGCGGTCGCCGCGATCAGCGCGGGCGCTGCCGCCGCGACCCGGGCCGGCACACCCGCGGTCCGGGCCGGCGCGACCGGCGCCCGGGGCCCGGCCGGTTCAACCGGTTCGACCGATGCCGCCGACGTCGGCGGCAACACGATGGCCGGCTCCTCGTCGATCGGCATGTCGTCGTCGTCGTCATCCTCCTCCAGGTCGAGGTCGCTCTCGTTCAGCGAGTCGAACGGCTGGGTCTGATCGTTGTGCCCGATCGTCGACGGGGCGACCGGCACCGGCGCGACGGCCACCGCCGCCGCGGCGGCCACCGCGGGCGGCGCCGTCGTCAGCGTGTTCGAGGTCGAGGTCGGCACGCGATTGCGCGCCATCGGCTCGGGCGGGGACGACGGCGCCAGCGACGAGGTTCCTCGCGAGGGGAACGGCGGCGGCAGGGTCGGACGACGGGATGATGGTGGACGTTCGAACAGCCCATCATCGACGTCGTCGAGGGGCCGCGACTGGGCCCGCTCGATGAGGTGGTTGACGGCCGTGTTCTCCGTCCGCGTGCTCTCGGCCATGGAAGCCTCCCTGAGGTACGTAGGTCTCCCCACCCGGCGCCGTCTTACCATGCGGTTCCGCACCCGGTGGGGTGGAAACTTTCGCTGCTGCTGTCCGAATGCGATGCGCGCGCACCTCTGCCGGCGCCGGCCCGACCGGGATCGGGACAGACGCCGGGGCGCTCAGGCCGGCGCCAGCGCCGCCTCGGGACCCTGTCGATCGCCGTGGCCGCGCTCGCACCGATGCACCTCGACCGTGAGGTGGGCCAGCTCGACCACCGCCAGGATGATCTCGCGATAGAAGCCGACCTCGCGCGGCTCGGCGGTCACCAGCGACACGATGCAGCCGTTGCGGCCCGGGGCCAGCTCCCACAGGTGCAGGTCCGCGATCCGGACGTCATCGACCGCCTCGAGCCGGCGCTCGATCCGCGCGACCACCTCGGCCGAGGGCATCACGTCCAGCAGCTGCGAGGCCGCGTCGCGACACAGCCCGACCGACCACTTCGCGATCAACGCCCCACCCAGGATGCCCATCGCCGGGTCGAGCCAGCCGATGCCGCCGTACTCGCCGGCGAGCAGCGCCGCGATCGCGAGCACGCTGGTCAACGCATCGGCGATGACGTGCAGGTACGCCGCGCGCAGGTTGTGATCGGTCGGTAGCTTCTCCGCGTGGCCGGCGGTCGCGAGGCGGGCGGTCGGCTCGTGCCGGTGGGTGTCGGGTCCGTGCGCGGCGTGCTCGTGCGCGTGTCCGTCGTCCCCGTGCCCGTGCTCGGCGTGTTCGTGCGCGTGTCCGTCGTCCCCGTGCCCGTGCCCGTGCTCGTCATGCCCATGCCCGGGCTTGTCGTGCCCGGGCTTGTGGTGCCCGGGCCCGCCGTGGCCGTGCCCGTGTCCATGGTCGTGCTCGACCGCACCGAGCAGCACCACGCTCAGCAGATTGACCGCGAGGCCGACCACCGCGACCGGCAGCGCCTCGGCGAACTGCACCGCCGGGCGATCGAACAGCCGCAGCCCGGCCTCCACGGCCATCCACAGCGCGACCATCCCGAGCATCACGCCGCTGGAGTAGCCGGCGAGCGCGTAGACCTTGCCGGTCCCGAACGTGAATCGCCGCGAGCCGGCCTGGGTGCGAGCGTACCAGTACGCGAACAGCGCGAGACCGAGCGCACCCGCGTGGGTGGCCATGTGCCAGCCATCCGCGATCAGCGCCATCGAGCCGGTCACCTGGCCGGTGACCAGCTCGGCGATCATGGTCGCGAGCGTCAGCCCGACCACCCACCGGGTCCGCCGCTCGCCCTTCTGGGCCCGCACGGCAAACTCGTGGTGGTGAGCGTGCTCCGAGGGATCGTGCGCGTGCATCTCCGGCGGTCCTGGTCGCAAGCATAGCAAGCGCGGCGCGCTGGAGTACGCTCGCCCCGTGTCCGCCCCCCGGCATCCGGTCACGCTGGCGATCCGCACCCTGCGCGAGGCCGGGGTCCCGTTCGCGCCGCACGGCTACGACTGGGAGCCGAAGGGCGGCACCGCCGCCTCGGCCGCCGCGCTCGCGGTCGACGAGCACGCCGTCATCAAGACCCTGATCTTCGAGGACGACGCCCGCCAGCCGCTGTGCATTCTCATGCACGGCGATCGCGAGGTCTCGACCAAGAACCTCGCGCGCAGCCTCCGGGTCAAGCAGGTCGCGCCGTGCGCACCCGCGGTCGCCGATCGCCACTCGGGCTATCAGGTCGGCGGCACCTCTCCGTTCGGCCTGCGCAAGCCGATGCCGATCTACCTGCAGCGCTCGATCGCGGCGCTGCCGCAGATCTACATCAACGGCGGCGCCCGCGGGTTCCTGGTCGCGATCGCGCCGGCCGACCTGATCCGGGTCCTGACGCCGACGCTGGTCGACGTCGCAGTCTAGCTGGCCCGGTCCGCATCGAAGCCCGGCCGCGCGCGCTACGGCGCGGCTGGCAGCTCGAGGCTCGCCGTGGTGCCCTGCCCCGGCGTACTCACGAGGCGCAGGTTGCCCTGGTGCTGGCGGGCAATGGTCGAGACCACCGCCAGGCCCATGCCGGTGCGCTGCCCGGGGCGGGTGGTGAAGAACGCGACCGGCGCCTGCTTGCAGGTCGGCTCGTCCATGCCGACGCCGTCGTCGGTCACGCTGATCACGACCTTGCCGGCGGTGGTCCGGGCCGCCAGCCGCAGGCGACCGCCGGCCGGCATCGCGTCGCGCGCGTTCATCGCCAGGTGGATCAGGGCGTGCTCGAGGTGGGCCGGGTCGGCGACGATCCGCGGCAGCGCAGGATCGATCGCGACGTCGATCGCGATGGCGGGGCCGACCAGCCGCACCAGCGACGGCACCAGCCGCCGCACCACCGCGCCGACGTCGATCGGCGTGGGCGTGGCCGGGAACCGGCGGGCGTGCTCGAGCAGGCGCCGCGACATCACGGTGGTGCGCTGCCCGAGCTCGAGCAGGCTGGCCACGTCCTCGCGGGCCTCGGCGCTGAGCTGGCCATCGAGCAGCAGATCGCACTGGATCTGGAGGCCGCCGACGATGTTGTTGAGGTCGTGGGCGGTGATGCCGGCGAGCAGCGCGAGCGGGGCCACCCGACACGCGCCGTCGAGCCGGGCCTCGAGCGCGCGCCGCTCGCTGATCTCGTGGGCGACCCCGACCACGCGCACCACCTGGCCCTGCGCGTCGGCGATCGGCTGCTGCTGGCTCTCGACCCACACCACCGAGCCGTCGGGGCGGACCCAGCGATGCTCGATCGCGACCCCGCTCGCGTGGGCCGCCTCGACCGCGCCGCGATCGTCGGGGTGGATCGCGGCCCGCCACAACGCCGGGTCCGCCTGCAGGCGCTCGGCCGAGCGGCCGACCAGGACCGCCGCGTGCGGGCTGACGTAGTCGAGCGTGCCGTGCTCGGCGCCCATCGACCACAGCGCGATCGGCAGCTCCTCGGCGAGCTGCTGGAAGCGCTGGTCGCTGGCCCGCGCCGTCGTGATCGTGGCCGCGCCCTCGTCGACGTCGTGGAAGCTGGCGACGACCGCTTCGACGGTCGGCTCGGCGAGCAGGTTGGTGACGGTGAGCTCGATCCACGGGGCGTGACCGCGGGGGTGGCGGCGGCGCACCGTCATGCGCGCGAACGCCCGCGGTGCCGACAGCACCGCGGCGAGCTCGGCGCGCGCGCGGTCCTGGTCGTCGGGATGAAGCAGCGCGACCAGCTCCTTGCCGAACAGCTCGGTCGGCGGATCGCCGTGGACCCGCGCGGCGATCGGCGATGCATACGTGAACCGCCCGCTGCGATCGAGCAGGCCGAACGTCTCGGGGCTGTGCTCGAGCAAGGCGGCCAGCCGCCGCTCGGCCCGGCTGGCCCGCTGCGCGAGCTGGGCATGGACGCTCTGCGCGCGGCCTCGCTCGAACGCGGTCGCGATCGCGGCCGCCAGCCGGCCCGGGCTGGCGTCGACCGGGGCGACCACCGCCGACGCCGGCGCGTCGAGCGCGGCCCCGCCGTCGGCGACGATCACGGCCGGGGTGCCGGTGCCGGGTCCGGCCAGCCACTTGCGCCACGCGGCGACCAGGCCCGCCTCGCCGCGGCCATCGAGCACCAGCAGGTCCGGCAGCGCCTCGGCGCCGGGCAGCACGCTGGTGCGCTTGACGGTGGCGCCCTCGAGTCCGGTCTCGCCGAGCGGGCCGAGCAACCAGCGGAGATCGTCGCGGCTCGACACCACGAGCACGCGCGGCGCCGACGGAGCGGTGACCCCGCCGCGGGACAAGGACGGCGTCTCGAGGGTGGCAGCCCGGATCATCCCCACACTGTCGTCCGGTGCGTTCACGGTGACCATCAGCGCGAGCGGCAGGCCGGTGCCGGTGCCGGCGGCAGGCCGGCGTCAGCGTCTGTCCTACGCGAGCCTCGACGTGGCGGCACTCCCGCGGCGGCCCAGGTCGGCGCCCGACCACCTCGGATCACACCAGGCGATTTTCGATGGCGAACCGGGTCAGCTCGGCGGTGGTCGACAGCGCCAGCTTCTCGAGCAACCGGGCCCGGTACGTGCTGACCGTCTTCACCGACAGCCGCAGCTCCTCGCCGATCTCGCTGATCGTGCGCCCGGCGCCGATCCGGCACAGGACCTGGTACTCCCGGTCCGACAGCCGCTCCGCGATCGGGCGATCGTCGTGGTCCAGCATCGCGGCCAGCCGCTCGGCCAGCGACGACGTCACGTAGCGGCCGCCCCCCAGGATCTTGCGCACCGCGATCACCAGCTCGGCGGGCGCTGCGTCCTTGGTCAGGTACCCGGCCGCGCCCGCCTTGAGCGCGCGCACCGCGTAGGCCTCCTCGGGATGCACGCTGACCATCAGCACCGGCAGGCGCGGATAGGTGACCCGGACCTCCTTCAGCAGATCGAGGCCGTTCTTGTCGGGCAGCGAGATGTCGAGGATCAAGAGGTCCCACGGCTCGCTCGCCAGCTTGCGCGCGAGCTCGGCGCCCGATCCGGCCTCGCCGAAACCGGCGCCGCCGACCTCGTCGTTCAGGATCTGGCGGATGCCATGACGGACGATCGCGTGGTCGTCGGTGATGAGGATCCTCGGGCTCGCGTCCACGCTCGCCGTCACCGGACCAACATACCAGAGCCACCCGCGGTAGGTGCTCGACAAGCCCGCGGTTCCGGGCAAGCCTTGCCCGATGCGCCCGTTCGGGGCAACCCGGGACCACGACGAGGGCGTGATCGACGCTCGCGAGCTCGCGCTTGCCGAGCAGGCACAGCTCGCCGCGCACCTGTGCGAGGCGACCCTGGCGGTGATCGTCACCTTCGACAGCGAGGACGTGTGGGGCTGGTCGAGCGGGCTGATCGGCCCGACCGCGCGCGCCCGCGGCATCGCCCTCGCGCGCGCGCTCACCGCCGACGACCTCACGATCATCGCCGACGTCCAGGCCAGCCCGCGCCACCGCGACGATCCCGCGCTGGTCGGCCCGCCGCCGCTGCGGTTCCTGGCCGCGCTGCGCATCCTCGGCGCCACCGGCGCGCCGGTCGGGACGCTGTGCATCGCCGACGTGCGCCCGCACGATCTCGGCGCCGAGCACCGGCTCGCGCTGCGGCTCATCGCGCGCCAGGCCGGCCGCCTGATCGAGCAGCCGGCGCCGCGCGCAACCCAGCCCGACACCGCCGACGAGCTGGCCGACTTCGTCGACAACGCGCCGGTCGGCTTCCACGCGGTCGACCCCGACGGCCGGGTGCGCTGGATGAACCGCACCGAGCTACGCTGGCTCGGCCACACCCGCGAGGAGGTCGTGGGCCGGATGCGGCTCCACGACCTGGTCGCCGCCGATCGCCTCGACGCGTTCCGCGCCGACTTCCCCCGACTCGCCGCCGGCACCGCGACCACGGTCGAGACCGTGTTCCAGCGCCGCGACGGCACCGCGCTGCCGGTGCTGATCTGCGCCAGCGCGCTGCGCGACGAGGGCGGCGCGTCGATCCGCTCGCGGGCGGTGGTGCTCGACCGGACCTCGATGCCGGAGCCGGCCCGGGCCGACGCCGGCCGCAACGCCCGCACCCTCGATCAGATCCGGCTCGCGCTCGGCGCCGCCGCGGTGATCGTCTGGCACTGGGACGACATCACCGGCACGGTCCTGTGGCACGGCGGGCTGGCCCGGCTGTCGGGCGGGCCCGAGCCCGAGATCGACGTCACCGCCGACGCGGCGGTGCGCTGGGTCCACCCCGATGACCGCGCCGGCCTGACCGCGGCGTTCGAGCGCGCGCGCACGGCGCGGGCCCCGGCCCAGCACGAGTTCCGCATCGTGCGCCCCGACGGCACCGTCCGCTGGCTGTGGGCCCGGGGCGAGCCACGCTACGACGCCGATGGCCAGATCGTGAGCATGAGCGGCGTGCTCCGCGACGTCACCGACGAGCGCATCGATCAGCGCGCGCTCGAGACCAGCGAGCGCCGGCTCACCGAGATCGTCGAGGGCACCTCCGACGCGTTCGTCGCGCTCGATCGCGAGCTCCGCTTCAGCTACGTCAACCGCCGGGCCGCCGGCTACCTGCAGCGGGCCGCGGGCGAGCTGGTCGGCAAGCGCCTGTGGGCCGAGTTTCCCCGCGCGGTCGACTCGCCGTTCCAGGCCGCGGTCGAGCGGGCACGCGTCGACGGGGTCGCCGCCGAGCTCGAGCACGACGCCCCGGATGCCGCGCGCTGGTTCTCGAGCCGCATCTATCCCGGGCAGGACGGTGGCCTGACCATCTTCTTCACCGACGTCACCGCGCAGCGCGCCGCTCGCGAGAGCCAGGACCAGACCAACCGCCAGCTGCGCAGCCTGTCGGAGCGGCTGATCGCGGTGCGCGAAGAAGAGGCGGCGCGGCTCGCGCGCGAGATCCACGACGGCCTCGGCCAGACCCTCACCGCGCTCAAGCTCGATCTGGCCTGGCTGGCCGGCCGCTCGGTCGCCGACGCCACCGACCTGACCGTCACCCGCAAGCTGCGCGACATGAGCGGCCTGGTCGACGATCTGTTCGCGTCGATCCGGCGCATGGCCTCGGAGCTGCGTCCGCGCATGCTCGAGGACCTGGGCCTGGCCGCCGCGATCGAGTGGCAGGTCGGCGACTTCGCCACGCGCAGCCACCTGGTGTGCGAGCTCGACCTGGCCGGCGACGAGCTCGAGGTGCCGCGGGCCGCGGCGATCGCGCTCTACCGCGTGCTCCAGGAGGGCCTGGCCAACGTCGTCCACCACGCCGGCGCCAGCCGGGTCACGGTCCGCCTGCGCCGAGACGGCGACCACGCCGTCCTCGAGCTCACCGACGACGGCCGCGGCATCACCGCCGACGAGCTGGTCGCCACCACCTCGATCGGCATCCTTGGCATGCGCGAGCGCATGACCCTGGTCCACGGCACGCTCGCGCTGCGCAGCACCCCCGGCGCCGGCACCACCCTCACCGCCCGCGCCCCGCTCGACGGCCCCTGACCCACCGGCCGACCCGGGGCACTCATGATCCTACCCATCGTGGCGACCTGAGCGCTCGGCGGCTCGGCGGCTTGGCGCGCGCGCTCGGGAGCCCGGCTTGTCTTCTTCGGCGCTCGGCGCTCGGGCGCAAGCTGCCGCCAGGCGTGTATGCGAAGAACCCTGTTGCGACCGCACCGCGTACAGCAGCAATGGAATCTGCGGCCGGATCAGCCTCTCGCCGATCCGAGCAGCCGGCGCGCGTCACGGCTGGCTTGCTGGCACCGATGTAGGTGGGCGAATCTGCGGCAGCAGCACCCGCACTGCGGCGAAGATGTTTCCATGAGACACGCCTTGGTCGCGGTAGTGCTCCTCTTGTTTGCGGCGTGCGGTGACGGCAACGGAGCCGCCTCCAACCCGGATGGCCCCAACCCAGTTCCCGACTGCACGGGCCCCGGGGTCGCGTGCGCGGTCGACGGCGATTGCTGCACGAACAACTGCGACGCCCTGACGATGAAGTGCGCGCGCATCCCGGGCCAGTGCCTCGCGGCGGACGCGCAGTGCCTGTCGAGTGCCGACTGCTGCTCGTTCTCGTGCGTCGACTTCCAGTGTTCGGGAAGTCAGTGTACGTCCGACAACGTGGCGTGCGGCGGCGACGGCGAGTGTTGCAGTGGCCAGTGTTCGGGCGGCACGTGTGCGCCACTGAACCTGACGTGCAGAACGTCGGGCAATACGTGCGGCGGCAACAGCGAGTGCTGCTCGAGCTTCTGTAAAGACGGCGTCTGCAACAACGCCCCGTCGTACTGCACGCAGGTCGGCGATACCTGCACGACCGACGTCGAGTGCTGTGGTGGCGCCTGCAGCATCACCACAGGCGAGACGCTCGGCACCTGCATCGTGGTGCCGTCCAGCGGCGGCGGCGGCTGTACCAGCGCAGGCGAGGTCTGTGGCGCAGGCGCCGACTACATGGGCGGGCCGCTTCCGATCTGCGGCGGCGAGTGCTGCGGCCGCGCGTGCTTCCCGTTCGGGCCGACCGGCGTGCTGGTCTGCCAGCCTCCCAGCGGCTGCAAGCCGACGGGTGAGGTCTGCGACGCCGACAACGATTGTTGCGGGTCGATCGGAAATCCCGACGGCGCGACGACCGACGTCATGTGCCGGAAGGAACCGGGCTACGCCTTCGGGCGCTGCGACAACGGCAACACGTGCGCCGCAGCCGGGATGATCTGCCGGCTCCGCACCGAGTCGTGCAACGCCACTGCGAATTGCTGTGCCGGCAACGTCAACCAGTTGGACACCTGCCATCAGGACAACCTCGGCATCCCACGCTGCGGCCCCGCCGTGGACTGCGCCAATCCGCAGGCGCAAGTCGGGATGCAGTGCGCGACGAGCAATGACTGCTGTGGCCTGCCGTGTACGCCGGACGCCACTGGGACGCTCGTCTGCAGCGGCACGTGCGTCGCGCAGGGCGGCACGTGCACGAACTCGGTCGATTGCTGCTCGGGTCTGCCGTGCACCATCGTTGGCGGCGCCGGCACCTGCGGTCCTCCGCAGGGGTGCGCGAACTACGGCCAGGCCTGCGATGCGCAGAACCCGTGCTGCGACGCCACGGCGTGTGGCACCGACGGGACCTGCGGCCAGATCATCTTCTGATGACCGGCTGATCGCGCAGGTCAGTTCCGGCGGCGTAGCACGGGCTAGTGCACGCCGAGGTAGGCCTTGGCCAGCGCGGCCCGGTCGCGCCGCAGATAGCCGCCGATCTCGAGGTTCTCGTCGACCGTGAGGTTGGCGAAGATGCCGCGGCCCTCGGGCGCGTGGGCCGGTACGCCGCGCTTCAGCTTCGCACGGGCGGGTCTACGCAGCAATGAGAGGCTCTCCGCCGGCCACGCCGTGCAGCAAGCCGGTCGCGCCGTCGTCCAGGTCGAAGATCGTCGGAGCGCTGGCCACCGATCGCGGTCGCTGCGGCCGGCGCCCGCGCCCCGGTCGACGGCCCCTGACCCGGGCTAGTGCACGCCGAGGTAGGCCTTGCGGATCGCGTCGTCGGCCGCGAGCTCGCGGGCCGGGCCGGTCTTCACCAGCGCGCCGACCTCGAGCACATGGCCGACCGAGGCGACCTTGAGCGCCATGTGGGCGTTCTGCTCGACCAGCAGGATGGTCGTGCCCTCGGCGGCGATGGTCCGCACGATCTTGAAGATCAGCTGCACGATCGTCGGGGCCAGCCCGAGCGACGGCTCGTCGAGCAGCAGCAGGCGGGGCCGCTGCACCAGCGCGCGCGCGATCGCGAGCATCTGCTGCTCGCCGCCCGACAGCGTGCCGGCGTTCTGGGTCAGGCGCTCGCGGATGCGCGGAAACAGCTCGAGCGCGTGCGCGCGGTCCTTGGCCAGCGCGGCCCGGTCGCGCCGCAGATAGCCGCCGATCTCGAGGTTCTCGTCGACCGTGAGGTTGGCGAAGATGCCGCGGCCCTCGGGCGCGTGGGCCAGGCCCATCGCGACGATCTGGTGCGCCGGCAGCCCGGTGATGTCCCTGCCGCCGAACCGCACGGTCCCGGCCGACGGCTTCAGCAGCCCCGAGATCGCGCGCAGGGTCGTGGTCTTGCCGGCGCCGTTGGCGCCGATGAGCGTCACCACCTGGCCCTGCTCGACCGAGAACGACACGCCGCGCAGCGCGTGGATGCCGCCGTAGCGCACCTCGAGCCCACTGACCTCGAGCATCGCCATCAGGGCGCCTCCGGGTGGCGGGCGGTGGCGACGCCGTCACCGCCCGACGGTGCCTCGTCGTCGGCGTCGGGCGCGCCCAGGTACGCCTCGATCACCGCCGGATCCTGCTGGACCGACGCCGGCAGGCCGCGCGCGATCGGCACGCCGTGATCGAGCACGGTGATGTGCTCGCAGATGTCCATCACCAGGCCCATGTCGTGCTCGATGAGCAAGATCGCGACGTCGAAGGTCTCGCGCAACGACTGGATCAGGCCGCGCATCTCGCGCTTCTCCTGGCTGTTCATGCCGGCGACCGGCTCGTCGAGCAGCAGCACCCGCGGCTCGGTCGCCAGCGCGCGCGCGATCTCGAGCTTGCGCTGATCGCCGTACGGCAAGCTCTTGGCCTGCTCGTCGACGCGGTGGCTGATGCCGAGCATCTCGAGCAGCTCGCGCGAGCGCTCCTCGATCGCGGCCTCCTCGGCGAGGTACAGCGGCGTGCGCAGGAACGTGCGCGCGAAGCCCGACCGCGCCCGCACGCCGGCGGCGATCCGCACGTTGTCGAGCACGCTCAGCTCGCCGAACAGCCGGATATTCTGGAAGGTGCGGGCCAGGCCAGCCCGCGCGATCTCGTTGGGTCGCTTGCCGTCGATGCGCTCGCCGTCGAGCCGGACGCTGCCAGTGTCGGGCTTGTACACCCCGGTCAGCAGGTTGAAGACCGTCGTCTTGCCGGCGCCGTTGGGCCCGATCAGCCCGTGCAGCGCGCGCGGCGGCAGCGCCAGGGTCAGGCCGGCCACGGCCTTGAGCCCACCGAACGAGATCGACAGCTCGTCGACGGCCAGCACGGCCGTCGCCGGGGTCGCGACCTCGCCGCCCTCGCGATACGGGCTCACGCGCGGCCTCCGCGGCGGAACAGCTTGCGCCAGGCGCTCAACTCCCACAGCTCGCGGATCCCGAACAGCCCCTGCGGCCGCAGGATCATCATCAGGATCAGCGCGAGCGCGTAGACGATCATCCGGTAGTCGGAGAACTCGCGGAACACCTCGGGCAGGATCGTGAGCCCGGTCGCCGCCACCACCACGCCGGTGATCGAGCCCATGCCGCCCAGCACCACGATGATCACGAGGTCGATCGACTTCTGGAAGCCGAGGTCGGCCGGGCGCAAGCTGTTGCCGAGCTCGTGGGCATACAGCGCGCCGCCGATGCCGGCGAAGAACGCCGACACCACGAACGCGTTCACCTTCACCCGGGTGGTCTGGATGCCCATCGCCTCGGCGGCGATCTCGTTCTCGCGCACCGCCAGCAGCGCGCGCCCCTTGCTCGACATCTTGAGCCGGTACGCCGCGATCAGCACGATCATGACGAACAGCCACACCCAGAACGGGTTCTTGGGATCGATGTAGTCGGGCGTGTACTGGAAGCCGAAGCCGCCGCCCAGGTTGTCGATCAGCGAGACCGGGCTGGCCGCCTCGACCCGGGCCAGGTCGGTGACCACGTCCTCGCCCTGCTCGAGCAGGACCCGCACGATCTCGCCGAACCCGAGCGTGACGATCGCGAGGTAATCGCCGCGCAGGCGCAGCGAGGGCAGCCCGACCACCCAGCCAGCCAGCGCCGCGAACAGGCCGCCGACCAGGCAGCCGGCGAACAGCAGCAGCTCGCCGGGCCCGAGGAAGCCGCCGTGCAGGCCACTGATCCCGCCCTCCTCGGGCAGGCCCCACAGCTTGAGCCCGCCGTAGAAGACCAGCGCGGCCGCGGCGTAGCCGCCGATCGCCATGAACCCGGCGTGGCCGAGCGAGAACTGGCCGGCGTAGCCGTTCACGATGTTGAGCGACACCCCCAGGATGATCGCGATGCCGATGTCGACCACCAGCTTGCCGTGGAAGTCGCTCAGCAGCGGCGCGAGCGCGGCCTGCATCAGGTACGCGATGACGATGCCGGCGATGATCGGCCACAGCGAGCCGACCAGCGCGTGCGGCAGCGGCCGGCGGTGCGCGGCCGCGCGCTCGGCGAGGGTCTTCATACCTTCTCCACCGTCGCCTTGCCGAGCAGGCCACCCGGCTTGACCAGCAGCACCACGATCAGGATGCCGAACACGTAGACGTCGCGCAGGTGCGGCGAGCCGTAGGCGGCGCCGAAGTTGGCGATGAACGCGATCAGGAACGCGCCGGCGACCGCGCCACGCACGTTGCCGATGCCGCCGACGACCGCAGCCACGAACGCCTTGAGCCCCAGGAGCACCCACATCGCGTCGGCGGTCTGGGTCAGCTGGTTGTAGCGCAGGCCGTAGATCACGCCGCCGGCCGCGGCCATCGCCGAGCCGATCGCGAACGTGATCGAGATGACCCGGTCGACGTTGATGCCCATCAGCGACGCGGTCCGCTCGTCGAAGGACACCGCCCGCATCGCCTGGCCCAGCCGGGTGCGGAACACCAGCCACTGCAGCCCGACCAGCAGCACGATCGCGAGGCCGACCACGACCACGTCGACCAGCGGCACCTGGGTCTCGGCGATCGAGAACAGGGCCTTCTCGCTGAACAGCTTGGGCATGGTCTCGGGCTGGGTGCCGAACACCCACGGCAACGCGCCGGTGTTCTGCAGCAGCAGCGACACGCCGATCGCGGTGATGAGCACGTTGAGACGTGGCGCGCCGCGCAGCGGCCGGTAGGCCAGCCGCTCGATCGTGATGCCGAGCAGCCCGCACGCGACCATGCAGACCAGCAGGATCACCGGCATCGCGAAGATCGGCGAGTCGGTGCCGGCCCAGCCGACCGCGCCCGCGATCACGAACGCGAGCCAGGCCCCGATCGTGACGATGTCGGAGTGCGCGAAGTTGATGAAGCGGAGGACGCCGTAGACCAGCGTGTAGCCCAGCGCGATCAGCGCGTACAGGCTACCCAGCGTGAGGGTCTGGAGGCAGACCGAGACGAGCTTGGTCATCGGGGCTCCCCTCGTGGCTACGGGGCGTAGCGCTTGACCGGGACGCGCCGGCCGCTCTCGACCTTCACCACGACCGCCGACTTCGACGCGTCACGCTTGGGATCGATGGTGATCGCCCCGGACACGCCCGCGAAGTCCTTGGTCTGCGCGATGGCGGCGGCGAGCTCCTTGCCGCCCAGCGACGCGGCTCGGTCCATCGACTGGAACAGGAGGTTGGCGGCGTCGTAGCCGAGCGCGGCCAGCCCGTCGGGCGCCGTGCCGTACCTGGCCTTGTAGTTCTTCACGAAGTTCTGCACCTCGGGCCGCTCCTCCTCGGGGGAGTAGTGGTTCGAGTAGTAGCTGCCCTGGACGGCGTCGCCGCCGATCTCCTCGAGCTTGTCGGAGTCCCAGCCGTCGCCACCGACGAACGGCGCCGTGATCCCGAGCTTGCGCGCCTGCCGCATGATGTTGGCGGCCTGCGTGTAGTAGCCGGGCAGGAAGATCACGTCGGGGTTGGCCTCCTTGATCGTCGCCAGCTGCGCCGACACGTCGGGATCGTTCGAGCCGTAGGCCTGACGGGTGACGACGGTGCCGCCCATCTCCTTGAACGCCTTCTCGGCGTAGTCGGCCAGGCCCTTCGAGTACGGCTGGCCCTGATCGAAGAGGATCGCGGCCTTGCCGGCCTTGAGCTCCTCGCGCGCGAACTTGGCCATGACCATGCCCTGGAAGTCGTCGAGGAAGCAGACCCGGAACACCATGTCGCCGATCTGGGTGACCTGCGGGTTGGTCGACGACGGCGAGATCATCGGCACGCCGTACTTCTGCGCGATCTGGCCGCCGACCATCGACAGGCCCGAGGCGACCTCGCCCAGAAGCGCGACCACCTTGTCCTCGGTCAGCAGGCGGGTGACCGCGGTGCCAGCCTCCTGCGGCTTGCCGGCGTCGTCGAGCGTCTTCAGCGTGATCTTGCGGCCCTTGAGGGTGCCGGCGTCGATCGCTGCGTTGCGCTCCTCGATCGCGAGCCGGATACCCTGATCGGTCGACTGACCGAACGTGGCCTCCGAGCCGGTCATCGAGGCGAAGTGGCCGACCAGCACGGCGCCGGTGGCGGTGGTGGCCGCGCTGCCGCCGCCGCCGCCGCCCGACTTGTTGCGCTTCTGATCGCAGCCGCCACCGACGGAGACGACCGCCGCCAGCGCGAGGATCGAGAGGATGTTGCGCCGACGCCACCAACTAGTGAGATTCACGGACGTTCTCCTGCGGGGTGCGACCGTCGATAGCCCTCGGAGCCTCCGAAGTCAACCCACCCAGCGGTCGAAGCACGGTCGCGCCCGCGGCGCTCGACGGTCCCCACCGGACCGTGTTATCCGACCTCGGACGCGCTGCGTCCGCCATGACCACCGTCGCCAGTCCTGACGAAGCCACCGCCGCCGCCGCCGCCGAGCACCATGGAGGACACGGCTACAAGAGCAAGAAGGAGCTGGCGCTCGTCTCGCTCGGCGCGCTCGGCGTCGTCTACGGCGACATCGGCACCTCGCCGCTCTACGCGATGAAGGAGTGCCTGACCGGCGTGCATGGCGCGCCCGCCACCCACGGCAACGTGCTCGGCGTGCTGTCGCTGGTGTTCTGGTCGCTCACCCTGGTCATCGTCGTCAAGTACCTGACCTTCGTCCTCCGCGCCGACAACAAGGGCGAGGGCGGCATCCAGGCGCTCGCCGCGCTGGTCGCCAGCCGCCGCTCGCAGAACCGGCTGCGGCTCGGGGTGCCGATCCTGCTGGCGCTGTTCGGCACCGGCCTCCTGTACGGCGAGGGCGTGCTCACGCCTGCGATCTCGGTGCTCGGCGCGGTCGAGGGCCTCAGCGTCGCGACCCACAAGCTCGAGGACTTCGTCGTCCCGATCACGGTCGCGATCATCGTCGGCCTGTTCATGGTCCAGCGCTTCGGCACCCACCGGATCGGCTCGGTGTTCGGCTGGATCATGCTGCTGTGGTTCGTCTCGATCGGGATCGCGGGCGCCCGCTGGATCGTCCAGGCCCCCCAGGTCCTGCAGGCGGTCAACCCGGTCTACGGCTGGGAGTTCCTGACTCACAACGGCAGTCGCGGCTTCCTGCTGCTCGGCTCGGTCGTCCTCGTCATCACCGGCGGTGAGGCGCTGTACGCCGACATGGGTCACTTCGGTCGGACCCCGATCCGGTACGCCTGGTACGTGATCGTCTTCCCCGGGCTCCTGCTCTGCTACTTCGGCCAGGGCGCGCTGCTGCTGCTCGCCCCGCCCGGCACCATCACCAACCCGTTCTTCCAGCTGGTCGAGCGCGGACCCTTCCTCTACTACCTGGTCGGACTGGCGATGCTGGCCGCCGTGATCGCGTCACAGGCGCTGATCTCGGGCGCCTTTTCGCTGACCAACCAGGCGGTCCAGCTCGGCTACGCACCGCGGGTCACGATCGTCCACACCTCGGCCCGCGCCGAGGGTCAGATCTACATCCCCGAGGTGAACTACGGGCTGATGCTCGCGTGCGTGGCGGTCGTGCTGGGCTTCGGCTCGAGCACGGCGCTGGCCGGGGCCTACGGCGTGGCCGTCACCGGCACGATGGCGATCACGTCCTTCCTCTACTTCCTGGTCCGCAAGGATCTGTGGAAGAAGCCGCTCGGCCCGAGCGTGCTCATGCTGATCCTCTTCCTCGCGATCGAGCTGACGTTCTTCAGCTCGACCCTCGCCAAGATCCACCACGGCGGCTGGCTGCCGCTGACCTTCGGGCTGCTGATCTTCCTCGCGATGACGACCTGGTGGCGCGGTCGAACCGAGCTGTCGCGGGTCATGGACCAGGGCAACCTGCCCGACGAGCTGTTCCTCGGCGACCCCGAGACGCTGGCGCTGCACCGGGTCCGCGGCACCGCGGTGTTCATGACCTCGAACCCGGGCGGCATCCCCAACGTCCTGATGCACCACGTGAAGCACAACCAGGTCCTGCACCAGCAGGTCGTGCTGCTCTCGATCAACACCGAGGGCGTGCCGTGGGTGTCGCCCGCGAAGTCGATGTCGGTCCGCGATCTGGGCCACGGCTTCTACCGGGTGGTCACCCGGGTCGGCTTCATGCAGACGCCCAACGTCCCCAACTTCCTCGCGCGCTGCGCCGACGACGGCCTGGTCGCGGAGCCGGCCACGACCACCTACTACCTCGGCCGCCAGACGCTGCTCACCTCGGGTCGCACCCGCATGGCGCGCTGGCGCAAGATGTTGTTCACGTTCATGAGCAAGAACTCGCGCCCGCCCACCGACTTCTTCGGCCTCCCGCCGAACCGCGTCGTCGAGCTGGGCCTGCAGATCGAGCTCTGACCGCAGTTATTTTCAGCCCCGCGCGCAACCGCGGCGGGGTAGCTCCGACAGGAGCGGGCACAGAGCCGGGAACGACATCCCCCCGGCCGAAGGATCCCGCATGTCGTGGAAGCTCCCCCTCGTCTCCGCCGTCGTCGGCACCACCCTCCTGGCCGGCGCCGGCACCGCGGCCGCCGACAACGACTTCGTGCTCGACCTCCCCGAGCTCACCATCAGCCTCGGTGGAGTTCGCAACGACACCGCCAAAGGCATCGACAGCAAGTACGTCGTGCGGATGAACGGCGCCATCATCGGCGACGTCGCACGCCCCGATCGCGTGGTCATCGAGTGGAAGGGCGGCGGCAAGACCCTCGCCACGATCGAGTGCGACGCCTCGCCCGGGGATGGCGGTGCCTCGTTCGACTGCACCCAGCCCGAGGCGAGCGCGCTCGACACCTACGGTGCGGTGCAGGCCGTCCTGTCGCTCGTCGACGACTCCGAGGACAAGACCCACATCCTTCACACCATGAATCTCAAGGTCGGGCGGTTCTGGCAGTGGTACCAGCGTGGCAAGAAGACCCTGCACTACCCGCACTACCAGATCATGCCGCTCGATCTTCTCGGTAGCGCGATCATGTGGCACGACGCCGATCGAGGCGACGCCAACGGAACGCTGTCGCTGCAGACATGGGGCGTGCACGGCGAAGGCGAGCCGATCACCGGCGACACCCTGCGCTGCTCGGTCGACGGCAAGAAGGTGGGCGACTTCGGCAGTGGCACCGGCTACAGCCTCGTCGCCGAAGCCACCGACTGGCGCGACGTGAATGGGCCGAAGCACCACGTCAGCTTCCGGAAGTTCGCGATGAAGGTGGGTGGGGTCGTATGGGGCAAGAAGGAGACGCTCCGCGCTGGCTACGCGGGCAAGGACACCGTTTTGCTCGACGAGCACCCGGGCGCGTGGTCGTGCGACTGGCGCAAGAGCGGCAAGGTCCTCCGGACGTTCTCGTTCATGGTCGCCGATGGGCGCATCCTGCCTCACGCCGAGCAGGCGGCCGGGCTGAAGCTTCCGGGCTCGGAGTCGATGATCACGGTGTCGTTCCCCGATGACGTCACCGACCTCGGGTTCGACCCGGCTGCGCTGAAGGCCGGTGGGTTCTACGGGCGGCCGTGGAGCGATCCGGCCACCGGCAAGGCGATGAAGCTGGGCAAGGCCAAGGGCCCGATTGAGCTCGCGCCGCCCAAGGGCGCCA
Source organism: Kofleriaceae bacterium (assembly GCA_046597055.1). Classification (GTDB taxonomy): domain Bacteria; phylum Myxococcota_A; class Polyangia; order Haliangiales; family Haliangiaceae; genus UBA2376. The sequence continues at coordinate 23,205 of JBKJLC010000007.1, read as the reverse complement.
AGGGCGGGAAGCCGAGCAAGAAGTGAGCGCCATGACCCACGCCACGCCGCGCAGCAGCCGGCTCATCACCATGACTCGCAGGCTCTCGATCGGTCTCCTCCTCGCCGCGTCGCTCGCGGCCCCGGCCGCCGCCGACGACGCCGCCCGCCAGCAGCTGCTCGACAAGGCGGGCGCCGCGCTCGCCAGCGGTCGCCAGAAGCTCGACATCGTCAACGGCTTCGAGCCGGGCAAGGTCGGCATCGAGTGGATCAACGGGGCCGCCGAGGCCGGTCGCAGCTGCGGCGCTGCGGTCGACGCCGCGCTCGCCGGCGGCGTGCCGGCTGATGCCAAGGTGAAGGTCGTCGCCGACGAGGTGACCCTGGCCGACGGCAAGCAAAAGTACTGCGACGCGCTGATCGCCTGGAGCAAGAGCTACGGCGAGCGCTCGAAGCAGGCGAAGGCCGAGGGCGACGCCGCGGTCCGCGAGAAGTACGCGCAGCACGGCGTCAAGGGCGATCGCCTGCGCCTGTTCATGGAGTACGACGACGTCTACTGGCGCGGCAAGGGCTGCGAGATCGTCGACGATCGCGCGGCGCTGGCCAAGGCCGCCGTGCTGTTCCACTGGCTCGAGAACAGCGACGGCACCCACACCATCCGTCGTTACCAGCTCAAGGGTCCCAAGCTGGTCAAGACCACCAACAAGACCTACAAGACCGAGGCCGCGGCCTACCGGGGCTGCAAGTAGCCGCCGATCCCTGACCACCGCGACCGATCGCGCCTGGCCGCGCCCCGATGCGGCGCTGCTTGCCGCTCTTGCTGCGCTTCATGGTGGGCCGCTCGCGTCCCACCGGGCCCGTCGGTCAGCCGGCCTTGTCGACCTTCGGCGCCGGGCCGGTCGCGTCGGAGCCGATGCCCCCGCCGATGCCCCCGCCGTCGGGGCCATCGCCGTCGGGCGGGCCCTTCTTGCGGTCGACCGTGGCATCGTCGTCGCCGGGATCGGCCGGGTCGGACGAGCCCCGCGCCAGCGCCTCACGCACCGCGACGGCATCGGTCGAGGGCAACGTGGGCTCGTCGCCATCGACAGAATCGGCGAGGCCGGCGCGCGCGCGGGCGAGCGCGGCCTTGACGAACGAGGCGTCGATCGCGGGCTCGGTCGGGTCTTCGGCGATCGTCCGGCTCTTGCCGGTGGCCTTGCCGGTCGACCGGAGCTCCTTGGCCGCATCGGGCACGACGATCTTGGGATCGGTCGGCGCGGTGCCTGACACGCTGCGGGTCGGCTTGACCGTGTCCATCGGCGCGGTCGGTCGGCCGCCATCATCGCGGATGAGGCCGGGGAACGACGACATCGTGCCCGGCAGCCCCGGCGCGGTGCCCAGCTTGTCTAGATCCTTCGGCGAGATGTTCTCGGTGCGCTCGTCGTCGTTCCACGACGTCGCGGCCAGGACATCGACCGGGAGGGTCTGGTCTTGCTCGATCACGGCCGGCACCGCCTCGGCGAGGTCGACGACCGTGACCACGACGCCGGTGATGTTGTCGTGGCCGCCGCGATCCTTGGCGGTCTCGACCACGCCGGTGAGCGCCGCGTGGCAGTGCTTGGCGTCGACCGGCCCCAGCGTGTCGGCGAGCTCTTGCTCGGCGAGGAAGTAGTCGTGCAGCCCGTCCGAGCACAGCAGCAGCTTGTCGGAGACGCGGAGCTGGAGGTGAGCCATCTCGACCCCGACGTCCGCCGCCACGCCGATCGCGTTGACCAGGACGGTGCGGTACGGCGAGACCAGCGCCTCCTCGATCGTGAGCTTGCCCTCGATCACCAGCACCTCGGCGACGGTGTGGTCGGTCGTGAGCTGGGCGGCCTTGCCGTCGCGAATGAGGTACGTGCGGCTGTCGCCGACGTGGGCGACGAACGCCTCCTGGCCGGCGATCAGGAGGACGTCGAGCGTCGTCCCCATGCCTGCCTTGTCGCTCTCTTTGCTGCCGCGCTGGTAGACCGCCTGGTGGGCGGCGAGCACCGAACTCTGCAGCAGCTGGACGAGCGCGCGGCGCGCGTTGTCGGTGGGCCGGGCCGTGAACGCATCGATGATCGCGGTCGATCCCTCGAGCGTCTTGCGCACCGTCTCCACCGCCATCGCGCTGGCGACCTCGCCCGCCGCATGGCCGCCCATGCCGTCGGCAACGATGAAGAACCGGTGCTGAGGGTCGACGTGTGCCGCGTCCTCGTTGTGGTCGCGCACGACCCCAACGTCGGTGACCATCACCGCCTCAAGCTTCACGCGTCGTTCCTCATGTTCGGAGTGGCCTTTACCCTCGAAACGTCTTGTGATTTTCATCCGAACCCGGCGCCACCGCAAGGGCATCGACCGCCTGCCCCGCTCCGGCCCCCAAGAAATCGTCCAGGGGCGCCCAGCGCCTGGGTGAATCTGCCACCCCCTGCCGCGTCTAGGGTACGGTCGCGCCCCCTCACGCTGGAGATCTCATGTCCGTGCCCCCGTCCTTCACCCGTCGCGCGCTGCTCCTGACCAGCGTCGCCGCCGGCCTCGTTGCCCTCGGTCAACCCGGTTCGGCCGCCGCCCAGGAGACCTTCGAGCTCAAGATCGCCACGGTCGCGCCCGACAAGACCCCCTGGGCCGACCTCCTCAAGGACTACAAGAAGAACGTGGAGGCGGCATCGGGCGGGCGGATCAAGGTCCGCGTGTTCCTCGGCGGCACCATGGGCGACGAGAACGAGACCGTCCGGATGGCCGCCCGCGGCGAGCTGCAGGGCTGCGGCGCCTCCACCGGCGCGGTCGCCTCGCTGGTCGAGGAGCTCGCGGCGATCGAGATCCCGTTCCTGTTCAAGAACGCCAACGAGGCTGACTACGTCCTCGACAAGTACCTGCTCGCGCCGATGGAGAAGAAGTTCCGCGCCAAGGGCCTGGTCCTCGGCTTCTGGAGCGAAAACGGCTTCCGCCACTTCGGAGCCGCGTTCCCGGTGAAGACTCCGGATGACCTCAAGAACAAGAAGATGCGGTCGCAGGAGAGCTTCGTCCACATCGAGATGTGGAAGGCGCTCGGCGCCTCGGCGTCCGCGATCCCGACCACCGAGGTCACGACCGCGCTCAAGACCGGGTCGGTTTCCGGCTTCGACCAGGCCCTCCTTTATATGGTGGCTGGCGCCTGGCACACCTCGATCAAGCACATGACGCTGTCGGCTCACATCTATCAGCCGGCCGTGATCGTCTTCAACCAGGCCTGGTTCGACAAGCTCCCGCCCGACCTCCAGAAGGTCGTGATCGACGAGGGCCGCAAGATGGTTCGCCCGGGCCGCGCCGCGATCCGCAAGATGAACCCGACCCTCGTCAAGATCGTCCAGAAGTCCAAGGTCCAGGTCTACACGCTGACCGAGGCGGAGCGGGCCGCGTTCGAGACTCGCACCGCCGGCGTGCGCGCCAAGGTCAAGGCCCGGTCGGCGTCGGTGAAGGAGGTCGTCGAGCTCATCGAGAAGGGCCTCGTCGAGTACCGGAGCAAGGTCAAGCCCAAGAAGTGAGCCGCGCGACCAGCGGCCCCCGGACGGCGGGGGCCCAGGCCGTGAGCCGCCGCGCCGCGGCCGGTTGAAGCCGACCACGGCGCCACCGGCGCGCCGGTTCCGGTAGGATGCCCGTGATGAGCGCACCCGAGCCGGCGGCGTCGGCGACGTGGACTCCCACCTACCCGGCGATCCGTCGCCTCGACGAGCTCTGGTATCAAGGCGAGCGCCTGTTGTGCGGCGGGATGTTCCTGCTGATGGCGCTCGTGGTGTTCGGCTCGATGCTCCAGGAGTCGTTCGGCAGCGGCCTGACCGCGAAGAGCGTCGCGGTGATCGCCGGGCTGTCGTGGCTCGGCGTGCTCACCCGCCGGGTCGATGCTGGCCAGGCCCGACCCTCGCTGGGCCGCGGGCTGGCCCTCGCGGCGGGGGTCGCGGTGGTGACCATCGGCCTCGTGCTCGCGGTGTCGTGGCTGTTCGAGGGTCACTCGATCATGGTCCAGAAGCTGGCCCTGGTGATGATGATCTGGGTCGCGCTGCTCGGCGCGTCGATGGCGACCTACCAGCGCTCCCACCTGTCGCTCGAGATGGGCGAGAAGGTGTGGCCGACCCGGCTCCTGCCCTACGTCAAGGCGTTCGCCCACGGGGTCACCGCCGCGTTCTGCATCGCGGCGGCGATCCTCTCGATCCGCCTGGTGATCGATCAGCGCGCGCGCGGCATCACCATCGACGACGCCGAGTGGCTGGGGCTGTGGCAGGCGTTCCTGATCGCGCCGTACGCGTTCGCGGCGATGGCGGTCCGCTTCCTCGCCCAGTCGGTGACCCAGGGGACCGGGCGCGCCGCGCCGGTCGAGGAGACCTTGCCGTCGTGATCGTCGTCTTCATCATCCTCGCGCTCGCCCTGATCGGCGCGCCCCTGTTCGTGATCGTCGGCGGCGCGACCGGCGCGGCCTTCCTCGAGTTCACGAACGAGATCCATCACTTCGACGACCTCGGCGCCAAGCTCATCAACCCGTTCGAGACCCTGATGGGCAAGGACCAGTTCCTCGCGGTCCCGCTGTTCATCGCGTCCGGCGCGATCATGACCGAGGGCGGCATGGCGCGCCGGCTCGTCGACTTCGCGCGGGCCGGGCTGGGCTGGCTGCCGGGCGGGCTCGGCATCACGTCGGTGTTCGCGTGCATGGTGTTCGCCGCGATCACCGGCTCGTCACCGGTCACGCTGATCGCGGTCGGCTCGATCATGTTCCCGGCGATGGTGAAGAGCGGCTATCCCGAGAACTTCTCGCTGGGGCTGGTCATGACCGCCGGCTCGCTCGGCTGTCTGGTGATGCCGTCGCTGATCCTCATGATCTACGCGCTCGCGGTGTCGATGAGCTCGGGCGGGGTCGAGAGCCAGGACATGTTCGTCGCGTCGTTCCTGCCCGCGGTCGGCGTCGCTGGCATCCTCAGCTTGTACTCGGTGATGGTCGGGCTCAAGCACGGCCAGCGCGAGCAGTTCAGCGCGCCGCGCCTGGCCACCGCCGCCCGCGAGGGCATCTGGGCGATGGGCCTGCCGGTCCTGGTGGTGGTCGGCATCTACACCGGCGAGTTCCCGCCGTTCAAGGCGGGCGCGGTCGCGTTCGTCTACGCGCTGGTGGTCACCACCGTGATCCATCGCGAGCTCGACCTCCGCCGGGTGATCGACGCGCTCGCCAACGCCGGCCGCCTGATGGGCATGCTGATCCTGATCATCGCGTTCACGTTCGGCATCAACAAGCTGGTGCCGCTGGTCGGCGTCGAGGAGAAGCTGACCTCGTTCCTGACCGCCAACGAGATCGGTCCGATCGGCTTCATGCTGCTGGTCAACGTGTTCCTGATCCTGGTCGGGGCGCTGATGGACTCGGTGTCGGCGACGCTGGTGTTCGCGCCGATCCTGGCGCCGATCGCGGTGAACCAGTACGGCATCGATCCGATCCACTTCGGCGTCGTGTTCGTCGTGAACATGGAGATCGGCTACCTGATGCCGCCGGTCGCGACCAACCTGTTCGTCGCCGCCGCCCTGTTCAAGAAACCATTCGGCCAGGTCTCGCGGGCGATCTTGCCCGGCCTGGCCCTGACCTCCGCCGCCCTGATGTTCTTCATCTTCGTGCCGACCTGCTCGAAGGGCCTGGTCAACGTCCAGCGCGGCGTGCCCTTCTACGAGTCGTTTCCGTGGGACGGCAAGCCGCAGCACGCCGGCACCACCGGGGCGGGCCAGGAGCTGGGCGAGGCCAGCAAGCAGTCGATCGAGCAGGCCGCCGGGGAGGCCAAGCAGCTCAACGAGATGGGCGACGAGTACTACTTCGAGGCCGAGGGCGAGACCGCCCCGGGCAGCGACGGTGGCTCGCCGCCGGGCGGAGATGCCGGCGCACCGGCGGCCGCGCCGGTCGACGCCGGCGCCGAGGACGAGCCGGTGCCCGAGGAGCTCGACGGCGTCCAGCTGTAGCGAGGCGCGCCGTCACGCCTGCTGCGCGACGGCCGCGGTTCCGCGGATGACGACCGGCGGGGGGGCCTGACCGGCCGCCGCCAGCGCGGTGCCCTGACGCTCGAGCCGGCTCGCGGTGATCTCGATCGCATCGGGCGACGCGTCGGCGACCACGAACCGGCGACCCAGGCGCTGTGCGACCACCGCGGTGGTGCCCGAGCCGACGAACCAGTCCGCGACGGCATCGCCGGGCCGGGTCACCGCCTGGACGATCCGCGCCAGCAGCCGCTCCGGCTTCTGCGACGGCCATCCGACCCGCTCGCCGGCGGAGTGGTTCAACGTCTCGATGTCGGTCCACCAGTCCTCGGGCACCTTGCCGTCGTCGACCGGGTACCGGTAGACCTTGCCGGTTTTGCGGTGGGTCTTCTCCTGCACCCGCCGGCCCTCGGCGTCGATGACCACCTTCATGTGCGAGCCGCCGCGGCGCGCGACCTTCACCTGCTCGGGGTAGAAGGCCCAGTCGGCGCCGCGGCCGTACCAGAGGATGGTGTCGTGCTTGCGTCCGAAGCCGCGCGGGCTCTTGCCGCCGACCGCGTAGCACCAGACGATCTCGCCGGCGAAGCAGGCGCGTCCGAACAGCCGGTCGAGTACCACCTTCACGTAGTGGACCGCGCGCCAGTCGAGGTGGACGAACAGCGAGCCGGCCTCGGTGAGCGCCGCGCGGCTCGCCTCCAACCACGGCGCGAGCCACGCCACGTGGGCCTCGGGATCGTCGCCGCCATCGACGTACGCGCCCCGGCGTCCGCGCTGGACCCGGCCGGTCCCGAACGGCGGATCGAGGTAGATGAGGTCGAGGCTGGCGGTCGGCCAGCCCGCCGCGATCGCCGCGCTGTCGCCGCACGCGACCAGATCGGGTGGTGCCGTGGCGCCGAACGCGAGCACTCGATCGTCCATCGGCGAGCAGGCTATCACCGGGTTGCTGCTACAGTGAGCCCGTGAAGTTTGGTCGGTGGTACCCGCTCGCCGAGGTCGCGCTGCACGCGCCGGCCGGGCCCGGCGTGTTCCAGATCCGGGTCGCCGACGGGCTGCTCGACTACCCGCGCGGCAAGAGCGCGATGCTGCACTACCAGGCCGCGCCCGACCTCCGCGCCGCCGCCGCCGGGTTCGCCCGCGAGCACGCGGGCCGGGGCTGGCTGTGCCGCCACACGATCGAGATGTCCGCCGCCGACGCCGCCACCCCCGACGCGATCGCCGACAAGCTGGTCCGCGACTTCACCAACCGGTTCGGCCGCACGCCGACGGTACCGTCATGAAGCTGGTCGACACCGACGCGCCCGACCACGAGGAGCAGCCGCCGATCCGGGTCACCTCGTCGCGCCCCGAGAAGCGGCGCGCGGCGGTGTCGCTGGTGTTCACGCTGGCGGTGCTGGCCGGCACCGTGATCGCGATCTTCAAGGTGTTCCCGGCCCGCCACAACCAGATCCTCACCGACACCGTCGAGGCCCACCGGCGCCCGGGCGACTGGGAGATCGCCACGCCCGACCCGACCGCGCTGCGCATGTGGGCGATCGGGGCGGTCGGTCAGAGCCCGCCCCTGCCCGACAACGACGCGGTCGCCACCCCGCTCGGCGCGCGTACCCTCACCATCCTGAACCGGCGCGGCGCGCTGGTCCGCTACCGGGTCGGCACCGACGAGGTGACCTATCTGGTCCAGCGCTCGCGCGATCTGCTGCGCCGGCGGGTACATCGCGTCGACGGCACCGACGCGGTCGAGGCGTGGCACCAGGGCCCCTGGACCTGCGTCGCCGTCGGTCCGGCCGCGAGCGCCGACCGCTGGCGCGCCGCAGTCGGCGTTCCCTGACCGCTGCGCCCTGCCGGTTGCCCGGACCTGCCACCCCCTGCGCGCGAGGCCGCGCGACCGGGCTGGTAAAATCCGGACCGCGATGACGATCGACCTGTCCCCGGGCGCGCGGATCGGCCGGTTCGTGGTCACCCGCGCGCTGGGCGAGGGCGGGATGGGCACGGTGGTCGAGGCCCGCGATCCCGAGCTCGGCCGCTCGATCGCGCTGAAGCTGCTGCGTGACGAGCAGGGTGACACGGTCCGCCTGCTGCGCGAGGCGCAGGCGCTGGCCACGCTGTCGCACCCCAACGTGGTGACGGTCCACGAGCTGGGCACCGCGGGCGGCGAGGTGTTCATCGCGATGGAGCTGGTGGACGGGGTCACCCTCGACCGCGTGCTCGCCGAGCGGCCTCACACCTGGTCAGAGGTGCTCGCGCTGTTCGTCCAGGCCGGCCGCGGGCTGGCGGCGGTGCACGAGCGCGGCATGGTCCATCGCGACTTCAAGCCGTCGAACGTGTTCGTCGACCGCGCCGGCCGCGTGCGGGTCGGCGACTTCGGCCTGGCCTGCCGCGACCTGGGCCCCTCCGACCCGGCCGCGCAGCCGGGCGTGGCCCGGGCGCTGGCGAGCACGGACGGGTCGCGCACGACGGTCGACTCCGATCCTCACGGCGCCGCGGCGGGACCGGCGCTCACGCCTGGCGGCAGCGGCGCGCTCGCCGCCCAGCTGACGCGGACCGGTGCCGTCATGGGGACCCCGCGCTACATGGCGCCCGAGCAGCGCGCGGGGCTGCGCGCGACCCACCGGACCGATCAGTACGCATTCTGTCTGTCACTCCACGAGGCGCTGGTCGGCCACGAGCCCGGTGCCGTGACCGGGAAGATCCCGCCGTGGCTCCGATCGATCGTCGATCGCGGGCTCACGGCGGAACCGGCCGACCGTCATCCGTCGATGCTGGCGCTGCTGAGCGCGATCGAACGCGGACACCGCCGTCGGCACCGCCGGCGCCTGATCGCCGCGGTCGGTGCGGTGACGATCGTCGCCGCGGGCACCGCCTTCTGGGTCGGTAGTCGGGGTCCCGATCCACGCCAGGTCGCCGAGGCCGCGTGTGCGGCCAGCGCGTCGCAGCTCGGGGGCGCCTGGGATGCCACGAAGCGCGCCGACGTCGCGCGCGCGTTCGCCGCCAGCGACCGGGCCCACGCGAGCGAGACCGGCCCGCAGGTCGGCGCGCTGCTCGACCGGTATGCCGACCTGTGGTCGGCCGCGCGGGTCCAGGCCTGCCGCGACACCCACGTGGCCCGGACCCAGTCGGAGGCGCTGCTGGACCTGCGGGTGCAGTGTCTCGATCGCCGGCGCGACGAGCTGGCGGCGCTGGCCGGCGCGCTGGCCTCGCCGCTCGAGCCCACCACCGTCGATCAGGCGGCGTCGGTCGCCTATCGACTGGCTCGCGTCGACGACTGCGCGCACGCGGAGCAGGTGCAGCTGTCGGCGCCGATGCCGGCGGATCCCGAGGACCGCGCCCACGTCGAGCAGACCCAACGGGCGCTGACCGAGGTGATGACGCAGTATCGGCTCGGTCGCGCGGCGGTCGCGCAGACCCAGCTCGCCGCGGTGGTCGCGCAGGCGGGCGACCTGCGCCATCCGCCGCTGCAGAGCGAGCTGGCGTTCGTCCGCGGCTGGTTCGCCTACCGGGCCGGCAAGGCGGCCGACGCCGAGGCCGCGATGGGCGAGGCCTTGCGGTTCGCCGCGGTCGCCCGTGATCTGCGCCGCGAGGAGCGCGCCTGGCTCGGGCTGTTCATGGTGGTCAGCAGCACCGCCGCCCGCAAGGCCGAGGCCGAGCAGCTCCTGCGCGCCAACGAGATGGCGCTCGAGCGGGCCGGCCGGCCGGTCGCCGAGTGGGCCGACCACCGCAACTACGTCGTGCTGTTCCACATGAACACCGGCCGGCTCGAAGAAGCCGAGCGGGTGGCGCGGGCCACGGTCGCCGAGGTCCCACCGGATCGGTTCTGGCAGCGCGGCGTCGCGCTCGACCAGCACGCCCGGGTCCTCGCGATGCTCCACCGCCGCGACGAGACGATCGTGGTCGGCCGCGAAGCGCTGGCGCTGTGGGAGCGCGCGCTCGGCGCTCGCCACCCGAAGCTCGCCAACCCGCTCGCGTCCCTGTCCCGCGCGTACCGGGGGCAGGGTCGGCTGGAGGAGGCCGAGGCCGCGCTGCGCCGCTCGCTCGACCTCCTGATCGCGGCCCACGGCGCCGGCAGCGTGCACCTCGCCGACACCTACAAGGAGCTGGCCCGGGTCGCCGCCGCACGCCGCGACCTCGCCGGCACGCGCCAGGCCGCCGCGGCCATGCTCCGCGCGCTCGCGCCGCTCGAGACCACCGATCCGGAGAACTGGATCAACGGCCAGAACCAGGCCGGGGGCGCGCTGGCCGACGCCGGGGCCCCCGACGAGGCGCTGCCGTACCTCCGGCGCGCGCTGGAGCGCGCCACCGCGATCGGCGATCACAAGGACGCCGCGATCGCGCGGCTCTACCTGGGCGAGACGCTCAACCTCCTGCGCCAGCCGCGCGAGGCGCTCGCGCACTGCACCGCGGCGGAGGCGCCGATGACCGAGCGGCTCGGCGCCTCCGGCCGCAACGCGGTGTGGCACTGCCGGGGCGACGCGCTGGTGGCGCTCGGCCGCACCGCGGAGGCGGTCGCGCTCCTCGAGCCCACGGTCGCCTCGGTCGCCGATAACGAGCCCGGCCCGGGCGAGCTCGCCGAGGTTCGCTTCGCCCTGGCGCGCGCGCACTGGGCCCACGGCAACCGCGTCCCGGCGCTCGCGCTCGCCGATCAGGCGGCCGCCGAGTGGACAGGTCCACGGTTCGCTCACGATCGAGCCGCGGTCGAGACATGGCGGCGCGGCGTGACCGGCGCACGCTGATCGAGGCCGGTGCGCGGGGCACCGGTCGACTCGCCGGTGCCGGCCTTCCCGCGCTGGTGACCTCGGTCAGCGCCGCGCTGGCGCGGGCAGCGCCACGCACGCCATCGCCCGGGTCGGCCCGGTCGCGAGCTGCGCGCGGTCCGGCGCAGTGTCGCCGACCGCGACGCACACGGTCGCCGCGCCGTCGGTGATGCGGAACGCCCCGGGCAGCACGACGTCGTTGCCACAGGCGACCGGCTGGGCCGGCAGCGGGAAGCCCGGCGGTTGCCCGGCCTGGTAGACCGCGACGTCGATCCACGCCATCTGCGCGGGCGGACAGGTCACCTGGACCTTCCAGCGATCATCGGGTCGCACCTCCGCCGAGGTCGCCGGCACGAACCCGATCGCGCCGTCGCGCTCGCGGACCAGCGTCAGCACCAGCGCCCCGCCCTTCCAGCGCGCGACCGGCCCGGCCGGGGTCTGACTGTCCGGAGACCGGACGATGACCGCAGGACGTCCGACTCCTGCGACAGCTCGCTGCCGGTCGACGAGGCCAGCACCGCCACCCCGCTGGCATCGAGCCGCGCGCGCGCGTTGAACGAGAAGTCGGCGGCCGGCTCGCCCCCCTTCACCCGCGAGAAGGCCCCGCGCTGGCAGGCGTCGAGCACGAGCACCGTCAGCGTCGCGGGCACCGCGAACAGCCGGGCGCGCAGCTTGGTCAGCGGCAGCTCGGCAGCCCGAGCGACAGGGCCGAGGCCCGGGCGTGCCCGGAGTAGTAGAAGAACAGCTTCACCCGGTGGCCGGCCGCGACCTGGGCGGCGAGGTCGCGCTCGAGCGTGGTCACGGCCGCCATCAGCTGAACGGGGCTGGGCCGGGTCAGGACCCGGACGTTGGCCCGCGGGTAGCCGCCGAGCTCGCGCAGCACGGTCGCGACCTCGACCGCGTCGTCCTCGGCCCAGGACAGGGTGTCCTGGCCGGGCCCGCCGGGGTTGGACCCGACCACGAGGGCGTAGCTGACGTCGTCGGCGCGGGCGACCGCGGGCGTCGCGGCGGATGGAACCCGGTCCGTACGCTTCTGGTCGGCAGGTAGGTCGAACGGCGTGGCCTGACCACCTCACCGTCGACGACGCCAACTTCCATGCTGGCGATGTTCCACGCCAGCCCGATAGAATGCCGACGCTGCGGTGATCCCGCGGCGGAGGGAACTTTCCATGCGGCATCTCCACGTGATCGCCCTGGTGGCGCTGAGTATCGGCCTTGCACTCGCGCCCGGCTGTTCGTGCAACGGCAGCTCCGGCGCACCGGCGTGCACCAACGGCACTGACGTCGATGGCGATCACTACGGTCCCGGGTGCCCGGCCGGCGCCGACTGCGACGACAACAACCCTGGCCTTCACGACGACTGCTGCGCCGCCGGCATCTACGCGGGCTGTCCGTGTGACCCCGCGATCGACGTCGCGCCGATCTCGTGCTTCGAGGGCCCGGCCGGGCTGTCGGGCACCGCGCCCTGTCAGCGCGGGCTGCGCAGCTGCAACTCGGCGGCGAACCTGTGGGACGCGTGCGTCGGCCAGGTCACCCCGCAGGACGAGGTCTGCAACGACAGCGACGACGACTGCGACGGCACCACCGACGAAGGCGTCATGTCGACCTGCGGCAACTGCCTGCCCGGCTGCGACGACACCGGCGTCGACGCCGAGCCGTTCCCGTGCATGGAGCAGAACCCGGCGATCGAGTGCGACGGCGTCAGCACCGATCCCAACGGCGACCTGGTCCTCGACAGCTCGACGATCGAGAACCACTACCTCTGGATCGCCAACGACCCGGAGGGCACCGTCACCAAGATCGACACCCGCACCGGCCGCGAGATCGCGCGCTACGCGTCGGTCACCCACGCCCGCGTCGTCGACCACGCCGCCGGTCGCCCGTTCGCGGCGTGGAGCCCGACCGCCCAGCTGCACCGGCCGTCGCGGACCGCGGTCGACTTCTACGGCGACGTCTGGGTCGCCAACCGGGCGCCCGGCACCCAGCCCACGATCACCAAGATCCTGAACGACGTCGACGACTGCACCGATCGCAACGGCAACCTGACGATCGACACCTCGCGCGACGTCGACAACGACGGCCGCATCACGATCACCAACCCGGCCGAGTTCTTCGGCGAGGCCGACGAGTGCATCGCGATGACGGTCGCGGTCGGCACCCAGAACACGTTCCAGGCGCGCGCGCTCGCGATCGACGCCGGCGTCACCGTCGAGGGTCAGCGCAACCCGGGCAACGTCTGGGTCGGCATGTACACCGAGCAGGCCTTCTATCAGATCAGCGGCGTCGACGGCTCGCTGATGCAGCGGGTGCCGGCGACCGGCACGCTGCAGGCCGCGACCGCGAGCTCGTCTGCCATCCAGCCCTACGGCGCGGCGATCGACAGCCAGGGTCGGCTGTGGTCGATCGGCGGCTGCTGCGGCCCGCAGTCGCTGCTGCGCATCGACACCGGCAGCAACCCGGCGCCGGTGACCCGGGTCGCGGCGACCTCGCCCGGCGGCGCCTACGGCATCGCGGTCGACCTGATGGATCGCGTCTGGGTCGGCTCGTACACCGGTCCCCGCGTCGATCGCTACGATCCGGCCGCCGGCGCCAACGGGACCTGGACCACGGTGAACATCCCGAACTCGTCGGGCTGGATCACCCGCGGCGTCGGCATCGACACCCGCGGCAACGTGTGGGCCGCGATGCACGGCGGCGCCAACTCGCGGATCGCGCGCATCAACGCCACCTCGGCGACCTCGACCGGCGTCTACGACCTCGGCGGTAACACCGCGATCGGGGTCGGCGTCGACTTCGACGGCGACGTGTGGGCGGTCAACCAGGCCTCGCCCGGCACCACCAGCCGCCTCCACATCGACCCGGTCTCGGGCAACCCGGCGCCCCACGCGACCACCGGCAACATGGTCGACACCTTCCCGACCGGCCCCAACCCGTACACCTACTCCGACTTCACCGGCCTCGGCCTGCGCACGGTCACCCGTCCCAGCGGCGAGTACGTGGTGCCGATCCAGGGCTGCCCGGGCAGCAACGATCTGGCGACCTGGACCGGGGTCAACTGGGCGTCGACCGAGCCGCCGGGTACCGAGGTCGAGATCTACGTCCGTGCCGGCAACGACCTGGGGACCTTGAACCAGGCCCAGCTCTACGGGCCCTGGCTGATGTCGCCGGCCAACCTGACGATCGCCCCGGGCCCGGTGCCGCAGAGCCGCTACCTGCTCCTCATCATCAGGATGATCTCGAACGACCGCGAGTCCACGCCGATCGTCCACAGCTACAGCGTCGCGTGGGGCTGCCCGGGCGGTCCGGTCGGTCGGCATTACAACAGCGAGACGGCCGGGCTCGACCGACCGGCCGGCCAGGCGCTCATCGATTGACCGTCCTCAAGATCTTCTTCCACGACGCGTGCTTCGACGGCACCGCGTCGGCGGCGCTGTTCGGTGCGTTCTACCGGGCCCGCACCGCGGACGTGCGCCTGGCGCCGGTCGGCATGCAGCACCGGCTGGGAGATCCGTTCTCGGACGTCGCGATCGACGGTGACGACAACGCCTGCGTCGACTTCCGCTACGTCGCCCATCCGGCGCTGCGGTGGTGGTTCGATCATCATCCGACCGCGTTCCAGCCGCCCAGCCTGCGCGCCGACTTCGACGCCCGGGTCGGCGACCAGATGGTGTTCGACCCGAGCGCACCGTCGTGTTGCGGCCTGATCGCGCGGTCACTCACCGCGCGGTTCGGCTGGACGCCGCCGGCGCACCTGAGCGAGCTCGTCCGGTGGGCGGACATCATCGACGCCGCCGCGTACCCGAGCGCGACCGAGGCGTGTCGGATCGACGCCCCGGCCCAGCGCCTGGCGCTGTGGCTGAGCGAGAACCGTGACCCAGCGGCGACCGCGCGCTACATCGAGGCGCTCACCACCACGCCGCTGGCCGAGCTGGCCGAGGCGCCGTGGATCCGGCCGGTGCTGACCGGTGCGCTCGCCCACCGCGAGGCGCACCGCGCGGGTTGGCGCGCGCTGGCCCGCTCGCTCGGGGACGTCGTCGTGTTCGACCTGCTCGCGACCGACCTGCCGCCCCCCGGGTTCTCCGGCTACGAGCTGTTTCCGGACTGCACGTACACGGTCACGCTCGCGCGTTCGCCGACTGCCATGAAGATCGGCGTCGGGCACAACCCGTGGGGCGGTGGTGAGCGGCGACACGACCTGGGCGCCTTGTGTGAAGCGCATGGTGGTGGCGGCCACGCAGCCGTCGGTGGTGTGACGCTGCCACCCGACGCGATCGATCACGCGCGGGCGGTGAGCGCGGCGATGATCCGCGTGCTTTCGCAGCAAGCCTGATAGCATCGAGGTTCCCAACCAAGGAGCCTCAATATGCGCGCCTCCAGGCTGTGCGCTGCGGTGCTGGTCAGTGTGGTGGTCGCAGGCTGTGGCGATGACAGCGGGGGTGGCGGCGGCGACGGCGATGGCGGCAGCGGGACCGCGGTCGACGCCTGTGTGGGGCTCGAGTGCGCGGTCGTGAGCTGCACCGGCGGCGTCTCGACCACGCTGACCGGGAAGGTCTTCGCCCCCAACGGCAACCTCCCTCTCTACAACGTCACCGTCTACGTGCCGCGTGATCCGGTCGCGCCGCTGCCGGCGGGCGCCACCTGCGATCGCTGCGGGCAGGCGCCCTCGGGCAATCCGATCGCGATCACGACCACCGACACCCGTGGCGAGTTCCGGCTGGAGAACGTGCCGGCGACCAGCGACGTGCCGCTGGTGATCCAGGTCGGCAAGTGGCGCCGCCAGATCGTCGTGCCGGCGGTGCCGTCGTGCGTCGAGACGCCGCTCACCAGCGAGCAGACCCGCCTGCCGAAGAATCGCAGCGAGGGTGACATCCCGCAGATGGCGCTCACCACCGGCGGCGCCGATGCGCTCGAGTGCCTGCTGCGCAAGATCGGCCTCGACGACAGCGAGTTCACCTCGGCCGGCGGGCCCGGCCGCGTGCATCTGTACGCCGGCACCGGCGGCACGCCGCGGTTCGCGCCGACCCTGAACGGAGGCGCCGCCTTCGCCGACGCGCAGACCCTGTGGGATACGACCGCGCACCTGACGCCGTACGACGTCAGCTTCCTGTCGTGCGAGGCCGGCCCGAACCGGGACACCAAGCCGGTCCCCGCGCGCCAGGCCATGTCCGACTACACCGACGTCGGCGGTCGGGTGTTCATGTCGCACTGGCACAACGTCTGGATCGAGGAGGCGCCCGTGGCCACCCTGTGGCCGACCGTGCTCACGCCCAATCACCTGAGCGACCTCGGCAACGTCACCGTCGACGTCAACACCGGGTTTGCCAAGGGCGCCGACCTGGCCGACTGGCTGGTCAACGTGATGGCCTCGACCATGCGCGGCCGCATCGCGTTGACCGACACCCAGCACACCGTCGAGGCGGTCGACGAGCGCCTGGCCGAGAAGTGGATCTACAAGGACCAGACCGCCAACAACCGGTCGTCGGTGCAGTACTTCCAGTTCACCACGCCCCTGACGGTCGACCCGGTCTCGCGCTGCGGCAAGGTCGTGTTCTCCGACATCCACGTGTCGACCGGCGACGACTCCAACACGAACCTGCGCTTCCCGGCCGGCTGCACCACGTCGGGGCTGACCAATCAGGAGAAGGTCCTGGCCTTCATGATCTTCGACATCGCCTCGTGCGTGGGCCCGCCGATCGGCCGGGCCCCGCCGCCCGGGGCGGTCGCACCGCCGATGACCGCGACGGTCAGCCCCCGCTGAACCGGACCATCACGTAGGGCTCGGCGAACCACCAGAACAGCGCGGCCATCGCCAGGAACGGGCCGAACGGGATCTCGGCCGCGTCGACCGGCAGCGGCACGCCGTCGTCGGTCTCGGTCGGCCCGCCGTCGTCGCGCGGGGCGGTGATGCCGACGAGGTCATCAGCCACCGCGGCGACGATCACGACCACCGCCACCACGACCCGCGCCGCCGGCACCATCGCGGCGACCAGCCCCCCGACCATCAGAAAGCCGAGCGCGAGCGCGGCCCCCTGCCGGTCCTGCCACGACACCACCTCGAGGTCCTCGTCGCCCTCGGGCTCGGGCTCGGGATCGGGATCGGGATCCGCGGCGGCGGCCTGGCCAGGCCGGGTCTTGCGAGCCCGCACGATCGAGCTCGGCACCATCACCAGCGTGCCCAGGGTGGCGCCCAGGAACAGGCCCACCACCGGTCCCTTCCAGCCCATCAGCGCGCCGACCACGGCGAGCAGCTTGCCGTCGCCGTAGCCCATGCCCTCCCGCCCGCGCAGCAGGTAGAACCCGTCGGCGATCACGCGCACCAGTGCCAGCCCGACCGCCGCGCCGATCAGCCCGTCTTGCCAGCCGCGCTCCGGCAGCACGATGCCGAGGAGGTAGAACCCGACCAGCGACGGCAAGGTGACCCGGTCGAGGATCAGCTTGTGGTCGAGGTCGATGAACAGGATCACGACCATCACGAACGAGAACGCGGCGCCGATCGCGAACCGCATGACGCGGACGTCGAGCGGCTCGAGCGAGGCCCGGGCGTCGACCGCGAACCACCAGGCCGCGGCGAACAGGATGCCGGTGAGCAGCTCGACCAGGATGTAGCGAGCCGAGAACTCGGTCCCGCAGTCGCGACACTTTCCGCGCAGCCAGAGCCAGGCGAAGATCGGGACGTTGTCGTACCAGCGCACCGGCTTGCCGCAGGCCCCGCAGTGCGAGCCGGGCTTGACCACCGAGCGACCGCGCGGGTGCTCGCGGGTCGGCGGCCAGCGGTAGATGCAGACGTTCGCGAAGCTGCCCCACAGGAGGCCCAGGACGAACGCAACTACCAGGGCAGCCGGGCTCTGGGCCAGGGGCTCGAGCTCGGCGGCGGGCATCGTGGTGACGCTAGCACGGCGTGGCCGTGGTTGACCCCCGGCCCCCCGGACGCTATCAACGGTCAGATGTCGTCTCGGCCCGACCGGTACGTGCGCGCGATCGCGATGGCGATCGCAGGCACCGCCGTGGTCGCGGGCTGTCGGGGCGGGGGCGGCACCCGCGACGAGGACCTCGCCGGGCTGGTCACCACCCCGGCCGCCAAGGTCGCGAAGATCGACATCGGACCGGCCAGCCGTGACAGCGCCGAGCTGGCGCGCGCCCTGGCCCAGCCGTGGTCCACGGTGGCCACCGCGCTCGGCGAGCACACGGTCACCATCGAGCACAAGCTCGAGGTCCGCGAGGGCACCACCGTGCTGGAGACGCTCGGCGAGACCACGACCCTGGTGAGCGCCGCCGATGGCAGCTACCACGCAACCTACGCCAACACCGCCGACTACGGCCGCGAGGTCATCTACCTGGCGCCGACGACCACGCTGTACCTGCGCCCGCGCTATGCGCGCTGGCACCAGCGCGCGCCCGAGACGCTCGAGGAGCCGGCCACCACCCGCGACCAGCTGGTCTCCGTGCTCGCCGCCGACTTCGAGCTGGTCGCCCACGGCGCCGAGATCAGCGACAAAGGCGCCGCCACCGAGGCCGGGCGCGGCGGTCGCCGGCTCGAGCTCAAGCGCGCGCCCTCGGCGCGCCCGGCGCCGAAGCAGGCGCTGGCGCAGCGCGACTGGCGCGACGGCGCGATCGTCGAGGAGCTCACCGGCGAGGTCGTGCTCGACGAGCAGACCGCCACGCCGCTGCGCGGCCGGCTCGACGCCGCGATCGCGTTCGTGCGCGAGGGCAAGCGCCTGACCATGCGGCTGTCGGTCACGCAGGTGGTCACGCTGACCCCGGCGCCGGCGATCGCGGCGCCCGCCGACGACGTCGTGGTGGCGACGCCCGAGCGCCGCCGCGAGGTCGACGAGCGCAACTTCCTCCTGCAGGGCATCGCCCCGCCGGTCGGCAAGGGCCAACCGATCACCGTGCCGGCGGCCCCGACCGCGCCGGCCCCGGCCCCGACCGCGCCGGCCCCGGCCGACGCCCCGAGCAAGCCATGACCGCGATCACCGTCCGCCGCGACTACCTCAATCCGCACCGGCGGCTGGCGCTGGCCCGCGCGATCGCGACCTCGGCGGTCGGCCTGGTGCCGGTGCCATTCCTCGACAACTACCTGCTCGAGGCGGTGCTCGGCGGCGCGTACCGGCGGATCGCCGCCGACTACCAGATCGACCTCGACCAGACCGCGGTGCGCAACCTCGTCCACGGCAAGTCGCAGCCGGCCAAGTGGGCCGACATCACGATGGGCGCGCTGGCGACCCGGGTGGCGACCCAGAGCGTCCGCCGCTTGATGCTGGCGCTGACCGTGGTCCGTCGCGCCCAGGCCGCCGCGCGCAGCTTCGCGGCGCTCACGATCTTCGATCACTACTGCGCGCGCAACCACACCGGCCTCGGCCTCGACGGCGCCCGCGCGCTGCAGCTGCGCGAGGCGATCGACCGCGCGCTGGACGAGACCCCGGGCGGCCTGTCGTTCGAGCCGTTCCGCCGCGGCGCGCTCACCGCCGCCCGCACGATCGCGCGGGCCCCGCTCGCGCTCGCCGACCGCGCCTCGGGCGGCCGGCTGCGCCGCCTGCTCGACCGCGGCCGCGAAGCCGAGGTCCAGGAGGCCGAGGCGGTCGACGAGATCGACGCGATCGTCGAGGCCGAGCTGGCCGATACCGATGGCTTCTTCGCGCGGACGATCGCCGCGGTCGAGCTGCAGCTCACCGCCGAGGTCAACCCGTACCTCGACGACGCGATCGAGAAGTTCGACGGGCGCTGGCGCGCCGTGACCGCGGACAAGCCCGCGGAGCCGAAGTGACCGGGCCCGGCCTCGCCGATCGCGCGCTGCTGGTCAGCGCGCGCCGGGTGGTCGTCAAGATCGGCAGCCGGCTGCTGGCCGAGAGCCCGGCCGGTCAGCCGGCGGCGATCGCCGACCAGGTCGCGGTCCTGCGTCAGCGCGGGGTCGAGGTCGTGGTCGTGTCGTCGGGCGCGATCGCGATGGGGGTGAAGGCGCTGCGGCTGGCCGCCCGTCCCCACGACCTGCCCGGCCTCCAGGCCGCCGCGGCGGTCGGCCAGAGCCGCCTCATGCAGCACTGGCAGCACGCGTTCGCGCCCCACGACCTGCTGATCGGTCAGGTGCTGCTGACCCACGACGACCTCGGCGATCGCGGCCGGTTCCTGTCGGCGCGGCTCACGCTGCGCGCGCTGCTCGACCACGGCGTGGTGCCGATCATCAACGAGAACGACACGGTCGCGGTCGAGGAGATCAAGTTCGGCGACAACGACCAGCTGGCCGCGCTGGTGTCGAGCCTGGTGTCGGCCGACGCGCTCATCATCCTGACCGACGTCGACGGGGTCTGGGACGAGGCCGGCATCCGCATCCCGGTCGTGCGCGACGTCGACCGCGAGGCGGCGCCGGTCGCGGGCGCCAGCCGTGGCGATGGGGTCGGATCGGGCGGCATGGCGTCGAAGGTGCAGTCGGCCAAGATGGTCACCCGCCTGGGCATCCCGGCGGTGGTCGGTCCCGGCCGCAACCCGCGGGTGCTGATCGACGTCCTCGGCGGCGCCGACGTCGGCACCGTGTTCCTGCC
Organism: Kofleriaceae bacterium; assembly: GCA_046597055.1. Classification (GTDB taxonomy): domain Bacteria; phylum Myxococcota_A; class Polyangia; order Haliangiales; family Haliangiaceae; genus UBA2376. The sequence continues at coordinate 2,970 of JBKJLC010000007.1, read as the reverse complement.
CGGCCCCGACCTCGTCAGTCGTCGCAAGCACTGGATCGCGTACGGGGCCCGACCGCTCGGGCGCGTGGTGGTCGATGCCGGCGCCCGGCGGGCCATGGTCGAGCAGGGCAAGAGCCTCTTGCCCCGCGGAATCACGGCCATTGAAGGCGAGTTCGACGCGGGCGAGCTGGTGAGCATCGTCACCGCCGATGGCATCGAGCTGGCGCGGGGCCTGACCGCATACGACGCCGGGTCCCTCCGCAAGATCAGGGGCTTGCATTCGTCAGATATCGAGGCCACGCTCGGGTACCGATCCCTCGACGAAGCCATCCATCGCGACGACCTGGTCTTATTGTGATTCTCGCATCCGCCCTACCTCGGGTTCCGCCGCTCGCGCGCGCAGGGAACTCGCCCCGTGATCATGTCCGCCGCTGAGATCCGCGAGCTCGCGGTCGCGGCCCGGGCGGCGTCGCGGGTGGTGGCGCGTGCGCCGGCCGAGACCCGCCGCCGCGCGCTCGACGCGATCGCGGCGCAGCTGCGCACCCGCGCGCCCGCGATCCTCGACGCCAACGGCCAGGATATCGGCCGCGCCGAGGCCAGCGGGCTGGCCCCCGCCATGATCGACCGGCTGCGCCTGGACGCCCAGCGCCTGGCCGCGATCGGCCGAGCGGTCGAGGAGATCGCGGCCCAGCCCGAGCTGGTCGGCCGTCTCGAGCGCGCCGAGACCCTGGCCAACGGCCTCCGTATCGCGCGCATGCGGATCCCGCTGGGCGTGATCGCGATGATCTACGAGTCGCGGCCCAACGTGACCGTCGACGCCGCCGCGCTGTGCGTCAAGTCCGGTAACGCCTGCATCTTGCGCGGTGGCTCCGAGGCGTTCGCCTCCAACCAGGCGCTGGGCGCGGCGGTCGGCGCCGGGCTGGCCGCGGCGGGCCTGCCGCCGGCCGTGGTCACGGTGGTGCCGTCGACCGACCGCGACGCGATCCGCACGCTGGTCACCCTCGACGGCCTGGTCGACCTGTGCATCCCGCGCGGCGGCGAGGCGCTGATCCGCTTCGTCGCCGAGCACGCGCGGGTGCCGGTCATCAAGCACTACAAGGGCGTCTGCCACCTCTACGTCCACGCCGCCGCCGACCTCGACATCGCGCTCGCGCTCGCCGAGAACGGCAAGGTCCAGCGCCCGGGCGTGTGCAACGCGGTCGAGACCATCCTGGTCGACCGCGCCGCCGCTGCGGCGTTCGTCCCGCGCCTGTGCACGCGCTTCCGCGAGCTCGGGGTCGAGCTGCGCGGCGACGCCGAGGTCCAGCGGCTCGGTGGCGCCGGGGTGGTGCCGGCGACCGACGACGACTGGGCCGCCGAGTACCTCGAGCTGATCGTCGCGATCCGCGTGGTCGACGACCTCGACGCCGCGATCGCCCACATCGAGCGCTGGGGCTCCGACCACACCGAGAGCATCGTCACCACCGACGACACCGCGGCCGAGCGGTTCCTGCGCGAGATCGGCTCGTCGACCGTGATGCACAACGCCTCGACCCGCTTCGCCGACGGCGGCGAGCTCGGGCTGGGCGCCGAGATCGGCGTCTCGACCACGCGGCTGCACGCCTACGGCCCGATGGGCGCCGAGGGCCTCACCACCACCAAGTTCGTTGTCCGGGGAACCGGACAGATTCGTACGTAACCGAGAAAGACGACGGCCGGGCATGATCGACAAGAGCGGTAAGGAAGCCAAGGATGGCGGCGAGCAGGTAGGACGTCGGCGGGCGGACGATCCCGACCGCGATCCGCGACCGGAGCGGGCCCGGGGCGACGGCGAGGAGCCGCCGACCACCCCGCGGACCGACGACGCCGGCCTCGAGGGCGCGATGCGCGCCTTGCAGTTCGCGCTCGACAAGAAGGGCCTCGAGCCGCTGCTGCTCGACGTGCGGGGCCTGTGCTCGTACTGCAACTACCAGCTGGTGGTCAGCGGTCGCTCCGACCGTCAGGTCGACGCGATCAGCGAGGCGATCGTGGTGGGGATGAAGGCGGAGGGCATCCGCCCGATCAGCACCGAGGGCAAGCGCGGCGGCCACTGGGCCCTGCTCGACTTCGGCGACTTCCTGGTCCACGTCTTTCACCACCCCTCGCGCGAGCACTACGATCTCGAGGGGCTGTGGGTCGACGCGCCCCGGGTCGAGATCGAGGTCCCGGCCGACGCGCGGATCGCGGCTGACGAAGCCTATTCGTGAAGCTGACGGTGGCGGTGGTCGGCCGGCTCAAGGAGGACTACCTCCGGGCCGCCGAGGACGAGTATCGCAAGCGCCTCCGCCCCTACTGCACGCTCGACGTCGTCGAGTACAAGACCACCGACGCGCTGCTCGCCGCGATCCCACCTGCGGCGCGCGTCTACGCCTTCGACGAGCGCGGTGAGACCCTGTCGAGCGCCGAGCTGGCGCGCGACGTGATCGCCGCCGACGAGATGCACGGCGCTGGCGCCCCACTCTGGTTCGTCATCGGCGGCGCCGACGGCCTGGGCGACCCCGCGCGCGCCCGCGCCCGCCGCCTCCTCTCGTTCGGCCGCTTCACCATCGCCCACCGCCTCGTGCGCGTGCTCGTCCTCGAGCAGCTCTACCGCGCCTACAAGATCGCCCGCGGCGAGCCCTACCACCGCGAGTAGCCGCCCGTTCACCTGGGGTCGAACGCGGTCCCCCTCCCGGTGGCCCTGAGCCGGCGCGCGCGCCGTGTCGAAGGGCAGACCTCGGGATTGATCACAAGTCTTCATGTGATCGGAAGCGCTCACCTTTCCCGGTGGCCCTGAGCCGGCGCCGCAGGCGCCGTGTCGAAGGGCAGAACTCAGGATTGATCACTTCTTTCGCTTTGGTTCGAACGCGCTTTCGCTTCGACCCGTGGCGACGCTGGGGCACGCGCGGCCGGCCTCGCCGTCGGCGAAGCCGAGGTCCCGGCGTCGCCACGGGTCGAAGCGAAAGCGCGTTCGAACCAAAGCGAAAGAAGTGA
>JBKJLC010000164.1:0-28326 GCA_046597055.1 Kofleriaceae bacterium | reverse complement strand
GGGGCGCGCCGATCGCGACGGCCGCACGCCGGCTGCGACTTGACCGCGGTTCGCGGCTAGGATCGCACGGGTCACCTCGAATCAGCCGCCAGCCGGACCGGCCAGGAGTAGCGCCATGACATCGATGCCGCGAGGATTCCGATCGAACACCGCGAACCTCGGGATCCGCGACGGATCGCTCGACTTCATGTGCGTGCTCGCCGAGGTGCCGTGCGCCGCGACCGGCGTGTTCACCCAGAACCTGTTCGTCGGTCCGTCGGTGACGGTCTCGCGCGAGCACGTGCGGGACGGCCGCGCCCGCGCGGTGGTCACGATCTCCAAGAACGCCAACGTCGCGAACGGCGATCAGGGCCGCGCCGACGCGCGCGAGGTGGTCCGGCTGATCGCGCACGAGCTCGGCATCGATCCGGGTGACGTGCTCATCGCGTCGACCGGCGTGATCGGGCGGCCCTATCCGATGGAGAAGATCCGCGCCGGCGTGGCCGGGCTCGGCGCCCGGATGGCGCCGGCCGACTTCGATCTGGCCGCGCGCGCGATGATGACGACCGACACCCGCCCCAAGCTCGCGTCGCGCTCGGTCGGCGGCGCCGCGCTGGTCGGGGTCGCCAAGGGCGTGGGCATGTGCGAGCCCAACATGGCGACCGTGCTCACCTACTACTTCACCGACGCGGCGGTCGACGTCGCGGCGCTGCGCCCGATGTTCAAGCGGGTGATGGACCGGACCTTCAACAGCATCAGCGTCGACAGCGACACCTCGACCAGCGACTCGGCGGTGATCCTGGCCAATGGCCTGGCCGGCACCGTGCCGCTGGCCGACTTCGAGCGGGCGCTGTTCGAGGTCGCCAGCGAGCTCGCCTACGCGGTCGTGAGCGATGGCGAGGGCGCGACCAAGGTGATCAAGGTGACGGTCGAGGGTGGGCGCGACGAGGTCCAGTCGAAGCGGGTCGCCAAGTCGATCGTGAACTCGCCGCTGGTCAAGACCGCGGTCCACGGCGCCGATCCCAACTGGGGGCGCGTCGCGATGGCGATCGGCAAGTGCGAGGATCAGCGCGACATCGACGTCGACCGGGTCGTGATCCGCTTCGGCGAGCTCGAGGTCTATCCCCGCCGGCTCGACCCGTCCGAGCTGGCCCGCCTGCGCGAGACGATGGCCCAGCAAGAGGTCCAGATCTCGGTCGACCTGCGGGCGGGCAATGCCACGGCCACGGTGTGGGGATGCGATCTGTCCAAGGAGTACGTCGAGATCAACGGCAGCTACTCCACCTGAACCCGCCGTTCGTCTGGGCTCGTGCGTGACCTCGACGACACGGGCTTCTCGCGGGCGGCGCGCAGTGGTGTCACCTGGAAACGTGACGACCATGCGGCCCGGGCTGAACGCGTCGTCGCGCGGCGCTACGCCGGGACCGCGGTCGCGAGCAGGGCCTCGACCCGGCCGAGCAGATCGTCGACCGTGAACGGCTTGCGGAGCAGGTGCACGCCGGGTTCGAGCACGCCCTCGGCGGACAGGACCGCATCGGAGTAGCCCGACACGAACAGCACCGGCAGGTGCGGGTGCTCGCGCGTGAGCTGGGCGGCCAGCTCGCGGCCGTTGAGCCTGGGCATGACCATGTCGCTGATGACCAGCCCGAGGCGCGCGCCGAGCTGGCGGGCGAGGCCGGGCGCCTGCGTCGGGTCGCCGGTGGCCACGACCTGGTACCCGGAGTCGGTCAGGACGCTCACGAGCAGGCGGCGCACGTCGTCGTCGTCTTCCACGACCAGCAGCGTGCGATCGCTGGCAGGCGCGCGGTCGACGACCGCGGGCTCGACCGGGGGCGCGGCGGCGATCGCGTTGGGCTCGGCGTGCGGCAGCAGGATCTCGAACGTCGACCCCACGCCCAGCTCGCTCTGCACGCGCACGTGGCCGCGATGCTGTGCGACCAGCCCGTGCACCGTGGGGAGACCGAGGCCGGTGCCCTCGCCGGGCGGCTTGGTCGTGAAGAACGGCTCGAAGATGCGCTGCAGCGTGCGCGCGTCGATGCCGGTGCCGGTGTCCCGGAACTGGAGCGCGACGTAGCCGCCTGGCTCGATGTCGGGCCGCTCGCGGAGGTCCGCGGCGTCGAGCGTGACCGCGCTGGTCTCGATGAACAGCTCGCCACCGTCGGGCATCGCGTCGGCGGCGTTCATGCCCAGGTTCATGAGCACGCGCTGGAGCTGGCCGCGATCGCCGTGCACCCGGCACGGCGTCGCGGCCGGCCGGTGGATGATCTCGACGTTCGCGCGGACCAGCCGGCGCAGCATGCTCATGAAGTCGGCGACCTCGGCGTCGAGATCGAGCAGGCGGGTCTCGAGCACCTCCTTGCGACCGACCGCGAGCAGCTGCCGGGTCAGGTCGGCGGCCCGCTCGGCCGACGCCAGCACCTGCGTGATCTGGCCGTGGGCGCGGGAGTCGGCCGGCAGCGAGCGCAGCGCCATCTGCGACAGGATCAACATCGGCGTCAGCAGGTTGTTGAAGTCGTGCGCCACGCCGCCGGCGAGGCGGCCCACCGACTCCAGGCGCTCGGCGGTCTTCAGCTGCGCCTCGAGGCGGCCGCGGGCGCGCTCGGCGACGCGTTGCGGGCCGATGTCCTGGAACGCGACGACCGCGTAGCGGACGCTGCCGTCCTCGGCGCGGATCGGCGTGCCCCACATCGCGAGCGGCACGACCCGACCGTCGACGTGGACCTCGACGTCGTCGATCATCGACGTCTCGCCGCGCAGGGCGCGGGCGAGCGGCAGCCGCGCCGGCGGATAGGGGGTCGCGGTGCCGGCGGTGACCATCGCATACCGCGCGACCACGTCGGGCGCCGGCAGGCCAGGCTCGGCCGCGGCGATCTCGCGCGCCTTGCGGTTCGCGAACGATGGGCGGCCGTCGTACTCGAGCACGAACACGCCTACCGGCAGGCCCTCGAGGAACGCGTCGAGCCGGGTCTCGCTGGCGCGCAGCGCCTGGTTCAGCGTGCGGGTCGAGTCGTAGAGCCGCGCGTTCTCGATGGAGATCGCGGCCTGGGCGACCAGGAAGCGCAGGACCTCGAGGCGTTCGGTCGTGAACGCGCCCGCGGTCAGCTCGTTCTCGAGGAACAGCACGCCGGTGGTCCGATCCTGGTGGCGCACTGGCAGACACGCGAGCGAGCGGGCGTCGTGGGCGCGGACGTAGGCGTCGTGCATGAACGCACCCTCGCGCACGGCGTGGGCGAGCACGACGTCCTCGCTGGTGCGCGCGACGAAGCGCACGATGCCCTCGGGCACCACGCCCGAGGCGTCGAGGCGCCGGCCGGTCAGGACCTCGAGCGTGTTCGAGCGCACGTCGAGCATGGCCTCGATGCGCAGCTCGCCGCCGGCGTCGACGATCAGCGCCGCCCGGTCCGCCCCGGCGTTCTCGGCGACCAGGCGCATCGTGCGCTCGAGCAGGCGGCCCAGGTCCATCTCGCTCGAGATGGCCTGCGACGCGCGCAGCACGCTGACCAGGTCGAGCGACTCGCTGATGCTGGTCGGGCGCGGCGGAGGCGGCGGCGCCAGCGTCGGGTGCGCGGCGTCGAGCGCGCGCACCTTGGCGGTCGCGCCCCAGCGGACGTAGCCGGTGCGAGCCTCGCGCAGGTAGGTCTCGGCGATGACGCCGCGGCCGCGCCGCGCCAAGGCATGGCCGGCCAGCTCCGCGGCGAAGGCGGCGTGCTGCTGGTAGCCGCTGCCGCGCGCCTCGTGGATCGCCCGGTCGTAGAGCGCGGTGGCGCGGTCGGCGTCGCCGTCGAGATCGGCGAGCTCGGCCTCGACCAGCAGGTGCTTGTGCAGGTAGTTGGCCGGGCCGCTCGCCGCCCACGCGGCCAGGCGCTTGCGCTTGCGGGCCAGCACGCGGCGCAGCGGCCGCCGGCGCGCACCGGACGGGTCAGCCGCGCGCAGGCAGCCGATGGCAGCGAGGCAGGCGCAGTAGCCGTACTCGGTCACGCGCAGCTGGCCCGCCGTCATCGCCTCGATCGTCTCGTCGTAGCCGAGCACCAGCTCCATCGCCTCCGCGGGCCGATGGAACAGCACCAGCAGCTCGACCTTCCAGATCAGGTAGATCGCCAGCATGATGCGGGCCTCGGCGGCCTTGACGTCGGCGACCAGCACGGACTCGTCGACGCCCTGGCCCGACAGACTGGCGATGCCGTCGGTCTCGCCACGCAGGCACCGCACGAACTGCTTGAGCAGCAGGAACATCGTGTTGACGTCGCCGTGGCGCAGCGGCCGCGCGAAGCGCTCGCCGGCCTCGGCCTGGCGGAAGACCTCGTCGAGTGGGTCGCCAACCAGCGCCGCGCCCTCGGCATGGTTGGCGGCGGCGATGCTGGCGTAGACGATGTCGCCGCTCTCGAGGCCTTCGGCCACCGCGCGGCGGACGTACTCCAGGCTGTCCCGCGCCGGGTTGCGGAAGTGGTCGATGAACAGGCCGAACATCACGTGCAGCTTGGCCTGGCGTTCGGTCCAGGCGTAGCGCTCGGCGAGCGCGAGGCCGAGGCGCCCGAACCGGTTCGCGTCCTCGTACTTGCCCATGACCGCGGCGAGCAGCAGGCCGTAGCTGACGTAGCCCACCGCTGATGGCGGCGCGTTGCCGTGGCGCAGCGAGATGCGCAGGCACTCGTGGACCAGCCAGAAGAACAGCTTGGGGTCCATGAAGTACGCCGGCGCGAACAGGTGCTCGATGATCGAGATCGCGGCGAGCCGGCGCTGGTCGGTCAGGTCGGGCAGCGTCGCCAGGTCGACCTTGCGGCGGCGAAACCGCGCCAGCCGGGCCCGGGCCAGCGCGCGCAGCAGCGCCGGCGTGCTCGGCCGCGCCGGCACGTCGACGCCGAGCGCGGCGAGCGCCTCGATGCCGAGCGCGACCGAGCGATCATAGCGGGTGCGGTTGGCCTCGAGCACGATGCGCACCGTGTAGAGCTCGGCGCGCTCGAGCGGCGAGCGCAGCTGCGGCAGCAGCGCGTCGGCGAGGGTATCGGCGACGTCGAACTCGCCGGCGAGGTACGCGCACTCGGCGGCCCGCAGGTGCAGCTGGTAGCTCAGGTCGTAGCAGCTCGCGAACGCCTCGGCGGGCAACGCGGCCAGCCCGGCGCGCAGGTACGCGAGGCCCTCGACGTAGGCCGTGGCCGAGCGGGCCTGCTTGCCCGCGAGCAGGCAGAGCTCGGCGAGCTCGCGGCGCTCGGCGGGGTCGTGCACCAGCGTGGCGCCGCGCACCAGCTGGTCGGTGATGTCGAACACGCGGGCGGCGCGGTCGGCGGGCGGCGTCCGGGCCAGCAGCAGGCGACCGATGCTCAGGTGCAGCGCCGGGCGGTCGGCCGCCGGGGTGAGCTCGTAGGCCGCCTGGCGGACGCGGTCGTGCAGGAAGCGATAGGCGTAGTCGGGGCCCGGCGTCGCGCCGCTGGCGCCGGGCTCGTCGAACGGGTACGCGCTGTCGACTGGCACGAGCAGGCGCGCGCGGATCGCTGGCTCGAGCGTGGCCCGGGTCGCGTTGGGCGAAGCGTCGGCGGCCTGGGCCAGCGTCGACAGCGCGAAGTCATCGCCGATGCACGCGGCGATGCGCAGCGCGCGCTGCACCGGCTCGGCCAGCCGCTGCAGGCGCTCGACCATGAGCTCGACGACGTTGGCGGTGATGCCGAGCGCCTCGATGGCGCGCGGGTCCCAGGTCCAGGCGCGCAGCGCGGTCGAGAACGTGAGGTGCTTCTCGCGCGCCAGCGTGCGCAGGAACTCGTCGATGAAGAACGGGTTGCCCGAGGTCTTGTCGAAGACCAGGCGCGCCAGCGAGACCACGGTGTCGCGGGGCGCGCGCAGCGCGTCGGCGACCAGGGTCCCGACGTCGTCGCTCGACAGGTCGCGCAGCGCCACCTCGTGCACCGGCACGCTCGCGGCGCGGAGCTGGGTGAGCGCGAGCGCGAGCGGGTGGGCGGCGTCGACCTCGTGGTCGCGATAGGCGCCGATCACCAGCAGGTGGGTCAGGTCGGCGCTGGTCAGCAGCGCGCGCACGACGTGGAGCGTGGCTGGGTCGGCCCACTGCAGGTCGTCGAGGAACAGCACGACCGGATGGGCGGCGCTGGCGAGCACGCCGACGAACCGCTGCACCGCGACGGTGAAGCGGTGCTGCGACTCGACCAGGCCGGTCGGCGGCGCGGCCGGCTGGGGGCCGATGATCTTCGCGAGCCCGGGCACCAGCTCGACGATGAGCGCGGCGTTGGCGCCGAGCCGCGCCAGGATCTGCGTCTTCCAGCCGCGCAGCTCGTCCTCGCTGCCCGACAGGAGCTCGTCGCACAGCTGCTGGAACGCGGCGCGCAGCGCGGCGTAGGGTACGTTGCGGTGCAGCTGATCGAACTTGCCGGCCAGGAAGAAGCCGTGGCGCTCGACGACGGGGCGGCGGACCTCGTGGACGAGCGACGACTTGCCGACCCCCGAGTGGCCGGCCACGAGGAACAGGCGCTTGCCGCCGGCGGCGGCGAGCTCGAAGCCGTCGAGCAGCCGCTGGCGCTCGCGGGCGCGGCCGTAGAGGCGGCGCGGCAGCTCGAGGCGATCCGGGGCGTCGGCGAGGCCCAGCGGGAAGCTGTCGACCTCGCCGTTGAGCCGCAGGCGGCGCAGCGCGTCGGCCAGGTCGGCCACGATGCCGGGCGCGCTCTGGTAGCGATCCTCGGGGTCCTTGGCGAGCAGGCGGTCGACCAGCCGCGACACCACGTCGGGGATGCGCGGATCGAGGTCGGCGAGCGGCACCGGCACGCGTGCCATGTGGGCATGCACCAGCGCGAGCGGATCGTCGTCAGGGAACGGGGGGCGCCCCGCGAGCATGTGATAGAGGGTGGCGCCGAGCGAGTAGATGTCGGTGCGATGATCGACCTCGCGGTTCATGCGGCCGGTCTGCTCCGGCGAGATGTACGCGAGCGGCAGCGTGAGGTCGCGCGCCCGGAGCGCGGGCTCCGCGTGCTGGCGGATCAACGTCGCGTCGGCGAAGTCGAAGATCTTGGTCATCCCGCGGGCGGGGTCGACCAGGATGTTGCCGGGATAGATCGCGCGGTGGATGACCTCGTGGGCGTGGATCTCGCCCAGCCCGCGGGCGATCTTCATCGCGATGTCCAGCGCCGTGTCGAGCCCGAGCGGGCCGTCGGCCAGCAGCTCGGCCAGCGCGCGGCCACCGACGTCCTCCTCGACGAGCGCGAGGCGTTCGCCGCAGGGCTCGAGCGCCAGGTACCTCAGCACGTGCTCGTGCGCGAACGTCCGGCCGAGCCGGTACTCGTGGCGGAACCGGATCAGCGCGGTCGGGTCGGTCGAGGCCGCCGGGCTCACCTTCAGCACCACCCGCTGCTGGTCGTTCACCGCCCAGGCGCGATACACGGAGGATCGGCGGCCTCCGTGGATCTGTTGCTGCAGCGTGTAGCCAGGGACGGCAAGCATGGGTGCGCGCTCGCTGGGCATGAGGTCGGACCGACGTCCTCAGTACACGGTCGAGCTCGGCCGAGCATGCCACGCCGTGGCGACGGCGTCCGGTCTGGCCGGTGCCAGTGCCAGAAGCGCGCCGAAGTCAGTGCAGCGCCCCCGGCCGCTCCGCCGGTCCTGCCCGCGTGGCGCGCGCCGGGTCACGGCATCGGCGCGGCTCGCGGCGCCGGGATCATCGCATCCGGGATCTCGTAGAGGTGCTGGCGACCGCCATGGGTGGGCTCGACCACGGTGAACGGCAGGCCGCCGGGGCGGGCATGCTCGGGATGCGCGAAGTAGTGCTGGCACGGCCGACCGCTGGCCTCGGGCCCACAGTCGCCGGTGCGGACCGCGACCGGCAGCGAGTAGAGGCGCTCGGCGCTCCACGGCCCCTGCGGAGCGCGCGCGGTGCGCACGTCGACCTGGGTCTCGGCGCGCCCGTCGACCGTGCGCGGGAGCTGTGCGTAGGTCATCCGATCGCGAAGCCGAGCGCGAGGATGCGAGGTGGCGTATCCGCGGGACACTGCAGTGCGCGGGCCAGCATCGCGAGGACTGGTCGCGCCCGCTTGGCGCCTCGACATGTGACATCGATGTCGCGATGGTCCCGACCACGGCAGGCTCGCCTGCACACGACGCGGTGGGGGCGACGCGGTGCTGCTGCGCTACCGTGATCGGCGCGGCCTGGTTCGGGCCGTCGCGCCGCCGATGCGCCGCTGCCGGCGCCAGGCGCCAGCGATCAGCGCGACGAGGACCAGCGTGCCGCGGGGATCGGCTGCGGTCGTGCAGCCGCAGCCGCCGGCCTCGTCACCGTCGGCGCTCGCGCCGGGTGGCACACAGACACCGTCGGTGCAGACCGCGCCGGTCGGGCAGGTCGGCGTGCAGCTCGAGCCGTCGCCGCTGTCGACGGTGACGTCGATCGTCGCGGTGGCCTGGTTGGCAGTGTCGAACGCGGTGGCGGTGATCGTGTGCGGCCCGGCGGCCAGGTCGGCGGCCGTGGTGAACGCGTACGGCGCGGTGGTGTCCATCGCGACCGTCACGCCGTCGACGGCCAGCTCGACGCGCAGCACGCCCTGATCGTCGCCAGCGGTCACGTCGACCGCGACGCCGGGCGCGACGATGGCGCCGTCGGCCGGCGCGGTGATGGCGACCTGCGGCGGCGTGGTGTCGACCGCCGGCCGCTCGCCGATGCCGACGGCTGCCCACGCCGTGCCGACCGCGGCGACCTCGGCGGCGGTGTAGAGATCCATGGCCGCTTCCTCGGTGGCGGTGCGGGCCTGCGCGAACGTCGAGTTCTGCAGGAGGTAGCCCTCGGTGAGGGCGCGCTGGAAGATCGCCCCGGCCTTGGTGATGCCGATGCCGGGGACCGCGAACGTGGTGCGCTGGCGCGGATGGGTGCCGCCTTGCGTCAGGAGGTAGAACGCCAGGTTGGCGATGCCCGAGTTGAGGTGGACGCCGCCGTTGTCCTCGGTGCCGGCGTAACGATCCGCGTAGAAGTCACGCGACCCGCCGAGCGCAGGCGGGTAGAGCGCGCGGTCGGCGGTCGGGTTGGCCATGTAGCGCAGCGCGTCGCCGCTGGTCGCCGGGGTGAAGATCTGCTCGCCGATCAGCCAGGTGTTGGGGCTGACGGCCTGATCGCGCCAGGCCTCGCACACGGCGGCCATGATGTCGCTCATCGCCTCGTTGAGCGCGCCCGACTCGTTCTGGTAGGCCAGCTGCGCCGTCGACGACGTCACGGCGTGGGTGAGCTCGTGGGCGGTGACGTCGAAGCCTTCGCTGGTGGGGCCCATCAGCGTGCCGTCGCCGTCGCCGTAGACCATCTGGCCGCCGCCGCCGCCGAACCCGCCGATCCACGCGGCGTTGTTGCCGGTGCTCATGCCGTTCGGGGTGCGGAAGCGCACGTGCACGACCGAGGTCAGCTTGGCGCCGACGTCGTCGTACGAGTCGCGGCCGAACAGGTCCTGGTAGCAGTCGTAGGTGATCCCGGTGTTGCTGAACGCGGCGAGCCCGACGGTCTCGGTCGGCGGGCTGACCTCGGTGCCGAGGCGAGGGCCGGGGCTGCCGAAGAACGGCGGAGACCGGCCCTGGGCGTCGAAGATCTCGCGGTTGCGCGCGGTGAAGACGTGCGGGCGACGGTCGACGACGCGGCCGTCATGCGCGTCGACGTAGACGTCGTCGATGACCAGCAGCCCATCGCGGCCGATCACGCCGACCTCCCAGGCCAGGTGGGGACGGCCGTCGCGCGTCGTCAGGACGTAGGTCAGCTCGGTGCTGTGCACGTCGACGTCGCCGTGCGCGGTCGCGAGGCGCGCGATGGTGGCGGCCTCGGCCTGGCCGACGACCGGGATCACGCTCACCGCAGCCACGTCGCGGGCCGTGCCGGTCACCGCGCGGATCAGGCCGTCGGCCGCGACGTGCACGACCAACTCACCGCCGACCACGCGCAGGCCGCTGGCGGACTGGGCGTAGCGCACGTGGGTCATGCCGAGCCGGTCGCGCCGGACGCTGGTGGCGACGAGCCCGTCGGGCGAGACGCCGAAGGCCGCGACCAGCTGCGGCAGCGCAGCCTGGAGCACCTCGGCGGCCTCCTCCGCCGTGCGTGCGGCGGCGAGGCGGGCCGGCGCGACCTCGCCGAGCCTGCCGCGGATGAAATCGGGCACGCCATCGGGGGCGACCGCGACCCGATCGACGCGCGTGAAGGGTCCCCACGGGGTGACGATGCCGATCGGGGCGGCGCGCGGGGCTGACGCATCGTCGACGGCACCCGGCGTGCACCCCGAGCTCGATGCCCAAAGCCCGGCGGTGGTGAGCGACAAGAGCAGCGGTCTGGACAGCATGAATGGACCTTCCGGGCCGCGCGCGCTCCCCAGCCGCTCGACCTGGGGCCATCGTCGTGCGCTGGGCCCGGTTCTGCGAACCTTCGCGCGGTAACAGTCGCTCGCACTACCTGCGAACAGCGCACGTCGCACCGCCAGACGGGTCTGCCCGCTCACGCCCGTGGCCGGCGGCGTCGACCGCCGCGATCGAGCTGGCAGCGCCGGGACGCGTCAGGCGACCGACGCGAAGCCGGTCCGCCCGACCCCCGGGACACCCGCGACCTCGACGATCGGTCCCAGCCGCGCCTCGAGGCTGTCGAGGGCGTCGCGCAGCAGCGGCTGATCGAGGCGGTGCAGCTCGGCGTTGGAATCGCCGTTCAGGATCCCGTCGACGAACAGCGTATGGTGCACGCTCAGCGCGCCGTACGGGTCGGCACGCCGGACCACCAGCGACGCCGTGCCGAGGCCGCGGACCCAGCCGCGCACCGGCATGGTTGGCGACGCCGCGGTCCGCACCCAGACGTGCAGATCGAACGCCAGGTCGATGGTGGTGACCGGGCCCGACGCGGTGCGCACCGCGTCGATCACTGCCCGTTCGAACTCCGCGTGCGGCGCCTCGCCGGACCAGCGGAACTCGCCGCTCGCGACCAGGGGAGCCTCCGGCGGCCCGTCCAGCAGGGCCTCGCGCACGCGCGCAAACGGACGCAGGGCCTCGAGCAGCGCCGCGACCTGGGCCGCGCCCCAGCGGTCGAGATCGGCCGCGGCGTCGCCGGTAGGTCGGGTGCGCGGCGCCCAGGTCCAGGTGCCAGCGCCGCTCCAGTTGCGCCAGGTGTCCATCACCGCCTCGATGCACGGCTGGTCGCGGTCCGGCCTCACAGCATCACCTCCGAGGTGTGGACCACGAAGCGGGTGCCGTCAAGCCGGAGCACGACGCGCATCGTGCGTCCGCCAGCGTCGCGGTAGAAGACCTCGACCCACCCGGTGACCCGGCTCGGGCGCGGGCTCGGGATGCGCGCGCTGACCCACTCACCGATCTGGGCCGGCGTCGCCGCGGTGTTGCCGGCGTCGCGTCCGTCGAGGCGGATCAGACCGCCCTCGGTCTCGCCGGTGCGCCCGGCCTGGTCGCGGAGTTGCTGGTTGGCGCTGCGGGCGTTGTTGCCGACCGAGGTCTCGGTCAGGGGGCGTCCCGGCTCGCCGATGGCCTTGCTCTCGACCAGGCGTGCGCCCTCCGGTGTGGTCACCCGGTACTCCGGCACGCGCTCGCCAGCCACCGTGCTCTCGGGTAACCCGTCGACGCGGCTGGCCTCGCCCAGCGGCGTCCGCCCCGCGAGGAGATCCTCGGCCAGGCGGATCTCGGCTTCGGCCTGGCGGGTGTCTTGTCCCAGGCGACGCCAGAAGCGGCTGGCGAAGTCTCCCGAAGCCCGGTTGCCGTAGCGCGCGCGGAACGCGGTGTACGCGTCGAGTGCCTGCTCGAACACGCTGTTCGACAGCGTGCCGCGGCCGTTGAGCCGGGCGCCCTCGATCAGCGCCGCGCGCGCCGCCGGATCGGCGCCGGTGATCGCGAGCGCGCGCGCCATCGCCGCCAGCACACCCTCGGACCGGCCGACCAGGGAGCGCAGCCCCTCGACGCCGACCTCGTCCTTGAGCCCGGTCAGGGTCGGGGCGTCGAGCGCGCGCAGAAGCCCGAGCGTCTCGGCCTCGGTGAGCCCGAGGCGTGGCGCCAGCTGGCGCGCACGTGCGCGCAGCAGGGCTTCGCGCGGGCCCGGCAAGGTCGTCTCGCCGCGTTGGTACCGTGCGATGCGCTCGGTCAACCAGGTGCCGAGCCGCGACTCGCCAAACGCCCGTCCGAACGCGGTGCCGCGCAGCGCGCCGACCGCCGCGGTAGCACCCTGGGCCGCGGCCCACATCACCAGCGCCTCGATCAGCACCCCGATCAGCGTACCGATCGCCTCGGCGAACTGGTGGGCGGCGAGCTCGAGCTGCGCGCGATCGCCGCGCGCGTTCCACACGGTGCCGATGAAGGCACCGAACGCCGTCCCGATCCGTGCGATCGACGTGCCTAGCCACGCGACCAGCATCGCCAGCCCGATCCACTCGAGCAGCGCCATCCCGACCTCGAATCCGACCGCCGCGCCCGGGGCCGCGCCGACGCCGCCGGCCAGCGCGCCGATCGCCGCGCCGATCGCCGTGCTGATCGCCAGGAGGGCGATCGCGCCCACCGCCATCAGCGCGAGCGACTGGAGGACCGCGATGATCGCCTCCTCGGCATGGCGCGCGACCGCGGCCGGGATGTACTGCAGGGACAGCCCGATGGCCGTCCGGAAATCGGACAGCAGCTCGGCCGCGCGCTCGATCACGCTGGCGACGCCCAGCGCGTCGGCGGCCTCGTACGTGTAGGAGCCCGAGCTGACCTGGCCGCGCATCCCGCGCGCGAAGATCAGGCTCGGGATCCAGATGAACCGCCCGGCCTGGAAGTGGACCGATCGCCAGCCGTCGACCCCCGACGGAATGCTGACGCCGTTCACCGCGGCAATCACGTTGACGTAGAAGCGGAGGTCCTGCCCCCAGTCGTCGGCGACCGCGCGGAAGTAGCGCTCCGCGATCGCGATCGCGGTGCCCTCCACCCCGGCTTCAACCCGGTGGAGCCGCGCGTTGGGCTCTGGCAGCGGGTGCTGCGGCGCGGTCCACACGTAGGCGGCCGCGACGTAGCCCATGCGGCCGTCGCGGGTCGAGACGAACAGCCAGTCGCCTGCAAACCGCTTGATCACCTGGACGTGGGTGTTCAGCGGCAGATTGCCGATCGTGTTGTCGTCGGTCGTCGACGGCGTCGCGCGCAGTCGCAGCTCAGGCGCCCCGTCCCAGGCCACCACCCCGACCTGATCGACCGCCACTCCCCCGGGCGGGATCGCGATCGGCGCCGGGCGGCGCCCCGGCTCGTCGACCCGCGACACCGCGGCGCGGCGCGACGATGATAGCGCGGCCGGCGCCGGGCGCGCGGGGCCGAAGGCCTCGGACGCGCGCTGGTCGGTGCGGGCGCGGTCGGCCTCGCTCAGCACGCCGACGAAGGTGTCAGCGAGGGCGTCGGCCTCGCGCTCCGACGCATCGCCAGGGCTGCTGAGCTGCAGCCCACCGGGCTCGGTGCGCTCGGGCTGCTGGGTGTGGACCACCTCGTGCGCGATCAGGCGCGCCCCCTCCGCCGTGCCCGGGTCGTAGTTGCCGTCGCGAAAGAAGACGTCGCGCCCGACCGCGAACGCCCGCGCACCGA
The DNA here is from genome assembly GCA_046597055.1 of Kofleriaceae bacterium. Lineage (GTDB taxonomy): Bacteria > Myxococcota_A > Polyangia > Haliangiales > Haliangiaceae > UBA2376. The sequence goes on along the minus strand of JBKJLC010000164.1, from coordinate 14,811 downwards.
GCGCGCGTGCCGCGTCGTCGGCAGGCCCGTCGCGGTGGATCCGGACGTCGCCGAGCTCGCGCCCGAGCAACTGCTCCAGCCGCGCGCGGATTTGCGGGTCGAGCCGCTCGGCCGCACCCCGCAGGGCGCGATCAAGCACCTCCGCAACGTCCGGCGTCACCTGCCCGGCGCCGTCGATCTCGCGCCGCACCATCGGGCCCGGTGGGGCCGGCGTCGCGGCGGCCAGGGGCAGCGTCCGCGTCCGCTTGCCGGCCGGTCCTGGTCGCCGCCGCAGCGCGATCGGTGGCGGCGTCGTCGCGCGCTGCTCCCACTGGTCGTACAACTCGGCGTAGATCGCGGCGATCTCGCGCACGGGCTGAAACGCGAGCCGGCGCGCGAGCTCCTCGCGGATCCACAGCTCTCGTTCCTCGTTGCGATCACCGCCGCCCGTCTGCCCGCGAAGGCCCCATCCCAGCTCGCCCATGGCGCCAATCTAGTACGAGCTCACGCGTCAAGCTGCCGCCGGATCAGCTAGTCAGTCGGCCGGGCTCTCGAGCGGTAGCGGCCGAACCGGTGCCGCACTGGGCCGGCTCCCGGCCGCACCGCCCAGGGTGCCGACTTCATCGAGTTGCGCAAGGAGGCAATGCGCAGCGCAGTCAGCGGGCCGCGTGATCGCCGGCGCGCGCGTCAGCGCAGCGTGAACGTGCGGTCGAGGCGGCCGCGCACCGTGCCGTTGGCGTTGTAGGTGGTGATCTCGAACCGGCGCGAGCCCAGCGTGTTGAAACGGGAGCGGACGGCGTTGCGGCTGACCCGGGTCACCCCGCTGACGCTGTCGGTGAGGAGGATGCCATCGGCGCGGACCTCGATGGCCTGGAGGCCCGTCGGCGGGCGCTCGAGGCCGATCTCGTAGAGCGCCGCGCCCAGCTGCTTGATGTACACGGCGGTGCCGTCGGTCACGTCGATGGAGCCGACGCCAAGGCCGATCTGCTGGTTGGCGGCGTCGAATCCGCGGATCTCGAAGGCCCGGCCCGTGCCAGCCGAGGTGAACCGGTAGCTGTCCGGAAAGTTGCCGCCCGCGCCGCGGCTGGCGCCGCCGATGATGTTGTTGTCCACCAGGTAGTCGACGCGGGCGATCGCGGCGGGTGCCAGCGCCCGGAGCTGGTAGGTGCCATCGGCCTCCCGCGCCCAGTAGACCTCGATCGCCACCGACGGGTTCGGGCCGCCGCCGCTTGCGGCGATGAACGTCTGCAGGTCCTGGAGCGTGCCGTTGAAGCGGTTGACGTCGACGCCACCGCTGATGCCGCGGATCGAGCCGCGATCGGAGTACTGCCAGAACTTCCAGCTCGACCAGGCATCGGGCAGGTTGGGGCATGCCGCCGACGTGTACTGCGCGAGCCACAGGGGCAGGGTCTTGAAGGCCGCCGAGTTGCCGACGCTGTCCTGCCAGAAGTACTTGCCGGTGTAGACGATGGGCGTGCGGCCGGTGCGGGTGCGGACCCGGTCGACCCAGGTCTGGACCCGGGCGGCGACCGTGGCCGCCCCGAGGCCGCTGGTGGCCTCGACGTCGATCACCGGCGGCAGATCGCCTGGCGCGAGCGTGCCCATCGCGTCGACCAGCAGGTCGGCCTGGGCGATGGCGCTCTCGCCGGGCCGGAAGAACTGGTACGCGCCACGGATGACGCCGGCCCGCTTGGCCTCGGTCCAGCTGCGGGCGAACTGACTGTCGCGGTAGCCGAGCCCGTCGGACACCCGGATGAACGCGAACTCGACGCCGGCGTCCTTGACCGTCGTCCAGTTGAAGGCGCCCTGATAGAACGACACGTCGATGCCGAGCGTCGTCGCGCCGCGACCGCAGACCTGCGACGCGATGGCGCCAGTGGCTTCCCGGTCGCCTTCGTCGAGTCCATCGCCGGCCTTGCCGTTGTCGACCTCTCCCACGTCACAAGCCGTGGAGCCGACCGCCGCCAGACACGCGGCGAGAGTGATTCCGGAGATGTTGGGCATGGAGGGTGCCCGAGCAAGCCTCGTTCCAGGCGCCAAGCCCTCGGACGCACTCCGTTCGGGTACGGCGGCCATAGGGTCGCGAGGGGCCACTGCACACGCTCGTGCGCAACCCGTCGCGCCTTTAGCCGCAGACCTCGCAGATCGCCGCTGCCAGCGCGACCGTCGCGATCGGCTTCTGCAGCAGGCGGACGCCGGCCGGCACCGTCGGGTTCCGCGACGCGGTGACCACGATCACCGGCACCGTGATGCCCTCCGCCGCCATCGTCTCGAGCACGCCCTGGCCGTCGAGCCGCGGCAGCATCAGGTCGAGCAGCATCACCGACGGCTCCTGCGGATGGGCACGCAGGTACTCGATCGCCTCGACGCCGCCCGGTCGTGAGCGCACGCGCCCGGGCGCCCCCGCCAGGGGCTCGAGCCGCGAACCGAGCGAAGCAGCGCCGCCAGCGAGGTTGACCACCCTGGGCAGCCGCACCTGCTGGCGAGATGCCATCGATTCGCGCAGCTTGATCGTGTCGCATCTATCTGGATCGATCGGTCGCGGGTAGCGTCGCCGGCCCGATGAGCACGACGAACGCCAAGAGGATCGCCAACGACAGCCCGTTCTGCGAGCCCCGCGACGAAGCCGCGTCGGCTCGAAACGCGGCTGACGACGGGTGAGAAGCGCCACCGCAAGCGCATGGCGCAGGTCGCGACGGTGTACACGCTGGCGCTGTGGCGGCGGGCCTCCGCCGACATCCTGTAGGTGGGTGGCGTTGTCGTGGAACCTGGCGCCGTAGCCCTTCATCATCCCGACGCCGGACACGAACTGAGCCGCCCCCGGGTAGCCGTGCGCCGGTGCCATGTCGGCCCCGACGCCCGATTTCGCTAGCGGGGCACGAGCACGATCGCGTCACTTCGGCTTGCGAGTCCGATGCGACCGGTCGGCGCATCGCGGGCGATTCCGGTGAAGGACAGCGAGTCAATCGCATGTGACTCGCTCGACCGCAGCTGGTCGAGACCGGTGTAGACGACACCGTCCTGCCACGTCGTCGTGTTGAGAAAGCCGGCGGTCGAATCGACGCGGCTCGCCGGCTCGACGCCATCGTCGTTCTCGCCGACGGCGAACCACAGGCGTCCGGCCCCCTCGTCCAGCTCGATCGAGAGGACCGAGGTCGATCCCGCGACGGCGGGGGCGTACGCCACGTCCATGCACGGGTTGCGCGCTCCGACGAGACGTTCGCACCCGCTACCCCCCGATCTGCGACCGGCGCAGGCGCACGATCCGGGCGGAGGCGGTGGTGTCGACGACGACGACGAGTGGCACCCGCACAAGATCGCGGCCCAGGCCGAGGTGCTGTCGACCCGCCGGGCGATCAGCGCCGTCGCCTTCCGGGCGCCGACGCCTACCTGGTAGCGCCCGTCGCCCAGCGGTAGCGGTGGAGCGCGGGGACGAGGGACTCGGTGAGAAAGGCGACGTGATCGCGGCGGTGCCAGGCTTCGAGGCACAGGAGGACCATCCGAGGAAGGGCGCCGCGGTAGGGGATGGCGAGGTGAGGGAGGCCAAGGGTGGCGCGGACGTGCTCGGCGGTGGCGCGAGGGAGCTCGAGGTGAGCGTTGCCAGCGACGGCGGAGATGGCGGAGCGGTCGGCGCAGGATGCGGCGGGTGAGGTCACGAGGTGGACGCCGCAGACGGAGGGGCGGATGTCGTGGATGGTGCAGCGCTCGTCGGGACCGAGGAACGCGCATGGGCGGTGATAGGCCGATTCGTCCACGGTCTCCATGTCGTGGGCGGCGGCGGCGAGGGTGTCGCGCAAGCGCGGCGTGTCGCGTCCGTCTGCGAGCAGGCGGGCCGCGATCACGGCGCCTTCGTGCAGGTACGCACCGGTGACCATGGCGCAGCAGGCCTTGGGCGCCGTGCACGCGTCGCAGGTGATGACGCGTAGGTGGACGCGCGCAGCGGCGGACGAGGCGGCGTTGCTCCGTTCGATGGTGTCGCGCGTGGCAACCACGACGGAGTCGAGGAGGCCGGTGCGGTCGACCTCTTCCCCAAACGTCGGCCGGGCCTCGAAGGAAGGTGACGAGCGACGATGCGCGCGCCGATGCGACATCGGCTGCAGCGTAGCACCGGCATCTCGGGATGCGGTCCGCACCACGGGCAGCCATCGCCTCGCTCCGGATGTGTATCTGCGCTTGACATCTGCGGTGGAAACGCGACGAGGCGAGTCCCGGAGGGATACCGATGAACACGCGTGTGTGGCGCTGTGGAGTGGGCTTGATCGTGGTCACCGACGTCTCGATGCCGAGCGCATCGTCGTCCTGCACGGTCACGCTGATCGCGGCCGCGGTCGCGCCGGTCGCCGTCGCGTTGATCGTCGTGGTGTCGTCGATCGCGTCGGCGTCGGACAGGCCGGTGATCGTGATGCTCTGCGGCGTGGCGTAGGTGGCCGTCGTGAACGGGAGCGTTGCCGGTGTCACCGTCGCCGCAAGCATGTCGGCGGAGGCGATGTTTACCGTGGTGTCGGCGGTGGGCACGAATCCGAGGCTGACGCCGACCTGCGTGGTGCCACCCTCGTTGACGGACGTCGTCATCGACGACACCACGACGCGCTGCATGTCGTCGTCGATGTCCTCGGGCGCGGTGACGATCACCGGCTGCGTGGTGTCGTGGTTGCCCGGTGTGAAGGTAAGGGTGGCCGGCGCGATCGTGGCGACGGCGGTGTTGAGGCTGGTCACCGTGAGCGTGACGTCGGCCCGCGGCCGGGGCTCGAGCGCGGCAGCTACCTGACCGGCGCCGCCGCCTTGCGGCGCGCCGGTTGGGATCCGCGCTTGTCTCAGTTCTTGTGCTTCTTGTGCTTCTTGTGCTTCTGCGGCTTCTGCTTCTGCGCTGGGTGGGCGCCCTGGTGGCGGTGCGTCGGCGCCGTGCGCACGACACACGCCGCGAGGCCCACGGCCGCGATCAGCAGGATGACGAGCATCGCGCGCTTTCCGATAGTCATCTCGCCAAGCTACACCGACCGACCCACGTGGGCGCAATTCCCACTCCCGATCTGCACATTGGCCTCCATGTCCTCGGCCGACCAGCCACGTGAATGCGCGATGTACGGAAACTGAGGAAACGAGAGGCCACGCTGTGACCTGATCTGAGCCGCGCCTCCCCGCGGGGCCTACCAGCCGCAGCCACGCGCGAACAGATCCGGCCCGGCGGCCTGGTACGCCTCGGTCCACGACGACCAGAAGTACTCGGCGCGCATCCGGAAGTCCGCGATCTCCGGGTCGCCGTCGGCCGCGCGCCGCATCGCCTCGGAGGTCAGGTCGATCAGGCCGGTCGCGTTGCCAAGCCCCGGCACCCGGGTCGACAGCCGATGCACGCCCTCGCCCTCGGCCCACGTGTCGGCGACATCGCTCATCGGCAGCAGCCCGGGCAGGTCCGACCACGCCTCGACGAACGTCATCTCGCCCTGATCGTTGAAGGTGAACTCCTCGTAGATGGGACAGGGCCCGTCCGCATACACGAACGTCACCCGGCAGCGCGCGAACGGCTGCACCGCGAACGCGCGGCAGTCGCGGGTCGGGATCGTCGCCGGCGTCAGCGACTTCACCGAGGCGTCGATCGCGACCATCTGCTCCGCGCCGAACCCGGTCAGGTAGAGCCACGGCGGCCATTCCCAGCGCGCGACCCGCAGCGCGTAGGTCGGCACGCTGGCGAGCGGCGCGCTCTCGTCCAGGGCGTCGAAGTAGCGGTGGGCCTGACCGATGTAGTAGGTGTCGGGCTGGGTCGGCGCGAGCGCGGTCGACCGCGCGTCGGTGTCGTCGGCCGCGCCGCCGCACCCGGCACCGAGCAGGCCGGACAGGATCAGCAGGCGGCTCGACCAGGTCGTCGTCGGGGGCACGTCGCCGAGGGTACCGCGATCGGGTCCGGCGGTGGCTGGCAACCGGGGTCGTGGCGGCGACCGCGGCTCAGCCTCGGCGAGCGCGCCGGCGGCGCCCTCGCGCGAGCATGCCGTCCGGATCAATCCGTGGCGGGCGCCGCGGCCGGCAGCCGCAGCGTGAACGTCGTGCCGCTCGCCGCCGAGGAGCGCATCGACAGATCGCCGCCGTGGGCGCGCGCGATCTGCTGCGAGATGTAGAGGCCGAGGCCCATGCCGACGCTGCTGGTGCCCTTGCGGAACGGCTGAAACAGGGTCGCCGCGTCCTCCGAGCTGAGCTCGCCATCGTTCCAGATGCTGACCTCGAACGCGTCCCCATCGGCGCGGAGCTCCACCTGCACGCGGGCGTCGGCCGGGGTGTGCTGCACGGAGTTGAGCACCAGGTTCGAGATCGCCTGGGTGACCCGATCCTCGTCGCAGCTGGTGCCGCCCGGCGTGTGGACCGACAGCCCGATCGCGCGCGAGGTCAGCAACTGGAGATCCTCGACCGCCTCCGAGACGATGGTCGCCAGGCTCGCGGGCCGGGGCCGGATGATCAGCGGGCCGTTCTGCAGCCGGGTGAAGTCGAGCAGGTCGCTGACCAGGCGCCCCATCCGCGCGGCGTTGCGCTGGATGCGGCCGACGATCTTCTCCTGGTCGACCCGTAGCCCACCGCGCGCGTGCAGGTAGTCGACGCCGGTCTGGATCACCGCCAGCGGGCTCCGCAGGTCGTGGGCGACCAGCCCGAGGATCCGTTCTCGCTCGGCGTGCACCGCTCGCTCGAACGCGAGCGCCTCGGCTTCCAGGCGCCGCTGTTCACCCTGCTCGTACCAGCCGACCAGCGCGCGAAGCTTGGCGCGCACGACCTCCGCGTCGAACGGCATGGTGACGTAGTCGACCGCGCCCAGCGTGTAGCCGCGCGCCACCGCCGCCGGGTCATCGTGAACGGCGGCGAAGAACACGATCGGGATGTGACTCCGCCGCTTATCGGCGCGGATCATCGCGACGGTCGCGAAGCCGTCGAGCCCGGGGGTCTGCACGGCCATCACGATCAGCGTCACCTCGTGCTGGTCGAGGAGCGCGAGCGCCGCCGGCCCCGAGGTCGCCTCGATCACCGGCCGGCCCAGCGTGTCGACCACGGCGCGCAGCGCGCGGAGGTTGGCCGGGTTGCTCTCGACCAGCAGGACCGCCGGGGCCGCCACGGGCTCGTCCATGTGGTCCATGCTCAGTCCCGCGTCCGCATCGACGCGGGCAAGATCGCGTCGCGGACCAGGGCATGATCGGACAGGTCCCCGGCGATCCACACCTTGGGCAGCGGCCCATGGCGCACCAGCGTCGGCAGGACGACGATCCGGTCGTCCTCGGCGGCGTTCTCCCAGGCGTGATCGGTCCCGGTGACGTCGTGGACCATGATCGCGATGCGGTCCTCGGCGATGCCGTGCAGGGCCAGCTGGAGGTTGCGCTGGGCCTTGCGCGACGCCTGGGACTCGCCCGAGACGTAGAGGACCAGCCGCAGCTCGGCGTTCCCGCCGAGCGTCGCCAGCGGCGCGACCCCGCGGCTCCCCATCGCCTCGTCGAAGGCCGCCAGCAGCGCCTCCTGGCCGACCGGCTTGCGGAGCAGTCGGTAGGCGTCGATCCCGCGCGGGTGATCGGTCCCACTCAGGACGATCACGGCGGTGTCGAGCAGACAGCCGCGCGCCTTGCCCGACGCGATCAGCCAGTCGGCGTTCTCGTTGGGGAGCTGGTAGTCGGTGAGGAGCAGGTCGAAGCGGTGGCGGGTCAGCGCCTCGAGGGCGCTCTCGGCGGTCGCCATCGGCGTGACGTGGTAGCCCTCGTGCTCGAGGAGCATGGTCATGGTGTCGCGGATGTCGTCGTCGTCCTCGACGTACAGGATGCGCGCGGGGGTCATCATCGACGCCTACTCCTCCGTGAAGAGATGGCGAAACCGCTCGATCTCCTCGGGCGGCACCGACAGCTGCACCGGGTGCCCCGAGATGATCCCCGTGACATTCCGGAACGCCTTGCCGATGTGCATGCCGGCGCCATCGATCAAGAACTCGCGAATCTGCTTCTGGTGGGGGGAGCCGCGCATCTTCAGAACCGTCATGCCGCGGCGCATCTCGCCGAGGATCTCGACGTAGCGGAGCAGGATGATCGAGTCGCAGATCGTCGAGATGTGCGCCTCGGTCACCGAAGTGCCACCGAGCAGGTCGGAGGTGGTCGAGGTGAACAACCCGGCCATCTCCTGGTGCTTGACGAAGGCGGTCAAGCCGATCACGAACTCGCGAAAGCTCCGCATGGTCGAGACGCGCTCGAGCGCCGACAGGCTGTCGACCGCGACCCGGTTGGGCTTGAACTCTTCGATCACCCGCTTCATGCGCAGCAGGTGATCTTCGAGCGGCATGATCTCCGGGTAGTCGGTGACGACCTTGAGGCGCCCCTCGCGCTCGAGCTTCTCGAAATCGAAGCCCCACCCGGCCGCGTTGCGGAAGAACTGCTCGCGGCTCTCCTCGAAGCAGAACGCCAGGCACCGCTCGCCCTGCTCGATGCCGCCGGCGGTGAAGGCCGTGACCGTCAAGGTCTTGCCGGTGCCGGTGGCGCCCGACACCAGGATGATCGAGTCGCGGAAGAAGCCGCCGCCGCACATCACGTCGAGCTCGCCGTTGCCCGACGTGACCCGGACCGTGGTCGACTTCTGCCGGAGGTCGATCGCCGACAGCGGGATCACGATGATCCCGCGGTCGGTGACCGAGAACGGATACTCGCCCTTCTGGTGCGGGGTGCCGCGGAACTTGAGGATCTCGATGGTCCGCCGGCGCTTCTCCTGCTCGAGCACGTTGCGCACGATCACGACGTTGTCGGCGACGAACTCCTCCATGCCATGCCGGGAGATCGTGCCGTACTCCTCGTTGCGCTCCGACGTGATCAGCGCGGTGAGCTGGAGCTTCTTGAGCGCGGCGTGCAGTCGAAAGAGCTCGCGGCGCACCGCGCCGGCATCGGCGAACTGGGTGAACACCGCCCCGAGCGAATCGAGCGCGACCCGCTTGGCGGCGATCTTGCGCTGGGCCGCTTCGATGCGCGCGACCAGCGCGCCGAAGTCGTAGGAGCCGGCCTCGATCCGTTCCTCCTCGGGGCGCGGCGACGCATCGACGAACCGAAACTTGCCCTCGGCCTCGAGCTTGGCCAGATCCCAGCCGAAGCCGAGCATGTTCCGCCGCAGGTCGTCCGGGGTCTCCTCGAACGTCACGAACACGCCGGGCTCACCCAGCGCGGCGCCCTCGACCAGGAACTGCAGGGCGAAGACCGTCTTGGCGCTGCCGGCGGTGCCGCTGACGAGCGTGGAGCGCCCGCGCGGCAGCCCGCCCACCGCGATCAGGTCGAACCCGGGGATGCCCGTGGGCAGCTTCTCGATCTCGTGCTGGGTGTTAGCCATTGCGGTCGCTGCCTTCGTTGTCGGGGATTGCCACGGGTACTGCGTCGATCCCGAGCCCGGCGAGGACGGCCTCGGTCGGCGACAGGTCGCCGATGACCCGGCGAACCGGCACCGGGTTCTTGCGGATCAGGGTGGGCGTCGCGATGATGTTGGCCTCCTCGGCGGCCTCCGGATGATCGAGGACGTCGATGATGTCGAGGCGATAGCGACCGGGCAGCCGATCCCGGCAGATCCGCTCGACGTTGGCGATCGCCATCTCCGATTTCACGGACTGGCCGATCACGTAGAGCTCGAGGTGGAAGGTCGTCATGGGGGGGTCACCAGCCGTGTGGTTGCTACGCGCCGCGGCCAGGCGATCCGGTGGGCAGCGCGCCCAGGCCGGCGCGCTTGCGGTAGAACGTCAGGAGGCGGCCCATCAACTCGAGCGCGATGAGGCGGCCCTCGGCCACCAGCGTGGTGGTCTTCTGGGCGGGTGCGCCCCGGAGCGCGGCCTGCAGCGCGCGCGAGTGGAGCTCGGCGACGTCGGCGGCGCCGGCCGCGAGCGTGCCCAGCTGATCGGCGAGGCTCCGCAGGTCGGTCGCGAGGCTCTTGCCGGCGCCGCGATAGATCTGTCGGTCGAGCGAGACGTCGAGCAGGCGGGCATGGCGCTCGACCAGCGACGCGAACGCATCCGGGGCACGCTCGTGCAGCGGCAACACGCCGAACAGGGACGCCGTGACCCGGCTCGGCTGATCGGCGACGCCGAGGCGCTGCAGCGAGATCGCCTCCTCCTCGCCGGCGTCGGGCGTCAACGAGAACGTGGCCGAGGCGGCCTGCCGCGGGAGCTCGACGCAGAAGACCGTGCCCTGCGCTTCGGCGGTGATCACCGTGATCTGCCCGCCGTGTCCGACGACGATCCGACGCGCGATGTACAGGCCGAGCCCGAGCCCCTGGCTGCGACCGCCCGCGGGCTGGTCGAGGCGGACCCGGCGGAAGGGATTGAACAGCGTCGGGAGCGTCTCGGGGGCGATCCGGCCGGGATTGGCCACGGTCAGCCTGACGACATCGGGGCCGCCGCCGTCGACGGTCACGCCCACCGCCCGCACGTCGGTGCCATGCAGGACGGCATTCGCGACCAGGTTGGAGACCACCTGGGCGATACGCTCGGGGTCGCAGTTGCAGTGCGTGTCGGCGCTCGCGGCGACGGCGATCACCGCGCCCGCGTGGGCCGCCATGGTCTCGGCGGAGACCTGCCGGGCGATCGTCGCCAGGTCGCTCTGGCGAAAGCGGAACGGAATCTGGCCGTCGAGCCGGGCGTGGGTCAGATCGACCAGCTGCTCGACGATGCGTGACATCCGGCCGGTGCTCTGCTCGATCCGCGCCACGTTGCGCTGGACGCCGTCGTCCTGGACGTGAGCGCCGACGCCTTGCGCCGCGATGAGGACGGCGGACAGCGGACCGCGCAGGTCGTGGGCGACCATGCCGACCAGCATGTCGTTGAACCTCATGGTCCTCGCCATCTCGTCGACCAGACGCGCGCGTTCGTCTTCGGTGGTGCGCCGCAGCGTGACGTCGCGGAGCAACCCCACCAGCACCATGCGTCGCTGGGTGCTGTCGTGCGCGACCCGCCCGTCGGCCGCGATCCACCGTCGCGCCTGGGTCCGGAACTCGTCCTGGTAAGCGTCGCCACTGGAGGCGACCGCGGTGGCTACCCGACGCGCGACCCGGTCGCGATCGAGCGGCTCGAGCCTCGCGAGGTAGTCGTCGAGCCCGACCTGGCCCCCCGTCTCGATCCCGACGAGCTCGGCGGCCCGCCGGTCGAGCTTGATGGTGCCGGCCTCGGCATCGAGCTCGAAGCAGCCGACGTCGGCGCAGGCGAGCGCCAGGTGGCGCCGCTCGAAGTGGAACCCGTGGGTGTCTTCGGTCATCGCGCTCGCCAGGCATGCGCCCGCCCGCGGCCGCGGTGCGATGCACCAGGCGGGCACGTCGACAGGTCCGACGGGATCGAGTGCGTATTCCCCAACGGCGACACTATCCCGGACGATCGCGCAGTTGCATAGGACCAAGGCCGCACCAACCGACGTCCGGAAGCGGCGGACAATCGGGCCCAGCGCGTCGAGTTCGCCAGCTCCGAGGTCGCGCGCTGCATCGGCCGAAAGATCCTCGGGCCCGGCAAGTTCCTGCTCGGCGTACAGATCCATGCGCCGCACCCCGACAGCGAGCTGGTCGAGTACGGCCAGATGCTGGTCATGACGGTCGAGCCGTAGCCGTCGACGCCGACGGTCGCCCTCATGGCGGGCGCGCCTCGGCCCTTGCCACCTGGCGCGACACACGCTGCGATCACGGCCTGCGTGTCCCGACCCGGACTGCGTGCTCGAGCTGCTCTGGGGCCAGCTCGTCTTGGTTCGCCCGGTCGAGGATGTGAGCGGCCTGGTCGGCGTCGTCCTCGTCGGCAGCCACCGCGCGCAGGTCCAGCTCGACCGCACCCTGCGTGGCCTCGCCGATCTGGCGCGACCCCTCGCCGAGCGCCATCGGTAGCTACCGGCGCCAGAGGTAGACCGTGCCCGAAGCAGGCGCGCCGACCAACAGCGTTTCACCGGTGAGCACGATCGACGTGCCGGCCGAGACCGCGCCCTCGGGGCGGACCGTGGTCACCGGCAGCTCGCTCCAGCCGGCCGTGCTCTTCTCGAAGATGTACGCGGCGCCCTCGATCCGGAAGGCCGGGTTGTCGTCGAACGCGCCGGTCGCGCCCACCGCGACGTGATCACCGTCCATCGCCACGCGCGCCATCTGAAAGCCACACGCGTTGTGATGCGGGTCGAGCTTCGCCACGAGATTCCAGGTCGAGGCGGCGAGCTCGTAGACGCGCGCCGACACGCAGTTGTCATCGCTCACGCCGACCACCAGCCGGTCGCCCTCGAGCGCGACCGAGTCGCCGAAGCCGATCGCGTGCGGCCATACGTTGCCGAACTGCGGTGTGACAGTGCTCGCGTGCTGCCACGCTCCGGCACCGTCGCGCTCGAACAGATACACGTTGCCGGTGGTCTCGTTCGCCGCGTTGGTCGCGCGCGGATCGCTCACGGCGATCCGGTCGCCGTCGATCGCGACCGCGGCGCCGTATTTCCAGCTCGGCGTCGTGCCGGTGGGCAGGAGTGAGGCGCGCTCGACCCACGTGGCGCCATCACGCACGTACACGCGCGCCCCGATGTTGACCAGCTCGCTTATCACGTAGTGCCCGCCGTCACCGACAACGATCGTGTCGCCCTCGACGGCGACCGAGCGGCCGTAGTTGGAGCTCGCGATCGCCGGAGCGAGCGTCTGGGCCAGCGACCACGCGGCGCCGCTGCGCGTGAAGACGTGCACGCGCCGCGGCGTCGGCGCGTCCATCGATGCGCCCGGCATCCGCTCGGTCACCGCGATCGTGTCGCCGCCGATCGCGATCTCCTCGGCGAACGCGACCCCACCCGCATCGCCGGCGAGCTTGGCCTGCTGCTGCCACTGGCCGTCGCGCCGCACGAACACGTACGCCGCGCCCGGCGTGCGCTCGCGGCCGTTGGTCGCGCCGACGACGAGCGTGTCTCCGCTCACCGCCATCGCGCGCCCGAAGCCGGCTCGCTCGGTCTGCGGATCGGGCAAGAGCTGCGACAGCTGCGGCAGCGGTGCGTCGGGCATCGCATCCGGTGCGTTGCCCGCGTCGACGTCGCCACTGTCGTCGGCAGCGTCAGTGTCGGGCGGCGGCCCACAGGCGACGAGCGCGTGAGCCGAAAGGAGCATGGCGATGATTGTCGAGACGATCGCGGAGGAGGAGGTGCGTGACATGGACCGGCTGCATTGCATGCGCGGTGCCACCATCTAACCCGCGACGCGCGCACGTCACTCTTTGCCAGCCGTGAACGGAGGAACACAGACGTCCAGGTCGGCGGTGGCAGCGGCGCCGACTCGCTGCGGCTGGCCGACGTCCTCATCGGCCGCATGCTGGCCTCGGGCGCCGCAACGGCCACGGCTGAGCCAGCCGGCGGCGGCCTGCGGTATTGTCGAGTCATGCACCTCGCAGGAACCGTCGCCGCTGTAGTGATGCTCGCCGGGTGTGGCGGCAAGCCGAAGCCCGGCGGCGCCGTGGTGGTGCCCGGGGCTGGCCCCGGCACCGAGCCCGAGGCGGCGAAGGCAGTCGAGCCGCCGGGACCGCCACTGCCGGCGTCGCCGAAGGACCTGGCCAGGGCCGACCTGGTGGCGCTGGGCACCGGCACGGTGACCGGCTGGGCCATCGACGGCGGCAAGCTGGTGGAGCTGAGCAGCGTCGAGCTGGCCAAGGTGGATCCCGAGGACTACCAGGGGGCGATCGACGGCGCCTGGGCCGATCACGATCACTTCATCGTGCACGTCCCGCCGCGTGACGTGGTGGTGGTGACCGCGGACCGGATGACCCGGATCGCCGTACCACCCGAGACCGCGTTCAAGGCCCCGCGGCCGACCACCCCGAATGATGACGGTCTCATTGAAGGCGGCGTGATCGAGGACGAGGGCTATGGGCTGGTGGTGGCGAGCGGCGCGGCGTGGTGGGTCGAGTGTCCGTGGGGATTTCCCTACGACGGCTGGCAGTGCGAGGCCTGGACCCGTGCCAAGTTGTGGCTGGTCGACAAGCCGGTGGTCGAAGCAGGCAGCGTGACCGCTGACGCCTGGGCCTGGCCCACGATCGAGGTGTCCGGTTTCCGGACCAAGGAACTCGACGACGGCCAGGCACTCGGTTGCATGCCCCCGCCGGGGACCAGGCAGAAGCAGTCGCAGCTGCGCGGCTCCGTGGAGGACGGCGAGATGATCTCGAGCCATCACTGGGTCTCGGCGTCGCCGCCGCGCCTCTTGGTGGTCTACGGCACGCCCGGGATGTACGGTCCGATGGCCTCGAGCTGGGCGCTCCACGACGGCTGCCTGCCCAAGCCGCTGGCCGTCGGGACCCGAGTCGAGCCCGGACCCGATGGGCTGTGGGTGGCGTGGGAGTCGGACAACCTGAAGGCCAAGCCACTGGTGACGCGTCAGGTGCTGCGCCGGGGCGCCGAGGTCATCGGCGAGATGCCGCATTCCGACGTCCGCTTTCGCCCGCCGGCGGAGTAGCAGGTCGTGGTCGGGGCACGGCGACGGCGAGGCCGATGATGCCGCCGCGGAACGAGTCGACCGCGCCGCCGGCGATCAGCTCGTCGCCGATCTCGGGGTTGAGGGTGAAGAAGTAGTGGCCCACCTCAACGGCCCACACCAACTGGGAGTTCGCGGCGCGCCGACGCGAACGTCACCACCGAGTCGGTGCGCTTGCCCTAACCTCAGCCCTAACCCTAGTCAGCGGATAAGAGAAACGATGCGGGTTTCGGCGCAGCGGGCCGGGTAGCGCGGGCTTCGGGCGGTGACGCCGGCCGGCGCGGAGGATGTTCGTCGAGGCGGCCGATGTAAGGGAGCACGCCAACCAGGGCGACCACGGGGAGCGACGGGCGCACGGGTGCGCTGGCACGGGTGGAGGCGGCGAGTGGGGCGGGGATCAGAAGT
>JBKJLC010000183.1:0-48490 GCA_046597055.1 Kofleriaceae bacterium | reverse complement strand
TCGGCACCGGCATCGGCATCCGCATCGGCATCGGCATCGGCATCGGCATCGGCATCGGCATCGGCATCGGCATCGCGCAGGCCGACCAGCCGGGCCAGCGTCTGGTACGAGCTCTGCGTCTCGCTGCCGTCAGCGCACGCGCGCGCCTCGGCCTCGCCGCATGCGGCTTCCTCCATGCGAAACCGCTTCTCGCCGCAGCTGTCGTACGACATCAGGTCCGCGCACGCGAGCGCGTGCTCGAGCCCCAGCGTGTGGCCGATCTCGTGCGCGATCGCCTCGCACGTGGCGCTCACGTCATTGCCGATCGCCGCCGAGAACACGAACCCGATCGCGCCGCGGAGCACCCGGCCGTCGAACGGCGCGACGCCCGCCAGCTGATCGCCCTGGTTGATCAAGCTCGGCCGGCCGCCCACCATGATGCGGATGTGGTCGTCGCCAGCGGGCGGCGCATCGACGATGTCGACCGCGAAGTCACGGAACTGATCGCGGACACAGGCGACCACCTGCGCCCAGCGGCGGGTGCCGCCCGACCAGGCTGGCACGCGGGCGCGGCCGCCGGGCCCGGCGGTCGCGATCCAGGAGACGCCGGTCGCGGCGTCGTCGTCTCCGCCCTCGATCACGCCCCCGCGCGGATCGACAAAGACGGTCACCGGACCCGCAGGTCGCGCGGCGGCGAGCGAGGGCGCGGCGACGGAGAGGAACACCAGGGCAGCAGCGAACCAGGAGCGGGGCATGGGACCTCCGCAGGCGGCGAGAGACGGCAACGGCGAGCGTACGACGCGAGGGTCGTGCGAGCCATTCACGTCTAATGCAACCGATGACGTGGCGCAGGCCGCCGACGCCGACGCGCCAGCACACACGCGGCCACCCCTGCGATCGCGATCACACCGGCGTCGCCCTCGCCGCTGCCACTGCCACTGCCGCTGCCACATCCGCAGCGCTGGCCGCTCATCGGCACGACCTTCTTGGCCTGGCTGGCCCGCGCGCACGCGCGCTCGACGCCGGCTGCGCACGCGCGGTCGAACATCGCCGCCGCCTGGGTCGCGTCCCGCTGGCCGCTGGCGCCGGCCAGATGGGCCTCGCCGGCGGCGAGGCAGCCGATCGGATCGCGCCCCTCGCACGCCTTGTCGAACCAGGTGCTCGCGACCCGGGCGTCGCGGGTGACGCCGATGCCGTCCTGGTGGAACGTGCCGATCACGTACGCGTAGTACGGGTTGGTCGGCGCCTGCTGCGAGGCGAGGTCGTACGCGCGCTGGTACAGCTTGGCGATCTCGGGTGGCGAGCTCTTCCCGGCGCGCTCGTCGAACCCGGCCAGCGCGCGACACGCCTCGGGCGCGCCGGCATCACAGCCCCGGGCGTACAGCGCGCGCGCGGCGGCCGGGTCCGGCTTCAGGCCGCCCGCGCCGCGCTCGGTCAGCTCGCCGAGCCGCGCGCACCCGGCCACCGCCACCTGGTCGCACGACTTCGCGTACGACGTCGCCGCGGCGGTGAGGTCGACCGGCACGCCGATGCCGAACTGGTAGATCTCGCCGACGTTGGCGCAGCCGAAGTCGTCACCGAGCTCGCACGCCCGCTCGTAGGCGGTGCGCGCCTCGCCGACGTTCCAGGTCGCACCCTGGCCGGTGTAGAGGCAAAAGCCGAAGCTGTTGCAGCCGGCGGCCAGGCCCTCCTCGCACGCGCGGTGGAACAGGCTGGCGGCATCGGTATGCTTGCCGTCCTGCGACAGCATGGTGCCGAGCTTCCAGCACGCCTCGGGCAGATCCTGATCGCACAGCGTCGTGTAGCGCTCGCGGGCGGCCCCGGGGTTGGCGACCACGCCGATGCCCAGCACGACGTAGTCGGCGATCAGCATGCACGCCGGGCGGTAGCCGCGGCCACAGCTGGCCTTGGCGACCGCGAGCGCGCGCTTGGGATCCTTGCCGGCCAGGCCGCCGAACGCGTAGCTCTGCGCCAGCGCGGTGCACGCATCTTCGACGTGCGCGGTGCCCTCGCACGACGCGGCCAGCAGGGCCGCGGCCTGGGCGCGGGTCGCGTCGTTGGCGCCGGCGTGCTGCGACAGCGTCTCGAGGATGCGGCAGCCGCTGCCCTCGCCGAGCTGACAGGCGCGCGCGTGCTCGGCGAACGCCGCCGGCAGGTCCTTGAGCGGGCCGGCCTCGTGCAGGCGCGCCATGCCCATGCAGCCCGCGCCGTCGCCGGCCTGGCACCCGAGGGTGTACGCGGCCAGCGCGCGGTGGGGATCGACCGCGACGCCTTCGCCGTCCCGGTGGACGTCGCCGAGTCGGGTGCAGCTGTCGCCGCGGCCCAGCTCGCAGCCGGCGGTGAGCATCGCGACCGCGCGCCCGGGATTCTTGCGACCGGTGCCGTCCTCGCCGGACAGCGCCATCTCGGCCGCGTCCTCGCACGCGATCGCGCTCTTGCGCGTGCAGCCGGTGGTGAGCAGCTCGAACGCGCGGGCCCGGTCGGCCTTGACCAGCTCGCCGTCGCGGTGGGTCACGCCGGCCTGCCAGCAGTCCTGGCCCGAGCCGGTCTCGCACGCGCGCTCCCAGATCTGGGTCGCCAGCGCGCCGTCGGCCGGCACGCCCTCGCCGTGGGCGATCCGGCTGGCCGCCGCCGAGCACGCCAGCGCGTTGCCGGCCTGGCACGCGCGCAGGTAGGTCTGGGTCGCGCGGGTCTGGTCGGTGGTGCCGCCCTTGCCGGTGGTCAGGAGGTACGCCTCGAGGTCACACTGCTCGGCGGACAGCTTGCACGCGCGGATCGCCAGCGCGTTGAGCCGGGCCGGATCGGTGCCGGCCTGGCTGGCGAGGATCGCGCCGGCGTCGTGGCAGGCGTCGGCGCTGTCGTACTGCTCGCACGCGCGCAGGTGGTAGGGCAGGGCGCTCGCCTCGTCGGCGTCGGCGCCGAAGCCGCGCTGGATGAGATACCCGACCGCGTAGCATGACGTGCCCGAGCCAGCCTCGCAGCCGGCGGTGAACACCGCGCGCGCCTTGCCGTAGTCGCGCTCGACCCCCTTGCCGAACGTGTGGAGCAGGCCGAGCTGGTAGCAGCTCGGTCCGAGCTTCGGACACTCGGCCGTGAGCCGCTCGAGTGCGCGCGCGTACAGTGCCTTGGCCCGGGGTTCGTCCCTGGCGACCCCGAGCGCTTGCTCGTACTTCTCGGCGAGCGTGACGCAGCCGCGGCCGGAGCCGAGTTCGCACGCGCGCGTCAGCGGCGCGAGCGCCGCCGCCGGGGCGGGATCGCCGAGCAGGCCCTTGGCGTGGACGTTCGAGGTCGACACGCAGCCGTCGGTGTCGCCCAGCGCGCAGGCCCGCTCGTAGTGGACCAGCGCCTTGCCGGGGTCGGCGGCGCCCAGGCGACCACCCTCGTACAGGAACCCGAGCAGCGTGCACGAGGCCGCGTGGCGCGCGGCGCACGAGCGCTCGAGCAGCGGCGCGGCGCGGGTCGGATCGGGGGCGCCGCGCTTGCCCTCGATCAGGTCGATCGCCGCGTAATATGACTCTGCGGGCGACCGCTTGCGCGCGACCGCCCTCCTGACGCACGCGCCCAGGGTCGGGCTCCAGGTCTGGCCGGTCGGGCAATCGCGCTCGACCGCGGCGGCGCGGCCGGTGATCAGCAGCAGGAGGACGGCGGCACACGGGACCGCACGCGAGAGGATCACGGGCATTCAGGGAGCTCCATCGGCGGCACAGCGGAAGCCGATCTCGGGATCGGGCCGATCGCGCGGCGCCGGCGTGCGCGCGTGGATCGTCGCGAACCACTGCGCGCCCGGCGACACGCCGTACGCGGCGCCGCGGGCGACCCGGGTCGCGCCGGTCCCGTCGGAGGTCCATTCCATGACGTTGCCGAGCAGATCGCACACGCCGTCGTCGGTGCAGTCGGCCGGGTGGCTGCCGACCGCGGACGGCCCGTCATGGCCGGGCCGCTTCAGGTGGGCGCCGTCGGGCCGCAGGGTGCCGCGGCGGGCCGCGAACTCCCACTCGGCCTCGGTCGGCAGCCGCTTGCCCAGCGCGCGACAGGCGCGGTCGGCGTCGGTCCAGGTCACGTTGCGCGCCGGCAGGTCGGGCAGGTTGCCGGGACGCGGCGGCAGGCCGAGCGCGTCGCGCAGGCCCACCGCGGTGACCTCGTGGGTGTCGATCAGGAAGCTGCGGACCTCGGTCGCCTGCTCGGACACCGCGTTGGGGTAGTCGCGCGCGGTGACCGCGTCGGTCCCCATCGCGAAGGTGCCGCCCGGGAGCCGCGCCATGCCGGGCGGCGCGCCGGCGGCATCGACCGTCACCACCGGCGGGCCCGCATCGAGCGGCAGCGCCACCGCGGCGTCGATGGCCACCGGGGTCCCGGCATCGGGGCCGGGCATGTCGCCGCCACCGCTCGACACGAGCACGACCACCCCGGCGACCGCGACCGCCGCCACGCCGCCGAGCGCGAGGGCGAGCCCGCGACCGCGACGGCGACCGCCGCCGGTCGAGACCACGACCGCCGACGGCGTCTGGGTGTCGGCCAGCGAGTCGGGCAGCGAGTCGGGCAGCGAGCGTCGGTTGCCAGCGGTCGCCGGCGTCATCGGCCCCGGCGCCTCGGCGCGCGGGCCCGGCGTCCCCGACGCGCTCACCGCGCTGGTCGGGGCGGTCGCGAGGTGCTCGGTCTCGAGTCCGACCGGGCGGAACCGCGGCACGGTCGCGGTGCGCACGTCGACCGGGAACGCTCCGAACGCGGCGGACCACGCCTCGCGCAGGGCGTCGGCATGCGGAAACCGCTGGACCGTGTTCTCGGCCAGCGCGCGCTCGCACACCTGGTATACGGCCTCGGGCAGGCCGGCCCGGACGCTACGCAACGGCGCGAACTCGCGCGACAGCACCTTGCTCAGCACCTCGGTCAACGACTCGGCGGCGAACGGCGCGGTGCCGCTCAGCATCTCGTACAGGATGACGCCCATCCCGTAGACGTCGCTCCAGGTCCCGACGCTGCCGCGGTTGCCGGCGACCTGTTCGGGGGCCATGTAGGCGGGGGTACCCATGAGCGCACCCGAGTGGGTGAGCGAGCTGCCCTGACCCTTGCGAGCGATCCCGAAGTCGAGCAGCTTCGGGGTCTCGCCGTCGTCGGTCTCGGCGATGAAGATGTTCTCGGGCTTGAGGTCGCGGTGGACGATGCCGGCGCGGTGCGCCGCGCCCAGGCCGCGCAGGGCGCCGTCGAAGACCAGGTTGACCCGGGGCAGGGGCATCCCGTGCGGCGGTGGCTGGACCTCCTGGCGCAGGTTGTGGCCGAGCAGGTGCTCCATCACCAGGTAGAGCGTGCCGTCGGCGTCGGCGCCGAAATCGAAGATCGAGACGACGTGGCGGGTCTTGAGGGCCGCGACCGCGGCGGCCTCACGCTGGAAGCGGGCGCGGGCGGCGTCGACGCCGGCGGCCGAGCCGTGCAGGAGCTTGAGGGCGACCGCCGACTCGGTATCGGGGTTGATCGCACGGTAAACCGCGCCCATGCCGCCGGACCCGATCAGCTTCTCGATCTGGTACTTGCCGATCGACGGCCCCCGCAGGAGCTGGGTCTCGTCGGTCGGACAGCGCTTCCACCCGTCCGGGTAGTCGTTCTTGCAGTGCGGGCACCACACGCGGCCTCGATTGTACGCTCCTGCTTCGGTACAGTGTCGAGGCCACGTGCCGAGACGTCTGTTCGTTGTTGTATGCGTGATCGTCGCGAGCGCGGGATCGGCGCGCGCCGAGCCGCTGGTCGACGTGGTGCCGCCATCGGCCCCGGCGCCCCGATCGGTGCCCGCACCGGCGCCGCTCCCCGCCCCGGTCGCCGAGCCAGGGGGCGGGCTCACCGCGGCCGACATCCGGGCCCGGCCGCTGCAGGCGCGCGAGGCGCGCGCGGCGATGCGGCTGGCGTGCGAGGCGCGCACCGCCGCCTGCGACCCGATCGCGCTGCTCGGTACCCTCGAGCGCGCGGCGCTGGTGAAGGCGCTCGAGCAGCGCCGGCTGGTGGTCGACCTGGCCCCGGCTGGCAAGCGCGTGCGCGCGCTCCACGTCATCACCATGCCGGTGTTCGGCGACGACGAGCGCATCTTCCGCTGGGCCAACTTCTTCCACGTCTCGAGCCGCGAGCACGTGGTCGCCCGCGAGGTCCTCCTGCGCCCGGGCTCGCTCTACGACGTCGACAAGGTCGACGAGACCCAGCGCAAGCTGCGCGATCCGCTGTTCACCACGCTGGCGGTGGTGGTGCCGGTGCGCGCCGACACGCCCGGCGAGGTCGACCTGCTGGTGGTCACCCGCGACATCTTCAGCCTGCGCATGAACTCGAACTACGAGTTCCAGGGAGGGCAGTTCACCTACCTGTCCCTGTCGCTGTCGGAGAACAACTTCCTGGGCCGCCGCATGGTGCTCGCGGTGGTGTTCGTGATGGACCAGGCGACGCTGTCGCTGGGGCCGCTCTACATCAACAAGAACCTGCTCGGCAAGCAGCTCGAGGTCCGCGGCCGGGGTGGCCCGATCATCAACCGGGACTCGTTCGAGGCCGAGGGCAGCGCCAGCGCGTTCGCGGTGAGCCGGCCGCTATGGTCGCTCGCCAGCC
The DNA here is from genome assembly GCA_046597055.1 of Kofleriaceae bacterium. GTDB lineage: Bacteria > Myxococcota_A > Polyangia > Haliangiales > Haliangiaceae > UBA2376. Next base: position 41,932 of record JBKJLC010000183.1, on the reverse strand, counting down.
GGTGGGGCTGGACCGTCGACGCCAGCCATCGCTACGCCACCGAGCGATCGTTCCGGGACACCGAGCTGCGCACCTTCGACGCCCCGTCGACCCCGGAGGTCGAGGCGATCCCACACCTCTACCGGCAGCGGTACTGGTCGGTCGGGGTCGGCGTGGTCCGCCAGCTCGGCGGCGAGGCCCTCAAGCACCGGATCAAGGCCGGCTACGATCTGACCAGCCAGCGCCCGACCGTGCCCGGCGACTTCGCCGGCTCCGACGCGGCCCGCGCCGACTTCGTCGCCGACGTGCTGCCGCGCGACGAGCGCACCGGCGTCGTCTACGGCGCCTACGAGGTGTTCACGCCGCGCTACCGCGAGTACCGCGACGTCGACAGCTTCGACCTCGCCGAGGACACCCGGCTCGGGCCCCGCGTCCAGCTCACGGTCGGCACCGGCCTGCGCGCCCTGGCGTCGGACAGCAACTTTGCCCGGGTCTCGCTCGACGGCGGCTGGACCGAGGCGTGGGGGGGCGACGGGCAGGCCACCCTGGCCGCGTCGCTGTCGGCCCGGCTCGACGGCTCGGCGCTGGTGGATCGGGTGGCGGCGGTCACCGCGCGCGCGATCACCCCGGCGACCCGGTACGGCCGCGGCATCAGCGAGCTGCGCATCACCGGCGTGTACCGGGACTCGTCCAACCGCTTCCTCTACCTGGGCGGGGACAGCGGCCTGCGCGCCTATCCGGTCAACTTCATCGACGGTGATCGCCGCGCCGTGATCCAGTCCGAGTGGCGCACCCGCAGCGCGCGCCTGTTCCTCGGCAGTCGCTGGGGGCTGATCGGGTTCCACGACGCCGGCGGCGCCGCCGACCGCGCCGGCGATGTGCGCATCTACCAGGACGTCGGGTTTGGTCTCCGCGCGCTCGGTCCCCAGCTGTCGCCCGAGGTCTTCCGCTTCGACATCGGGTTCCCGCTCAGCCGGTACGACGTACCTGGGGGCACCCGCGGGGTATGGCCGCCGCGCATCACCGCCGGCTACCGCCAGGCGTTCTGATCTGACCCGGGGGTCAGTTGCCGAAGCGGCGCGCGACCGGCGCGCGGCCGACCGCACCGCCCGCGCTGCTGCCGGCGCCGTTGCCAGCGGCCGCGATCAGCGCCGGGGTGGTGGCCTTGCCGACCGTCACCTGCAGCGCGTGTCCCAGCTCTTCCTGGAACATGTCGGCCTTGCGCATGAGCTCGGCGTCCGCGATGGCCGGGCCGTCCTTGGCGATCAGGTCGAGGACGATCGTGTGGCCGACCCGCGAGACCACCAGGTTCTCGATCCGCTGGCGATGACCGGAATCGAGCCCGTCGGCCAGCCGGAGCAGCGCGCACAGCTTGCGCAGCTGGGCCCGGCGCTCCTTGGGCAGGTCTGACTCGCCGATCAGCCGGCGCGCGTCGGCCGAGGCCTTGCGGTGGACCCGGGCCAGCAGCGCGACCATCTCGCGCTGGGCGCCCTCGAGCCCGGGGATGCGGCCCCACCGGATCATGTACTCGCTATGCTTGTGGTGGCCGCGGGTGTGCACGACCTCGCCGACGTCGTGGAGCAGGGCCGCGACCTCGAGCACGACGCCGAGGTCGTCGGGCAACTGGTGGACGTCGCGGAGCTGCGCGAACAGCGCGCGGGCCAGCTTGCGGACCTGCTCGCCGTGGGTGGTGTCGTGGTCGACCCGGCTGGCGAAGGTGCGGGCGGCGGTGAGCACCGCCTTGCCGTACACGCCCTCGTTGCGGGCCTGCTCCGCGGCGGCCGCCTCGGCCAGCTCCAGCAGCACCGCCTCGCGGATGCCGACCCCGGGCGCGATCAGCCGCTGGATCCCGAGCTGGCGAGCCACGGTCGCGATCACGATCGAGGCGACCGCGACCACCTCGGCGCGGTCCCGGCGCACGCCGAGTTTCTGCATGCGGCCTTCGACGTCGAGGCCCAGGATCTCGGGCAGCGCGTTCTCGAGCGCGGCCAGCTCGAAGCTCGGCTGGGTCGCGTGGCCATCGCCGAGCATGCGGGCCAGGGTCTCGGCGTTGCCGCCGCACAGCGCGGCGACCCCGAGGTCGGCGCGCCCGGCGGGGAGCACCGACTGCACCAGCGTGGCGGCGTAGCGACGGACCATGCCGGCCTCGGCGTCGCCGATCACCCCGTAGAGACCCATGGTTTCGGCCAGGCGCACGGTGCCGATCGGCAGCGAGAAGCCGCGCCAGCTCGAGGCCAGCCCGACGCCGTCGCGCAGGTTCACCTCGAGGCTGCCACCCCCGAGGTCGAGGATGCAGCGCGGCGGCAGGCTCTGGCCGAACGCGTGGACCACGGCCTTGCGCACCAGCCGGGCCTCCTCGTCGCCATCGATCACGTCGAGCTCGATCCCGGCCTCGTGATAGAGGCGGTGGATCAGGACATCGCGGTTGCCGGCCGAGCGCACCGCGCTGGTCGCGACCGCCCGGTACACGGTGACGCCGTGGCGGTCGAACAGCTGGCGGAAGTGGCTGAACGCGGCCACCGCCTCGTCGATCGTCGCTCGGTCGAGCTCGCCGCGGGTGAACACGTCGTGGCCGAGGCGGACTGGCACCCGCTCGGCCTCGATCCGGGTCAGCTCGCCCGGCCCGAGCTGTGCGACCACCACGCGGATCGCGTTCGATCCGGCGTCGATGGCTCCGAGCGTGAGGGGCGCGACCAAGGCGAGTTCCCTGGCCTGAATAGCACAGCCGTCGGCGACGGCGGGACCCGACTTTCCCGACGGTGACGATCCCGCACGCCCGTGTGCCAGGCCGGTGGCGTGCTCACACGCGCATGCCGGGCGCCTCGCGGCCGGTCGATGCTACGTACTCGTCGTAGGTGCCGCCGTAGACGTGGGGCTTGCCGGCGCTGCTCAGCTCGAGGACCCGGGTCGCCAGCGCGCGCAGGAACTGCCGATCGTGCGAGACGAAGATCAGCGTGCCCTCGTACTCGGCGAGCGCGGTGACCAGCGCGCGCTTGGTCGCGATGTCGAGATGATTGGTCGGCTCGTCGAGCACCAGCAGGTTGGGCGCGTCGTAGAGCAGCTTGGCCAGCGCGACCCGGGCCTTCTCGCCGCCCGACAGCACGCGGATCGGCTTCATCACGTCGTCGTCGTGGAAGCCGAAGGCGCCCGCGAGGTTGCGCAGCGTGCCCTGGTTGGCGGCCGGGGCGTGGGCCTCGAGCTCCTCGAGCACGGTCCAGTCGCCGCTGAGCTGCTCCATCAGGTGCTGCGCGTAGTAGCCGAGCGTCACCGACGCGCCGACCGTGGCCGCGCCGTTGTCGGGGGCGAGCGCCCCGGCGATCATCTTGAGCAAGGTCGACTTGCCGGCGCCGTTCTCGCCCATGACCGCCCAGCGCTCACGCCGGCGCACGATCAGCGAGACGCCGTCGTGCACGACCCGGGCGCCGTAGGCCTTGCGGACCTGCTCGAGCTTGACCACGTCGTCGCCCGAGCGCGCGGCGGTGCGGAACTCGAAGCGGCGCTCGACGATGCGGCGCGGCTCGGCGATCTTCTCGATCTTGTCGAGCTTCTTCTGCCGGCTCTGGACCTGGGCCGCCTTGGCGGCGTGGGCCTTGAACCGGTCGATGAACCGGCTCTCCTTGGCCAGCATCGCCTGCTGGCGGCCGTACTCGGCCTCGCGCCGGGCCGCCTCCTCGATCCGGGCCAGCTCGTAGAAGTCGTGGTTGCCGCCGTAGGTGCGGATGGTGCCGCCGTCGATCTCGATGATCTTGCCGACCACGCGGTTCATGATCTCGCGGTCGTGGCAGGTCATCACGACCGTGCCCGGGTAGGTGCGGAGGAAGCCCTCGAACCAGAGGATGGACTCGAGGTCGAGGTAGTTGGTCGGCTCGTCGAGCAGCAGCACCTCGGGCCGGGCCAGCAGGATGCGCGCCAGCGCGACCCGCATCTTCCAGCCGCCCGACAGCGTGCCGACGTCGTCGCCGAACCGCTCGGTCGGGAAGCCGAGGCCGTGCAGCACCTCCTGGGCCCGGGCCTCGAGCTCGTAGCCGCCGAGGTCCTGGTAGCGCGCCTGGACGTCGCCGAACCGGGTGACCACCTCGTCGAGATCGTCGCCGGCGGCCTCGAGCCGCTGGGTCAGCATGGCGAGCTCCTCGCCCAGCTCGGCGACCTCACCGGCGCCGGCGACGGTCTCGGCCAGGATCGAGCGCCCCGCCATGTCGCCGGTGTCCTGGCGGAAGAACCCGACCGTCAGCTTGCGCGGCCGCTCGATCACGCCGTCGTCGGCGTCCTCGTCGCCCATGATCATGCGGAACACGGTCGACTTGCCGGCGCCGTTGGGCCCGACCAGGCCGATGCGCTCGCCGGGGTTGATCTGGAAGCTGGCCTCCACGAGGAGGATCTGGCCGCCGTACTGCTTGGTCACACCCGCGAACGAGATCATGGAGGGCCCGTCGTATAGCGCGGGCGCGCCGCCAGCAAGCGCGAACCGGCTTCGCCACCGCGGGAATCGGCCGGCCGCGGCGAGGATCGGAGCGGCGCTGATAGGATGCCGCGGCATGCCATCCCACCCGCGCCTCGGGTTCCGCGCCGTCGCGCAGGTGGTCGGCGCCTACGCGCGGATCGGTCGCACCCTGCGCACGGTCGGCCACGTCGCCCGGCTGGTCACCGACGGCGCGCTGGGCGCGGCGCTGGCGACCGACGAGAAGACCCAGCTCACCGTCCAGCTCTACGACCTCGACGCCCAGCTCTACGACCCCGCGGGCGGGCTGTGGGACTGGGAGGAGGCATGGCTCGGTCACCGGCTGCCACCCGCCCCGGCGCGGATCCTGATCGGTGCCGCCGGCGCCGGCCGTGAGGCGCTCGCGCTGGCCGCGCGGGGCTACCAGGTCGCGGCGTTCGAGCCGGCGCCGGTGATGTGCGCCCGCGCGGCCACCGCGGCCGGCGGCCGGTTCCCGGTCGTGTGCGCCGACTACACCGACCTGGCCGACGCAGTCGCGGGTCGCCCCGGCGGCGACCACCTGGCGGCCATCGTGGGCCGCGAGTGGGACGCGGTGCTGTTTGGCTGGACCAGCTTCTCCCACGTGCTCGATCCGGCCGAGCGGGTGCGGGTGCTCGCAGCCGCGGCCACGCTGGCGCCGCACGGCCCGATCCTGGTGAGCTTCGTGGTGCGCCTGGGTTCGCCGGGGGCGCCGTCGAGCCGGATCTGGCGGATGGCGCGGCGGCTCGGCCGCGCGGCCGGTCGCGCCCGCGGGCTCGATCCGGACGCGGGCGACGCCGGCATCCAGTTTGGTCGCTCGATCGGGTTCGTCCGGCCGTTCGGGCCCGACGAGCTTGACGCGATGGCCGCCGCGATCGGGCGCACCGCGATCCACGAGGCCGAGGCCGGCTTCCCGCACGCGACCCTGGTCCCGGGATCTTCGACCGCCTGACCGGTCGGCCCGTCCCCGGGCGCGCGCGCACGCCGCGCCCCCGGTGGCATGGGGGAAGTCTTCGAGGCGCTAGCGCCGGGGAGGCCCGCCGCGCGGGGGCCCGCCGCCGCGGGGGCCACCGGCCCCGCCCATGCCGGGTGGGCCGGCGTTCTGCGGCTGCTTGATCTGGTCGTCCTTGGTCACGCCGCTCACCACCTCGGCGTAGATGCCGTCGGACAGGCCGAGCTTGAGCTCGCGGCGCTCGTACTGGCCGGGCCCGGTCTCGACCTCGACGAACGGCGTGCCCTTGTCGAACTGCAGCAGCGCCTCGCGGATCGCGAGCACGCCGGTCCGCTTGTCGAGCACGACGTCGGCGTTGGCGCTGTAGCCGGCGCGGACGAACACGTTCGGCTTGGGCGTGACCGCCGCCTTGATCTCGAACTGGATCGCGCCCTCGAGCTCCTTGCCCTTGGGCGCGATGTGCTCGAGCTTGCCGACGAAGGTCTCCTGCTCCAGCGCGCCGATCTTGATCGACAGCGGCATCCCCACCTTGATCTTGCCGACCTCGCTCTCGTCGACCTGACCGAGGAAGATCATGTCGCTCATGTCGGCGACCGTCGCGATCGTGGTGCCCGGGTTGAAGTTGTTCGACTCGGTCACGCTGAAGCCGACCTTGACCGGCACGTCGATCACCATGCCATCGACGGTCGAGGTCACGATCACGTTCGACAGCTTGCTGCCGCCGCGCGCCTGACCCTCGCGCACGACCTGCAGCCCCTGGCCGGCCGAGCTCAGGCCCTGCTGGCTGATCGCGAAGGTGTTCTTGAAGCCGGCCAGCTCGGCCTCGGAGATCACGCCCTGCGTGAACAGGCCCTGGCCCCGCTCGAGCTCGCGGCGGGCGTTGTCGAAGGCAATCTTGGCGGACTGCACCGCTGACTCGGCGCGCTGCAGCGCGGCCGCGTCGGGGACGATCTGGATCCGGCCGATCTTGTCGCCGGCCTTGATCGGCGCGCCGGCCTCGACGAACAGCTCCTCGAGCACGCCCGAGACCCGCGGCTTGATCTCCACCTCTTCGCGCGGGACGATCGCCCCGGTCGCGACCGTCTTCTGCACGATGTCACGGACCTCGGCGCTCTCGGTGCGGACCGGCACCGGTCGCTTCTTCGACTTCGCCCACAGGAACCACATCGTGCCGACGGCGGCGGCGACGCAGGCCAGGACGATCAGGACGGGGAGGATGCGCTTCATGACGGGCTCACTTCGGGGGAACGACTACTCGTCGCGCAGCGCGACGATCGGCTGGATCGCGGCGGCGCGCAGGGCCGGGATGAGGCCGGCGATCGCGCCGACGACGACGAGGGTGGCGGTGGCGAAGATGGCGAAGTCGAGCGAGACCTCGGGCGCGCCGAGCGGGATCTTGTCGCCGGCCTGGTTGATCAGCCACGCGAACAGCTCGACCGCGCCGACCCCGGCGACCAGGCCGAGGTAGCCGGCGCCGATCGTCAGGAAGACCGACTCGGCGACGACCATCGCGACGACGTTGCGCGGCGTGGCGCCGAGCGCCTTGCGCACGCCGATCTCCTTGGTCCGCTCGCGGACGGTGATCAGCATGATGTTGGACACGCCGATGGCGCCGGCGAGCAGGCTGAACAGGCCGGCGAAGCCGAGCACCCACCCGACCACGATGAACAGCTTGCCCTGCTTCTCGAACTGCTTGGCGAGGTTCCACGCCTGGATCGCCATGTCATCGCCGGGCGCGATCTTGTGGCGCTGGCTGAGCGCCGCGCGCGCCCGCTGCTCGAGATCGGCGCCGCTGACGCCCGGCAGCGCGGTCAGCGCGAACCACGACACGCGATCGCCGAAGTTGAAGGCCTGCTGGAAGGTCGTGAAGGGCAGGTGGACCGTGCTGACCTGCTGGTCGCCTTGGGTGCCGGTGGCGCGGGAGCCGAACACGCCGACCACCTCGAAGTGGATGCCGTTGACGTCGAGCGCCTGGCCGATGGGCTCCTCGCCGCGGGGGAACAGCTGGCGGACGACCTCCTCACCGATCACGGCGATCTTGCGGCGCTCGGCGATGTCGCGGTCGTTGATGAACCGGCCGGCGCGGATGACCGGCGACTGGATGCGCTGGAAGTCGGGGTAGTCACCGGCGACCTGGAAGCTGCCGGTCTTGCCGTTGCGCTTGACCACCGCGCCGCTGCGGAAGCCGCCGAGCTGGTTGCGCGGCGCCAGGTGCTCGACCCCGGCCAGCTGCCGCAGCGTCGGGATGTCGGCGTTGGTGAAGACGATCGGGCGGTTGGGCTGCATGCCCTGCCACGGGACGGTCGTCCGCCGGCCGGACATGAACACGGCGTTGGTGGCGAACCCGGCCATGCGCTTGGTGATCGCGCCGCGCAGCGCGGGGCCAAAGCCCACCATCAGCACGAAGATGAAGATGCCGAGGAACACGCCGAGCGCGGTCAGCGCGGTCCGCAGCTTGTGGCGGGCCAGGCTCTGGGCGATCTCGTGGAAGGCGTCGGCGTCGAGCACGTGCAGCCTCCCTACTCGGCCCTGAGGGCGACCACCGGACTGACCCGGGCCGCGGTGTAGGCCGGGAAGAAGCCAGCCAGCGCGCCGGCCGCCACCAAGACCAGCGTCGCGATCACCCCGACCAGGAGGTCGACCGACGGATCGATGAAGTTGTCGTTGGGCGGCATCAGCCAGGCGACCAGCTCGAGGGTGCCGACCCCGCCGACCAGGCCGCCATAACCGGCGACCGCGGTCAGGAACACCGACTCCTGGAGGATGGTCGAGACGATCGTGCCGGGGGTGGCGCCGAGCGCCTTGCGCACGCCGATCTCGCGGGTGCGCTCCTTCACGACGATCATCATGATGTTCGACACCCCGACGATGCCGGCCACCAGCGTGCACGCGCCCATGAACCAGATGAAGATCTCGATCATCAGGAAGATCTCCTGGAAGGTCGCGTACTGTTCGAGGTTGTTGCGGGTCCGGACCGCCTGCGGGTCATCGGGCGCGAAGCGCTCGCGCTCGGCGAGCAACTGCGTCACCTCGTCGACCAGCACCTTGGTCTCGGCGACGCTCTTGTCGCCGACCGTGAACATCAGCATGTTGACCCGGTCGGCGCCGTTGAAGGCGAGCTGCGAGGTCGTGATCGGAATATAGAGCTTCCGCATCTCGTCCTCGCCACCCTCGTCGGTGTACAGGCCGACCACCTGGAACGAGACGCCGTTGATCTCGAGCCACCGGCCGATCACGTTCGTCTCGCCCCACAGGAACTGCGCGACCGGCACGCCGATGGCCACGACCTTCCGCCTCTCGACGATGTCGACCTCGTTGAGGTAGCGGCCCGCGACCATGGTCGACTTCTCGAGGTGGAGGTGGTCGGGGTGGACCGAGCGCACGTCGAACGTGGAGACCTTGGCGCCGGCGCGCACCTGGGTGTCGTTGCCCCACATCCCGCCGCCCGGGAAGAAGCGCCCGGTCAGCTTGTCGATGCCGTCGAGCTTGCGGAGCCCGTCGTAGCCGCCGTTGTCGAAGACGATGCGGCGGTTGATCGGCAGGCCTTGATAGGGCCGGGAGGTCGATCCCCCGAACACCCACACGCTGTTGGTGGCGTCGTCGGCGAAGTTCTTCTCGGTGCCGTTGCGCAGGCCGCGGCCGGCGCCGAGCAGCACCACCAGCATGAAGATCCCCCACGCGACCGACAGCGCGGTGAGAATCGAGCGCAGCGGGCTCTTCGCCAGCGTCGACAGCACCTCCTGCCAGCGATCGATCGAGAACATTCAGGCGCTCGCCAGCTCGACCTTGCCGTCGCGCAGGCGGATCGTGCGCTGGGCGCGCGCGGCGATGTCGGCCTCGTGGGTGACGATGATCGTCGTGATGCCGCTCTCGTGAATCTCGCTGAGCAGATCCATGATCTGACCGCTGGTGGTCGAGTCGAGGGCGCCGGTCGGCTCGTCGGCGAGGATGATGCGCGGCTTGGCGATCAGCGCGCGCGCGATCGCGACCCGCTGCTTCTGGCCACCGGACATCTCCGACGGCCGATGCTCGGCCCACTCGGCGAGCCCGACGCGCTCGAGGTACTGCATCGCCGTGCGGTTGCGCTGCCGGCGCGGCACGCCCTGGTAGTAGAGGGGCAGGGCCACGTTCTCGACCGCGGTCTTGAACGGCAGCAGGTTGAACGACTGGAAGATGAAGCCGATGAAGCGGTTGCGGTAGCGCGCCGCCTGGGTCTCCGACAGGCTGCGGATCAGCGTGTCGCCCAGCCAGTACTCGCCGGCATCGTAGCCATCGAGGATGCCGAGGATGTTGAGCAAGGTCGACTTGCCCGACCCCGACGACCCCATGATCGCGACCATCTCGCCGTCGCCGACCTCCATGTCGACGTTGCGCAGCACGTGGAGGCTGTGCGCCCCGACCCGATAGAACTTGTTGATCTTCGACAGGCGGAGCATCGGATCGACCCAGGTACCGTAGCGCCGGCCCCCGGGGGTGACCAGCCAACCGCGCGACCAGGCTCCCTATTCCCGCGAAACGGACTGTCTCAGATCAGGCCGTGGCCAGCGCGTCGGCGATCGCGGCGACGACCTCGGCCGGCTTGCACCGCAGCAGGGTCGCGGTGCCGGCGGGCGTCCGCAGCTCGCACACCGGCGCGTCGAAGCACTTGTCGAGGCAGGTGCGGACGCCGATGGCGAACGCGCCCGGCTGCTTCTCCCAGGCGGCGACCGCGGCGTCGATCGCGTCGAGCGCGCCCCAGCTCTGGCACTTGCCGGCGCAGAACACGGCCGTCACCGGCGCGGTGGGCAGCTCGAGCTCGGTCGCGAGCGCGACCGCCGCGTAGTAGTGGCTCGCCGGCTTGCCCTGCTCCTCCGCCAGCTCGATGACGCGGTCGGTGGTCAGCGGCCCGGTCTCGGCCAGCTCCTCGAGCTCGAGGCCGAGGCTGGCGAGCCGTCCCATGTCGACGTCGCGGTGGGTCGTGGAGCGGTTGGGGATGGTGCTCATCGCGCGCACCCTACATCACTCGGCGCGCCCGAGGGGATCGCGCGCCGACTCGCCGCGCCGCTACTTGGTCGGCTGGAAGCGGATCGGGTACTCGACCGCGATCGCCGTCTTCTGCGGCGCCGCGAGCTTGAGCTTCGACACCTCGTCGACCAGGCACTGGGTCAGCGTGGGGTTGGTCAGGCCCTGCTGGGCGACCGTGACCTGCTCGAACTGGCCGGTCCCGGGGGCGGCGAGGAACTGCAGCACGATCGTGCCGCGCAGCTTGCGGTCTTTCTTCAGCGCGGTCGCGTAGCAGTCCTGGACCGGCGCCTCGATCGTCGCCATCCGGGCGCTGACGTCGGTCCGGACCGCGGCGCCCATGCCGCTCTTGGCGCAGGCGCCGGTGGCGACGAGCAACCCGACGCAGATGATGGTGCGGCGCATCTCAGTCCTCCTGCACGAGGGTCTTCTTGGGACCCTGCTTGATGATCTTGAACTCGACCCGGCGGTTGATCTCGCGGCCCACGTCGGTCGCGTTGTCGGCGATCGGCACGTCGGGCCCATAGCCCTTGGACTGCAGCCGCTTGGTCGCGACGCCCTTGCCGGCGAGGTACTTGCGGACCGACTCGGCCCGGCCCTGCGACAGCTTGCGGTTGATCGCGTCGCCGCCGGTCGAGTCGGTGTGCCCCTGGACCTCGATGATCTCGATCTGCGCGTTCTCGACCATCACCTGCGCGACCTGATCGAGCAGCGGGAACGAGACCGGCAGCAGGGTGTCCTTGCCGAGCTCGAACTGGACCTTGTCCAGGATCTGGATGTTCGAGTCGGTGAGGACCACGCGCGGCGGCGGTGGTTTGGGACGGTCGGCGCTGATCACGAGCGGCGGGAAGGGCTGCTGCTGGACCGTGACCAGCGAACAGGCGCCGCTCGAGAGCAGGCCGACCAGAAGGACGGAGCTGGCGATGGATCGCATGGCGGGGTCATCCTACGAACGTCGCCTGCCTGGCTCAAGCCGCTGGGGGCTCCGAAGCCGGTTCGCGGTGTGACGTAGACCGCTCACTTGCAGGTACGCTCGAGCTCGGCTAAGGCCGCCTGATAGTGGGGGTTGAGCTCGACCGCGCGCGCGATGTTCGCGCAACCATCGGTGCGGTTGCCGAGCGCCACCCGCGCGACCCCGAGGTTGAACCACGCGCGAAAGTGGGCCGGGTTGGCCGCGATCGCGCGGGCCAGCGCCACCTCCGCGCCCGCAAAATCGCGCTGGCGCATGAAGCCGACGCCGAGGTTGTTGAGCGCACGCACGTTGCGGCCGTCGAGCGCGACCGCGTGCTCGAGCCGTGGGATCGCCGCGGCCCAGTTGCCCGCCTGCACGTCGAGATAGGCCAGGCGGTAGTGCGCCATCGAGCTCGCCGGCGCCATCACCGCGGCGTGGGTATAGAGCGTGCGGTTGTCCTGCCACACCGGCACCTGGCGGATCCCGACGAAGATGCACAGCGCTGCCCAGGCGATGCCGACCCCGAGGATCAGCCGGCGCAGCCGGGCCGGCCCGTGCGCGAGCTGACCGAGCGCGAGCCCCAGCCCGAACAGCGGCAGGTAGCCGTAGCGATCGGCGGCCACGCCGGTCGAGATCACGGCGATCGCCGACGGCGCGAGCAGGAGCAGCATCCACCCGAGGCCGGCGAGGGCGACCTGGTGCGCCGGGGCCAGCGGCCCGGGGCGGGTCCGCCAGCGATACCCTGCGGCCGCGACCGCCAGCACCATCACGATCCAGCCGATCGGCGCCAGGCTGGCCCGGTACAGTCGCTCGGTCGACAGGTCGAGCGGCATGACCGCGATGCGCAGGTACTCGAGCCAGACCCCGGGGAGGCCGAGCGCGGCGTCGCCGATCGCGCCGCCGGTGGTCGCGGTGACGATCGCCGCGCGCAGGACCAGGTAGCCGATCGCGATCCCCCCCAGCACCGCCGGGAGCCACCAGCGCGCGCGCCCGGGCCCGGCATCGCCCGCGCCGACCCAGGCCAGCGCCGCGATCGCCACGGGCAGCGCGAGGTAGGCCTCCTTGCACAGCAGCGACGCCGCGAACGCCGCCGCCGCCAGCGCGACCCAGGCCGGGCGGGCCCGGGTGACCGTCAGCCCGCGCAGCGCCGCGTAGGTCGCGACCAGCGCGAACAGCCCGGCCAGCAGATCGCCGCGGGCCGAGATGTACGCGATCGTCTCGACCTGCAGCGGGTGCAGCGCGAACACCGCGGTCGTCACCAGCGCGGGCACCGGCGAGCGGTCGCCAGCGCGCTGCAGGAGCTGCCGCGCCACCAGGTATGCGAACAGGATCCCGAGCGCGCCGAGCGCGACGTTGACGGCGTGCAGCGGCGCCGCGCCCCGGCCCCACAGGCGGAGATCGACCCAGTAGCTCACGAACAGGAGCGGCCGGTAGCTGTCGTACGCGAGCTCGAGCTCGGTCAGCTCGGTCAGGGTCGGGTCGGTGCGCTCGGTCTGGGTCGACCACAGGCCGTCGCCGATCGGCTGCTCGAACACCGGGTTGTGCTCGATCTCGTGGACGTCGTCCCACACGAACCGATGCCCGACGGTCGGCGTGAACAGCGCCACGTGGAAGCCGATGATCACGACCAGGATCCCCAGCTCCGTGAGCGACCGTCGCGCCATCCGGGCGAGTGTCGACCTCCGGCCGCGAGCGCGCAACGTCAGCCGGCGGCCGACGCGGCCCCGGCCCGCCGCGGCCGCGGTCAGGCCCGGCCGGGCAGCAGGATCGGCAGGCCCAGCTCGCTGAGCAAGCCTTCGAGCTCGCTCGACAGCGGCCGCCGCTTGCGGATCGCGTCGGGGCTCATCGCGGCGTGCAGCCGGCCGCGCGCCTCGTGCATGCGCCAGGCGATGGTGCCCTCGCTGCACTTCTGGACGATCGCGGCCTCGGCGTGCGCCATGCCCTGCAGCGAGACCAGCACGACCGACGTCCGCATCTCGGCCGGCAGCGAGTCGAGGGCGCGCAGCAGGCGGGCGTAGGTCTGGCGCAGCTCGGCGGCCCGCTGCGGATCGCCGTGCGAGTCGACCGCGACCGCGTACTCGACGCGCGGATCCTCGAGCGGATCCTCGTTGCGTCGGCCCTTGTCACGCCGCTTGTTGAGCGAGCGGTTGACCGCCATGCGGTAGACCCACGTGAAGAACTCGCTGCGACCCTCGAAGCGGTCGAGGGCCTTGTACGCGCGCATGAACACGTCTTGCGCGATGTCGTCAGCGTCGGACGGCGTGCCGGTCAGGTGCAGCGCGAGCGCGAAGATGCGCTTGCGGTAGCGCCGGACCAGCTCCTCGAAGGCGCGTGGGTCCCCCGCCTTGGCCAGGGCGACCAGGCGCGCGGCGGTCTCGCCCTCACGCTGCGCAGGAGTCATCGGTATGGCGTTGGACCCGGACGTGGCCCCCGAGCTTTGCACAAAGTCGGGCGGGCCCGGGTCCGGCGCGCAACCAGCCGAAATCGCAGCGCTATTAGCTCAGTTCAGCGCGCCGCGGTCGCTGTCGTGCGGCATCACGAGCGAGAACGTTCCGATCTCGGCGTCGAACCAGCTCCCGTCGTCGCGCATCATCTGGTAGCTGCCGTGCATCGTGCCGATCGGGGTCTCGAGCACGCAGCCCGAGGTGTACTGAAAGCGTTCCCCCGGCGCGAGCCGCGGCTGCTCGCCGATCACGCCGTCGCCGCGGACCTCCTCGATCTTGCCGTGGCCGTCGGTGATCACCCAGTGACGGGTGCGCAGCTGGGCCGGGCTGGTGCCCTCGTTCGAGATCGCGACCGTGTATGCGAACACGTAGCGGCGCTGCTCGGGCGACGACTGCTCGGACAGATACTGCGAGCGCACCGTCACCCGGATACCGTGGGTGAGCGCCGAGGAGGTCGGCTCCGAGACCTGCGGCACGGCGACGATCACCGCTGCTCGATCGGCTGGTAGTGACGGGTGGTCGGGCCAGTGTAGATCTGGCGCGGCCGGCCGATCTTCGTCGACGGATCCTCGACCATCTCCTTCCAGTGGGCGAGCCAGCCCGGGATGCGCCCGAGGGCGAACATCACCGTGAACATCGGGGTCGGGATGCCGATCGCGCGGTAGAGGATGCCGCTGTAGAAGTCGACGTTCGGATACAGCTTCTTCGACACGAAGTAGTCGTCCTTGAGGGCGATCTCCTCGAGTCCCTTGGCCATGTCGAGCATCGGGTCGTTCACGCCGAGATGTTCGAGGACCTCGTCGGTCATCTTCTTGAGGATCTTGGCGCGCGGGTCGTAGTTCTTGTAGACGCGGTGCCCGAAGCCCATCAACCGCTGGTTGGACTTCTTGTCCTTCACCTCGGCGATGAACTTCTTGAAGTCGCCCTTGTAGGGACCGTTGGGGTCGCGGATCTGCTCGAGCATCTCGATGACGGCCTGGTTGGCCCCGCCGTGGAGCGGGCCCCACAGCGCCAGGATGCCGGCCGCGACCGCCGCGTAGACGTTCGCGGCGGAGCTCCCCACCATGCGCACCGTCGAGGTCGAGCAGTTCTGCTCGTGATCGGCGTGGAGGATGAGGAGCTGGTTGAGCGCCTTCACGACCACCGGATCGGGCTCGTACGGCTCGGCCGGGACCGCGAACATCATGTGCATGAAGTTCGCGCAGTAGCTGAGCGCGTTGCGCGGGTACATGATCGGCTGGCCGATCGTCTTCTTGTACGAGAACGCCGCGATCGTCCGCACCTTCGACAGGATGCGCGTGACGTGCAGGTCCATCGGCGCGTCGCGATCGAGGCAGTCGGGGTAGTACGCCGACAGCGAGGTCACCATCGACGACAGCACCGCCATCGGGTGACTGCCGGGCGGGTAGCCCTCGAAGAAGTGACGCATCCCCTCGTGGATCATCGAGTGGTAGGTCAGCTTGCGCGAGAACTCGGTCAGCTCGGCCTGGGTCGGCAGCTTGCCGTGGATCAGCAGGTAGCTGGTCTCGACGAAGGTCGACTTCTCGGCGAGCTCTTCGATCGGGTAGCCGCGGTAGCGGAGGATGCCCTGCTCGCCGTCGAGGTACGTGATCGCGCTCGTGGTCGCGCCGGTGTTCATGTACCCGGAGTCGAGGGTCACGTACCCGGTGTCGTTGCGCAGCGAGCGAATGTCGATCGCGTGCTCGTCTTCCGAGCCGACGACGACCGGCAACGTTTGCTCCCGGCCGTCCGCGAGGGTGATCTTGGCGGTCTTCCCGGTCATGTCTGGTGCTCCATCGAGTGGCCCGTCTGGGTCCGATGCAACGAGTCGACTGGTCGTTCCGGTCGCGTCGATCGGCGCTCGGACCCTACCAGATCCCCGGCTGACCTCGACCACGATGGTGGCAAATCTGCACCGATGCTCGGGGTACAAACCAGCGAGCGGAATGTGGTTCGTCTACGTCCTGGTCTCGCGCGCGGGCCGCACCTACGTTGGCGTCGCCAAGGACGTCGACCGCCGGCTCCGCCAGCACAACGGCGAGCTGCGGGGCGGGGCGCGCGCGACCCGGGCGGGCCGACCCTGGCGGGTCGGGCAGGTGGTGGGCCCGTGGCCGACCCAGAGCGGCGCTCAGTCGGTCGAGTACACGGTCAAGCAGCGGCGCGGCGACGCGCGCCTGCTCCCGATCGACCCGCCCCCGGCCGACCTCGACGTCGTCCCGGCGCCGAGTTCGCGTAGACTGGAGGAGTCGTGACGTCCGAGACCGACACCCTGCCGGCGCTGCTCGACGAGGAGACCACCGCGCTGTCGTGGCGCGTGTCTAGCTCGCTGGCCAGCGCCAAGCCCGGCGAGGTCCTGCTGCTCGACGAGCACGGCCAGGTCATGGGCGGCAAGGCGATGCGGCGCCAGCAGGCCGCGGCCTGGACCGCGGTGAGCGGCGTGGCCGGGGTCGGCGTGGTGGCGGTCGCGGCGCTCGCGGGACCGCTGATCGGCGTCCTCTGCGGGATGGTGTTCGGCGGCATGATGTGGCGCCAGACCCGATCCTGGCGCAAGGCGCGCGAGGCGCTGGTCCTGGCGTCGGCGGGACGGCGCGACGAGGCGCTGACCGCGGTCGCCAAGCTCGAGTCCGGTCACGTCGCCGAGCCGCTCCGGCCGTTCCTGTTCTATCTGCGCGGCAAGCTGGAGTGGCAGCGAGGCCAGACCGACGCCGCGCTGGCGCTCTACGACCGCGCGATCGGCTCGGTCGGCCCGCGGCGCCGACGCGCGATGTACTGGGTCTGCGCGTTCGATCGGACCCAGCTGCTCGCCGTGATGGGCAAGGTCGACGCGGCGCGCACCGCTCGCGCCGAGCTCGACGGCGCACCGCGCGGCGACTACTTCGCGCTCGAGCTGTCGCTCACCGATCTGGTGATCGCGTTCGCCGCCAGCGACCTCGGCCTGCTGCCGGGTGACGACGAGCTCTACGACTGGTCCAAGGTCGCGCTCGGCTGCAGCCGCTTCGGCACCAACCTGGTCCTGCTCGCCTGGGCACTCGGCGGCCGCGGCGACCAGGAGATGGAGACGCTGCTTCTGCGCGAGGCCGCGCCGCGGCTGGCGACCGAGTTCCTCGCCGAGAGCTTCCCGCGGCTGCACGCCTGGTACGAGCAGCGCCGGGTCGCGGTCGGCGCCGACCACGACGATCCCGACGACCTGTGACCGTCGCGCGGTCGGTGGTGGCCGCGGGCGCCGCCGGGCGCGCCACCGTTCAACCGCTCGGCGCCCAGGGGCCGTGTCGAAGCGCGGTCCACGCGATTGATCACGGTGCGCCCGTTGATCGACAGGCTTTCCCTTTCCCGGTGGCCCTGAGCCGGCGCCGGAGGTGCCGTGTCGAAGGGCCGACAGCGGCCCACCGCGCGCGGGCGCCGGGCGCCCGGCCCCGCGTCACTGCAGCTGGAAGAACGGCGAGGAGCCGAGCGGCGTGTTGAACCGGTACGTGTAGCCGAGGCCGAAGTAGACCATCGAGCTGGCCTCGTCGAGGCGGAGCGCCTCGGCCATGCCGTCGGTCTCGCCGCCCACCGCGGTGTAGACGTTGGCGCCCAGGCCGGCGGTGATCAGGTGCTCGTAGCGGGTGCCGATCGCGTACTCGGCGCCGATCTCGGCGCGCAGGCCGAACGCGGCCATGCTGACCTGGCCGTCCGTGTTCTCTTGGCTGCCGGTCTGGAACAGGCCGAGGTGGGCACCGACCAGCGGCTTCAAGCAGGCGCGACCGGCGCAGAGCTCCTTGAACCCGGCGATGCCGAGGTCGAACACGTTGAGCGTCTCGGCGACGTCGCCCTCGCCGACGCTGGTGACGTCGACGTACGCTTGGGCGCCGAGGTTCTGCGACGGGACGAGGTTGTAGTCGCCGGTGAAGCGGAAGCCGGCGCCGCCGCTGGCGTACGCGTCCTGCTGGCCCATCGAGGTCGACATGCCGAGCAGCTGGGCGCCGAGCGTCCAGGTGTAGCTGTGGCCGGGCGGGGTGGTCACCGTGAACAGCGACGGCGGCGGGGCCACCGTGAAGTTCTGGGGCGAGCCGGCGCCGCCGGCGCCGCTGCTCCCCGCGCCTCCTTCGCTACCGCCACCGCCGCCGGTGCCGTCGCCGCCGGTGCCATCACCGCCGGTGCCACCGGAGGTGCCGTCGCCGCCGGTGGTGCCATCACCGCCGGCGCCGCCATCACCGCCGGTGCCGCCGCCGGTGTTGTCGGGGGGCGCGTCCGGATCGATGCCGGCCGCGAGCATCTGGGGGCGGATGTGCTTCTCGACGATCGTCGAGGACTGCTTCACCGCTGCCTCGTTGCCGCCGTTGGGACCGACCGCCTTGCAGGCGGTGTACGCCTCGCCCAGCTTGCCCTCGTGATAGAGGGCCATGCAGAGGTTGTAGTAGTAGCCGCCGTCGGGGACGAGCACGATCGCTTCCCGGAACTTCTCGGCGGCCTCGGCCGCGCGCATCGGCTTGGCCTTGAGGAGCTGCTTGCCCTCGTTATTGAGGGCCTCGGCGCGGTCCTTCGGGCTCTGCGCCGCGGCCGGCGAGACATCCAGCGCGAGCGCGGCCACCGTCGCGGCGGCCAGGGACAGCGAGAAGACCAGGCGAGAGCTGAGGCTAGACGAGAACGCAACCATGAGTTCCTCCACGGAAGACGCGCCAGGTGACCCCTGGATGACGCTCGGACGGCCACGCAACGATACCACTTCCGGCCCGACCGCTGCGCGGAGGCCTCGGCACACTACCGACCTTTGCCGGCTCGGCGCGGCCTGGCGTGGCGCGGTCAGCGTCTTGCGGCGCGCGTCACGATCGGCTCGCGGCGGAGGCCCTCGCCGAGCACGGCGCGTGCGGCGGTGTGCGCCTTCATGTACCAGAGCTCCGCGTTGCCGAGCAGCACCGACACCGTGAGGGTCGGGCGATCGGCGGGCGCGTAGCCGACGAACCAGGAGTACTGAAGGTAGAAGGGCTCGGTGCGGCTGAGCGTGCCGGTCTTGCCGGCGACCGCGACGTCGGGGATCTGCTCGCGGCCGCGGAACGCCCGGGCCGCGCTGCCCTTGGCGCAAGTCTCGGTCATCATCGCCGCGACCTCGGCAGCCACGCGGGCCTCGAGGACCCGGCGCCCGGGCGTCGCCGCGGCGGTCGCGGTCTCCTGGGTGCCGTCGATGATCGCCGCGATGATCGTCGGCGTTGGCGCGGTGCCGCCGCCGGCGATGGTCCCGGCCAGCATCGCGCCGCCGAGCGCCGACAGGTGGACGCCGCTGAAGCCGGCCGCGGTCTTGGCGAACTCGACGCCCTTGTCGGTCGGGATGTCGACCGAGCCGTAGGCGGCGGGGGTCGCGAACGGCAGCGGCGCGCCGAAGCCGAACCGGCGCGCGGTGTCGATCAGCGCGGCCGGCTGGAGGTAGCGGTGCGCGAACTTGGCGATGATCGCGTTCTGCGAGTGCGCGAGCCCGTAGCTCAGGTTCTCGCAGCGGCCGTCCCGCTTGCTGTCGCCGAGGTTCGACTCCATCACCGAGCGAACGCCGCCGTGGTAGCAGACCTTCTCGTTGCCGCGGGCGCCGGCCTCGACCATCGCGGCCGCCGACACCACCTTGAAGATCGAGGCCGCCGGTGCCCAGGCGTCGAGCGCGACCGCCGGATCCCAGATGCCTTCCTTGCCACCCTTGGGGTCCTCGGTTCGGCGGCCGGCCAGCGCGAGGATGCGGCCGAGGCGGTCGGTGACCACCACCGCGCCGCGCGGCGACCGGGCCCGCGTGAGCACCTTCTCGGCGGCGATCTGCAGCCGCGGATCGAGCGTGAGCACCGCGGTGCGACCGTCGGACATCGGCGCCAGGTAGCGATCGCCGATCAGCTGCATCCTCACCAGATCGACGGTCGGATCGGCGACCGGGCGCGACGTACCGGGGATGCGCGGGGCGAGCCCGGTCCGCGCGGCGCTCGATGCACGCGGCGGCGGCAGGATCCCGGTCGACGCGCTCGCGGGTGCGGCGGGCGCCGTGGTCGCCGGCAGGTCGGACGTGCCCAGGTTCTGCGCGACATGGCTCGCCGGGTCGCCGTCGCCGCACACCAGCAGGAACCCTGCCAGCGCGACCCCGACGCCGAGGAGGAGATTCCTGCCTGACCGCGTGACCATGCGTCCTATCCCATAGCGTAGCCGAGTCGGAGCCGGCAACAAAAGGGCACTTGCGCTACCTTCGGCGCGCATGTCGTCTACCAACCGACCTCTCACCCTCGATCTCACCGGGCTGACGTCGCTGGTCCTCGAAGGCGAGGGCCCCACGCCCGAATCGGTCAAGGCGCTGGCCCCCGCCGCCGCGGCCGCGCTCGACACCATCGCGGCCCGCCGTGCCAGCGGCGAGATCGGCTTCCTCGATTTGCCCGATCAGGTCGAGACCGCGCACGCTTGCGTCGACTTCGCTCGCGGCTTGCCGGCGGAGATCGACACGATGGTCGTGCTCGGCATCGGCGGCTCCAGCCTCGGCCCGCGCGCGCTCTACTCGGCGCTGGCGCCGCCGCTCGACGCGCTGCGTCCACGCCGGTCTGGCGGCGATGGCGGACGCCGGCTGTTCTTTCCCGACAACGCCGATCCGGTGACGCTGAAGGCGGTGCTCGAGGTCTGTGACCCCGCGCGCACGGTGTGGAACGTGGTCACCAAGAGCGGCGGCACCGCCGAGACCGCCGCCCAGCTGCTGATCGTCGCCGATCACCTCGACCGCACGCTCGGGGCCGAGCGCGCGCGCCAGCACATCGTGGCCACCACCGACCCCAAGGCCGGCGCGCTGCGCGCGACCGCGGTCGCCCGCGGTTGGCGTAGCTTCGACGTCCCGGCCTCGGTCGGCGGCCGCTTCTCGGTGCTGACCGCGGTCGGCCTGTTGCCGGCGGCGGTCGCCGGCCTCGATGTGGTCGGCATCCTCGAGGGCGCGCGCGCGATGCGCGACCGCTGCCTCGAGCGCGAGCTGCTGAAGAACCCGGCGCTGCTGCTGGCCTCGCTACTCCATCACCACCACGTCGTGCGCGGGCGGCCGATGGTCGTGCTGATGAGCTACGTCGATGCGCTCTACGACACCGCCGACTGGTTCCGTCAGCTGTGGGCCGAGAGCCTCGGCAAGGAGCGCGCGACCGACGGCCGCATCGTCAACACCGGGCCGACCCCGATCGCGGCGCGCGGCGCGACCGACCAGCACTCGCAGCTGCAGCTCTACGTCGAGGGCCCGCGCGACAAGGTCGTGCTGATGCTGACCGCGCGCGCCCGCGAGCTCGAGCTGCGCATCCCCGACAGCGAGCTGGCGCGCAGCCGCCCCGAGTACGGCTACCTCGCCGGCCGCGGCCTGGGCGAGCTGCTCGACGCCGAGCTGCGCGGCACCATCGGCTCGCTCGCGCAGCGCAAGCGGCCGGTCGGCACCGTCGAGCTGGCGCGGGTCGACGCGGCTTCGGTCGGCGCGCTGGTCATGTTGCTCGAGGCCGCCACCGCCTACGCCGGCCCGCTGTACGGCGTCGACCCGTTCGATCAGCCCGGCGTGGAGGAGGCCAAGCGGCTCGCCTACGCCGCGCTCGGCCGCGAGGGCTACGCCGAGCTGGCCGCGGGCCTGCCGCCCACGGTGGGCGAGGGCGAGCATGTCCTCTAGCGCACCACACCGCCGCACCGGTGCGCTGCTGCCGATCGTCCTGCTCGCCGCGTGCGGGTCGCGGTCGGCCGCGCCCGCCACCCCGCGCGTGGTCAGCGTGCCGTCGCCGACCGTCCGGGTCGGCGAGTGCGGCGCTCCCGAGCGCGACGGCGTGATGAGCGAGACCCCGCGGCCACGCCGCGGCGACCGCGATCTCGACGGCGACGGCCGGGACGAGACCTTGGTCGCCGACGAGCAGATGTGCACGGCCGAGGGCAACTGCTACTGGAACGTCTTCCTCCCCGGGGACCCGGGCGCGTGCGCGCGCTACGCCGGGGCCCTGGCCGGCCAGGCGCTCGAGCCCCAGCCCGGCGCCACCGTCGGCGCCCTGGCGCCGGTGCGGGCGTACTGGAGCCTCACCGGCGGCGGGCGCATGCTCATGCACGAGTACCAGTTTCGCCGCGGCGGCTACGTCCTCACCGATACCCTCGTGTGCCGGCGGGCCGAAGGCGACCGCTTGCTCTGCACAGAGGACATGCGGTAGCTGCGCTGGCGCGCGGGTCCATGGGTGATGATAGGATTCGAGGACTCGGAACCGTGACCGACACCGGGCGCAACAAGACCGTCGTCACCGCGATCTCCAAGATCAGCGACCGGCCGGCCGCGAAGGAGGCGTGCCTGGTCGTGATCTACGGGCTCGATCTCGGGCGCAAGTACAATCTCACGCGTCCGCAGATCATCATCGGCCGCTCGAGCAAGGCCGACATCCAGATCGATCAGGAGTCGGTCTCGCGCAACCACTGCAAGATCCTCAACACCGGGTCGGCGATCTTGCTGCGCGACATGGGCTCGACCAACGGGACCTACATCAACGACGAGCTGATCGACGAGTACGTCCTGCGCGACGGCGACTTCATCAAGGTCGGTCGCTGCATCTTCAAGTTCCTGTCGGGCAGCAACATCGAGAACGCGTATCACGAGGAGATCTACCGCCTCACGACGGTCGACGGCCTGACCCAGATCTACAACAAGCGCTACTTCCAGGAGACCCTGGAGCGCGAGATCGGCCGGGCCCAGCGCTACCACCGCGACCTGTCGCTGATCATGTTCGACATCGATCGCTTCAAGAACATCAACGACACCTACGGCCACCTCGCGGGTGACTACGTGCTCAAGCACCTGGCCACGGTCATCAAGGCGCGGATCCGTCGCGAGGACATCCTGGCCCGCTACGGTGGCGAGGAGTTCGCGATCATCCTGCCCGAGATCGATCATCACAACGCGATGCAGTTCGCCGACAAGATCCGGCGGATCGCGGAGCGCACGCCGTTCAAGTTCGAGGACACCGACATCCCGCTCACCGTCTCGGTCGGCGTCACGTGCCTTGGCTCCGAGGTCCCCGACGCGACCGCGTTCGTGAAGACCGCGGACGAGAACCTCTATGCGGCCAAGGCGGCGGGGCGCAACCAGGTCATCGGATGATGGCGGACCCGCCGAAGCCCGGCGCCGCTCGCGGTGGCGGCGGCGGGGGGGCTGACCGACCCGCGTGGTCCGGCGAGCACTCGCTGGTCGCGACGATGGTCCACGACCTGAAGAACCCGCTGGCCGCGCTCGCCGGCAACCTCGCGATCCTGCGCGAGGAGCTGGCCGGTCCGCCCGCGCTGTCACCGACCGCGACCCGGTGCCTCGAGGACTCGATCATCCTGTGTACCCGCGCGCTCATGATGGCCCAGGCGATCGCCGACGTCGAAGCGCTCGAGGCCGGCACCGTCGTCGCGCGCCCGGTCCTGACCCGGGTCCGCCCCGAGGTCGACGCCGCGATCGCGATGGTCGTGACCAACCTCCGCGCCCGCGATCTCAGCCTCGAGGTCGACGTCGCCGACGACGCGGTCGTGATCGTCGACGGCCGGCTGCTCGCGCACGTCGTCCAGAACCTGCTCGACAATGCGGTCCGCTACGCCGCGCGCGGCGGACGGATCCGGGTCGCCGTGACCGCGATCGACCGCAAGCTGGTCCTCGAGGTCGGCAACGACGGCCTGCCCCTCACCGACGACGAGCGCACCAGCGTGTTCGAGCGCGAGTTCCGCTCGGCCGAGCGCGCCGGCGCCGCCCGCCTGGGCCGGGACTTCGGCCTCTACTTCTGCCACCTGGTCGCCGCCGCCCACCACGGCTCGATCACCGTCGAGCAGCGCCCGGAGCTCACGACCGTCTTCGTCGTGCGCATCCCGGCCTGACCCCCCGCCCGCTCGCTCAGATCGCGCTCCGCTGCTCGACGAACGGAAGCGCGCTTCGATCGCGGCCACGTGAGCCTACGTGACCGGCTGTCGCTAGCAGCCGCTGCTAGGCCAGGCCGCCGCGCAGGACCTTGAGGACCGCGGTGCGCCGGGGCGCTGACAGCGGCTCGAGGCCGGCGCGCAGCAGGGTCGAGGTCGGGCACCGCGCCAGGCCCGCTTCGTAGGTCGCGCGGGCCGCGTCGCGCTCGCCGAGCGCCTCGAGCATGGTCGCCTTCTCGTAGTACAGGTCTTCGACCAGCCAGCCGTCGTCGTCGCGCAGGTGCGTGAACGCTCGATCGACCGCGCGCAGGCCCTCGCGGTAGTGACCGATGTCGCCCAGGATCGCGGCGCGCCAGTAGTGGGCCTCGGCGAGGCGGGGTGCGCGGCGCAGCGCCATCTCGGCGGCGGCCAGCGCGGCCGGGTCGTCGCCCTGAGCCGACAGCACCTGGCACTTCACCAGCCATGCCCGCGGATCCTCGAGCTTGATGGTGAGCGCCCGGGTGACCGCGAGGTTGGCCTCGGCCAGCGCCCGCGGATCATCACCGGCCCCCAGGAGGTCGCGTGCGACCTCCAGCAACTCCGCGACCTGCTCGTCGGCGTCGTGCATTGACGGGCCCGCTGCGGCTCAGCGTACCACGGCGCTGGCGGCCGATCGGCAGAAGCTGCCGGAACGGGTCAGGGCCGGGCGCGGTGGCCGCGCAGCCCGTCGACCATCGACTGGACCTGAGCACGCACCTGCTCCGACAGGCGCCCGACCAGCAGGCGGTCGTCGGCGGCCTCGGGGCCGTACTCGGTCGTGAGATCAAGCGGCGCGCCGAACTCGATCCGCCACTTGCTGGGCAGGGGAACCAGGCCGAGCGGCCCCAGCCACGGGAAGGTCGGGGTCACCGGCACGTACGGGATCCCGACGGTCTTGGCGAACCAGGTCACCCGGCCGAGGAGCGGCAGCGCCTCCTCGGAGCCGACCACCGCGACCGGGATGATCGGCGCGCCCGTGCGCAGCGCCAGCTTGATGAAGCCACCGCGCCCGAACCGCTGCAGGCGGTAGCGATCACGCCACAGCTTGCTCATGCCCTTCAGCCCCTCGGGGAAGACCGCGACGACCTCGCCCTTCTCGATCAGGCGCTCGGCGTTCTCGGGGCAGGCGCGGACCCCGCCGATCCGCTGCACCAGCGGGCCCAGCCAGGGCAGGTGGAAGACCGCGTCCTCGACCAGCGGTCGCACGTCGCGCCGCTCGGGGTGGTCCTTGCGGATCGCGTGCATGACCATCGCGGAGTCGTACGGCAGGCTGCCGGCGTGGTTCGCGATCAGGAGCGCAGGCCCGCTGGACGGCACGTGCTCGACGCCGCGGGCCTCGACCCGGAACCATCGGCTGTAAAGGAAGTCGAGCACCCACTCCCAGCGTGCCGTCGCGATCGGGTCGCGCCCGAAATCGTCGACCACGTCGGATCGGCCGCGCATCGCCAGCTCGCGCCAGCGCTTCCACACGAACTTCATCGGCAGCGAGCGGCGCGCGTCGAGCGGGTAGACCGGCGTGCGGCCGGTCTCCATGCGACGCGACATCTCCCGCATCGGCGCCTCGGGATCGGCCGAGTCGTCGAACGACGAGAACCAGCGCGAGCGTCGGCCGCCCACCTGATCGTCGGCATGCGCGGACACCGCGGCCTCGCCGCCGAGGTAGACGTCGTCGTCGGTCCACACGCTCTCGGGCGCGGCCGAGGCGTCCGGGGCGCCGTCGCCCCACTCGTCGGTGTCGGGAGGGTCGTCGGTGGCCATGGCTACCCTTGTGCGCGTGCGACGTCGATCGCACCGTCTTCGGGCGCGATGCCGGAGAAGTCGAGGATCGTCCGCTTGATCGAGAACCGGGGCACGTAGCCGAGTTCGCGCCGGGCGCGGGCACCGTCGGCGACGCAGACGTACATGAGGTAGTCGAGCAGGCTCGGCGGTGAGTCGAACACCTGGGTCGCCCACAGCGCCTTCGACAGCTGGCGCGCGATCAGGTACGGCATCGACACCGGCATCCGCCCGATCAGCGCCAGCACCGTGGTGTAGGGCAGGACCCCCTTGCCAACGATGTTGAGCGGCCCCTCGGCCTCGCCGTCGACCGCCAGCTTGAGCGCCGACACCGCGTCGTTCTCGTGGACGAACTGCAGCAGCGGGTCGTGGCCCATCATCACGGGCGCGGCCGGTCGCGAGAAGAAGCGGGTGAACAGGTTGGAGATCGTCGGGCCCAGGATCGGCGCGAACCGCAAGGTCGCAACCTTGGTCGCTGGGTGCTCGCGGGCGAACCGCAGCGCCTGCTTCTCGGCGCGGACCTTGTCATTGATGAAGCGCGAGTCGCGATGACCGCGCAGCTCGGCGTCCTCGGTGAGAAAGTTGGGGTTCGACGGATAGGCGCCGTACGCCATCGTCGAGCTCACCATGATCAGCCGGGCCGGCTCGGCCGCCGCGCAGGCGTTGAGGACGTGCATCGTGCCCACGTCCTCCAGCTCGTGCGCCCACTCGGAGGCGTGGGTCGGATGCGACAGGAACGCGCCGTGGACGACGGTGTCGACCTGTTCGCGCTCGAGCAGCGTCGCGATGTCGGCGTCGATCGTCGGCTGGGTCAGGTCGATCGGGAAGAACCGGGTCTTGCGGGCGCCCTCGGCGAGCACCACCGGCTCGCGGACGTCGAGGAGCAGGACCCGGTCGTAGCGCCGGTCGGCCTCGAGCCGGCGGACCAGCTCGGTGCCAAGAAAGGTGCAGGCGCCGGTGATCGCGACGACGCGGCCACTCGCCGGGGCGACGCGGCGCGAATCACTCTCGGTGGGGCCGACGCGGGACATGAGCGAGCACACCTTACAGAGCGACGCGCCACCGTGCAATCCGGCGGACGAACGTCGGAAGGCCGTGGTACGTCGTCTCGCATGGACGCGCCTGCTGGCATCGTCGCCGTCCTGCCCGATCGCGTGGTCGACCAGATCGCGGCCGGCGAGGTGGTCGAGCGCCCGGCCTCGGTGGTGAAGGAGCTGTGCGAGAACGCGCTCGATGCCGGCGCCCGGATGATCACGGTCGAGGTCGACGGCGGCGGTCGCCGGCTGGTCCGTGTGGTCGATGACGGGATCGGGATGATCCCGGCCGACGCCCGGCTGGCGCTGGCCCGCCACGCGACCTCCAAGCTGCGCGCGGTCGACGACCTGGCGACCCTCGCGACCATGGGCTTCCGCGGCGAGGCGCTGCCCGCGATCGCGTCGGTGTCGCGGCTCACCCTGACCACCCGGCCGCGCGGTGCCGAGACCGGCGTCCGCATCGTGGTCGACGGGGGCCGGGTGATCGCCGAGGACATCTGCGGCGCCCCGGTCGGCACCACGCTCGAGGTCGCCGACCTGCTGCACAACGTGCCGGCGCGGCTGAAATTCCTGCGCGGCGAGGCGACCGAGGCCTCGCACGTGACCGAGACCGTCATCCGGCTGGCGATGGCGCATCCCGAGGTCGGCTTCCGCCTGAAGATGGGCGGGCGGATCGCGCTCGAGGTCGCCGCCAGCGAGCTGGGGCCGCGGGTGCGCGCGCTGCTCGGCTCGCGGCTGGCGGATCGGCTGCACGCCGTCGAGCACGTCGAGGGCGGGGTCCGGGTGCGCGGATTCCTGGCCGCGCCGGAGCTGGCGCAGACCACGTCGCGCGGCGTGCACCTCTTCGCCGGCCGGCGCTGGATTCGCGACCGGGCGCTGCTGCAGGCGGTGACCATGGGCTTCGGCGAGCTGGTGCCACGCGGGCGCTACCCGGTCGCGGTCGTGCTGGTCGACGTGCCCGGACAGGAGATCGACGTCAACGTGCATCCGCAGAAGCTCGAGGTCCGGTTCTCGGATCCGACCGCGGTGTCGGCGGCGGTGCGGCACGGCGTGCGTCACGGGGTGGCGGCCGCGCCGTGGCTCGCGGAGACGGCCGGCTCGGCGCCGGTGCAGATGCATGCGGTGGCGAGCATGGCACCGCCGCGGCGGGCGGATGATCTGGCGGCGCGGTACGCGGATGACACGCTGCGCGCGCTGTTTCCGGCCGGCGGGCTCGGCCGGGCGGCGAGCCGGCAGGAGAGCTTCGGGCTCGGCGCGGGCGGCGCGGGCGGCGCGGGCGGCGCGGGCGCCGCGGGCGTGGGGACGGGGCGGGCGGCCGAGCCGGAGCGAGGGGCGGCGCTGGAGTGGGACCGGGTGCGATCGCGGGTGATGGCGAAGGGGACGGAGGCGGCGCGGGTGGCGCGTGGGGAGAGCGGCAGCGGCAGCGGCAGCGGCAGCGGCGGGGGAATCGGTCGGGATCGCGATGCGGATATCGAAGTGCGTACGCAAGTGGGCTTCTTCGGCGCGCTGCGCTACCTCGGGCAGCTCGATCGCACGTACCTGGTCTGCGAGTCCGACGGGGAGATGGTGCTGATCGACCAGCACGCGGCCCACGAGCGGGTCGCGTTCCAGCGCCTGCGCGACCGGTCGGAGGCGGGCGGGGTGCCGGTGCAGCGGCTGCTGTTCCCGCAGATCGTCGAGCTGCCGCCGGCGGAGGCGGCGCTGGCCATCGACGGGGTCGACCTGCTCGGCAAGGTCGGCTTCGAGGTCGAGCCGTTCGGCGGTGGCTCGCTCGCGGTCAAGGCGGTGCCGGCCGGGCTCCGCCACGAGCCGAGCGAGGTCCTGAAGGAGCTGCTCAGCGACCTGGTCGAGCGCGGCGGCTCGCGCGCGGTCGACGAGCGGCTCGATCACGTGCTGGCGACCATCGCCTGCCACTCGGTGGTGCGCGCCGGCGACGTGCTCGCCGCCGACGAGGTCCGCGCGCTGCTCGCGCAGATGGATGCGGTCGACTTCCGCGCTCACTGCCCGCACGGCCGCCCGGTCTTGCTACGGATCGGGGTTCCCGAGATCGCCCGCCGCTTCGGCCGGACGTGACCCGGCTGGTCGTCATCGTCGGTCCGACCGGGGCCGGCAAGACCGGCCTGGCGCTGGCGCTGGCCGAGCGAGCCGGCGCCGAGATCGTGTCGTGCGACTCGCAGCAGGTCTACATCGGCATGGACATCGGCACCGGCAAGGCGACCGCGGCCGAGCGGACGCGGGTCCGCCATCACCTGATCGATATCCTGCGCCCTGACGAGGAGATGACCGCGGCCCGCTTCATCAGCCAGGCCGATCAGGCGATCGCGGACGCGACCGCGCGCGGGGTGCCGGTGGTGGTGTGCGGCGGCACCGGGCTGTACGTGCGCGCGCTGCTGCTCGGCCTGTTCGAGGGCCCGCCCGCGGATCCCGCGGTCCGCGCAGCGCTCGACGCCGAGGCCCGCGCCGGCGGGGTCGCGGCGCTGTGGCAACGGCTCGCCGCGCTCGACCCCGCGATCGCGACCCGGATCGATCCCAACGATCAGAAGCGCATCGTGCGCGCGCTGGAGGTCCAGCAGCTCACCGGCGTGCCGATGAGCGAGCACCAGCGGCGCCACGACCACCGCACGGTCCCGGCGCGCTACCCGCATGTGCTGGTCGGGCTGGCGCCCCCGCGCGAGCGGCTCTACGCGATGATCGAGGCGCGCATCGATGCCATGATCGCGACCGGTCTGGTCGACGAGGTTCGCGGGCTGCGCGCGGCCGGCTACGCGCCGCCGATGCGGTCGCAGCAGGCGATCGGCTACGCCGAGCTCCACGACCACCTCGATGGGAGGTCGGACCTGTCGCAGGCGATCGAGCTGGTGAAAAGGAATTCGCGCCGTTATGCCCGCCGCCAGCTCTCGTGGTATCGACCCGATCCCGAGGTTCGCTGGGCCGAAGCGCCGGCGGCCGTTGACCAGACCGCGCTCACGCAGTATCTGACGGACCCGCCATCGTCCTCCTGATGGCGCCTCAAATGTCGGAAACCCCCGCATCCGATCGTCTCGTCCTCGAGTTCGAGCGTCCGATCATCGACCTCGAGAAGAAGATCGCCGAGCTGCGCGGTCTCTCGACCAGCACGGTCGACTTCTCGAACGAGATCCGCCGCCTCGAGCACAAGTCCAAGAAGCTCCAGAAGGAGATCTTCGCCGACCTGACGGCCCAGCAGAAGGTGCAGCTGTCGCGGCACCCGGGCCGGCCCTACATGGCGGACTACATCCGGCTCCTCACCGAGGACTTCGTCGAGCTGCACGGCGACCGCAGCTTCCACGACGACCCGGCGATCGTCGGCGGCATCGCCCGCTTCGACGCGTGGGAGGTCCTGCTGCTCGGCCATCAGAAGGGCCGCAACACCAAGGAGAACCTCCACCGCAACTTCGGCATGGCGCGCCCCGAGGGCTACCGCAAGGCGACCCGCCTCATGCGCCTGGCCTCGCGCTACCGCCGCCCGATCCTGTGCTTCATCGACACGCCCGGCGCGTATCCCGGCCTCGGCGCCGAGGAGCGCGGCCAGGCCGAGGCGATCGCCAAGGCCCTGCAGGTCATGGCGAGCCTCGAGTGCCCGATCATCAGCATCGTGATCGGCGAGGGCGGCTCCGGCGGCGCGCTCGCCCTCGGCGTCGCCGATCGGATCCTGATGCTCGAGTACTCGATCTACTCGGTGATCTCGCCCGAGGGCTGCGCGTCGATTCTCTGGCGCGACCCGACCAAGGTCCCCGAGGCGGCCGCCCAGCTCAAGCTGACCGCGCCCAACCTGGTCGAGCTCGGCGTGTGCGACGAGATCATCCCCGAGGCGCCCGGTGGCGCCCACCGCGACGCCGCGGTGACCGCGAACAAAGTGCGCATGTCGATCAAGCGCCACCTGAAGGACCTCTGCGCGCTGCCGCCCGCCGAGCTCCTCGAGCAGCGCTACCAGAAGTTCCGCGCCATGGGCTCGTTCGCCGAGACGCTCTCGTAGCGCGCGGTCCCGCCCGCCGCACCAGGACGCGCCCCCGAGGTCGCGCCGTCCGAGAACTTGCTCGCGTCGCCTGGCGCCGGCACCCTCGTCGCGTGCGCACGATCCTCTCCGCGTTCGCGATCGCTGCCGCGTCGGTCACGACCGCCGCGGCGTCCCCTGGCGATCTCTGCAAGCGTGAGCTCGATGCGCGGGGCGTGGCCTGGAAACCGGCCCAGAAGCCCGGCGTCACGATCGCCATCGAGGTGACCGGCCCCCTCGGCGGCATCGCGTGGGCGGCCGCGGGCCGCGGCCCCCTCGTCCTCGACTGCTCGCTGGCGGTCTCGCTCGCCGAGGCCGGCCCGTACCTCGCGGCCCTCGGCGTCGAGCGCGCGACCTTCAGCTCGGCCTATTCCCGTCGCAACGTGCGCGGCACCACCAAGCCCTCCAAGCACTCCTACGGGCTCGCGATCGACGTCTCGCGCTTCCACGGCCGCGAGATCGGCGACCTCGCGGTCGCGCTCGACTACGAGCAGGGCCTGGGCGACGCCATCGACTGCCTGGGCCAGCCCTCGACCCAGGGCGGCGCGATCCTCAAGGTCCTGCAGTGCCAGCTCGTCCGCTCCGGCCTCTTCTACCTGGTCCTGTCGCCGGACTACGACGACGCCCACCACGATCACTTCCACCTCGAGGCGCGACCCTGGACCGACCGGACCGTCGTCCGCGGCGACCGCCCCGCGATTCATTAGAGCCGTCGCAGGGCAGGGCGCCCGTCACCCGCCCGCATCCGCCCGCCGTCGCACGATCCGGAACACCGCATACAAGAGCGCCAGCGACCACGCCAACCACACGGCCGCCCACAGCCACACCGCCCAGTCGGCCGCCGTCCCGAACGTCGCGTGTGCCATCGCGTGCGCATCCGAATCCCGCACGGCCTTTCCGTTCACCACCAGCGTCGGCCGGAACAGCACCCGGATATCGACCACCGCATTGATACACGCCTGCGCGGCCACGACATGCGCGGCCACCACGACCGCGCGCGGCGGCAGCGCGGCCGCCACCAGCAGCGCGGCGCCGCCCGTCGCGACGATCGCGATCTGCCCGAACCGGTTCGATACCACCGCGATCGTCGACAGTGCGAGCACCAACCCGAGCGTCGCGAGCGCGAGCCGCGCCCCCCGCGGCGTCCGACTCGCGGCCAGGATCACGACCCCCCACGCCGGCGTGCCCATGTACCCCGCCGCCGCGATCAACGCGCGCGCGAACGAGCCGACCCCCCCGCGCGCATGCGCGAGCCCGCTGCCATCTCGGAACACCTCCATCCGATCGAAGCCGGCGCCGGTCATGGCCATCACGAGCCCGTGACTGCCTTCATGCAGCCACGTCCCGAGCAGCTTGAACGGGTAGAGCACGAACCCACCGAAGGGCAGCTGCCACAGCACCAAGCTGGCCAGCAGCACGAGGCCCAGCGGCCGCAACTCGCGGCCAGCCGGCCGCAGCGGCCGCGTCGCGACCTCGATCCCCGGCCCGGGCTGCCCCGTCATCCGTCCGGCTCGGACCGCCTGGCCCGTCCCGGCCGCCCCGGCCGCTCCGGCCCGTCCTCACTCCCGGCTGGCCCGGCTGGCCCGGCTGGCCCCTCGATCGCAGCCGGCGCGTCCGCCTCGCTCCGACGGTCCTCCAGCCCGAGCAGATCCCGGGTCCACTCGATCGGCTCGATCGGCCACACGCCCAGCTCGGTCAGCGTCGGCATCGGCCCCCCGCACGCCATCCCGATCAGCGCCCCCGCGATCGCCCCCGCCAGCGCCCCCCCTGCGGCGAGCGCCACCCATCCCGGCGGCGTCATGGGCGGATCTCCGAGCGCGATCGCGGCGATGATCACGAGCGCCGCCCCCGCGGCCGCCATCGCCCTCGCCCCCACCATCACCGCCCGCCGCCGTCCGCCCCCGCGCTCGATGCTCGCCTGCGCGGTCAGCCTCCCGACCCCCCCGGCGGTGAGCAAGGCCGCCAGCCCCGAGAAGACCGACACCATCCGCAGACAGTCGATCATGGTGGCCGTCGGGTTGCCGATTCCCACCCGGCCAAGCCCCCAGATCGCGGCCGCGCACAGCGGAATCACGATCAAGAGACCCAGCGCTGCGCCCTTGGAGAAGCCCCACTTCGGCCGCGGCTTTCGCCTTTCCGGTCGGGGAGTTGGGCGTGCCGTGCCGGTCAGCGTGGGCGGGGTCTCGGTCGTCACCGTCCCGCCTCGAATCGCACCGCCCCGAGGAAGGATTTCACGCAGTTCACCGTATCATGTCCTGCACCGAGCGGCTCGCCGGCGCCGCCGCTCCTCCGACGTAGCGACGTGTAGAATCGACGAGGTCGACCCATGCCCAGCCAGGACGTCTACTCCTCCGCGGTCTTCGCCCTCGAGCTCGACGGCGGGATCGCGGTCACCAATCTGCGGTCCATCGAAGGCGGGGGCGTGAAGGCCGACGTCATCAACTACCAGATGGGCGAGAACGGCGCGATCTGGCGGCAACTCGGCAAGCCGAAGTACGACGACATCAAGGTCAGCCTCGGTCTGGCGAG
This sequence comes from Kofleriaceae bacterium, assembly GCA_046597055.1. GTDB lineage: Bacteria > Myxococcota_A > Polyangia > Haliangiales > Haliangiaceae > UBA2376. The sequence goes on along the minus strand of JBKJLC010000183.1, from coordinate 8,903 downwards.
CGCGAACGACTTCTGGAGCTGGATGCAGAAGTTCATCGGCGGCATTCCGGAGCGCCGCAACGGCGCGATCGTCGCCGGCGATGCCAACTACCAGGCCAAGGCGCGCCGACTGTTCCACGACGCGCTGATCTCCGAGATCGGGTTCCCCAAGTGGGACGGCAGCGACAAGAACGCCGCCAACGTCACCGTCACCATCAGCCCCGAAAAAATCTCGTACGAAGCGGTCACCGGCAACATGATGGGCGCCGATGCGATGGACGCGCGGGCGCCGACGGAGGCGCAGCAGCGCAACGTGTCGGCGTGCAACTTCGACTTCGAGCTCCACGGCTACGGGCCGGCGTGCGCGCGCGTCTCCAAGGTCGACGCCTTCAGCCTCAAGATGAAGATCATCGAGCACACGTTCGGGACCCAGCTCCACGCCGCCAAGATCCCCGGCAAGATGGAGTACCCGAACCTGGTGTTCTACCTGCCCGAGGTCGACGCCGCGCCGTTCCGCGATTTGCACGAAAAGGCGGTCATGAAGGGGGAGCGCGCCGGCGGCACCACCGCGATCCTCCGCTTCTACAACAACGCCAAGGCCGAGCAGGGCAGCTTCGAGTTCTTCGGCGTCCACATCTTCAACGTGTCGAGCGAGAAGAGCGACAGCGGCTCCGAGGACGCCAAGCTCACCAAGGTCGAGTGCGCGATCGAGGGCCTCAAGGTGACGCTGAAGCTCTCGTCGGGCGGCCACGGGACCTGAGAAAAGTTGCCCGGCTGGATCCCGGGTGTGAGGGTGGCGAATGACCGCCGAGACCCTCTATGCCAGTGGCTTCGCGCCCGATCCGCGTAGCGCCAGAGACGTGCTGGCGTTCGTGCTGTGTCCGGCCGAGGTCTTCGCGCCGTCAGGGGATCCCGACGAGATCGCGGCGGTCGCCGAGCTGATCGAGCCGGCCAAGGTCGAGGCGGTCCGCCGCTGGCACGCGCTGTTCACGACGTCCGAGCAGAACTGACTGCCACGGCTCGGGTTGCCCGGGCCGTGACGCCGGCGTAGGTTCCCGGGATGGCCCGGTCCAAGGTCGCCGTTCTTCGCGTCTCGCCCGACACCGTCCTCGACGACATCGCCCGCCTGTGCGACCTCGCCGGGGTCGAGGCCGCGCTCGACAAGCACGCGCCGACGATCCTCAAGGACAACATCTCCTGGCACTACCCGTTCCCGGGCGCCAACACCACGCCCTGGCAGCTCGAGGGCACCACCCGCGCGCTGGCCGCGCGTGGCTACGGCAACCAGGTCTGCGTGCAGAACAAGACCGTGGTCACCGACGCCTTCAAGGGCGAGGATCTCAACGGCTACCTGCCCATCTTCAAGGCCTACCAGATCCCGGTTCGCTACAACTTCAAGCCGGAGGAGATGTCGTGGTCGGTCTATCGCCCCAAGGCGAAGATGAACGTCCTCGACCAGATCTTTCCGGAGGGCATCCAGATCCCGGATGACTTCCACGGCGCCAACATCGTCCACCTGCCGACGGTGAAGTGCCACATCTACACGACCACCACCGGCGCGATGAAGAACGCGTTCGGCGGCCTGCTCAACACCAAGCGCCACTACACCCACTCGTGGATCCACGAGACCCTGGTCGACCTGCTGGCGATCCAGCGCGAGATCCACGCCGGCGTGTTCGCGATCATGGACGGCACCACTGCCGGCGATGGGCCCGGTCCGCGCACGATGCGGCCGGCGATCAAGAACGTGCTGCTCGCGTCATCCGATCAGGTCGCGATCGACGCGGTGTCGGCGTCGATGATGGGCTTCGACCCGATGAGCCTGCAGTACATCCGCATGGCGGACGAGCAGGGGCTCGGCAATGGCCGCCGCGAGAACATCGAGATCGTCGGCGACGCCGCCGTGGCCGACGAGCGCTGGGGCTTCTCGGTCGGCGACAACGGCGCGTCGCGGGTCGGCGACGTGATGTGGTTCGGCCCGCTCAAGCGGTTCCAGAAGCTGTTCTTCCACACGCCGCTGGTGAACCTGTTCGTGATGGGCTCCGAGGCCTATCACGACTACTACCGGTGGCCGCTGCGCGACCGGAAGATCTTCGAGCAGTGGAAGACCGACACCACGTGGGGCCAGCTGTTCGCCCGCTACCAGGAGCGCGGTCATCTCGAGACGCCGGCGGCGCCGCCGGCCAGCGCCGCCGTCCGCTGACCCGCAATCGCGGGCCGGGCGGTCAGCCGGTCTCGGCCATCAGCTCGCGCAGGCGATCGACCGCGCGCGCGTGGAGCCGGCTCGCCCACGACTTCGACATCCCGAGCTCGATGCCCGCATCGAGCAGCGTCTTGCCCTCGCGGTAGTGCTTGTCGAGCAGCGTGCGTTCGCGCTCGGGCAGCTTGGCGAGCGCCTCGGTCAACCGCGCCGCCTGGCGACGGCGGCCGAGCTGGTCGTCGATCGCGGGCGCATCCGACGGCATCATCTCGGCCGGGACCGAGTCGATCGCGACGACGTACATCGTCCGGATCGCGCCGATCGCGTCCTTCACCTCGCGCAGCTTGTCGGCGGTGGTGCGCTCGCCCTCGGTGGCGCGGGCGACGCCGCCGCGGCTGGCCTGGGCCTCGAGGTAGTCGGCGGTCGCGCGCAGCACGACGATCTGGGCCCACACCCGCCGTGGCAGGTTGGTCATCCGCCGCAAGCCGTCGACGATCGCGCCCTGGACGCGATACCAGGCGAAGGTGCGGAACGACGCGCCCAGCGCCGGGTCGTAGCGGGTGGCCGCCTCGACCAGGCCCACGTTCGCCATCGCGATCAGCTCGTCGAGCTCGACGTGCTCGCGGACGCGCGGGTAGAATACCCGGGCCGCGCGGCGGGCCAGATCGAGGTGACGCTCGACCAGTGCGGCCCGCTCCTCGTTCACCGCCGCAGGATAACGCGAACCGCGGGTGATGCGCTATGGTCGCGGCCCCTTGGGCACGTTCACGCAGCTCGATGACGGCGATGCCCGCACGATCTCGGCCGCGATGGGGCTGGGTGCGGTGGACCAGTGGCGCCCGATCGCCGCCGGCACCATCAACTCCAACTTCGTCTTCACCACCGAGCGTGGGCGCTTCTTCGTCCGGATCAACGAGGGCAAGGCCCCGGCCGACGTCGTCTGGGAGGCCGCGCTGGTCGCGCACCTGGCCCAGCGCGGGGTCCCGGCGCCGGTGCCCTTGCCCGCGCCCGACGGCGGGCTGGTGCTCGAGCACCGCGGGCTGCTGGTCAGCGTGTTCGCCTGGCAACCCGGTCACCACCGCGCGGCCCACGAGGTGAGCGCAACCTGTGCGCAGACGCTCGGGTCCACGCTCGCCGATCTCCACACCGCCGCAGCCACCCGGCCGCCCGGGACCTGGCGCGAGGGCATCTACCAGTTCGCCGACCTGGTCCGCCGCTTCCACGGCTTTCGCGACAGCGGAGACCCGCAGCTCGCATACGCCGTCGCGATCCTCGCCGACGAGCTGCCCTGGCTCGAGCGCGCGGCGCCGCTCCGGGCCGCCGCCAGCCACGGGCTCATCCACGGCGACCTGTTCCGCGACAACGTCCTGTGGGACGGCGACCGCGTGGTCGCGATCCTCGACTTCGAGCAGGCCTCGCGCGGCAGCCACATCTACGATCTGGCGGTCGCGATCAATGACTGGTGCTGGGACGGCGAGCCGCAGATCGATCGGATCCGGGCCCTCGCTGCCGGCTATGCCGCGCGCCGGCCGCTGTCCGACGCCGATCGGGCCGCGTTGCCCATCGAGGTCCGCGCCGCCGCGGCGCGCTTCACGATCACGCGCATCACGGACGTCTATCTGCGTCAGGTTGACAACCCGGACAAGGACTTCCGTGCCTTTCTGGCACGACTCGAGTCCTGGCGCGGCGGCGCGCTTGGCGATGTCCCGTCGACGGTGTAGCGTCCGCGCCGGCCACCTCCAGCAGCCGCGGCCCGGAGCTTGCAAATGACGCCTCCCGTGAGACTCGCCCCCTTCACCACCACCGCGCTCCTCGCCCTCGTGACGATCGGTACCGGGTGCGCTCACCGGTCCGGCAACATCCCGGGCACCAAGATCAGCGACGACAAGGTCAACCGCGAGATCGTGAAGACCGTCGAGGCGTACCGGGTGGCGGTCGAGAAGGCTGATGCCGAGGCGCTGTTCCTGATGGCGTCGGACACCTACTTCGAGGACTCGGGCACCCCGGTCGGCGCCGACGACTACGGCTACGACGGGCTGAAGGACGTCCTGGTGGGGCGGTTTCTCCAGGCCAAGGAGATCCGCTACGCGATGAAGTACATCTCGATCCGGCGGACCTGTCCGGCCGCCGAGGGCGCGCCCGAGACCGGCTGCCGCGCGCACGTCGAGGTGCTGGTCGATGCCAGCTTCACCGTGGTCGACGCCCGCGGCCAGGATCGCCGCGCCGACAAGCGCGATCAGAACGAGCTCGTCCTCGAGTTCAACAACGACAAGTGGAAGTTCGTCAGCGGGATGTGAACGCGACCCGGGCCCGCCAGTCGGCGGCGAACAGCCGATCGACCTCGTAGCTCGACGCCTCGAGCAGCCCGATCGCCTGTTCGACCCGCGCCGGTTGGGTCGCCCGCCACGCGGCCACCACCAGGCGCCGCGCGCCGGCCCGCACGAACCGCGGGGTCGGCAGGCCGGTCCCGAGCGCGATCGACAGCGCGGTCGCGGCCGCCGCATGGCGATCGCCGCCATCGAGCTGCACCCCGAGCAGGTACCAGCCGACGCCGCGCACGTCGATGGCGCCGGTGAGCGCGGCGAGCAACGCCCACGCCGCCTGGTCGTCGATCCGGGTGTCGCCGACCCGCGGGCTGAAGAAGTAGCGGCGCAGCGCGACGCCGCCGAGCCCGGGCGCGTCGAGCGCGAAGCGCATGGCCTCGAACGGTCGGCGCCGATCGTCGTCGAGCGGCAGGGCCAGCGCGGTGTCGACGTGCCGGCCCACCGCCGCGAGGTCGCCTGCCGCCGCGTCGAGGTCGATCAGCCCGGCCAGCGCCTCGCTGGCCAGCACCGATCCCAGCTGGCCCGTGGTGATCGCCAGGTAGATCGCGCGCGCCTCCGCGCGCTGACCGGGTTCGCCGGCGTCGAGCAGGCCGGCCAGGCTGAGGCGATAGCTCGGCTCCTCGGGCGCGTCGCGACAGACCGCCCGCATCAGCCGGATCGCGTGATCGCGGCGACCCTCGCCGGCGACCGCGCGCGCCCGGCCGAGCCGCGCTGCGATCGCGTGGGGACACGGCCGCGAGAACACGCCGCCGCGCCGGTACTGCTCGCGCGCGGCCTCGCGCACCGCGGGCGGGACCTCGATGGTGGCGAGCATCTCCCGCCACTCGGCGACCAGCGATGCCTGGCTGCGGCCGAGCGAGGCCTGGAAGTCGCCGCCCGACCCGTACAGCGCGCGCACCGCGGCTGGCCCGTGACGATCGAGCAGGAAGCGCAGGAACGATCCGGCGGCGGTGTAGCCGCGCGAGCTGGCCAGGGTCAGGAAGCGCACCGACAGCACCGCGTCGGCGCGCGGGGCGATGCCGAGCTCGTCCATCGCCTTCATCGCCTGGTGCGGCGTCATCGAGCGCGAGCGCCCGGGCCAGTCGACCGCGACCGCCAGGCCCTCGATCATGCCCGGGTTGAACAGGAGCGGCAGGCCGAACACCGAGCGGGCGCTGACCGAGAACCCCGGCGAGCCGAACTCGCCGGCCACCACGTGCGCGATCTCGTGGCGGAGCGAGCTGTGCGGAAACGACTCGAAGGTCAGGTAGATCTCGCGGCGCCACGGCTTGGCCATCTCGACGCGTCGGGCGCCCATGAGTCGGGCCTTCTGATCGTCGGAGGCGAACAGGTACGAGCGGATGTGGAGTCGGTCGCAGCTCATCGCCAGCTCGGCACACACCTGCGCCAGGCGCAGCTCGTGGTCGGCTGCGTACAGCTCGAGCTCGGCGCGGATCGCCGATTGGTCGGCGAAGTGGATGGTGAAGTGCCGGGTTCGATGGACGCCGCCGAGCGCGTCCTGCACGTCCCCCGCGCCGACCCGGTAGCCGAGCGCTCCGGACTGGAGCCCGAGCGCCACCGCCAGCGCGGCCGCGAACGCGGCCACCACGGCGGCCCCCCAGCCGATCGGCCGCGGCCTGCGCGCGCGCAGGCGCACGCGCAGGGTCGGCGCGTCGAGCAGCGCGGCGGCCCCGGCCAGCGCGGCCAGCACCGTCGCCACCTGCTCGAGCCGCGCCCACCACAGGGCTGGCGACAGCTGGATGTCCTCGTCGTAGAGGTTGCCCGGGAAGAAGCCGAGCAGGGGGCTGTAGGTGAACACCGCGGGCGCGCCGTAGAAGCGCACCATGCCGTCGACCACCAGCGCGACCGCGAGCAGCCAGGGCGCCGCCGCCGCCAGCACGCGGACGCGTCCGATCCACAGCGCGAGCGCGACGCCGCTGGTCGCGCCGAGCACGGTCGACGCCACCGCCAGCCCGGCGAAGGCCTTCAGCCCGAAGGTCCAGTCACAGGTCGGCACCCACACCCCGTGCACGGCGGCCGCGACCAGCGGGATCGCGATCAGGCCGAGGGGCAGGGCGGTCGCCCGCACCGCGAGCGCGGCGACCAGCCGGGCCCGGCTGCCGGCGCGCGCCATGCCCACCAGCGGCGTCGCCTGGGCCGTGCGGACCAGCGCGGCGCCGAGATCGAGCCCGGCCAGCGAGCCGATCAGCGCCACCGCGAGCGCCAGCTCGTAGCCGACCACGCCGAACAGCGGGAGGCTGACCAGCAGCCCCGTCAGGACCACCGTGAGCGCGAGCCACACGTAGAAGCGCTTCGAGCGCAGCTGGCCGCGCAGCGCGGTCGCCAGCACGGCATCGTCGGGCGACATCATCCGCGTCATCGTCGCGCCCGGGTTTGACCACCCGACGGCGCATGGCTAGAGTTGATCGACGCGATGGACGACGCAAGCGAAGGGGACCGACGCGTCGAGGGGCGCGCACCGATCGAGCTGAAGGTCGAGTACAAGCGGCTGAACGCCTTCTTCGCCGATTACACGCGCAACATCTCCCGGGGCGGTACCTTCATCCGGACCAACCGTCCCCTGCCGATCGGCACGGAGTTCGTCTTCAAGCTCTATGTCCCGGAGCTGCCCGAACCGCTGCGCATCCACGGCGAGGTGCAGCGGCTGGTCACCGAGGCCGAGGTCGCCGCCGGGCTCCAGGCCGAGCCGGGCATGGGGATCCGCTTCACCTACCGCGAAGGCTCGAGCCAGGACGAGATCGATCGGGTGGTCGAGCGCCTGATGGTCGACAGCCTGGGCCAGCGACTCTACTCGAAGTTGATGGACCAGGCCCGCGAGAAGTGATCCCCCATGAGCCCTCACGCAGCGGCACTGTGCGACAGTAGGGGCCCGTGCGCGCCCGCTATCTCGCGCCCAATCTCATCACCGGCATCAGCCTCGTCTTCGGGCTGGTCTCGATGGCCTCTGCCCACCAGGGCGACTACCGCCTGGCCGCGTGGCTGATCGTCTACGCCGTCATGTGCGACCGCCTCGACGGGCTGGTCGCCCGACGCCTGGGCGCCACCAGCGAGCTCGGCGTCCAGCTCGATTCGTTCGCCGACTTCCTGAACTTCGGGGTCGCGCCGGCGTTCCTGGTGTTCAGCTTCCTGACCTCGCCGGCGATGGCCAGCGGCCCCGACGCGCTGCCGTACACCGAGGGGCCGGCCCGCTACTATCTGTGGATCGCGTGCCTGGTGTGGGTGCTCGCCGCCGTGTTCCGGCTGGCGCGCTTCAACATCAACACCGAGGACGGCATCCCGACGCGGATCTACTTCGGCGTTCCGACCACCCTTGCGGGTGGGTTGCTCGCGACGTGGTTCCTCGCGTTCTACAAGTACTCGGTGCCAGGCCCCACGTTCGGAGGTCCCAAGTTGCTCGGCGACTCGATCACGACCCCGCGCGGCGTCTGGCTGGTGGTCCCGGCGGCCATGTTCGTGGGGGCGTACCTCATGGCGTCTTCGCTCCGGATGCTCAAGGTCGGTAAGGCCGAGAGCCGGGCGGTCACGATCTTCCTGCTGCTTTGCATGCTGCAGGGCTACGTCCTCGGATTCGGTCAGCTGTTCCCCGAGTACATCGTGTGGATGCCGACTGCCTGGATCGTGGTTTTCCTGATCTGGGGCGCGCTGGCGGAAGAAGCGCGCGAGCTCCGTCCCCCGCCGCTGTTTCCGCGTCCGTCGGCGAAGTCGTAGCCGCGCCGGCCGCGGCGCGCGGCGGTGACGCTATGCCCCGGGGGACCCATTTTCCACATTCTTTCGGGCGCATGCGCTACCGGCAACGCCGCGCATCGCGCGATGCCCGGCGCACCCGCCGCGCCACGCCGCGCCGCGCCGCGCCGCGCCGCCGCAAGCACGGCAGCTGAGCAGCGGCCAAGGTAAGGCGCCGCTGCGGATCCGGCCGCGCGTCAATGGTGGCGTTTGCCGCTACGACTCGATGGCGCCGGTGCCACGCAGCGCCTGTGCGGCGCCGGAGTGCCGATACCCTGCGTCGGGCGAGAAACGCGCACGAAACGCGCTCGTGAAAAAATCCGCCACCAAGGGCTTCCATTCGAATGGGGCTGTGGTAATTCTCCGTCCGCGCTGAGGACGGCGCCGGTGACGGAAACGAAGAGGTCGGAGAGAAGTTTTCCCGGCCTTGACGACTGAAACCGGATGCACTAGATTCTGCGCCTCGTCGAAGGGCGAGTCGGTCTCTGAAAACTGAATAGCGGAAGAACAGAAGCGTTGGGTTTTAGCTGCCCACCGGCTCTGAATACTCGCAAGAGTACTACGAGCACGGATGAGGTGGCGATGGATTCTTCAATCGCGCGAGCGACGGAAGAGTCTTTGATACTTAGTGGAACCCTGATTCGCTGGATCGCTGCAAGGCATCCAGAGGGACTAGG
>JBKJLC010000083.1:0-77893 GCA_046597055.1 Kofleriaceae bacterium | reverse complement strand
TCGGGCGACATGTACGACAGCTTGCCGGGAAGCGCGTGCTCCTCCTGACGCGACCGTCCGCCGCGAGCGCGCGCGATGCCGAAGTCGATGACCTTGAGGAAGCCGTCCACGGTGATGAGCAGGTTGGTCGGCGAGATGTCGCAGTGGACGATGTCGTAGCCCTGGCCGGGGGTCGCGCCGTCGGGTGCGCCGCGCTTGGCGTGGAAGTAACCCATGCCGGCGGCGGCCTGGCGGATCAGCTCGACCGCGTGGGGCAGCGGCAGGAACTTGTCGTGCGTGAGCCCGCGCCGGCACAGCTGGTTGAGCTCCTCACCGACGATGTACTCCATCGCGATGTACGGGATGCCACCCTCCTCGTCGACGTCGTAGACGTGGACGATGTTGGGGTGGTTGAGCAGCGCGCCGACCCGCGCCTCGTCGAGGAACATGTCGACGATCCGCGAGTCGACCGCGAGCTCGGGCTTGAGCCGCTTGATGACGATGTCCTTCTCGAACCCCGCCATCGCGTTCTGCCGCGCCAGGTAGATCTCGGCCATGCCGCCGGTGGCGAGCGGTCGCACCAGCCAGTAGCGCTGGCCGAACGGGACCGGAGCCGCCGGCTCGGCGTGGGCGTAGATCACGGGGCCTGCTCCTGGTGGGCGCGCAAGGTCGCCGCGATCGCTGCCTGCGCGGGCTCGGCCGCGTCGGCGAGCGGGGTCGGGTCGAACCGCGCCGGCGCCTGCGCGCCGAGCGCGGCCAGCGCGGCGGTCGCGCCTTCGCCCAGCCCGGCCAGATCGTAGCCGCCCTCGAGCGCGACCACCCAGCGCCCGGCGCAGACCTCGTCGGCGATCGCGCGGACCCGCGCCGCCATGCCGACGAAGCCGGACCGGGTCACCCGCATCGCGGCCAGCGGATCGGCGTGGTGGGCATCGAAGCCAGCCGAGACCAGGACCAGATCGGGGCGGAACCGGCGGATCGCGGGGATCAGCACGTGATCGAAGGCGGCGAGGTAGTCGCGATCGCCCGAGCCGGCTGGCAGCCCGACGTTGACGGTCGCGCCGCGGGCCTGGGCGCCGCCGATCTCGTCGGGGGCGCCGGTACCCGGATAGAACGGGAACTGGTGCGACGACAGGTACATCACGTTCGGGTCGTCCCAGAAGATCTGCTGGGTGCCGTTGCCGTGGTGCACGTCCCAGTCGAGGATCGCGACCCGCGCCGCGCCCGCCGCCCGCGCCGCGGCCGCGGCGACCGCGACGTTGTTGACCAGGCAGAAGCCCATCGCGCGGTGGGTCTCGGCGTGATGTCCGGGCGGCCGGACGACCGCGAGCCCGCTCGACAGCTGGCCCGACAGAACCTGCAGCGCGAGCTCGCTGACCGAGCCGGCCGCGGCCAGCACCGCGTCCCACGTGCCCGGCGAGTAGTAGGTGTCGGGATCGAGCCAGCCGGTGTTGCCGGGCACGACCCGGGTCAGCTCGTCGAGGTACGCGCCGGTGTGGACCCGCGCCAGCTCCTCGTCGCGCGCCGGCCGCACCGCGACCTGCTGACCGTGCTCGCGCAGCCCGGCCGCGTACAGCGCATCGCGCACGGCCTCGGCCCGCGCCGGGCGCTCCGGGTGTCCGGACGGCGCACGGTGGTGCACGAAGACTTCATCGAGGACATACCCGAGCATTGGGCGTGGCAAACATTACACGATGCGTCGCCGGTGTGCCCCTGCTTGGGCCGCCGAGCGCGCCGCGCAGGCCTGGGACGATCTCCGAGGCGTAACCGGCGGCCCGGTCGCGGTCAGTCCTGCTCGCGCCGGAGCGAGCGGCTCATCAGGCGGGTCATCGCGTCGCGGGCGGGCGCCGCCTCGTGGATGACGGCGTGCATCACCTCGGTGAGCGGCGCCGGCACCCCGAGCGTCTGGGCCAGCTGATAGGCGACCTTGGTGGTCTTCACGCCCTCGGCGACCATCCGCATGTCGGCGAGGATCTCGGCCATCGCGCGGCCCTGCCCCAGCGCGAGCCCGACCTTGCGGTTGCGCGAGGTGTCGCTCGAGCAGGTCAGGACCAGATCGCCCATGCCCGACAGGCCCGAGAAGGTCGCCGGGTGCGCACCCATGGCGACCCCGATCCGGGTGATCTCGGCCAGGCCGCGGGTGATGAGCGCGGCGCGCGCGTTGGAGCCGAAGCCGAGGCCGTCGGACACGCCGGCGGCGATCGCGATGACGTTCTTGATCGCGCCGCCGACCAGGACGCCGACCACGTCGTCGCTCGAGTACGGGCGGAAGCGATCGGTCGACAGCGCGCGCTGCACGAGCCGGGTGGTCTCGGGATCGCGCCCGGCCAGCACGATCGCCGATGGCATCCCGGCCGCGATCTCGGCCGCGAAGGTCGGCCCCGACAGGAAGGTGGCGCGCGCCGCGATCCGCGCCGGCATGATCTGCCGGTAGACCTCGTCGATGGTCGCCAGCGTGCCCTCCTCGAGGCCCTTGCTGGCGTTGACCAGCACCACGTCGGGATCCAGCCAGCGCGCGGCGCCGCCGAGCACGGCGCGGATCGCGTGCGACGGGGTCACCCCGATCACGATCGCCTGGCCGGTCACCGCCCGCTGGAGATCGGCGGTGACCTCGAGCGCGGCCGGCAGCTCGAAGCCGGGCAGGTACGGGCGATTCTCGCGGGTGCGCGCCAGCTCGGCGGCGGTGTCGGGGCTGCGCGCCCAGAACGTCACCTGGTGCCCGGCCTTGGCCAGCAGGATCGCGAGGCAGGTCCCGTAGCTGCCGGCGCCGATGACGGCGATCGGCAGGGCCTCGGCCGCGGTCACGTCGACTCGACCTGAGCCGGGGGCGCCAGCACGACGGTGTTGCGGCCGGCGTGCTTGGCCGCGTAGAGCGCGTCGTCGGCGGCGCGGATCATCGACTCCGACTCGCCGGCGTCGTCGGGGAACGAGGCGACGCCGACCGAGATGGCGACGTGACCGCCCGGCTGGTCGCCGCCGTGCGCGAACGGGAAGGTCGCGACGCGCTCGCGGATGCGCTCGCCGATCTTGGCGGCGGTGAACTTGGCGGTATCGACCAGGATCACGCTGAACTCCTCGCCGCCGTAGCGCGCGACCATGTCGTTCACGCGGCGACCCTCGCTGAGCAGCCGCGCCAGCGAGCGCAGCACGTCGTCGCCGGCCGGGTGGCCGTGGTGATCGTTGTAGTGCTTGAAATGATCAACGTCGATCATCAGGAGCGACAGCGGCAGGCCGTTGCGGGCGCTGCGCTCGACCTCGAGCGCGAGCCGCTCGTGGAAGTGGCGGTGGTTGTAGAGCCCGGTCAGGCCGTCGGTGACCGCGAGCTGAGCCAGCCGCGAGTTGGCCTCGGCCAGCTCGTGGGTGCGCTCGTGGATCTTGGCCTCGAGCTCGCGGTTCATCTCGAGCAGCGCCTGATTCTTGGCCGACAGGGTCGCGATCAGCTGCCGGTTCTCCTCGGTCAGCCGGTACTGGCGCAGCAGGTTCTCGACCGCGAGCCGCAGCGACGACTCGTCCCACGGCTTCGACAGGTAGTGGTTGAGGTTGGCGCGATTGATCGCGCTCACCACCGCGTCGAGGCCGGCCTGGCCAGTCAGCAGGATCTTGGTCGTGGTCGGCGAGCGCCGATCGACCAGCTCGAGCAGCTCGACGCCCTTCATGCCCGGCATGATCTGGTCGGCGATCACGACCGCGACCCGCTCGCCGTCGCGCTCCAGCTCGTCGAGCAGCTCGAGCGCGTCGGCGCCCGACGACGCGGTGGCGATGTCACACTCGTGACCGAACCGCGCCGTCAGCTGGGTGCGCAGCGCGTGGAGCACGCCCTCCTCGTCGTCGACGCACAGGATGGTCTCGCGCGGGTGGTGGCCGCTCATCACGCCGCTGGCGGACGACATCGCGCTCATGGTGGCGGGCCTCCGTCCGCGACGTAGCCAGGCGCGGAGACCGGCAGCCACACCTCGAACGCGGTGCGGCCCGGCGCTGACCCGCACCCGACCTCACCGCCGTGCTTGGCCACGATGGTCGCGACGATGCCAAGCCCGAGCCCGGTGCCCTCGCCCTTGGGCTTGGTGGTGAAGAACGGCTCGAAGATCCGCGGCTGGATCTCGGGGGCAATGCCGGGACCGTCGTCGGTCACGCTGACCGCGACGCCGGCGGCGCCGTCACGGGCGCGGACCGCGGGTGCGGTCTCGATCGTGATCGTGCCCTTCCCGCCAAGCGCCTGGACGGCGTTCTGGATCAGGTTCGTCCACACCTGGTTGAGCTCATCGACGAAGATCGGCACCGCGGGCAACTGTCCGAACCGTCTGATGACCGTTATATCACGCAGCGCGTGAGCGAACAGGACGAGGGTGGTCTCGATGCCCTCGTGGAGGTCGGCGCCGACCCGGGTCGGCTCCTCGTCGAGGTGGGAATACGTCTTGAGCGCGCCCACGATGCGCTGGATGCGGGCGATCGCGTTGCCGATGATGAACGCGTTGCGGTGCAGGTCGGTGTGCTCGACCAGGTAGGCCAGCACCGCGGCCGCGGCGCCCGCCGGCACCCGGGCGATCAGGTCGTCGATGTTCGCCTCGTCGGCGCCGCACTCGGCCAGTCGGCGGGCCAGCTCGCCGGCCCGGGCCTCGCCGACCACCGCGACCAGCCGGCCGCGCAGCTCCTTGGCGGCCCGCCGCACCGACGCGCCGGTCGGCAGCCGGCGGCTGGCGAGCTCCTTGCCGAGCCCGTCGACCACCCGGAACACACCGTCGCGGTGGGCGGGATCGGCGACCGCGGTCGTGATCTGGCGCATCGGCTCCTCGACCGCGCCGATCGACGACGTCATCGCGTCGACCGCGCCGCGGATCGCAGCGGACGGCGAGTTGATCTCGTGCGCGACGCCGGCGACCAGCAGGCCGAGCCCGGCCATGCGCTCCGACAGCACCAGCTGGGCCTGGGTCTCGCGCAGCTCGGCGAACGCGCGGCCGACCTCGGCGTTGATCGCGGTCAGCTCCGCGGTGCGCAGGCGGACCTTGGCCTCGAGCTCCTCCGACGCGTCGCGGACCTGCTCGTACAGCCGGGCGTTCTCGATCGCGGCCGCGGCCTGATCGGCGAAGGTCGCGAGGAGATTGGCGTCGGCCTCGAGGAACGCCGGCTGAATCCGGGTCCGCCCGACCACCAGCACGCCGACCACCACGCCCTTGCGCTCGAGCGGGGTCGCCATCAGCGAGCCGTCGATGCCGGCGGCCAGCGCGGCCTCGCGCCGGCGGGGATCGGCGCCGGCGTCGTCGACCCGCAGGGTCGCGCGCAGCCGGGCGACCTGGGCCGCGACCGGGTCGAGGTGGGCGGCGGCCGTGCTGGCCGCGCCGGCGGCGCCGACCAGGGTGATGCCGAGATCGCGCCGGATCCGGGCCCCCGCGACCGTCAGCCGGGGCTGGTCGAGCCGCCCGCCGGCGCCGATCAGGAACAGCGCGCACAGCCGCACCTCGAACACCCGCGCGACCGAGTCGACGATCTTGGCCGACACCTGGCCGAGGTCGATCACCGACGACATCGTGCGCCCGGCGTCGTGGATCGCGACCATCTCGCGCATGCGGGCGGCCAGCCGCAGCTGGTTCTCCTTGAGCGCGCTCGTCATCTGCGCGAACGCCAGCGCCAGATCGCCGATCTCGTCGCCCTCGGCGACCTCGATGTGGTGATCGAGATCGCCGCGCGCGACCGCCAGCGCGCCGCGGTGCAGCTTGTTGATCGGCTGGCCGACCCGGCGGGCGAGCAGCCCGGCCAGGGTCAACGCGAACACCAGCGCCACCGCCGCGCCGATCGCAAGCGAGCGGAACGCGACCGACTGCGCGCGCGACAGCGACTGGCGATCGATCGCGACCGCGAACAGGCCCAGCGGGTTGCCGCGATCGTCCTCGAGCGCCGCCCACGCCACCGCGTGCTCGCGACGGGCGATCGACAGGGTCGACACCGGCCGGCGCCCCGCGCGCACCGCGGCCAGCACCCCGGTCGGGACCTGGACCGCGGCCAGCCGGCGGCCGACCCGATCGCGCACGGTCGAGGTCGCGACCCCGGCGTTGAAGCTGCCGACCAGGACGTCGGCGCCGAGCGCGCTCTTGATCGCATCGGCGAAGTCGCCGTCGAGCGGCACGCTCAGCACGATCAACCCGGTCAGGGCCAGCGAGCTGTCGACCACCGGCGCGGCCGCCCGCACCACCACGCCAGCCGGCGACAGCTCGAGGGTGACCGGCCGCGACCCGGCGGCCGCGGCCTCCGCCACCGGCGAGCGGCCGTCGACCGCGAGCTCGCCGAACCGGGCCCGATCGCCGCCGATCACCACCGACGCCACCGGGCGACCGTCGGCGGTCATCACCTGGATCAGCGCCGACGGCACGTGCGGCGCGGTGCGGGCCAGCACGTCGATCACCGCGGTCTCGCCGAGCGGCACCGCCCGGGCGAGATCGCCGTCGCTGGCCAGCTGGACCGCGTCGTCGCCCAGCCGCTCGACTGCGCGCAGGCCGAGGTTGAGCGCGACGTCGAGCTGGCGCTGCACGTCGTCCTTCAGGCCGCGCTCGAGCGTCCCCAGCACCACCCCCGAGGCCAGCGACGCGACGATCAGCATCGGCAGCAGCGCCGCCACCGACAGCGACAACGCCAGCTTGGTGCGCAGCCGGGTCCGCGCCAGCCGCCGCACCGGCCAGCTCAGCGCGCGCCCGACCGCGGCGGCGGACCGGATCACGCTCACCGCCGCACCCGCCGCAACCCGGGGTAGACGACGTGGCCCGACCGGCTCACCGTCACGCCGGCGAGGTCGGCACGCGCCGCGATCGCGGGCTGCGAGTGCGCGAGCGGGACCCAGGGCGCGTCGGCGGCGAGCCGGCGCTGGACCTCGGCGTAGAGCGCCTCGCGCTCGCCGCGCGTCGCCGCGATCTGGGCCTGGCGCAGCAACCGCGACACCTCGGCGTCGCGATAGAAGGCGATGTTGCGGGCCAGCCCGGGCACCGTGTTGGCCTGGTCGAACAGGAGGAACAGGTAGTTGTCGGGGTCGCCGTTGTCGCCGACCCACCCGGCCAGCGCGAGATCGTGGTGGCCGGCCTCGGTGTCGGCGAGGTGGGCCTCGAACGGCTGCTGGATGATGCGCGTGTGCAGCCCGACCTGCTCGAGGTTGCTCTTGATGACCCGCACCACCCGGTCCGGACTCGGCAGGTACGGCCGCGGCGTCGCCGGCGCGTACAGCGTGTACGTGCGCGCCAGGTCGAGCGTGCCCGCGGCGACCGCCTCGGCGAGCAGCGCCCGCGCCTCGGCTGGCGCGTAGCGCGACGCCGGCCCGGGCAGGTGACCCCACTGGGTCGGCGGCAACGGCCCGTCGGCCGGGCTGGCCAGCCCGTGATACGCGAGCCGCACGATCGGCGTCTTGTTGATCGCCAGGTTGATCGCGCGCCGCACTCGCACGTCGTCGAACGGCGGGCGCTGACAGTTCATCGCCAGGTAGGTGACGTTGTTGGTCGACGGCCGGTGCAGCACCAGGCCGGGATGGAGCGCGACGAACTGCAGCTCTTCGGGGAGGATCGCGAGCGCGAGGTCGATCGCCCCGCTCTCGAGCTCGATCAGGCGCTGGCGGGCGTCGGGGATCACCTCGAACACGACCGTGCTCAGCGCCGGCGCCGGGCCCCAGTAGCGCTCGTGGCGCGCGAGCACGATGCGGTCGTCGTGGTCCCAGCGCTCGACCCGGAACGGCCCGGTGCCGACCGGGCGCTCCCAGAACGCCGCGCCTGCTGCGCGCACCGCCGTCGGTGACACGATCGACATCGGGAACATCGTCAGGTTGGCGAGGAACGGCGCGTAGCGACTGACGATGCGAAAGCGGACCGTCAGCGCGTCGACCCGCTCGACCGAGACGATGCTCTTGAACGAGTTCTCCCAGTAGTTGAAGGTGCCGGTGTGCGCAGGGTGGCCGGGATCGCGCTGGCGCTCGAAGCTGAACACGACCGCATCGGCGTCGAACGGCGTGTCGTCGTGGAAGACCACCCCGGGTCGCAGGTGGAAGGTCCACGCGGTCCCGGCCGCGTCGGCCTCCCACCGCACGGCCAGGCCCGGCGTGATCGTGGTCGCGCCCGGCGGGTAGCGCACCAGGGTCTCGTAGACCTGCGCGATCACCTCGGCCGACTCGTCGTCGGTAGGTCGGGCCGGATCGAGCGAGATCGCATCGGCCGGGCGCCCGACGATCACGGTGTCGCGCGAACGCCCTTCGTTCGGGTCGGCCGAACCGAAGCCGAGTCGGTCGCGGTCGCACCCCACCCACACGAGGAGCGCCCCGACCCCGGCGATCGCGGTCCAGCGCGCCACGCGGCGGAGTGTAGCAGGCAGCGCCTGGGGTTTGACTCGCGCCTTACGCTCACTTAGCCTCGCCGCTGTCCCGGGAGCTGCGGATCCTCCGCATGAACCGGGGGGGCGGCTGAATCCAGACCGCTCCATCTCCGTCTTGCAAGGGATCCCAATCGCATGCGCCAGGACATCCGGACACTGCTCGCCGCGACCGTCGCCGCGCTGGTCGCCAGCACGAGCGCGGCCTGTGACATGGGCCAGTTCACCGTCAAGACGACGTCGAAGGTGCTCGCCCGCGCCCAGCCCTCGATCAAGCAAGAGTCCGACTACGAGCTCGCCGCGCGGGCGCTGCCGGGCACGCTCAAGACGGTCGAGGGCTTCTGGATCGTCGATCCCAGCAACGCGAAGCTGATCGCGATCCTCACCGAAGGCTACTGCCAGTACGGCATCGGCTTCGTCGAGGACGAGTGGGAGGAGGCGATCGCCCGCAAGGACTACGACACCGCCCAGTACCACTCGACCCGCGCGACCAAGATGTTCATCCGCTGCATGAACTACGCGCTCAAGAGCCTGGGCGGCCGCTGGCAGAAGGAACTGTTCAGCGACAACGAGACCGTCGAGAAGCTGGTCAACAGCGCCGGCGGCGGCCAGCGCGTGCCCATGATGTGGGCCGGCATCGCCATGGGTGCGATGATCAACCAGAACAAGGACAACGTCGAGATGGTCTCGCAGCTGCCGACCGCCAAGCGGATCCTGCTGAAGATCGTCGAGATGGACGCCACGCGCCTGCCCAAGGACGAGATGATCGCGGCGACCCCGCACGTCGCCCTGGGCCTGGTCTACACCGCGGCCGGCGCCCAGCTCGGTGGCGACGCCAAGAAGGCCGAGGCCCACTTCCTCCGGGCCCTCGCGCTCACCAAAGACAAGTTTCTGCTCGCGCGTGTGCATTATGCACGTCGGGTCGGCGTCATGACCCAGGACCGCAAGTTGTTCCGGGAGCAGCTGCTCAAGGTGCTCCAGACCGACCCGGCGATCTGGCCGGAGCAGCGGCTTGCCAACGAGATCGCGCATCGCAAGGCGCGTCGTTACCTCAGGATGGAAAAGGAGCTCTTCTGATGCGTTATCCCAGCCTCGTTCGTTTTGGTGCGGCCGCCCTGGTCGCCGCCGCTACCGTCGGCACCGCCGCCGCCGACAACATCGAAATCCGCATGGCCACGCTGGCCCCCGATGGCAGCTCGTGGATGAAGATCCTGAGCAAGGGCTCGGTCGAGATCGACTCGAAGACGACGGGCCGGGTCAAGGTCAAGTACTACGCGGGCGGCGTCCAGGGTGACGAGCGCGACGTGGTCCGCAAGATCAACCTCGGCCAGCTCGACGGCGCCGCGCTGACCTCGGTCGGCCTGTCGATGATCGACGAGAGCATCCGGGTGCTCGAGCTGCCGCGCATGTTCGCGACGGTCCAGGAGCTCGACTTCGTCGCCGACCAGATGTGGCCGTACTTCCAGAAGAAGTTCGACGCCAAGGGCTTCCGGCTCCAGGACCGCGGCGAGGTCGGCTGGGTCTATGTGATGTCGAAGAACGAGATCAAGTCGCTCGCCGACCTCAAGAACCAGAAGGTCTGGCTGTGGGGCGACGACGGCATCGTCCGCGCCATGTACAAGAAGCTCGGCGTGTCGGGCGTCCCGCTCGGCGTGCCCGAGGTCGAGCCGGCGCTGGCGACCGGCCGCATCAACGCGTGCTACGGCTCGCCGCTGGCCGCGGTCGCGCTGCAGTGGAACACCAAGGTCAAGTACATGACCTCGCTGCCGATGAGCTACGCGATCGGGGCGACGGTCGTGAAGAACGACGTCCTCAAGAAGATGTCGGCCGACGACCAGAAGATGATCACCAAGATCGCCAAGGGCATGTCCAAGATTCTGCGCAAGCAGATCCGCAAGGACAACGAGAGCGCCAAGAAGCAGATGGAGCGCAAGGGCGTGAAGATCACCGAGACCCCGGCCGACATGGCCGCCAACTTCGACAAGGCGGCGCAGGAGGTCTGGAAGGAGCTGGTCGGCAAGGTCTACTCCCAGGCCGAGCTCGACCTCGTGCTCAAGCACCGCGCCGACTACCGCGCGAAGAACGCGAAGTAGCCTCGCCCCAGGGCGGTAGCTGAAAGGCCCGGGCCAGTGCCCGGGCCTTTTGATTATTGAGGGCCCACCGGTTGAGCGCGGCGCGCGGGTTCCCGTACGCTCAAGCGGTGGTGAGCGAACCTGGTGTGTCTTCCACTGCGGGCGATCGACTGACCGAGGCACCGCCCCGGATGGCCGCCGCGATCCAGAAGCTCGACGACAACCTGGGGTTGGGGGAACGGGTGCTGATCGCGATCACCTTCGCCGGGCTGGTCGCGATCGGCTTCTACCGGACGATCATCGACCTCGCCTCCAACGAGCGACCGCTGTGGGCGATCGAGCTCATCAAGGTCGCCGTCTTCGCGATCGCGATGCTGGGCGCGGCCTACGCGACCCACCTCAAGCGCAACTTCTCGCTCGACTTCATCTCGCGCTACCTGCCGCCGCGCGGGCGGGCCGGGCTCCGGCTGCTCATCAACGCGCTGACGGCGGGGGCCGCGGTGCTGCTCTTCTACGGCGGCCGCCTGGTCCAGGACAAGCTCGGCACCGAGCCGGCCCAGCACGAGGTGGTGCCGGTCACGATGCTCGCCTGGTTCATCCCGGTGAGCGCGGTGCTGATCATGCTGCACGTGCTCGCGCACGCCGCGATCGAGGTCGTGTATCTGTCGAACGGGCGCGTCGCGCCGGATCCCGATCAGGGAGTTGGGTGAACCGATGACCACGCTCCTCTTCCTCGGGTTGCTCGTCGCCTTTGTCATCGGCGCGCCGCTGTTCGCGGTGATGCTATTTCTGGTCGGCATCGGCGGCTACGACGGGCCCCGGCCGTTCGACGCCGACTTCGGCGGGTACATCTACGAGTTCTTCAAGATGGGCACCGGCGACGCCGCGACCATCTTCTCGACCATCCCGCTGTTCATCTACGCCGGCTACCTGATGGCGGTCTCCAAGACCGCCGAGCGGCTGGTCCGGTTCGCCAACGCGCTGCTCGGGTGGGTGCCCGGCGGCCTCGGCATCGTCACCATCATCGCGTGCTCGATCTACACGACCTTCACCGGCGCGTCGGGCGTGACCATCATCGCGCTCGGCAGCCTGCTCATGCCGGCGCTGATCAAGCAGAAGTACCCCGAGCGGTTCGCGCTCGGCCTGGTCACCGGCACTGGCTCGGTCGGCCTGCTGTTTCCGCCGGCGCTGCCGCTGTTCATCTTCGGCACCGTGCTCGGGCTCCAGCAGGACCTGACCAAGAGCTGGGCCCAGCAGAACCCGCTGTGGGCGTGGGAGACCGAGCGGTTCGTGTGGGCCGGCATCGTGCCCGGCATCGTCCTGGTCGGCATGCTCGCGATGGTCGTGATCGGGATCGCCCTGGTGAAGAAGCTGCCCCGCCAGCGCTTCGACCTCGGCGAGCTCGGCCGCTCGTTCGCGGTCGCGCTGCCCGAGCTGGCCCTGCCGTTCCTGATCATCGTGGCGCTCGCGATCGGGATGGGCGACATCGCCCAGATCGCGTCGATGACCGTCGTGTACCTGCTGATCGTCGAGATGGGGGTCTACCGCGACGTCAAGCCGATCCACCTGTGGGTGATCACCAAGGAGTCGATGGCGCTGATCGGCGCGATCTTCATCATCGTGTTCGCGTCCAACGCGGTCACCAACTACCTGGTCACCGCCGACGTTCCCAAGATGCTGGTCGCCTGGACCCGCGACAACATCGGCTCGCGCGAGGCGTTCCTGCTCGCGCTCAACTGCCTGCTGCTCGTGGTCGGGATGATGATGGACATCTTCTCGGCCATCCTGATCGTGCTGCCGCTGGTCGCGCCGATCGCTCACGAGTACGGCGTCAATCCGTACCACCTCGGCGTCATCTTCCTGCTCAACCTCGAGATCGGATACCTGACCCCGCCGGTCGGCCTCAACCTGTTCATCTCGAGCTTCAAGTTCCGCAAGCCGGTCACCGAGGTGGTGTGGTCGGTGCTGCCGTTCATCGGCGCGATGATCGTTGCGCTGGCGGTGGTCACCTACGTGCCCGCGCTGACCGTGGTCCCGGATCCCAAGCCGCGCGGCAACCTCGACGGGCTGGTCCAGCTGGTGCGCAGCAGCGTGGTCGCGATCTCGAACGTGAAGGAGGTCACCCTCCCGACCGGCAAGGTGAAGCGGCAGGAGGAGTGCAACGCGATCACCGACGAGTTCGAGCGCGACAACTGCCTGGGGCTGTTCACGGACGTGACCGCGTGTCGGGCGCAGCCGGCCGACGCGGTGAAGGCGTGCGAGACCAAGGCGATCGTCGACTGGTACGAGGCGTACGGCAAGTCGCTCGACGACACCGGCAGCTTCGAGGACGACGACGAGGAGGGCGGCAGCTTCGAGGACGCCGATGACGACGAGGCCGATGACGACGCGGCCGACGACGCGGCGCCGAAGGTCGACGGCGCCGGGGCGGGCACCGGCACCGGCACCGGCGCCGGTGTGGGGATCGGCACGGGCGCGGCCATTGGAACCGGGGTCGGCACGGGCGCGGGCACCGGCCCCAGAACTGGTGAGCCTGCGGCACCGGTTCCTGCTACGCCCTAGGCGCATGGCGAGCGTCCGCGCTGTTGTCCTGACGCTTCGCCCGCACCAGTGGGTGAAGAACCTGTTCGTGCTCGCGCCGCTGGTGTTCTCGAAGCACCTGCTCGAGCAGGCGTTCCTGGTGCGCTCGGCGCTCGCCGTGGCCGCCTTCTGCGCGCTGTCGGGCGCGGTCTACGCCTTCAATGACATCAAGGACGTCGAGGCCGACCGGGTCCACCCGACCAAGCGGCACCGCCCGATCGCGGCTGGACAGCTGTCGGAGCGGGCCGCGCTGATCCTCGCCGGCGCGCTGGCCGCGTCCGCACTGCTCACGTGCGTGCTGCTGTCGTGGCAGACCGGCGCGTGGGCAGCGGCGTACCTCACGGTCAACCTGTCGTACAGCCTGTGGCTCAAGCACGTCGCCTTTGTCGACGTCGCGCTGATCGCGTCGGGGTTCATCGCGCGGGTCGGGGCCGGCGGCGCGGCGATCGCGGTCACGCCGTCACGCTGGCTGCTGGTCTGCACCGGGCTGCTCGCGACCTACCTCGCGATGGGCAAGCGCGCCCACGAGCTGTCGGCGGCGGCCCGCGACGGCCGCGACGCCACCACCACCCGCGCCGCCCTCGCGGGCTACCGCCCGAGCTGGCTGCGCCTCGGCATGTTCGTGCTCGGCGTGGCGACCGCAACCGCCTACGTGCTGTACACGATCGCGCCGCACACCATCGAGTTCTTCGGCACCCGCGACCTGCCCTGGAGCGCGCCGTTCTGCGGGTTCGGGCTGGCCCGGTTCGCCTGGCTCACGCTGGTCCGCCCCGGCCGCCACAGCCCGACCGACGCGATGCTGCGCGACCCGCTGTTCCTGCTCAACCTGGGCGCGTGGGCGGTCGTGATCCTGATGCTCGTCTACTGACGCCGGGGTGCGTGCTACAAACGGCCCGTGTCCGACGACGGCCCGGAGATCTCGCGGCGAAAAGCCGATCACATCGAGGTCGCCGCGTCCGGGGCCGCCGACTTCCAGCGCACCACCCTCCTCGAGGACGTGCACCTGGTCCACCAGGCCCTGCCCGAGATCTCGATCGACGAGATCGACCTGTCGGTGGAGCTGTGCGGCCGCCGCCTGGCGGTGCCGATCGTCGTCACCGGCATGACCGGCGGGACCCCGGGCGCGCGCGACATCAACCGTGACATCGCCCGCGCCGCCCAGGCCGCCGGGGTCGCGATGGGCGTCGGCTCGCAGCGCGCGATGGCCGAGCACCCGGAGCTCGAGAACACCTTCCAGGTGCGCGACGTCGCGCCCGAGCTGGTCCTTATCGGCAACATCGGCGTGGTCCAGGCCCGGACCATGGGCATCGAGAAGGTCGCCGAGCTGGCCAAGCGGATCGGCGCCGACGCGATGGCGGTGCACCTCAACCCGGCCCAGGAGATGATCCAGGATCACGGCGACCGCGACTTCCGCAATGCGATCGACACCATCGCGCGACTGGTCGAGAGCCTGGGCATCCCGGTGATCGTGAAGGAGACCGGCTGCGGGCTGTCGCCGCAGGCGGCGTCGCGGCTGAAGTACGTCGGCGTGCGCACGGTCGACGTCGCCGGTGCCGGTGGCACCAGCTGGGTCGCGGTCGAGGCCCGGCGCGCCGCCGAGGGCTCCGCCGCGCGGGAGCTCGGCCAGGAGCTGTGGGACTGGGGCATCCCGACCGCCGTCAGCGCGATCGCGTGCGCGGCCCAGGGGCTCGACGTGATCGCCTCGGGCGGCCTGCGCAGCGGCCACGACATCGTGCGCGCGCTCGCGATCGGCGCCCACGCCGGCGGGCTGGCTGCGCCGGTGCTGCGCGCCCGCCGCGCGGGCGGCAGCGAGGCGGTCGGACAGCTGCTGGCCCGGGTCACCACCGCGATCCGCACGGTGATGCTGCTGTGCGGGGCGCGTCGGATCGCCGACCTGCACGCGGCGCCGCGTCACCTCGGCCCCGACCTGCGCGCCTGGCTGGCCGACCTCGGCCTGCCGGCGCCCGGGCTCGCCGCGCGGCCATGACCCCGCCGGCGCCCAGCCGCGGTCACGGCAAGGTGATCCTTGTCGGCGAGCACGCCGCGGTCTACGGCCACCCGGCGCTGGCCGGCGCGCTCGATCGTGGCGTCGCGCTGATCGCGACGGCGCGACCGGGGCCGCTGGCGCTGCGGGTGCCGGGCTGGTCGATCGACGTGGGCGCCGACGACGACCATCCGGTCGCGCGCGCGCTGGTCGCGGTCGCGGGCGCGCTCGGCCTCGAGCGAGGCTTCGGGCTCGACGGCGTTAGCGACCTGGCGGCGCGGGCCGGGCTGGGCTCGTCGGCCGCGCTCGCGGTCGCGATCACCCGCGCGCTGGCGGTGGCGACCGGGCGCCAGCTCGACGACGACGCGGTCGCGGCGATCGCCGATCACGCCGAGCGCTGCTTCCACGGCAATCCGAGCGGGGTCGACGTCGCGATCGCCACCCGCGGCGGGTTCGGCCTGTTCCGTCGCGGCGCCGGGCTGACCCCGCTGGCGGCGGCCCCGCTCACCGTCGTGATCGGGCTGTCGGGCCAGCCGCGGTCCACCGCCGCGATGGTCGAGCGGGTCGCCGCCGCGCGGGCCGCGCACCCGACCTCGGTCGATGCCGAGCTGGCGGCGCTCGGCGCCAGCGCCGAGACCGCTGCGCAGCTCCTCGGCGCGGACGCGCCCCGCGATCACGCCCAGCTGGGCGCGATCTTCGCGGAGGCCCACCAGCGCCTGGCCCGGCTGGGCGTGTCGGCGCCGGTGCTCGACCAGCTGGTCGCCGCCGCGACCGCGGCCGGTGCGGCCGGCGCCAAGCTCACCGGTGGCGGTGGTGGCGGCGCGGTGATCGCGCTGGCGCCCGGCCGCGAGGACGCGGTGCTCGCGGGCTGGCGCGCGCTCGGCAAGGACGGCTTCATCGCCACCGTCGGAGGAACCCCATGATCGGCCAGCCTGTCACCGCCCGCGCCTGCGCCAACATCGCGCTCGTCAAGTACTGGGGCAAGCGCGACGCCGCGCGCAACCTGCCCGCGGCCGGCAGCCTGTCGCTCACGCTCGACGCGCTGACCACGATCACCACCGTGCGGTTCGACCCGGCCCTCCCCGCCGACGAGATGCGGCTGGGCGGCGCGCCCGCCGCGGCCGGCGTGCTGGCCCGCACCAGCGTCTGGCTCGATCAGGTCCGCGCGATCGCGGGCACCCGCGCCCACGCCGCGATCGACACGGTGAATCACTTCCCGACCGCGTCGGGGCTGGCGTCGTCGGCGTCGGGGTTCGCCGCGCTCGCGCTGGCGGCGACCCGCGCGGCCGGGCTCACGCTCGACGCCGCGGCGCTGTCGCGGCTGGCGCGGATCGGCTCGGGCTCGGCGGCGCGCTCGATCCACGGCGGGTTCGTCCGCATGCACGCCGGCGCGCGTCCCGATGGGGACGACGCCTACGCGACGCCGATCGATGCGCCGGCGCTGGCGGCGCGGGTGCGCATGGTCGTATGCGAGATCGGTGGCGGCGTCGCCAAGACCCACGGCTCGCGCGACGCGATGGAGCACTGTGCGGAGACCTCGCCGCTCTACCCCGGCTGGCTGGCGGTGGTCCCGCGCGACCTGATCAGCGCCGAGGCGGCGATCGCGGCGGGCGATCTGGCCGCGCTGGGCGCGGTCGCCGAGCACGACGCGCTGGCGATGCACGCCACCGCGATCGCGTCGCGGCCGCCGATCATCTACTGGCTGCCGGCGAGCCTGGCCGCGCTCGAGGCCGTGCGCGGGCTGCGCGCCGCCGGCCGGATGGCGTGGGCGACGATGGACGCCGGGCCCCACGTCAAGGTCCTGACCGACCGCGCCGATGCCGACGCGGTCGCGGCCGCGATGCGCGCGGTGCCGGGCGTGACCGCGGTGACCGTCGCCGCCGCCGGGGGCCCAGCCGTCGTGATCGCCGAGGCAGCGGGCCCATGACCGCGGTCGCGACCGCACCCGGCAAGGTCATGCTCGCCGGCGAGTACGCGGTCCTCGACGGCGGGCTGGCGGTGCTGGTCGCGGTCGATCGCCGGGCCCGGGCGACCCTCGCGCGCGCGCCGGTGGCGCCGTCGCCATTCCTGGTCGCCGCCCGCGACGTGGTCGCCGAGAAGCTCGGCGTCGATGCGGCCGCGCCGTTCGCCCGCATCGACGTCGACACCAACCCGCTGCGCGATCGCGACCGCAAGCTCGGCCTGGGCTCGTCGGCCGCCGCCACCGTCGCCGCGATCGGCCTCGCCTGCGGGCTGGCCGGGGTCACCGACCCGGGCGTGATCCGCGGGCTGGCCCACGTCGCTCATGCGCGCGCGCAGGGTCGGCGTGGCGCGCCTGGCAGCGGTGCCGACATCGCGGCCGCGACCCACGGCGGCGTGATCGGCTTTCGCGCCGGCGCGGTCGAGCCGGTCACGCTGCCGACCGACCTGCAGCTCGCGTTCGTGTGGACCGGCGCCCCGGCCGACACCGCGACGCTCGTGAAGGCGGTCCAGGCGGCGCGCGCCCGGCTGGCGCCCGGCGTCGAGGACGCCCTGCGCGCGATCGCCGCGGCCGCCGCCGACCTCGCGGCCGCGCCCGATGCCGTCCGCGCGATCGCCGCGATCGACGCCGGCGGTCGCGCGCTCGCCGCGCTCGCCACCACCACCGGGGTCGCCCTGGTCCCCCCAGCGGTGACCGCGCTCCAGGCCGCGCTGCGCCGGCTCGGCGCCGCCGCCAAGACCACCGGCGCTGGCGGGGGCGACGTGGTCGTCATCGCGGCCCCGGCCACGGTCGATCCGGGCGAGCTGCGCGACGTGATCGCGGCCGCGGCGCTGGCGCCCCTGCCGCTCGCGGTCGACCCGACCGGCGTGGACTTCCGACCGCACGGGGCATAAGGTCCGAGCCCATGTCGTCTCGCCTGCCTGGCCTGTACGCGGTCCCGGTGGCCGAGCGCCGCCGGCGGGTGGCAGAGGCGGCGGGCCTCGCGCTGGCCGAGCTCGACGCCCTCGACGACGGCCTCACGCTCGAGGCGGCCGACGACATGATCGAGAACGTGCTCGGCCGCTACGCGCTGCCGTTCGCGGTCGCGACCAACTTCACGGTCGACGGCGTCGACGCGCTGGTCCCGATGGTGGTCGAGGAGCCGTCGGTGGTCGCGGCGGCCGGCAACGGCGCCCGCATGGTCCGCGCCGGAGGCGGCTTCACCGCGGTGGTGGCGCCGGCGGTGGTCACCGGCCAGATCCAGGTCACGCACGTCGCCGACGTCGACGCGGCGACCGCGGCGCTCGCCGACCACGCCCCGCGCCTGCTCGCGCGCGCTCGCGACCTCGCGCCCCGGCTGTGCGCGCGCGGCGGCGGTCCGGTCGCGATCTCCAGCCGGATCCTGGCCCGCGCCGGCCTCGATGGCGGGGTGGTCGTGATCCACCTCGACGTCGACTGCGTCGAGGCGATGGGCGCCAACCTGGTCAACACGCTGTGCGAGCGGCTGGCCGACGAGGCGGCCGCCATCGCGCGCGGCCGGGTCGGCCTGCGCATCCTTTCCAATTTGTCCGATCGCCGGACAGTCCGGATCTCGTGCCGGGTGCCCGACCCGGCCCTGGGCGACGCGCACACTCCCGGCCACGAGGTCCGCGCCGCGATCGCCGCGGCGTCACGGTTCGCCGAGCTCGATCCGTACCGAGCCGCGACCCACAACAAGGGCGTCATGAACGGCATCGACGCGGTGCTGCTCGCGGCCGGCCAGGACTGGCGCGCGGTCGAGGCCGGGGCCCACGCCTACGCCGCGCGCACCGGCGCGTACCGGCCGCTCGCGGTGTGGCGCGAGGCGCCCGGCGCGCTGCTCGGCGAGCTCGAGCTGCCGCTGGCGGTCGGCACCGTCGGCGGCGCGCTCCACGTCCACCCCGGCGCCCGGCTGGCGCTGCGCCTGGCCGGCGCCGCCAGCGCCGCCCGCCTGGCCGCGCTGGCGGCCGCGGCGGGTCTCGCGTGCAACCTCGCGGCCCTGCGCGCGCTGGCCACCGAGGGTATCCAGCGCGGTCACATGGCCCTGCACGCCCGCGCCGTCGCCCGCTCGGCCGGCGCCTCGTCCGAGCAAGTCGACGATGTCGCCGCCGAGATGGCCGCGGCCGGCGACGTCCGCCCCGAGGCGGCCCGCGCCATCCTGCTCCGGCTGGCCGGCGCGTAGCCGCCGCCGCTGCCGCTGCCGCTGCGGGTGCCGCTGCGGGTGCCGCTGCCCCTGCCCCTGCGCGGAGCCGCTCGGCTGCCGGTGCCCCGCCGAGCGAGCGAAGAGCTCCACCTTTCCCGGTGTCCCTGAGCCAGGGCGAGCGCAAGCGAGCCCGCCGTCGAAGGGCAGTGTCGAAGTCACATGCTGCACCTCGCGCGCCTGCGTTCGCAGTAGGCCCCCCCCCGAGCATCCTGAGCGAAACCACCCGCAGCGGCGGCATCCGCATTCGCCGCGGACACCGGCCGCGGCACCGGCAGGAGCATCGGCATCGGCATCAGCAGCGGCATCGGCATCAGCAGCGGCAGCGGCAGCGGCAACCGCAACCGCAACCGCAGCGGCAGCGGCACCCACGCCCGCAGCGGCATCCGCGTCGGCACCGGCACCGGGCTCAACACGAGCGCCCGCGCCTCGGGGCGAACGGCGGGGCCGGCTGTAACCCCGCTCCCGGTTGTTCCATCAACCCCCTGAGGTCGCTTCTGGCCACCCGCGAACCCCGCCCGTGGCCCTCCGGCCGACCGGACGCCACTTTCGCTCGGTCGCTCTGCCCCGCGCGAGCTATGCTGGCGCCACCATTCTCGAGGACTGCACGTGATCCATCGCATCGGTGACCGACGGGCTCCGGCTCAGGCCGTACCCCTGCCGCCCAGCCTCGAGCTCGAGGCCTGCTATCGCTACTGCGAGGCGCTCTGCCACGCCCACCACCAGAACTTCCCGGTGGCGTCGATCTTCGCCCGCTCGCAGCTGCGCAAGCACATCTGGGCGATGTTCGCGTTCGCGCGCGCGGCCGACGACTTCGCCGACGAGGCCGCCTACGAGGGCCGCCGGACCCGCGAGCTCGACCGCTGGGAGGCCGACCTCCACGCGACCTACTACGGCCGCCCGCCCGAGCACCCGGTGTTCATCGCGCTGGCCGACACCGTCGCCAAGTTCTCGCTGCCGATCACCGAGTTCACCCAGCTCCTGTCCGGCTTCCGGACCGACCTCGACGTCCACCGCTACGCGACCTGGAGCGAGCTGCTCGGCTACACCCGCCAGGCCGCCGAGCCGGTGGGCCACCTGCTGCTCTACATCGGCGGCTATCGCGCGCCCCACCTGCACGCGTTCTCCGACGATCTGTCGAGTGGGCTCGCGATCGCTCGTCTGGTCCAGGACATGCCCGCCGACCTCGCGCGCGGTCGGGTCTACGTGCCGGCCGAGGACCTCCGCCACTTCGGCGTCACCGAGGCCGACATCGCCGCACGCCGCGCCAGCCCGCAGATCGGCCACCTGGTCCGCTACCTGGTCGCACGCACCCGCGCCCTGTTCGAGCGCGCTCGCCCGCTGGTCGAGGTGGTCTCGGCCGACCTCTCGGTCGAGCTGGCGCTCATGTGGCACGGCGGCACCCGGATCCTCGACAAGATCGAGTCGGCCGGCGCCGACCTGTTCGCCGGCCGGCCGCGGCTGAGCTCGGCCGACAAGGCGCTGGTCGTCACCCGCGCCCTCGCCTGGCGCGGCTCGACGCTGGGCCCGCGCGCGCTCGACCTCGCCCGCCGCACGCTCGGCGCCTGACCGGCTACCCGGTCGGAGTGACCAGCAGGTCGACCGCATCGGTGGCGACCGAGGCTGGCGTACGTCCGGCGTGGTCGGCCCGGATGAAATAGGCGCCGACCAGGAGCGAGTAGAGGAGCAGCGACCGCGCCTCGGCCTCGCGGCGCGCGCAGCCCAGCTCGCGGAACAACCGCCGGAGGTACGCGACGCGCTCGCTGTCGACCTGGGCCACCGCGGCCGCGGCCCGCCGATCGTTGCGCGCCCAGTCGCGGAGGGCCAGCTCGGGCCCGAGGTCGGGTCCGCTGACCACTTGCCACAGCCGGCGCAGCCGGTCCGCCGCCGAGCCGCCGCCGGCCTCGACCTGCTCGATGATGCCGCGGGTGCCGAGCTCGGCCCAGTGCGCCAGGACCGCGTCCAGCAGCGCGCGCTGGTCGGTGAAGTGCCAGTAGAAGCTGCCCTTGGTCACCCCCAGCCGGCGGGCCAGCGCCTCGACCCGGACGCCCTTGATCCCCTCGCGGCCCAGCGCCGCGACCGCCGCCTGGATCCAGTCGAGGGGTGCCCGGGGGCCAGCGGCGCGCGCCATGACATACGGTACCGTATGTTTTTCGCGGTCGCCAGCACGATCGGGCGAGACGAATTCGTCACCATACGCCATCGTATGGTGGAAGGAGTCATCCCATGTCCGTCCATGTCACCGCCCTCGTTCTCGGCACCGCCTCGCTCTGGCTCACGGTCGTCCACGTCATCGGCGGTGGCCGTGCGGTCGCCCGGCCCATGCTCGCGGCCCACTTCGACGCGGTCGCCCGCGACACCATGCATGTCGTGTGGCATGGCGTCAGCGCCCAGCTGGGGCTGGCCGGGCTCGCCCTGGTCGCCACCGGCCTGGCACCCTCGGCTGGCACCGACACCCTCGTGCGCGCGGTCGCCACGCTGTACCTCGCGTACGCCGGGCTGTTCGTGGCGGTCGCGCTGGCGTCGAAGCGACCGCGCGCGCTGATCCAGCTGGGCCAGTGGATCGCGTTCCTGCCGCTGGGGGTCGCCGGCTGGCTGGGCACCACGCTGGCGTGACCGCGGGAACGGCGGTTCGCGCCGCCACGCAAACGTTCCCCAGCGGTTGCCGGAGCCAGTCCTGGCGTCCATGCACGGCTGCGATGGTGGACGCGATGACGATGACGCCCCCCTCCATCCACTGTCACCCCTTGCTGCGGGGTAGCCGCTGGCGGCTGGCCCGGGCCCGGTCGCGGGCGCTCTGGACCTCGGTCACGCAGGTGGAGCTGGCCGAGCGCTTCGACGACGCCGGGCTGCGCGCGGGCGTCGAGGGGTTCCTGCGCCTGGTCGCCGGGGTGGTCGAGGACGTCGAGACGCTGCTGATCTTCGATCACGAGTGCGCCGAGCTCAGCGTCGCGGTCAGCCTGCGACCCGAGCGCGGCACCGCCTGCGCGTGGGAGTGGATCGGGCAGTCGCGGGCCGGGGCATCGGCGCGCCGGACGCCGGACCAGGTCGCGGCCCGCTGAACGGCCGTGCGTCGCGGCTACAGCGGCTTGACCGGCGTGCCCAGGTCGCACCGCACCACGCCGGTCGTTTCGTCGAAGGCGTCGCCGCGATACAGCTCGACGCAGGGACCGTCGGTCGGCTGATAGCCACTTCGCGGCATCCATTCGCTGAACACGCGGCCCCAGCTGTCGGCGATGTCGCGCGCGGTGCCCTCGAACGGTGCCACGCAGAACTTGCCGCCGGAAAAGTCGAGGACGTTCACCTGCGCATCGAGCTCGAGCCCGGGCGGGACGACGATGCCGGCGTCGTAGCGGCACTTCGCCGGATCGGTCACCGCGGGGTGATCGTAGGCGATGCCCATGCACAGGCGGTCGGCGGTCCACAGGTCGCGCGGTATCGCCCAGCGCTGCAGCCGCATCCACAGCTGCGGGATGCCGCTGTTGGCGCCATAGGGGCCGGTGTATCGCATGTAGGCCAGTCGGTAACTCGGCAGGGTCTTCACGGTCGCGTTCATGAGGTTCTCCGTGGGTGGCGAGGCGTCGAGCGCCTCTCCCGACGGAGAATGCGCGAGGCCATCGGCCGGGGCGTTGCAGTCCTTGCGGTCCGCTTGACCCGGCTTGCGAACCGCTCGCCGATCCTTGCTCCACGCCGCCGCCCCGCCAGCGCGCCACTGGGTGGCGGTCATGCCGAAGTGGTCCTCGAAGGCCCGCGCGAACGAGCTGGCCGACTGGAAGCCGCTATCGAGCGCAACCGTCAGCACGTCGGCATCCGGCCGCAGCATCAGCGCGCTGCCGCCCACTCCAGCCGGAGCCGCCATGCTGGTGCCCGCTTGCCGACGAACACAAACAACGCCCGCGACCGCGGCTCCACCTGCATGCGCTCGCGCCCGAGGCCCCAACGCTGCGCCCCCAGCCGCAGGTCCACCGGCTCGAGCGCCACGCAAATCGGCACCCCGTGCCCGATCACGCCCGCCACCGGCTCGGGGTTCCAGGAGTCGCCCGGGCTCGCGGCCCGGCTTCGGTCACGCGCCGGGCTTGGCGACCGTGTTCTTGATGAGCGTGACGGCGGTCTGCGACAGGAGTCGGCCACGGACCGACGCGGCCGACTGCAGCGTGATGGCGGTCTTGGCCAGCACGACGCCCTCGAGGTGCGCGGTCGTCCCGAGCGTCACCCCACCGCTGACCTGCCACACGATGTTCTCGGCTCGTGCCCCATCCGCCAGCACGATCTGGGTCCCGCTGCTCATGGCCAGGTTCTGGGCGATCTGGAAGATCCAGACGTCCGTCGAGCTGCCCCGGAGCGTGACGCTGGCGGGGATCAGGACGCCGGTGCTCCACTTGTAGACGCCCGGCAGGAGCGTCTTTCCGCCGATGTTACCGGCGCCGAGCTCGGTGACGCCCGGCGCGCGCCCGGCCGCGTCGGTGAAGGCGCGCTCCATGTCGCCGATCGCGGTCGTCAACCGCGACGGCGTGGGCGACGCATAGCTGGCCGCGTACACCCTCCCGGTCACCTGGGGCGAGGTCGCGAAGATGTTGGTGGCGTCGGCGGTCAGCGAGAAGCCGGTGATGGCGGTGGCCGCGATCGGGCTGACGCCGAGGTCGCCCGTGATGACCGCCGGCGGAACCGTCGAGACGCCGCTCTTGGCGAGGATCACGAAGTCACCGGCGGACCCGAGGTTCACCGGCAGCCACGCGGCCTTGAGCGCCTCGCTGACGCCCTCGCCGGCCCCGCCATCGACGCCATAGACGCCATCGGCCGCTCTCATGCTGTCGCCGCAGCCGGTGGTGAGCGAGAGCAGGAGGGCGGCGATGCCGACGCCGACGAGATCGAGTTTCGAGTTGAAGATCAAGATGTTCCTTCCGAAAATGGTGACCTGAGTCGGATTGTCAATCTCGGTCATTGAAAGCCAATGCCGCGACAAGCGAGAGCCGGGGCGACGACGCGTGCCACGCCTGGCGTGACACCGACGGCACGGGGTGATCGAGATCGACCCACCAGACTGTCCCGTGAACTCTCGCGATTTCCGACTGCTGCAAGAGCGAGCCCGCTGCGCTGCGGGATTGGCGGACATGTCGGCACATCGTGGAGCCACCGGAACGCGCGCGCCGCGGACGCGTCGCTACACCTCCCCACAGCGACGCTGCGAGCACGCACCTACATCCGCACACGGCGCACTTTCAGGAGTCGGCAGTGCGTACGAGCCCTCCCGCTCAGACCGGGCGCACCCGCCCCGTGAGCAGGTGGTGCTGTGCGATCGGGCGATCGGGCGCGGTCGCAAAGTGCGACGGGACGATTCACGCCTGGAGGCCGCACGCCACTTCGATGATTTTCTGTAAGCGCTGCGCGAAACCCACCGGACAGGTCGGGACGACCTGTGCTGTCGCTCGGCGAGACCGCGACGACGACGCCTCCGTGACCGCGACGACGACGCCGCCATGACCGCAACGGCGACGTCGGGCTCGACGCTGGAAAAGCCGGGCCGCACCTCGACCACGGCGCCCCTGACGGAGATCGAGATCAGGTTCCGGTGGCCCTGAGCCAGGGCTCGCGTAGCCGACCCCGACCCCGACCACGACCACGACCCCGACCCCGACCCCGAGCCGGACGAGCCGACATGAACGTCGACCTCGGACTGATGCGGCTCCTGCAGCTGGTGAGCCCGGCCTTGCCGATCGGCGCGTATGCGTACTCCGACGGCCTGGAGACCGCGATCCTGCGCGGCTGGGTCGCGGATGCCGCTGGCGCCGAGGGCTGGATCGGCGGCCGGCTGCGCGGCTGCCTGGCCACCACCGACCTCGCGGTGCTCGCGCGGCTGCGCGCGACGACCGACGACGGCCCGGCGTTCGACGGCTGGGCCGCACGCCTGCGGGCGATGCGCGACAGCGCCGAGGCGCGCGCCGCCGATCGCTGGCTCGGACACGCCCTGGCTCGGCTGCTCTCCTACGCGTGGGCCTGGTGCGAGGCCCAGGTCGCGGTCGCGGTGAAGCTGGTGCCGCTCGGCCAGACCGCCGGCCAGCGCCTGCTCGCCGCGCTGGGCGCGGCGATCTTGGCGATCGTCGCCACCGCGCGCGCCACCACCGATGACGATCTCGGGGCGTGTGCGCCGGGCGCGGCGATCGCCGCCGCCTGGCACGAGACCGACGAGGTCCGGCTGTTTCGTTCCTGACGGGAGACCCACTGATGACCCACGACCACCACCTCCTCCGTGTCGGCGTCGGCGGCCCCGTCGGCTCCGGCAAGACCGCCCTCGTCGACGCGCTGTGCAAGGCGCTGCGCGATCGCTACCAGATGGCGGTCGTCACCAACGACATCTACACGCGCGAGGACGCCGAGTTCTTGCTGCGCAGCGAGGCGCTCCCGGCCGATCGCATCGTCGGCGTCGAGACCGGGGGCTGCCCGCACACCGCGATCCGCGAGGACGCGTCGATCAACCTGGGCGCGATCGACGAGCTGGTCCGACGCTTCCCCGAGCTCGAGCTCGTGATCATCGAGAGCGGCGGCGACAACCTGGCGGCGACCTTCAGCCCCGAGCTGTCGGACCTCACCCTGTACGTGATCGACGTCGCCGCCGGCGACAAGATTCCGCGCAAGGGCGGCCCCGGCATCACCCGGTCCGACCTGCTGGTGATCAACAAGACCGACCTGGCGCCCCACGTCGGGGCCTCGCTCGAGGTCATGGACCGCGACAGCCGCCGCATGCGCGGCGACCGCCCGTTCGTGTTCACGTGCATCAAGGACGGCGCCGGGGTCGCGGCGATCGTCGACTTCATCGAGCGTCGGGGCATGCTCGGCGCCACCCCCTGAGCACGTGACGGCACGCGCGCCGTCTCACAGGTTGGCGTCGAACGCGACCCGGGCCCCGAGCTTGAGCATCGACAGATCGGCGCCGTCGACCAGCGTCTGCTCGTACGACACGCCGAGCGCGGCCCCGGGGAAGAAGAAGCGGGTGCGCAGCGCGCGCGCGCCGACCGACGCGCCGACGTGGAAGCCCTGATCGATCCGCTCGAGGTCGTCCTCGGTGGTGTGGCCGAGCCAGCCGGCGGAGACCTCGACGTAGGCGTTGGTGAACGTGTGGCGGTAGACCAGCGGCACCACCAGGTCGACCGCGATCAGCAGCGCGCCGCGCTGGCCGAGGTCGTCCTTGGGGAACGACGCGCTGGCGCCGAGCTCGAGGCCGGTGAACAGCGCCGAGCGCGAGCCGAAGGCGCGCCCGATCAGCAGGCGGCCGGCGCCGCCGAACGAGAGGTCGCGCTGCTCGCCCTGGCGGATCGCCAGCCCCTTGCCACCCCCGCCGAGGCTGAGCTGCCAGCGGTCGTCGCTGATCTGGCGACCGCGGAACGGCTCCTCGACCCCGAGCCAGAACGGACAGTCGGTGCCGGCCGCGTCGTCGGCGGCGGCCAGCAGCAGGCGCGCGCGGGTCAGCACCAGGAGCTCGGTGACCCGGCCGAGGCTTCGACCGCGGGCAGCGAAGGCCTTCTCGACCGGCCCGCCGCGCCGGTGGATCTCCTCGCCGAGCCAGGTCAGCAGCGCGCGCCGCGCCAGCGGATCGACCCGGCACACCGAGTCGAGCGCGGCCGGCAGCGCGTCGTCGATCTCCAGTCGGTCGATGCTCCAGCCGGCCGCGGCCGCGACCGAGACCGTCCGCTCGAGATCGCGGTGGAGCGCGGCCATCGTGGGATCGGGTGGGCCGGTACGCGCGCAGGCGCCGACCCCAGAGACCGCGACGACGAATACGACCAGCAGGCGAACAACAACCACGGCGCGAGGCTAGCAGCTCGCAGCCCACCCGCGCGTGCGCGCCGCCGTCAGACCCGCATCGCGTGCGCGGGGCGCGGCCCGGTGATCACGACCGATGGCACCCCGGCCGTCGACCGGCGTCGCGCGCGACGCTCAGGACAGCGCGAGCCAGGTCTCGGTCGACGAGGCCAGCTTCCTGGCGAAGTGCTGCGGGAAGCACTTCAGCACGTAGTCGACCGCCTGCTGCTTCAGCTCGGTGTCGAGCGGCTCCGGGACCTCCATGTTCCCGTCCTCGGGATTGGGCCGGATTCCATGACGGACCACCTCGGTGAGCCGCAGGACGTGCAGGCGATTCATGAACAGCGCGTAGGCGATGCCCAGGAACAACTCCTCATGGGCGGGATCGAGCGCGGCAGACATCGCGTAACGAGTATCACGGAACGGCGCGGCGGGGCACCTCCGCGGGGTCAGAGGCGGTGAAGCATTCACGTCACAGGCCTCGCTTTCGATCGACCCGCCCGGGTGCCCGATCCGATCCATGCGAGCGGACGCCCGCTGCCGCTGCTCAGCCGCGCTTGCGGTGGGCCGCGAGGGCCGCGAGCCGCGCCTGGATCTCGGCTTCGTAGCCGGAGGTGGTCGGCTCGTAAATACGCTGGCCGACCAGGGCGACCGGCAGGTAGTCGGCCGGCACGTACGCGCCCTCGAAGTCGTGCGGATACTTGTAGCCCTGGCCGTGGCCCATCTGGCGGGCGAGCGCGTTGGTGGCGTTCTTCAACGCGGGCGGCACCGGCAGCGCGCCATGCTCGCGGACCAGCCGCCGCGCCGCGCCGTACGCGGTCAGCGCGGTGTTCGATTTCGGCGCACAGGCCAGGTAGACGACGGCCTGGGTCAGACACAGCGCGCCCTCGGGCAGGCCGACCAGCTCGAACGCGTTGAGCGCGGCGACCGCGACCCCGAGCGCCTGCGGATCCGCGTTGCCGACGTCCTCGGACGCGAAGATGACGATCCGACGCAAGATGAAGCGCGGGTCCTCTCCGGCCTCCAGCATCCGCGTCATCCAGTAGACCGCGGCGTCCGGATCGCTGCCGCGCAGGCTCTTGATGAAGGCGCTGATGACGGAGTAGTGCTCGTCGCCCGCCTTGTCGTAAGCGAGCGCACGGGTCTGGGCGGCTTCGATCACCTGCTCACGGCTGATGTCGATGGGGGTGACGCCATCGCCGACGCCCCCCATGCCGCGGGCCAGGGAGGCGGCGGCCTCGAGCACGCCGAGCGCGCGCCGCCCGTCGCCGGCGGCCAGGGTCGCGATCTCGGCGATCACCGGGTCGGCCACCGCGACCGGTATGGCAGCCAGGCCGCGCTCGCGGTCGGCGATCG
The DNA here is from genome assembly GCA_046597055.1 of Kofleriaceae bacterium. Lineage (GTDB taxonomy): Bacteria > Myxococcota_A > Polyangia > Haliangiales > Haliangiaceae > UBA2376. The sequence goes on along the minus strand of JBKJLC010000083.1, from coordinate 49,637 downwards.
CGCGGCGCAAGATCAGCGCCAGCGCCTCCTCGGTCAGGGCCTCGAGGCGCACCACCCGGCATCGGGAAAGCAGCGCCGCGACCACGCCGAACGACGGATTTTCGGTGGTTGCCCCGACCAGCGTGACCGTGCCGGCCTCGACGTGGGGCAGCAGCGCGTCTTGCTGGGTGCGCGAGAAGCGGTGGATCTCGTCGATGAAGAGCAGGGTCTTGCGTCCGTACTGGTCGCGGCGGGTGGCCGCCTCGGCGACTGCCTCCCGCACCTCCTTCACACCGGCCTGGACCGCCGACAGCGTGATGAAGTGCGCACGCAGCGCCTCGGCCATCAGCCGAGCAAGGGTGGTCTTTCCAGTCCCAGGCGGTCCCCAGAGCAGAAGCGACGGAATGTTCTGCCCGGGGCCGAGTTGCCCGAGCAGGCGGCCGGGGCCGAGCAGGTGCTCCTGCCCGATGAATTCCGCGAGCGATCGCGGTCGCATACGCTCGGCCAGCGGCTGGTTGAGCCTCCGGGCCTGTGCGCTCTGATGGAAGAGATCCACGGTTTTGTCCGACTCCCGCGTCAGCTTCTCACCGTGTGTCGGTGTGTCAACCGTGCGGGAAACGTGCATGCACCTGGTGACGCAAAACCCGGTCACCCTACCCGCCAGGGGGCCCTACGGTGCCGAGGGTTTCCAGCAGTTAGGCCTGCGCGACGGCTTCCCGAGCGGTGGCACCGCCCTTGCTCAATCCCACGACATGCCGGCGCTCGACCTCGTGTACCAGTATCGAGTGCTGCTGGGGAAGTGCTCCACCGGCGCCGGGCTGACGCTGGACGAGATCGACACGCTGACCGGGCTCGAGGCCGCGTTCGTCGCGGAGGCCAGCGACCTGCGTGGCCCCGACGGACGGCGGTTCCGGCGCGAGCGGGTCGAGCTGTCGGCGGTGCTGCGCGGCGGCAAGCTGCACGACGCGGTGACCGTGACCGAGATCGCGCCGGGCGGGCTGGTATGCCGGTCGGCCCCGTGGGCCGAGACCGGCGACAGCGTCGAGCTGGTCATCGAAGACGAGGGCCAGTCGCTGTCGTATCGGTTCAAGGCCCGGGTGCTGTGGCTCCGCGAGGAGCACGAGGGCGACGACTACGTCATGGGTCTCGAGCTGGTCGGCATCCCGCTGCTGGTGCGCTACGGCACCCCGATGACGCACGACCCGCTGCTGGCGCGACTGGCCGCCTGACGACCCGCGCGCGAGGCGCCGGTTCGCTCGCGCCGCCGGCGTGGGCGCGCTAGCGTGGACGCCGTGCCCCTCGCGCGTCTGGTCTCGCTCGCGTCCGCCGCGCGTCTGGTCCTGTTCGCGGTCACCGCCGTGATCGGGCTGTCGTCGTGCTTCCTGTGGACCAAGTCCAGCACCGAGGTCGCGCAAGACACCGAGCTGATCCGGCAGATGCCCGGCAAGCTCGAGATCAACAAGCCGTTCACCGGTGAGGTCCGCACCGCGCGCGTGCGGATCTGGGTCGACGACGACTTCCGCAGCCAGAACGTGCGGTGGCGCGCGCAGATCGAGGAGCAGCTCGACGAGGCCAACCAGTTCCTGGCGCCGGCGGTCGGCCTGCGCCTCGAGGTGGCCGAGATGAAGCCGTGGCCGGTGCGTCAGGTCGGCGTCGGGCTGCGCGAGGTGCTCGTCGCGCTCGAGGCGCTCGACGACGGCAAGGGCGCCGACTGGGTGCTCGGCTACACGTCGTCGCTGACGCTGGTCGAGTCCCGCTTCGAGGAGCTCGGGGTCGCGCGGTTGCTCGGTCGCCACCTGGTCGTCCGCGGCTACGCCGACGTCACCGAGCGCAAGCGGTTCGAGCGCCACCTGCCCGAGACCAGCCGCGAGGATCGCGAGGTCGTGCACCAGGCCCGGCGGCGTCACAAGCAGGGGCTGGTCCTCATCCACGAGATCGCCCACACCCTCGGGGCGGTGCACGAGCGCGACACCAGCTGGATCATGCACGCGTCGTACGACGTGAAGATGACGCAGCTGTCGGACCGGAGCCGCGAGCTCATGCAGCTCACGCTCGAGGGATGGCTGGGCGCCACCGGGGGCGGCGACGCGCGCGCACGGGCCGCGCGGCTGGTCAGCTTCATCGAGTCGAACCCGTGGGGCGGGTGGGAAGAGAACGATCTGCGCGACTGGATCGCCAGCCTGCACGCGGTCGCCGACGCCAGCGAGGCTGGCGATGGGGCCGCGCCAGTCACCCCCGACATCCCGGTGCCGCCGGGCGCGTACGAGCAATACCAGCGGGCCCAGCGGCTCGCGCAGCAGGGCCAGCGCGACGACGCGCTCGCCGAGCTGGCGGCGCTGGTCACCGCGTATCCCGCGTCGGCCGAGCTCCGTCAGGCCATCTGCGAGGTCCACATCGGCAAGGACGGCCCCGGCCACGCGACCACCACGGCGACCTGCGATCGCGCCGCCGAGATCAGCCCCGACGATCCGCGCCCGTACCTGGCGCGGGTCCAGGGTCACATCGCCGGCGGCACCCGCAAGCCTGCGATCGCGCTGCTGGCCCAGGTCGAGGCGCGCGCCGGCGAGCGCGCGCCGGTGTGGGACGAGGTCGCGACCGTCTACCAGGTGCTCGGGTTGGTGACCCACGCCGAGCGGGCCGCGGCGCGCTCGACCGCGATCGCCAAGCCGACCACGCCGCATCCGGTCACGGTGTGGGCGGGCCGCACCCGCGCGCGCTACGGGCTGCCCCCCGACGCGCGGCGCTGGAAGATCGCGGTCGACGACGAGGGCGAGTACGTCACCGCGGTCCGCGAGCTGCTCGATCTCGTGTACGCCAACAAGCCGGCGCGGGTGGCGACCCAGGCCGCCGCGGCCGAGAAGCGCTGGAAGGGCGCGCCCGGGATCCTGGCCGCGCGCTGCGACCTGCACCTGCGGCAAGGCGAGCTGCCGCGGGCCCGGCCGCTGTGCAAGCAGGCGATCGCGGGCTGGGCCGGCGCGGCCTGGGCGCAGTACCTCGCCGGCGTGATCGCGTTCCAGGACGGGCAGCCCAAGGTCGCGGTCGGCGCGCTGCGCCGCGCGATCGCGGCCGACCCCGAGCTGGCGCAGGCGTACCGCGCGCTCGCCAAGGCGCTGAAGGTCACCGGCGACAAGGCCGGCCGCCAGGCGCTGGCCACCGAGTACACCCGACGGTTCGGCAGCGGCCTGCCCGACTGACCGGCGCGGTCAGCGTGGGTAGAGCGGCAGCACGGCGTCGGCCCACAGCCGGCGCAGCGCGGCCGCGCCGTCCTCGTCGGGGTGCACGGTATCGGGCAGCTGCTCGGGGTGGGCCTTGAACCAGGTGTAGAGATCGGGGCCCGGCACGAGGCCGTACTCGGCGACCAGCCGGTCGACCACCGCGTTGTAGGCGGGCACGACGTCGCGAGCCGGATCGGCGACGACCTTGTACGGGATGCGCGGCACGATCGGCGTCTTGCCGCGCGCGCGCAGGGTCTCGATCAACGCGCGCAGGTTGGTCTCGTACAGCGCCGCGAACTGCGGATCGCCGCTGGCGGAGTCGTTGGTGCCGTAGGCGAGCGTCCAGTGCTGCACGTCGGGGAACCCGTCGAGCCAGGCGTCGAGGTGCGCGCGCGCGCTCTGCGCGCTGGTGCCGCCGATGCCGGCCGGCAGCATCATCGGGTCGTAGGCCGGCGCCGCCATGTGCACGTGATCGCCGATCGATGGATGCGATCGGTTGACGCTCATCGCGGTGATGCTATCGCCGAGGAAGATCCAGGTGTCGCGCGCGCCCGCGGTGGCATCGTGCACGTCGATCTCGTCGAGCTCGACGGTGGCGCCGACCGCCGCGGTGACCTCGAGGCGCACCCAGCGCTGGCCGGTGAAGGGCACCTTGTGGGCGCGGCGACCGAAGGTGTTGCCGGCCACGCGCGCGACCTCGGTCCAGGTGCCGTTGCGACCGTCGGTCGAGGTCGCCGAGGTCGCGAGCGTGTAGTCGACCGCGATCGCCTCGGAGCTAGCGTCCCAGTCGGCGACGCTGCGGGTCCAGGTCACCATCGCCTGGGTGACGCCCGCCCCGCGCGCGCCGAGATCGATCGCGATCCACGCCGGCGCGGCCGCGGTCACCGGCGCGGTCCAGGTGAAGAACGGGTGGTAGTCGCCGTCGACCGCCCGCGCGAGCTCGGCGCCCACACCGGCCACCGGCTGGCCGCGCGAGAGGAGCGGCATCGGGGTGAACCCGGCGCCTTCGGGGATGGCAGCGTCGATCCCGCCACCGTCGCTGCCATCGTCTGGGTCGGTGCCGCCACAGGCGGCGAGCACGAGTGCGGTCAGCGCGAACGAACCGACGAGGCGTGAGCGAGGCATGCGTGGGGTCATGAAGATACCGGGGCAAGTGGGTGAGCAGGACATCGATCGATTGCCGGTCGGGCGCTGGTCAGCCGCCGCGCAGGTGGGCAGCGAGCCTCACGCGGTCCGCGGAGACCACCGGCATGAAGCGGCAACGATCGAGACGGCGCCGGGACACGACCGGACCTGGAGCACGGCGCGTACCAGGCGCGCCCGGCGCAAGCGCGCGGGACCACCGCGCCCGCGGGACTTCTGTAGGATCGAGGCCACACCGGGCGCGGGACCGTGTCGCCCGGGCGACGCACCGACGTGTAGACTGGCGGCGATGCTCGCGCGCTGGTTGGCGTTTGCCGTGCTCGCGGGCTCCGCGGGCTGCCTGTCGCGCCCGACCGGCGAGGTCGGCCAGGCCTGGCCGATCGAGGGCGTGGTGATCGAGAAGAGCGTCGCGACCGACGTCGACGGCGATGGCGACCTCGATCTCGCCATCACCAGCGCCGGCGCCAGCGCGGCGACCCGCGGCGTGTACGTGCTGCTCGGCGGCCCCGGGTTCGGCGACCACGTCGATGGGTTCGTGCCCACCGACACGCGGCCGCTCGCCCTGGACCTGGTCGATGTCGGCGGCTCGCGCGATCCCGAGCTGGCGGTGCTGGTCGATCTCGCGGGCCGCGACCGCGTGCTCCTGCACGAGGGCACCGGCGTGGGCCGGTTCGCGGCCGAGCCGTGGCTCAAGGACCTCGTCGATCTGGTCCCGAATGCCGACGGGCGCAACGGCGTGCGGCTGTTCGACAGCGACGGCGACGGCCGCTTCAACGTCGGGGTCCACAACGGCGGACTGGCGCGGATCGGCGAGCCAGAGGGGTTCGGCGCGGCGCCGTTCTTCGCGATGTCGCTGGTCGCGCCCGAGGGCCCGAACAACGGCAACTTCGTCGTGATCAACGATCTCTACGTGCTACCGGGCGCGACCACCGCCGACCTGGTCATCGAAATCTATCACGGCCTCCACGTCTACCGCGGCGACGGCACCGACACCTATCTCGCCTCGGCGCGGCTCGACCTGGGCGCGACCTCCGGTCAGCACAACGCGGCGGTCCACGCCGACCTCGACGGCGACGGGGTCCTCGAGGTGATCGGGGTGTCGAACGGCGGCTTCATGGGCGGCCTGGCGCTGGTCGGCGCGGGGACCGCGCTCGCCTACCGGGGCCCGGCGCCCGGCCACCACGTCATCCACGAGTACACCGCGGGCCGGCTGGGCCAGCTCGACGCCGACACCCACCCCGACCTGATCGTCCTCGAGCACTGGGGCGACACCGAGGCCGCGCTCGACCGGAGCGCGCTGGCGATGATCGGCAACCTGGAGGTGGCACCGGGCACGGTGTCGGCGCTCTCGGCGCTGGCGCTGTATCGCGAGCTCGGCGGCTCGATCCCGGCGATCGAGGCCGGCGACTTCGACGGCGATGGCCGCGAGGAGGTCGCGGTGATCGCACCCGACGGCACCATCACGTGCCTGCGCGCCACCAGCACCGCGCTCGACGACTGCGCCTGGTAGCGGCCGCCCGGCTGCGGCGTGCGCGAGGCAGCCAGCTCAGAACGGCGGACACTCGGGCGGCCGCGGCGTGCGCTTGCACCGATCGGTCGGCGAGGTCGGGCCTGGCCGCTCGGTCGGCGGCGGCGGCTTGACCCGCGGCGTGCGCCGCGGCGTCGGCCGGTCCGAGGCGGGCGCTCGCGGTGCGTCCGGCGGGCGTCCGGTCGCGGGCGGTGCATCAGCCGGTGGCGGCTCGGCCGCGGCCGGCGCTGCATCGGGTTCGGCCGCCGCGTCCACCATCGCGGGCACCGGCGCCGGATCCGGCCGCACACCGGCACGCTCCGGCGTCAGGCCGGCACGGTCCGCAGGCCCGCGCGACAGCACGACGACGCTGGCCGCGGCGATCGCCGCCAGCCCGAGCACGATCCCGATCACCCGGGTCCGCCGCGCTGCCGCTGCCGATGCCGCTGCCGATGCGCCCGCCCCGGCCGGCACCGTCACCGACACCGCCGTCGCCGGGGTCGGCGTGCTGACCGACGGCATGCTCACCTCGGTCTCGCTCGTCTGCATGATCTCGAGGATCAAGCTGGTCGCCGGCGTCCCCATCCCGTCCGGGATCTCCGACGCGGCCACCGGCGGCCGCGCCCGCGGCGGCGTCCGCGCCCCATCGAACGCGCCGAGCGCGCCGAGCGCCTCGCGCAGCTCGGCCGCATCGCCCAGCCGCAGCTCGGGATCCGGCTCGATCAACCGCATGACGATCGGCCGCAGCGCCGCGGGCACCTCGACCGGCAGCGGGGGCGGATCGCGCTTCTCGAGCAGCAGCGCGCCGAGCGCGTCGCCGACGAACAGCGAGCGGCCCATGGTCACCTCGGCGAGGATCACGCCGACCGCGTACAGATCGACCTTGCGATCGGGCGGCCGCCCGGCGAGCTGCTCGGGCGCGAGATAGCGCGGCGTGCCGACCACGTGGCCGGACTCGGTGATGTCCTCACCCTCGGTGAGCACCGACTTGGCGAGGCCGAAGTCGAGCACCTTCACCAGATCGCGGCCGGGCGGATGGCGCAGGACCAGCACGTTGCCGGGCTTGAGATCGCGGTGGATGATGCCGAGCTGGTGGGCGGCCTCGAGTGCATCGCACAGCTGCACGCCGACCCGCACCGCGCGCGCCAGCGGGAACGGCCCGTCCTCGCGGATCACGGTGCCGAGCGTGCGCCCGTCGAGCAGCTCCATGACCAGGTAGAGATAGCCGTCGGCGCTCTGGCCGAAATCGAACACGCTGACCGTGTTGGGCTGCGACAGCTGGCTGGCCAGCTTGGCCTCGCGCAGGAAGCGGCGGACCGCGGTCACCTCGCGCGCGAGCCGCGGATCGATCAGCTTGACCGCGACCTCGCGATCGACCGAGCGCTGATGCGCGCGGTAGACCGTGCCCATGCCGCCCTGCCCCAGCACCGAGCGGATCTCGAAGCGCTCGTCGATCACCTTGCCGATCAGCGCGTCCTCGGGCGCGCGGATCTCGACCACGCGCGCGCCGCAGGTCGGGCACACCCGGCTGTCGCCGATCGGGGTCGCGCCGCAGCGCGTGCAGAGCCGGGTCGGGGCGAACGACGCGGCGGCGGCGCTCACCAGGTCCCGCTCCAGGTGACCGCGCCGCCACCGCGCCCGACCGTGAGCCCGGCGCCGCGCTGCGGCTCGTCGCCGCTGCGGGTCGCCAGCCACAGCCCGACCCCGACCCCGACCGCACCGGCCCCGTAGAGCGACAGCGCGACCGCGCGCTGCTGGACGAACCGGGCGTCGAGGGTCGCGAACGAACCGCTGGCCGGCGACTCGGCGTTGGCATCGGCGCGGGTGCCCGCCGCCAGCGCGTGGAACACGCCGCCGGCGATCAGCGCAGCGCCGCCGGCGCCGGCGACGAGCCACGGCAGCCGCGATCGCGACGCGGACGGCGGCGGCGCGGCGCGCACCGGTCGATCCGGCGTCGCGACGATCGCGGGCAGGTCGAGCACGAGCCGCGCGCCGGCCACGACCGGATCGCGGCGCTCGACCGGCTGGTGACCGGTGCGCTGCGCGCGCACCGCGACCTCGCCCGGCGGCAGCCAGATCGTGCGACCGCCGCGGACGTGCACGTCGTCGCCGATCCAGACCTCGGCGTCGGCCGGGGTGACCACCACCTCGATCGCGACGAAGCCGCGGGTGGCGAGCTGGGCGGTCACGTCGTCGACCAGGGTCGACGCGCACCACGGCGGCCGGACGTCGCCGCGCCGGGCCGCGGCGTCGAGCCAGAGCCGCGCCGGCGTCAGCCGACCGATGCGCGCGTAGGCCAGCGCGACCAGGCAGTCGTGGGTCGCGGACGGGTGGCGATCCGCCGCGACCAGGAAGCGGGTGAGGGCCTGCTCGTAGCGGTTCTGGCCGCCGAGCGCGGTGCCCTCGGCGACCAGGACGGCGCCGGCCTCGATCGCGCCCGGCGTGGCCGGCCGATCGTCGACGATCGGAGCCGGCTGCGCAGCCGCCACCGCGGACGCGGCGCCCAGCAAGCAGGCCGTCAGGACGAGGCGGACACGCACGCTCGCATGAGTATAGCCGTCCGCGACCGCGGTCGGGTGCCGTTACCGTGGTCTGCCAGCCGGGGTGGAGTACGATGCCGGGGTGTCGGCGGACGATCTCGACGGTGGCGCCACCGAGCAGCTCGACCCCCGCGCGATCGCGCCGCGGCGCCTGCGCCTGGTCGTCGTGGCCGGGCCCGATCGTGGCAAGGTCCTCGCGCTCACCCCCGGCAAGCACCGGGTCGGCAAGAGCCGCACCTGCGCGCTGGCGATCACCGACGGCGCGGTGTCGGGCCAGCACCTCGAGCTCGAGGTCCAGCCCGGCGGCGGCGTGATCGTCCGCGATCTCGACTCGACCAACGGCAGCTGGTTCGCCGGGGCCCGGCTCACGGTGATGGAGGTCGAGGGCGCCGCCACCCTGGTGATCGGCAAGACCGAGCTCCGCATCGAGCCGATCGACACCAACCACGATCTGGCGCCCTCGGCGGACGAGCAGTTCGGTGCGCTGATCGGGCGGTCGGACCCGATGCGTCGGGTGTTCACGTTGCTCCAGCGGGCCGCGGCCAGCGAGGCCTCGATCTTGATCGAGGGCGAGACCGGCACCGGCAAGGAGCTGGCGGCGCGCGCGATCCACGACGCCTCGCCGCGCCGGCGTGGGCCGTTCGTCGTGTGTGACCTGGCCAGCGTCACCGGCTCGCTGTGCGAGAGCGAGCTGTTCGGCCACGTCCGCGGCGCGTTCACCGGCGCCGACCGTGACCGGGTCGGCGCGTTCGAGTCCGCGCACGGCGGCACCATCTTCCTCGACGAGCTCGGCGAGCTGCCGCTCGACCTGCAGCCGCGGCTCCTGCGCGCGCTCGAGAGCCGTGCGGTGCGCCCGGTCGGCGCCGCCGCGTACCGGACCATCGACGTGCGGGTGGTGGCGGCGACCAACCGCGACCTGCGCGGCGAGGTGCGCGGCGGCCGCTTCCGCGAGGACCTCTATCACCGGCTGGGCGTGGTCACCGCCCGGCTGCCGAGCCTGCGCGAGCGGCCCGACGACATCGCGCTCCTGGTCGAGCGCTTCGTGGCGGCCGCGGCCCGGCCCGGCGTGACGCCGGTCCCGGTCGCGCCGGCGACCCTGGCCGCGCTGGCCGCCTACGACTGGCCCGGCAACGTGCGCGAGCTCCGCAACGTGATCGAGCGCGGGCTCGCGCTCGGGGTCGAGCTGACCAGCGCGCTGATCGGCGTGGCCGCGACCGCCGGCGAGCGGCCGCCGACCGCCGGCGTGGTCGATCCGTCGGTGCGGTTCCACGACGCCAAGGGCGCGCTGGTCGACGCCTGGGAGCGCGACTACGTCGCCGCGCTGGTCGCCAGCTGCGACGGCAACGTGTCGCTGGCCGCGCGCCGCGCCGGCATGGACCGCGCGTACCTGCATCGCCTGCTGAAGAAGCACGGAGTGTCCTGACCCGTGCGGGTGACCGTCGTCCCGTGAGCAGCTTCCGCCGCTGGCTGTCCGCCGACCACCGCGCGGCGCGCGCCGCCGAGGCGGCCGGCAACCTCGACGCGGCCGCCCAGCACTATGCGCTGGCCGGCGACTTCCCGTCGGCGGTGCGCATGCACCTGGCCCGCGCCGCCCGCGCCAACGATCGCGCCGCCGAGATCACCGCGCTGCGCGACGCGATCCACTGGGCCGGTGACGACGCCGAGCTACGGCGGGTGGCGTCGGCCGCGCTCGGCCGCGCGCTCCTGGCCAAGGCGCTCGCCGAGGGCATCGCGACCCGGCGCGACCACGACAAGGTGCGCGAAGCGGCCGCGCTGCTGACCGCCGGCGGCGAGCACCGCGAGGCCGGCAAGGCCTACGAGCACCTCGACGACTTCCCGGCCGCGGCCCAGGCCTACTCGGACGGCGGCCACGTCGAGCTGATGGAGACCGCGATGGCCGAGGACGAGCGTCGCTCGTCGAGCGAGCACGCCGCGCGTGAGGCGTTCGCCGACTACGAGGTCCACCTGCGGCTGGGCCGGCGCGATGACGCGCGGCTCGCGCTGGAGGCGGCGCTGGCCCGCGCGCCCAGCCGCGAGCACCGGCGGCTGCTCGACGAGCTGCAGGCGCGGCTGATCACGTCGGGGCGGGTCGAGCTGCGCCCGCGCACCGGCAGCCCGGTCATCGTGTGCGCGGCGCCGGTCATCGGGCTCGGCCGCGACGCGCTGTGCGATCTGCCGCTGCGGGCCGGCGGGGTCTCCCGCCGCCACGCCGAGGTCGAGGTCGGTGACCAGCCGCGGTTCGTCGTGCGCGACGCCGGCTCGCGCAACGGCACGCTGATCGGCGGCATGCCGATCGCCGGCAAGATGCCGCTGGTCGATCACGGCCAGCTCGAGCTCGGCGAGGACTGCCGGATCGACTACGCGGTCGCCGGCGAGCCGCCGGTCTTGACCCTGACCGCGAACAACGGGCTCGACCGCGGCCGCACCCTGCTGCTGGCGCGACCCGGCGACCGGATCGATCTCGCCAGCCACGGCCTGGCGTGCGACCTCGTGTTCATCGCGGGTCGACCGCACCTGGGCCGCGCCACCGGGCCGCTCCAGCTCGGCGGCGCCGCGATCGCGCACGGCCGGGTCCAGCTCATCACCGGCGACGTGATCACCCTCGACGGCGCGGAGCTCGACGTCGCGTGAGCGCGCGCAAGCCGCCCGGCTTCCTTGCGCGGCTGTTCGGCGGCCGCCGGCTGGCGGCGCCGATGCCGGCGCCCGGACCGACCGAGCCGGCGGTGCTGCGCAACGAAGACGACGCCTGGCTCGAGCAGCTGGTGCTCGCCGCCGGCGAGGCCCGCCGCCTCGACGAGCTGGCCGCGCCCGACACCCTGGTCCGCATCGACGCGCTGTGGACCTCGGGCCACGAGCGCCTGGCCACCGAGTGGCTCGAGAAGCTGATCGCGCTACCGACCGCCCCGGCGCCGGCCACGACGCTCCTGCGCGCGCGCCTGGTCGATCGCCTCGACGAGCGCCGCGAGCTCGAGCGCGGCCTGGTCCACCTCGACGCCCTGACCCACGACCCGGCCCACGCCACCCGCGCGCACTACCTGCTCGCCGAGCACCACCGCAAGCTCGGTGACGACGTGGTGGCGCTGCGCCACTACGAGAGCGTGCTCGCGCGCGACCTCGACTATCCGAACGTGCGGGCCCGGGTCGACCGGCTGCGGGTGGCCCGCGGCCTGGCCGCACCTTCGGCCGGCGAGACCATCGCCGGGCCCGAGCTCGCCGGCGTGACCGGCGGCGCGCGCTACCGGCTGGTGCGCGAGCTCGGCCGCGGCGGCGCCGGCGTGGTCTACCTCGCGCGCGATGCCGAGCTCGATCGCGACGTCGCGATCAAGCTGCTCCACCCGCACCTCGCCGCGGCCCAGCGCCAGGAGGCGCTCGCGCAGTTCTTCCACGAGGCGCGGGTGATGGCGTCCCTGCGCCATCCCAACCTGGTGGCGGTGCTCGATCTCGAGGAGAAGGCGCGCCGGATCGTCCTCGAGCTCGCCGCCGGCGGCACCCTGCGCGACGTCCTGCGCGATCGCGGCCCGCGCCCGCTGCGGCGCGCGATCGAGCGCCACGGCCAGATCCTGTCGGCGCTGTCGGCGGCCCACCGGCGCGGCATCGTCCACCGCGACCTCAAGCCCGCCAACCTGATGTTCCGTCGCGACCCCGATCTCCCCGGCGTCGAGGTCATGCTCGGCGACTTCGGCGTCGCCCACCTGCCCGACGCCAGCGGCGCCACCGGCGCCGACGCCGCCAGCGCCCGCCGCGCCGCCGAGGCGGTCGGCACCCTCGCCTACATGAGCCCCGAGCAGCGGCGGGGCGCCGCCCCCCGTCCCAGCGACGACCTCTACGCCGCGGCGGTGGTGCTGTTCGAGATGCTGACCGGCCGCCACCCGTGGCCGCGCGACGCCACCCTCGCCGGCCACCGCGGAGCCCGCGACTTCCGCCTGCCTCCCGAGGTCCTCGCCGACGTGCCGGGCGAGCTCGCCGCCGCCACCCAGGAGCACCTCGACCGGCTCGGCGATCTCGATCCCTCGGCGCGCCCGACCGCCGACGAATCCCTCGCGATCGCCCAGCGCCTCCGCGAACAAGCCATCGCCGCCGGCCTGCCCGGCCTGCCGTAGCCATCCGCGGCAGCGGCAGCGGCAGCGACGGCGACGGCGACGGCGACGGCGACGGCTGGGATGCCGCGCTGGGATCCTCCCCGCATCGCTCCGGATCCGGAAAGTTTTTGATCAGGGTGAGGGGTCGGCACGGCTGTGGGCCTTGTGGAAAGGCGCGCCCACCAACCGCGACTCCGCATGCCCACGACCCGAAGGCGCGGCTTTCCAAGCGCCTGTGCGGGGTCGCGCCGGCGCTCCCTGCCCGCTCGCGGCGCACGCGTCGGCAGGCGCGCTCTCCACAGGCGCGTCAAGTCCACAGCCCAGCCACGAGCACCATGCCGCCCACCTCAGCACGCCGCCCCGAACAAGGCCTGCCGGGTGCACACGATCGAGGCCAAACCGTGCTGTTCGCGATCCTGCCATCGCTCATTGACCAGAACCAGCAACCTGATAATATCGGTGCAATCAAGAATGGCGGCCTCGCGGCAGACCACGCTCGAGTTCCGGACCCACGGCGGTCGCCGGCCCGGCGCCGGCCGCAAGCCCGCAGCCGGCCGACGCCCGCACCAGCGCGTCCGCAAGCGCGCGCCCATCACGCCCGCCCAGCCGGTCCATGTCGTCCTGGCGGTGAGCCGCGAGGTCGGTCGGCTCCGCCGCCGCAGTGCCTACCAGGCGCTCCGTCGCGCGATGCTCACGACGCTACCGCGCCATGACTTCCGCATCGTGCACATCAGCATCCAGCACAATCACGTCCACCTGCTGGTCGAGGCCGACGACGAGCGCGCGCTCGCGCGCGGCATGCAGGGTTTCGAGATCTCGGCGGCACGCTTGCTCAACCAGGCGATCACGCGCGACCGCCGGCTGGCGCGACCACACCGCGGCCAGGTCTTCCTGTCGCGATATCACGTCACGGTCATCCGCACGCCGCGGCAGGCACGTCACGCGCTCTGCTACGTCATCAACAACTGGCGGCGGCATCGCGAGGACCTCGGCGGCGGCGCCCAGCGCCGGGCCCAGGTCGATCCGTACTCCAGCGGGCTCCGCTTCGACGGCTGGCGTCCGGGCACCGTGCCGTCAGGAGCCGCGATGGGCGGGGAGCCGCTACCGGTGGTGCCGGCCTCGAGCTGGCTGCTCAGGGTCGGCTGGCGACGGCACGGCCCGATCGATCCGCGCGAGGTGCCGGGGCCCGCGCCATAGGCCACCGCGGTCGCTGGCGCCAGGCGGCATCCCGGCACCACCACGGGCCCGTGCGCCCTGCCATGCGTCGGCGGTCGTCCCTGGCCCGGCCCGCGGGAGGCGCACGTGTCCGCGGTGGCCGCGGTCGTTCTGATCGCGCTGCTGACCGGCCGAACCCGTGGCCCCTCGCGCCACTCTCGCAGGCCAACGCGGCACCGCGACTTCCGCCAGCCGCCCGAGATCCGGGCCGATCTCCCCGACGAGTTCGCCGCCTCGCCCAGGATGGCGACCGGAAAGAGGAACGGCTTCGAGGGCAACTCGATGCTCGGCCCGCTGCCGGCTGCCCGCTGCCCGCTGCCCGACGACGGCGCTTCGCACCGGCTCAGAGAATCCGGAAAAGAGGGACGTCTTTGATCACATCGAGATGGGTTCAACCCTGCGGGCCCCCTCTGACCGAGGTCGGCGTCCGGCTACTCGTAGAGCTTGCCCATGTAGAGAAACCGCGCGAACGCCGCCCACGAGGGCGCAGCGGGAAACCAGGCCGCTCGCGCGCCCCGGAGCGGCATCACGTCCTCGGCCCAGCCCACCGCCGACTCGAGAAAGCTCTCGATCGTACCGTTCTCCCAGCCGCGGGCGCCGGGACCGTACGGCGATGACGGCGAGGCGCGTTCCAGCTCGGCTGCCGCGCGTCGATCCCGTTCGAGTGCTCGAACGAACACCAGGAAGGTTGACCGATTTCGAACCCGTTTGAGCAGCTCGGGGAGCTCGTCGTCCGCTTCCATCGAACCAACGTACTGCGAGCCTGCCCGGCACTCACGCCGGCAGGACGATCAGCTCGTCCACCCCGGCCCCGGCCGCCTCGCCGGCCGTGACGATGCCGAGCAGGCGGTCGCGCAGGCCGGGATCGCCGGCCATGCGGACGGCGAGCGGCGCGACCACGACCTCCTCGAGCAGCCGGCGCAGGGGTCGGGCGCCCATGCCGGCGTCGAAGCCGTGGCTCGCGAGCCAGGCGCGCGCCGGGGTCGACAGCCGCAGGGTCAGGCCGCGCTGCACGAGGCCGGGCCGGCGGCGGATCTTGGCCAGCTCGAGGTCGACGATGCGCTCGATGTCGGCCGGTGACAGGCTGCGGAACGACACGACGTGATCGAGCCGACCGATCAGCTCGGGCCGGAAGTGGGCCCGGACCGCGGCGGCGTGGTCGGGGAGCGCGTCCGCGCCGAAGCCGGGCGCGGCACGGCCGCCGGCGCCGAGGTTCGAGGTCATCACGATGACCGCCATGCGGAAGTCGACCAGGCGACCCATGGTGTCGGTGAGCCGGCCCTCGCCGAGCACGCCGAGCAGGAGGTCGAACACCTCGGGGTGCGCCTTCTCGATCTCGTCGAGCAGGACCACGCACAGCGGCTGGCGCCGGACCTGCTCGGCGAGCGAGGTCGCGCCGCTGCCGACCTCGAGCAGACGGCCGGCCGCGCCGGGCGTCATGTACTCGGACAGATCGATGCGGACCAGGCGGTCGCCGGCGCCGAACAGGTAGGTCGCGATCTGCTTGGCGAGCTCGGTCTTGCCGACGCCGGTCGGGCCGGCGAACAGCAGTGAGGCGACCGGTCGCTCGGGATCGTCGAGGCCGACCTTGAAGCGCGCCAGCGCCCGCGCGACCACCGCGCACGCGGCGTCTTGACCGACCACGCCGGCGCGCAGCGCCGCCGCGATCTCGGCCGGCCCGGTCGGGCGCTCGTCGGTGATGAGCTCGATCGGCAGGCCCGACCAGCGGGCGTAGGCGGCGGCGACGTCACCGGGCCGCACCTGGCGCGGCGGCTTGTGCGCGTCCTGGTTCCACCAGTCGAGGAAGCCGAACGCCTTGCCGGGAAAGCGCAGATCGCGGCGGAACCCGGCGAGCAGCGCAATCGCGCGGCGCAGCGCGCCCGGGTGCCAGGTGACCTCGGGGTCCTTGCGGTGCTGGTGGGTGACCAGCATCGGGATCACCTGGTCGGGCCCGGGCTCGTCGACGCGGATCACCTCGAACGCGTCGACGAACGCCTGGTTGCGGCGGCGGCACCGGGCCAGCTCGGACTCCGACGCCTCGGCGATCATGCGCAGCTCGCCGGCGACCACCGCCGGGGCCAGGAGGTCGGCGATGCTGGCGCCGTCGGGCTGCGGCGCCAGCAGGTCGACCAGGCGATCGACGTACAGCCAGTCCTCGGTCGCTGACAGCTCGCGCGCGAGCGTGAGGCAACGGTCCTGCCACATGCCGAGGTAGACCATGCCGGCGGTGACGTGGCCGGCCGAGGTCGCCCACAGCCGCCGCGGCTCGCTGTCCTTGCCCTTGCTCCGCTCGGCGAGGTGCTTGGCGGCGCGGCGCACGATCGCGGTCTTGCCGACCCCGCTGTCGCCGACCAGCAGCACCGAGCGTGGTGGGGTGCGCTCGAGCGCGACCACCAGCGCGGTCGCGCCCGGTGGATCGCCGACCGGCGGCACCAGCTGCTTGCGCTGGATCTTGCGGCTCCAGTCCTCGGCGACCGCGGCCAGGGTCGGCGGCGGCGGCGGCTCGGCTTCCTGCGCCTCATCGTCGGCCGCGGCCAGGTGCGGCAGCTCCCAGACCTCGATCCACTCGCGGACGCCGGCGCGGAAGTCGAACACGCTCGCCGGCGTGTCGCCGAGCATCGCGGCGAACACCGCGTGGCGCAGCACCTCGGCGGCGTCGTCGAGGCTCTCGAGCACCAGCGACCAGCGATGGCGCGGGACCAGCACGCGAAAGCCGCCGTCGGTCGCGGCCCGCCCGGCGCTGGTGCCGGCGGTGACCTCGGCGAACGCGGCGAAGCCGATCCGGACCGGGATGGTGCGGCTGCCGAGCACCCAGGCGCCATCGGCGGCCACCCGGGGCCGGACCTCGACCGCCACCCGGCGCAGCTCGAGGTCCTCGGTGAACAGGTAGCGGCCCGGGCCGTCCTCGGCGACCGCGGCGGTCAAGCCTGGCTCGAGCGCGGCCAGCACGTCGTCCTGGCCGTCGCCCCACGCTGCCGGCGGCGGCGGGTCGAACACCAGCTCGCGGCGGCGGATCACGACGCCCGACACCTTGCCGTTGTCGTGCTCGGTGAAGAACACGCGGAAGCTCGGCCGGGTCATCGCCGACCTCCGACCCGACTCCAGCGGATCTCGCGGCAGCCGTTGATCGCCGCCAGCTCGTTGGGCACCGACAGCCGGCCGGTGAACCCGGTGATGAAGTCCTCGACGTCGACCGTCATCGGCTGACCGGGGCGCGGCGCCGGCGCGATCGACAGCACCCGCACCACCGGCAACAGCGGCTCGGGGTTGATCCCGGGCTGGCCCGCCGCGACCGCCGCCTCGAAGCCGGCCAGCGCCACCTCGTGCGCGCGCACCCGCGCGCGCGGCTCGGCTGGCCCCGGCGTGACCGACACCCGCACGATCTCGGGCTCGCCCGCGAGCGACTGGAACACGTGGCTGCCGTGCTCGGCCACCAGCGCCGGCGCGGCGAACAGCTCGCGCACCACCAGCACCGCGTGGACCACGTGGGCACCGGCGACCGGCGTGGTCGTGGTGACCCGACCATCCCGGGTCCGGACCGCCAGTTCGTCGTGGGGCAGCGACGCCAGCACCCGGGCCAGGCTCCAGCTCGCCACCCCGCGGCCGACCGCGGCCAGCTCGACCGTCACCACGTGAGCGTCAGGATCGGCGAGCTCGCCGACGTGATCGATCAGGAGCCGCGCCCGCGCCAGCGCCTCGAGCCCGGTCCGCTGATCGAACCGCTGCGCGCCGCGGCCGAGGCTGCGCCGGTCGAAGCGGATCTTCGACTCGACGTAGCCGCGCCGGTACGAGGACTGGTGGATCACCGACTCGCGATCGTGGACCTCGAGATCGTGGGTGAGCTCGTCATCCGACTCCTCGAGCGTGCGCCCGGCGCGGGCCGGGGGCCCCTGCCCGACCAGGATCGTCCGCATCCGCAGCAGCTCGTCGCGATAGCCCTCGGCGTAGTAGCGGACCTCGGCGGCGCGCGGACCGGTGCGCGCGGCCTCCTCCTGCGCGATCAGCTCGCGGCTCGCCAGGACCTGGTCGATCTCGTCGGCCATCGCCTCGGCGTGCGGCACCAGGGCCGACGCCGACAGCTCGCGCAGCTCGGCCATCGGGTAGTCGCCGGGCAGCGACTCGACCTCGGCCAGCACCTCGAGGTCGACCCCGACGGTGGCGCCGTCCTCGCGCAGGCGCGCGACCGTCATCCGGGCCGGCGGCGCGGTGGTGAGCGCCTCGGCCAGCCGGGTCGCGACGTGGTCCTCGAGCCAGCGCTTGACCGTGCGCGCGCCGTAGCGACTGTCGAACGCCTGCGCGACCGCGCGCTCGCGGATCGCCCGCCCGGCGTAGACGAACACGTTGCGCTCGCGCAGGCCGCGGCGGCCGAGCAGCTTGGCCAGCTCCTTGTCGACCACCCGGGCCGCGACCTCGGGCGTGAGCGGCCGGAACCGCACGACCTGATCGATGCGGTTCCACAGCTCGGGCGGGAAGAACTCCCGCACCGCGCGCGCGATGTCGCCCATCACCACCGCGGCGCCGTCGCCGAAGCCGATCGGCGCCGCCACCTTGGCACCGAGGTTCGAGGTCATCACGATCACGGCGTGGCGGAAGCTGGCCGCGTCGCCCGCCGCGTCGGTGAGCCGGCCCTCGTCGAACAGCTGGAGCAAGAGCGCCAGCACCGCCGGGTGGGCCTTCTCGATCTCGTCGAGCAGCACGACCGCGAACGGCTGCTCGCGGATGCGCTGGGTCAAGAGCCCCTCGGGCGCGAACCGGTCGCCGATGAGGCGCGCGACCGCATCGGGTCCCGACAGCTCGCTCATGTCGAAGCGCAGGAGCCGCTTCGGATCCCCGTAGAGGTACTCGGCGAGCGCGGTCGCCAGCTCGGTCTTGCCGGTGCCGGTCGGCCCGGTGAACAGGTAGACGCCGAGCGGCCGGCTGGCGTCGGTCAGGCCGGCGCGGACCTTGAGCACCACCTCGGTGGCGACCGCGACCGCCTCGTCCTGACCGATCACGCGGGCCGCGAAGTGGGCCTCGACCGCGGCCGGGTCGAGCGGCTGGTCGAGGGTGATCAGGTGCTCGGGCAGGCCGGTCTCGCGCGCGGCCAGGGTGACCGCGTCGCGGGGGCCGATCTCGAGCCGCTCGCCGCCCTCCTCGGTCGACTGGGCCGCCAGCCGCCACGCGACCAGCTTGCGCAGCAGCTCGACCGCGGCCCCGGGCGCCGCCGTCCACGCCCACAGCGCCGACGCCAGCTCGGCCACCGTGCGCGGCACGAACGGGTGGATCGCGACCGGATGTTCGCGCTCGAGCCGGCGAACCTCGGCCAGCAGGAGCGCGCGGGTCTGCTCGGCGGTGGTCGGCTCGATCGCGATCCGCGTGAACAGGCCGGCGAACGCGGGCGCGTCGTCCTCGAGCCGCGCCAGCTGCTCGCGGGTCGCGGTGCCGATCACCACCAGCTCGCCGCGCTGGACCGGGCCCCGGAAGAAGTCGGCGAAGCTGCGCTCGGACTGGCGGGTGATGCCGAGCCTCCCGAACAGGTGGAGGTCGTCGAACCACAGGATCCCGCGGTGCTTGCGCGCGTCCTCGGCCACGTCGAGACAGCGCGCCTCCCAGTCGCCGAAGTACTGCATGCCGGCGATCAGCCGCTTGCCCGACAGCCGCCACACCCGGTGGATGCGATCGGCGTTGCGGTGCAGGAACCAGCCATCCTCGGCCAGCCGATCGTCGACCCAGCGCGCGAGCAGGGTCGACCGTCCGGATCCCGGACGACCGATCAGCACGGTCGAGCGCGGCCGGTCGCCACCGAGCAGGCGCCCGAGCTGGCCGCGATACGGCTCGCGCGGCTCGCCGATCGGCAGGGTCCGGTCGATCGCGCGCGCGGTCTGGTCGACCGCGAGGTCGCCGAGCACCCGGCGGGTGGCGCGGCCGAGGCCGGCGCGACCGCGCTCGGTCGCCTCGGGCTTGAGCCGATCGAGCAGCGAGGTCGGCTCGACGCTGTACGACACCACCAGCAGGCGATCCTTGCCGGTGACCTTGAGCTCCTCGAGCTGGTCGGCGTCGAGCGCCGCCCAGGCCTTGCGGGCGAAGTGGGGCGCCAGCACCTCCGCCTCGGCAAGATCGTCGGCGTCGAACCACGCGGACCGATCGCGCGGGTGATACGCGAGCAGCCGCTGCCGCTCGTCGGTGAACCAGCGCGGCTCGAGGATCAGCGGGAACGACCCGGCCACCCGCTTCGGGTTGGGGCCCTGGGTCGCCAGATCGAGGTGGAGCCGGTGCAGGCGCAGGCCGGGCGGCGCGTCCCACAGCTCGTGCTCGGCGGGATCGACCAGGCGCAGCGCCTCGCGCACCAGCTTGCCGAACTCCTCGCGCATGCGGACCTCGCTGGTGCCGGTGATCGGCCCGCCCCACGCGCGCGGGACCAGCGGCCACCAGGTGACCTTGGAGTCCACCCGGTGCTCGTAGACCGCGATCGCGAGCGTGCGCCTCACGCCTCGGTCTCGGGCGCGGCCGGCTCGGTCAGCTCGATCGGGTACAGGTCGGCGACCGCCTCGTCGTCGGCGAGCGCGCGCGCGATCCGCGCCAGCCCGACCTCCTCGAGCTGCGCCATGTAGCGCGGCCACGCCACCTCGACCCGGCGGCCCATGACCATCACGTGGTCGGTCGCCGCATGGAGCCGCTCGAAGTTGCCCTTGCCGGGCTGGGCCGGCGCCGCGAGCGCGCCGACCCGCAGCCAGGCGTCGTCGTCGAAGTCGGCGGTCAAGGCGATCCGCCGCACCACCAGGTGGCACGGGCTCACCTTGGCGATGCCGACGAAGCGATGGGTGCCGGCCTCGAGGCCGAGCAGGCACGCCGCGCCGGGGCCGCGGACCCGCAGCAGCACGTTGCGGATCCCGCCCTCGCCAGCGAGGCGCTCGGACAGCCACGCCGCCGAGCGCGGCGGCCCCCACACCCGCGACTCCGGCCACGCCACCGCCGGGTCGCGCACGCCGGTCAGGTGCCCGGTGATCGTCCAGCGCCGGGCCGGGGCCTCGGCCAGGAGCGCGCCGAGCCAGCGCTCCAGCGGCACCGACAGCTCGGGCGCCGACAGCGCCAGCGTGATCGCGTCGCGCTGCTCGAGCCGCGCCACCGCCAGCCAGAACATCGCGGTCGCGAACCGCGCCGCCAGCGGCCCGGCCATGGCCGCGACCTCCTCGATCGCGCCGCCCGCGAGCGCGACCTCGAGCCCGAGGTCCTCGGCCGCGGTGATCTCGTCGCGCGCCGCGTGGGCGTCGTCCCAGCCGCGCCGCAGCCGATGCAGCTCGGTCGCCATCTGCTGGCGCTGCTCGGCCGACAGCGCCTCCTTGCGCGCCTTGCCACCGACGTCGCGCCGGGACCGGCCCGCGCGTCCCGCGCGAGCGCGCGACTCGTCGGTCTGCGCCAGCTGCGCCTCGAGCCAGCTGACCTGATCTCGCACCTCGGTGGCGACATCGCGCGCGAGCCAGGTGTCGGCCTCCCGCCGGACCTCGGCGAGCAGGGTCAGGCCCTGGGCACCGCGGCGCGCGCTGGCGCCGACCCGCCGGTACAGGCTGACCCGCAACGCGGGAGCCTCGACCGGCCCGGCGGCGGGCGCGACGGTGCCGAGGTGCGAGCCCTCGGACAGCCCGAGCCCGACCGGCTCGCCGTCGACCCGCACCGCGAGCAGCCCGCCGTGGCCCTCGCTGCCGACCCGGGCCAGCAGCCGCGCGGCCGGCGCCACCACCTGCTCATCGAGGTGCCGGCGCAGCGCGCGCACGCCGTACGCGGCCGAGTAGCCGCCCACCGCCAGCGCCGCAAGCGCTCGCTCGCTCACGTCGAGCCCGACCGCGGCCTGGACCAGCCCGCGCCGGTCGGCCAGCCTGGCGACCTGCAGGCACGCGACGTCGGCGACCTCGGCCTCGCTCAGGCGATGGAAGGCGATCACCGCGTCGAAGCGGTTGAGCATCTCGGGCCGAAAGGCGGTCGCGACCGCCGCCTGATAGCGGCCGAGCTCGCGCTCGCGTCCGTCGCCGCTGCTCGCGCGCAGGCCGACCGCGCCGCCGCCGTGGTGCGCGCCGAGGTTCGACGTGAGGATGATGATCGTGTTGTGGAAGTAGCTGGTGCGGCCGCGCGCATCGGTGAGCCGGCCCTCGCCTGCGACCTGGAGCAGCAGATCGTGCACCGCCGGGTGCGCCTTCTCGATCTCGTCGAGCAGCACGACCGAGAACGGCTGCTCGCGCACCCGCGAGGTCAGGAGGCCGTCGCCGTCACCGGAACCGCGGATCAGCCGCTCGGCCGCCCACGGATCGGCGTACTCGCTCATGTCGAAGCGGACCAGCCGCTCCTCGCCGCCGAACAGCAGGTGCGCGAGGCTGCGCGCCAGCTCGGTCTTGCCGACGCCGGTGGGGCCCACGAACAGGAAGGTCGCCAGCGGCTTGTCGGCCGGCTGCAGCTGCGCCTTCACCGTGCACAGCGTCTCGGCGACCCGCTGCACCGCGACGTCCTGGCCGATCATGCGCGTGCGCAGCCGGGCAACCAGCTCGCCGACCCGCATCGCCTGGTCGTCGCGCAGGAGAAACGTGGGAATGCCGGTGACCAGCGAGAACCCTTCGTAGGCATCCTCGGGCCCGAGCTCGAGTGGCGCGCCGTCGAGCCCGACCGCACCGTCGCGAGCGGATCGCAGCTCGTCGAGCAGCCGCACCGCCTTGCCCGGGAACATCCGGTACGGCAGGTAGCGCCGCGCCAGCTCGACCGCGACCGCCACCGTCGCGTCGGCGAGCTGCGGCCGGCGCGGCTCGGCCCGCCGCCAGTGAGTGGCGTGGGCGCGTGCGACCACCAGCGCCTGCGCCGGCGTCATCGGCGCCAGCGGCACCCGGGTCATCGCGCCGACCAGGCCGACGTCGCGACGCTCGGCGCGCTCGAGCGCGAACGGCGTGATCTCGGCGACCACCCGGACCCGGCCTTCGACGATGTTCCGGCGGACCACCGCGGCGACGTCGAGGCCGCCCTCCTCGGGCCGCTCGCGGAACAGGCTGCCGAAGTCCTCGAAGTACAGCACCGCGTCGAGCGCCTCGGCGGCGCCGAAGATCGACTGCATCCGGGCCTCGGCCTCGCCGAAGCCCGAGGCACCGGCGACCAGCTGGGCCACCGAGGTCACCCACGCCGGCCGGGCCGGGTGGCGCCGCGCCCAGGCCAGCACCAGCGCGGTCTTGCCGACCGCCTCGTCGCCGCTCAGCAGCACCGACAGCCGATCGCGGCCACCGAGCAGCGCGTCGAGCGACGCCAGCTCGCGGTCGCGGCCGACCAGCTCGACGCCGCCGCCGCGCACCCGCTCGGCCAGCCGCACCGCGATCGCGTCGAGGACCTCGGCCGCGACCCGCCTGTGCTCGGCCGCCAGCCGATCGCCGGTGGCCTCGGTGGCCGCGGCGAACCGCACCGTCAGCTCGAGCGGGACCACCTGGGTATCGAGCGCGGGCAACACCCGCCGCCAGTCATCGCCGTCGAGCCCACGGGCGCGGGCGACCCGGGCGATCTCGCGGCGCGCGACCTCGAGGAAGTCCTCGCGCCGGTGCACGAAGAACGACGCGTCGAGCGCCGGCACGAAGCCCCACCGGTCGATCCCACCGGGAGGGTTGCCCCCCGCCCCACCAGCGAAGCTGGCAGGGTCCCCACCCCCGGTCGCCTCGCTGCGCTCGCCGACCCCGTGCGGCACCACCACGCACGCCACGCCGACCAGGCGCGGCGGCCGCAGCCGGGTCGGCAGGCCGGGATCCAGCGCGACCTCCACCGTGATCACCTCGACGCCCTCGGGCAGGAAGTAGCGCGCCGCCTGCGCCGGCGGCAGGGTCGCCAGGTGCTCGGCGAGGAACCCCAGCAGCTCGTGCTCGGCCTGCTCGTCGTCGCCGTGCGCGACCACGCCGCCATCGACCACCGGCCCCAGCGTCACCAGCCCCGACGGCAGCGATCGCTCGAGCGCCGGCGTCGTCACCCGTGCTGACCGTGGACCGCGCGACACGCGCCGGCACGATCGCACGGACCGACGGCGAGGGCAGGCCGGCTGCGTCACGAACGCGACGCAACCGCGGACCGGTCCGGACGACACGTGCGCGGTATGAGCCTCCCGGCCCGCCGTCTCTTCACGCTCGCCCTCCTCGCCCCGCTCGTCACCGGCTGTTCGTTCGTGGGGGTCGAGCGCCTGCCTAGCGGCTACCGTCGCGACCAGCTGCCGACCTGCTCCGAAGGGAGGCTCGCCGTCGCCGTCGATGCGGTCCTCGCTGGCCTGACCGGCCTCGCCGCGGCGGCGATGATCAACGGGGCCCCCGAGGAGCCCGAGCCCGCCGAGGTGCGCGGGCTCGGCATCACGTATGGCGTCCTGGGCGTCCTGCTCGCGTCGTCCGCCGGGTACGGCGTGCACGAGGACCAGCGCTGCGGCCGCGCGCGCGCGGAGCACCGCGGCTGGCTCGACGAGCCCGGCCGGAGCCTGCCGCCGGGCGCGATCGCGTCGCCGTCGACGCCTGCCCCGGCGGTCGTCCCGTGACGCCAGCATCGCTCGCCCGGGTCGTGCTCGCGGCCACCATGTTACTCGCGGGATGCGATCGCGATGCTCCAGCTCGTCCACGGGCGTCGGGCTCCGGCCCGATCGTGGCGCCGCGCTGGGAGACCGACCTCGAGCACGGGCTGGCACGGGCCCGCGCGGGGGGCGCGAAAGGCGTGATGGTCGACGTGACCGCGAGCTGGTGCGCGCCATGCAAGGAGCTCGCTCGCCACTACCAGACCCGGACCGTGCGGGCCGCGCTCGAAGGCTGGGTGCGGGTCCGGATCGACGTCACCGAGAACGACGAGGACGATCTCGCCTTCCAGGATCGCTGGTCGGCGCACGCAACGCCGACGGTCCTGTTCCTGACGCCCGATGGCACCGAGCGCGCGCGCGTCGAAGGCCTGATCTCGGCGAACGAGCTGGCGGCGCGGGTCCCGCGCTGACGGGTTGGCTACCCGCCGGGCGCCGCGAACGGCGGGGCGCCGGTCGGGGCCGGCTCGCCGAACTGCTGGCGCACCCACGCGACCAGCTCGTCAGGCGCGAGCTCGAGCGCCTTCTTGCAGATCACGGTCACGTGGACCGGAAAGTCCTTGTCGGCGACCCAGCGCAGGTAGCCGCGGTCGAGCTCGTGGAGCGGGGTGCCGCTGTGCTTGCCGAACGAGAGGATGATGGTGGTCCCCTCCCAGCGCAGATGCCGCGACGGGCCCACCCAGCTCGACCGCTGCGGGTCGCAGATCGTGGCGATCGCGCTCCAGTCGTGGTGGTCGAGGTTGAAGCTGCGCAGCATGCCCGACAGGACCCGGCCGGTCGCGGCGACGTCGGCCGAGGCCGAGTGCGCGGCCTCGAAGCCTTGCCCGACGAACCGCTGGTGGGCGTGCTGCAGGCTGCGCGGCTCGCACTGCTGCCAGAGCCGGAACGGATCGACGATCGTCTTGCCGCTGACGTCGAGCAAGGGCCGCTTGATGCGCTCCATCTCGGCCTGGAGCATGTCGATGTCGAACGTGAGGTTGTAGCCGACGATCACGCGGGCGTCGGCGAAGATCGCTTCGATCTCGTCGACGCAGTCGGCGAAGCTCGGGCAGGCGGCGAGGTCGTCCATCGAGATGCCGTGGACCGCCTGGGCGCCGGGCGACATCGCGACCGAGGGCTTGAAGCGCCAGGTGCGGCTGGGAGCGCGGTCATCGAGGCCGAACTGGATGCAGAGCTCGATGACCTGGTCGCGGCGGCGGTCGGTGCCGGTGGTCTCGACGTCGAGGACGTAGACGCCGTCCTGGGGGCGGAGGGTGGCGACGGCCGCGGCATTGGCAGCGGCCGCGGCCGCCGCACCCGCATCCGCCGCGGCAGCGGCAGCGGCACCCGCCGCGGCAGCGGCACCCGCAGCGGCAGCGGCAGTGGCAGTGGCAGTGGCAGTGGCAGTGGCAGTGGCAGTGATGGGCGCGGTGACGACGGTGGCGGCCTCGAGCGGCGTCGGGGCGACCGACTCGAGCTTGGCGCGGCCGCGGCGGCGGGCGCGGGAGGGAGCCTGGTCGGACGGGCGCGGCGTGACCGGCGCTTCCAGATACTCCCGTCCGAACGGTAGTGTGAGGGACTCGATCCGCAACTCGCGACCAACCTAAGGGCCGCCTCTGACACGGAAACCCGGTCCGGGAAGAGATCCCCTGGGGTCCAGGATCGGAATCAACAATGGTTTCGATCACGTGGATCCCCGCACGTTTGCGCGACCCGGGTCGGTCGCGCATAGTCGCGGCCATGCGCGCCTCCCGCGCCCTCCTCACCATCGCCTGCGTCGCCTTCGGGGGCCTCGCGCCCGCCTGCAAGGTCCGCGAGTCGCCGCCGATCGAGTCGAGCTATCTCGACAGCTTCGACCGGGCTTCGCTCGGGCCGGACTGGACCCGGACCGGCAGTGGCTACCACCTGCGCGACGGGGCCCTGAACGCTCACGGCGCCCACAACCACCCGCTGTGGCTCGCCCGCCGGCTGCCCGCCGGCGACCTCCAGATCGACCTCGACGCCTGGTCGACCTCGCCCGACGGCGACATCAAGCTCGAGGTCTTCGGCGATGGCCGCTCGTTCGACCCCGACGGCAACCGCTACACCGCGACCGGCTACGTGATCGGCATGGGCGGCTGGAAGAACACGACCTCGTTCATCGCCCGGCTCGACGAGCACGGCACCGAGATGGTCAAGCGCCCGCTGCCGCGGGTGGTCGCCAACCAGCGCTACCACTGGCGCATCATCCGCCGCCGCGACACGATCGAGTGGTACGTCGACGACCTGGCCACACCGTTCCTGCGCTACCAGGACCCGCAACCGCTGACCGGGGTCGGCCACGACCACCTCGGCTTCAACAACTGGGAGACCGACACCTGGTTCGACAACCTGGTGATCAAGCGCTTGCCGCCGTCGTGAGATGAAGCGCACTCCAGCAGGCGAATCGGTCGCCTCCGCGACTATGATGGGGCGAGCGGGCCGGAGGGTTCGCTCGGTGTGGTGATGGAACAGTTCGGGAAATACTCGCTCGTACGGAAGATCGGCACCGGAGGGATGGCCGAGGTTTACCTCGCGCGCACCACGGTCGCGCAGGGCCTCGCCAAGGTCCTGGTCATCAAGAAGATCCATCCGGCGTACGCCCGCAGCCGCCAGTTCGTCGCGATGTTCGTCGACGAGGCCAAGATCGCGCTCGGCCTCAACCACCCGAACATCGTCCAGGTCTTCGACTTCGGTGCGGTCGGCGACACCTACTTCCTGGCGATGGAGAACGTCGAGGGCATGGACGTCCTCCGGCTCCTCCAGGACTGCGCGCGCGACCGCCGCCGCATTCCGTACGGGCTCGGCGCGTACATCGTCCAGCAGCTGGCCAAGGGCCTCGACTACGCCCACCGCAAGACCGACGAGTTCGGCGAGCCGCTCGCCATCGTCCATCGCGACATCTCCCCGCAGAACGTCCTGGTGTCGTGGGACGGCTCGGTGAAGATCGTCGATTTCGGCATCGCGCGCGCCCGCCACGTTCACGAGGAAGAGGGCGTCATCAAGGGCAAGTTCGCGTACATGTCGCCCGAGCAGGCCCGCGGCGAGCCGGTCGACTGCCGCTCCGACGTGTTCAGCGCTGGCATCGTGCTGTACGAGCTGGCGTGCGGGCGGCCGCTGTTCCCCGGCCGCGGCAAGGAGGCGCTCGAGCAGGTCAAGGCTGGCGCGATCGTGGCGCCGCGCGAGCACGCGCCCGATCTGCCCGAGACCCTCGAGCGCATCATCTTGCGTGCGCTCGCCTTCCACCGCGACGATCGCTTCCAGACCGCGCGCGACCTGCAGACCGACCTCGGCCGCTTCCAGCTCGAGTGGGGCCACCGGTCGGGCGATCTGGTCGACTCGAGCGCGCTCGCCCAGTTCCTGTCCGCCGTGGTGCCGGTCGAGCGGCGCACCACGCGGTCGCGGCTGCCGCCCGGCGCCAGCGACGATCGCAGCCGGCCGAGCTCGGGGACCCCGTCGAGCCCGACCACCGGCTCGCTCGGCTCGCTGGGCCCGCTCGGGGTCGGCGAAGACCGGCCCGAGCCGCGCGACCGCGGCCCGCGCGAGACCCGCGAGCGCAAGTACGTCTACGTGGTCGAGGGCGTGGTCCGCGGCGTGACCCTGCTCGAGCGCCGGCTCGGCGCGGCCGGCGCGACCAAGCTGGTCGAGGAGTTCCGCCGGGTCGCCCGCGACATCGCGTTCAAGCACGACGCGCTCGAGGACCGCAGCGAGCGCGACCTCGACGCGATCCGGCTGGTGGTCGGGCTGCCGCTGGCGAGCGAGGACGACGCCGGCCGCACCGTCCGGCTGGCGCTGGCGCTGGTCGACGCCCTCGACGGCATCGGCTCCGACGTCGAGCCCGAGCTGCGGCTGGCGATCGGCATCCAGCGCGGCGCCGCCACCGTGATCCGACGCGGCAACACCCAGACCTTCGAGCTCGAGGTCGCCACCGCCGGGTTCGCCGCTCACCTGGCCCGCCAGGCCCAGCCCGCCGAGATCCTGGTCGGCGGCCGGGTCTACCGCAGCGCCCGCGCCGACTGGAGCTTCGAGGCGCTGGCCGCGATCGACCTGCCCGGCGAGACCGAGCCCGGCGCCTCGCTCAACAAGATCGAGGAGGAGACCGAGCCGGGCGTGCGGCGGGCCCGGGTCTACCGACTGCGCGGCCCGATCGAGCGCGCCCAGCGCCTGCGCGACCGCAACAAGACCCACGCCCTGGTCGGCCGCGACCTCGAGCTCAAGGAGATCCGCGACGCCTACCGCGACGTGCTGGTGTCGCGCAGCAAGCGCCAGCTGTGCGTGGTCGGCGATCACGGCGTCGGCAAGCGGTCGCTGGTATCGGCGTTCCTCGCCACCGTCCCGCCCAGCGAGGCGTACATCCTGCGCACCTCGACCCGGGTCGGGACCGCGATGACCCCGTACGGCGTGATCGCGGATTTCACCCGCGAGATCCTCGGCCTCGCCGACGGCGCCGAGCCCCACGAGATCCAGCGCCGGCTCGAGCGCGCGCTGCCGCTGGTGTTCCCGCCCGCCCCGGGCGATACCAGCGGCGAGCTCACCCGCGAGGCGCGCGGCGCCATGCAGGCGGTCGGCATGATGCTCGGCATGCGCCCGGCCGAGGGCGGCGACATCGATCCCGACGAGCGCCGCCAGCGCGTGCTCGGCATCATGCTGCGGATCGAGCAACGCCTCGAGCCCGACAAGCCGCTGGTGATCATCGGCGAGGACGTCCACTGGTGCGACCAGGAGAGCCTCGAGATGTTCGTGCAACTCCTCAAGGTGCCGAGCAGCCGACCGATCTTCGGCATCGTCACCACCCGGCCCGAGCGCCGCATCCTCGACGTGGTCGCCACCGCCAACGCCGAGGTGATCCATCTCGAGGAGCTGGACGCCGAGGCCCGCCGCCGGATGATCGTCTCGCGGTTCGTGCCCGGCGCCGACATCGGCGAGCTCGCCGATCAGATCCTGGCTCGCGCCGGCGGCAACCCGTTCTTCATCTCGGAGCTGCTCGACACGCTGGCCGAGCGCGGCGTCATCCAGGAGGCCGCCGACCAGCCGGGCCGGTTCCGCTGGGTCAAGCCCGACGCGCCGCTGCAGGTGCCGACCTCGGTCGAAGACCTGCTGCTCACCCGCATCGACCGCCTGCCCGACCCCGAGAAGCAGGTGATCCTCGCGGCCTCCGTGCTGGGTCGCATGGTCGCGCCGGCCGCGGTCGCGGCGATGACCGGGCGCCAGGTCAAGCCCGAGCTCGACGAGCTGGCCCGCCGCGGCCTGCTCACCCCGCACGAGGGCGAGTACCGGTTCAAGAACGACATGATCATGACGGTCGCGTACGGCCTGGTCTCGTCCGAGGAGCGGACGCGGCTGCACCGCATCGTGGCCGAGCGCATCGCGACCTCGCCGTCGTACCGGCCCGGCCAGGACGACGCCCTCATCGCGCGCCACCTCGAGCTGGCCGCCGACGCGGTGCCCGCCGCCGAGCGCTACCTGCGCGCCGCCAGCCACGCGATCGACGTCGGGGGCAACGCCGACGCGTTCCGCCAGCTCACCCGCGCGCTCAAGCTGTTGCCGCCCGGCGATCATGCGCGCCGGTTCCAGGCCCGGCGCCAGCGCGAGGAGATCCTGCGCCGGCTGGCCCGCCGCCCCCAGCAGCTGCGCGAGCTGGCCGCGCTGCGCAAGGAGGCCGA
The DNA here is from genome assembly GCA_046597055.1 of Kofleriaceae bacterium. Lineage (GTDB taxonomy): Bacteria > Myxococcota_A > Polyangia > Haliangiales > Haliangiaceae > UBA2376. Next base: position 19,759 of record JBKJLC010000083.1, on the reverse strand, counting down.
GGCGATCGGCGATCCCCAGAAGCTCGCCCTCGCCCACGCCCTGGCCGCGCAGTTCTACATCGACGTCGGCAAGGCGCCGGCGGCGTCGCGCGCGGTCGCGCCGGCGCTGCAGTTCGCCCGCGAGGCCGGCGACAAGCTGCTCGAGGCCGACGCGCTCCGGCTGCGCTCGGCGATCGCGCGCCTGGTCGGCAACAACGACGAGTCGCTGCGGCTGTGCGAGCAGGCGATCGAGCTGGTCAACACCACCGGCGACGGCTCGGGCAGCCTGCTGACCCGCGCGACCATCCTCAACAACCAGGGCACCACCCTGTGGAACATGGGTCGGCTCGAGGCCTCGATCGAGGCCTACGCCGAGGCGCTGGTCATCTACCGGGCGCTCGGCCTGCCCCGCCAGGAGGCGCGCGCGCTCAACAACATGGGCATCGTGTTCTCGTCGCTCGGCGAGTACGAGGAGGCCCTCGCCCACTACAAGTCGAGCCTCAAGATCGACCAGACCCTGGGCGATCGCTCGGGCATCGCGCTCAAGCTCGGCAACATCGGCCAGGCCTACGGCGACCTCGGCGACGTCGACAAGGCCGAGAGCTACCTGGCCAAGGCGCTCAAGCTCGGCGAGCAGACCGGCGATCCGTCGAGCATGGCCGACGCGGCGATCTCGTGGGGCCAGGCCAAGCTGACGCGCGGCGACATCGCCGGCGCCCTCGAGCTGCTCGAGCGCGGCCGCGAGCTGGCGACCGAGAACCGCGAGCGCTTCCAGGAGATCCGCGGGCTCGAGTACATCGCGCTGTGCCACCTCGACAGCGGCCATCCCGAGTGGGCGCTCGACCTGTCGCGGTCGGCGACCGAGCTCGCCCGCAAGATGCCGATGCTGGTCGGCATCACCTACGGCCTCACGGTCCAGGCGCTGGCGCTGTCGCGCATGGGCCGCCACGCCGAGGCGATCGCGGCCTCGGGCGAGGCGGTCGCGCTGCAGGCGCAACACACCCGGCCCGAGGGCGCCGAGCACGTGCTCCACTGGCACGCGCTGGTGCTCGCCGCCGCTGGCAAGCCGGGCGAGGCCCACCTGAGCCTGCGCCGTGCCGCCACCGAGATCGACGCCAAGGCCGCCCGCCTGCGCGATCCCGATCTCCGCGCGACCTACCTGGCCTCCAAGACGCCCCGGGCCGTCCGCGCCGCCCTCGGCCTCGACTGACCCGGCCGGTCAGAAGTAGATGCGCATGCCGATGCCGCCATCGAAGTCGATGTCGTCATCGTTCTCGTTCTCGTCGAGCAGCGTCAGCTTCAGCGCGATCTCGCCGTAGATCTCGATCGGCGCGCTGCGGAAGCGGATGCCGACCTCGAACGGCGCCCGCACCGCGATGTTGACCTCGTCCCCGAAGTCGCCGGCACCGCCGTAGGCCGCGACGCCGATGCCGAGCCGGAACGGGATCAGCACCGAGCGGCCGCGCGCCGCGCCCAGCCCGACCAGGTAGGTCAGGTGCGCATAGCCGTCGCGGCCGTCGTCGAAGTACTCCCAGCCGATGACGATGTCGAGCGCCGAGCGGCGCGCGAGATCGAGCTTGAGGTCGAGCCCGGTCGGCTGTCCCAGGAAGACGCCGACGCCGACCTCGGCCCGGGCCGGGGTCGCGGTCAGGGCGAGCGCGGCCGCGGCCACCACACCCAGGCACGTGGTCTTGGGTCGCATCGGCCAAGCCTACCCCGGGTCGCGACAGCATGCCGCGATGCGTGACCCCCGCACGGTGGTACATGTCGCTGCATGTCCACCTCGGCAGCGCCGCGGCCGGCTCGCATCAGCGGTCGCACGCTCTTCCTCAGCCTGGTCGCGGTCATCGTGCTGATCGTCGGCACCACCGTGTTCCTGCCGACGGTGGTGTTTCCGCCCGAGATCCCGAAGCTCGACGATCACGGCGAGCTGCCACCGTTCTCGCTGACCGATCACACCGGGGCCACCGTCACCCGCGAGTCGCTGCGCGGCCACGTCACCATCGTCAACTTCATCTTCACCCGCTGCGACACGGTGTGCCCGGTCACGTCGATGAAGATGCGCACGATCCAGGAGCGCACCGGCGACGTGGTCGCCCTCAAGCTGCTCTCGATCTCGGTCGATCCCGACCACGACACCGTGCCGGCCCTGGCCGCGTTCGCCGAGCGCTACGGCGCCGATCCGGCGCGGTGGCGCTTCGTCCGCGGTGACATCGGCGCGGTCCGCGCGCTGGTCGAGCGCGGCATGCAGATCGGCTTCGACGACCTCGGCGGCACCACCGCGTCGGGCGCCCCCAACATCACCCACAGCGGCCACTTCGTCCTGGTCGACCAGACCGGCCACCTGCGCGGCTACTACGACTCCGACGACTGGCCCCGGGTCGAGCGACTCATGAAGCACGCCCGGTACCTGGTCCGACGCCCGCCGCCCGGGTAACACTCGCGCCGTGGGTTTCGACACGCCGATCGCCGTCGCGCGCCTGATCGGCGGGGTCCTCCTGCTGTTCGTGGGATCCGAGTGGCTGATCCGGGGCTCGGCGACCCTGGCCCGCGCGCTCGGGGTCAAGTCGCTCGTGATCGGCCTGACCGTCGTCGCCTACGGCACCTCGGCGCCCGAGCTGGCGGTCTCGACCGAGGCCGCCGCCGGCCACCTCACGCCGGTCGCCCTCGGCAACGTGATCGGCTCGTGCGCCGCCAACATCGCGCTCATCCTCGGCCTGACCGCGCTGATCGCCCCGCCGGTGGTCGACGCCCGCATCATCCGCCGCGAGGTGCCGATCTTGCTCGGCTCGGTGGTCGCGATCCCGGTCACCCTCTACGACGGCGTCATCTCCCGGATCGAGGGGCTGGTGCTGGTCGGGTGCGCGGTCGTCTTCACGATCGCGACGCTCACCATCAGCTCGCGCCACGACCCCTCCGACGAGGCCGTCGACTACGCGCACCAGGCCGAGGACGTGGCCGCGTCCTACGGCGGAGGCAAGAAGCGCGCGGGCGGCTCGCGGTTCCTGGCGCTGGTCATGGCCTCGATCGGGGTGTTCCTGGTCATCACCGGCAGCCACCAGTTCGTCGCCGGCGCCAGCCGCCTGGCCGGCGAGCTGGGCATCTCCGAGCGCATGCTCGGCATGACCATCGTCGCGCTCGGCACCTCGCTGCCCGAGCTGATCGCCTCGGTGATGGCGGCCCAGCGCGGCCACGGCTCGCTCGCGGTCGGCTCGGTGATCGGCTCGAACCTGCTCAACGTCTTCCTGGTGCTGGGCATGGTCGCGTACCTGCACCCGGTCCGGGTCGGCGAGCGGATGCACGCGGTCGACGCGATCGGGCTCGCCGCCTGCACCCTGCTGGCGGTCTTCTTCATGCGCGGCAACCGGCGGGTGACCCGCATCGAGGGCGGGCTTCTCATCCTCGCCTATCTGGTGTTCATGGTGGCCGCCGGGCTGTTCTGACCGGGGCGACCGCCGGGCTCACCGGGCCGTAAGCCTCCGTCCTGCCTCGGTTTGTCGGTGCGATGCCTGAGATGCCGGGGAAGCAACCCGCGTAATCGACTGAGAGGAGCCCCTGGTGTCACCGGGGCCCCCCGCCCGGGTATCAAGGCGGCCGTGAAGTTGCTCGCCTCGTCGCTGGTCGTCCTGTCCGCCATGATCGCCACCACCGCCGGAGCGCGGGCAGACCGGCCCCTCCGCGAGCGGGTCCCGGTCACCGAGGCCAACGCCTCGCTGTCGTTCCCGGCCCGCCAGCGCTACCAGGCGCGGACCGTGCCGGCCGAGCCGTCGTCGCGCCTGATCTACCTGAACCGCTGCGTCGGCGGCTGCTCGATCTTCGCCGGCGCGGAGAACTCGCGCACCAACCGCTCCACCGTCGCGCGCCGCAACTCGATGGTGCCGGCGTTCACCCATGGCGACGCGATCTGGAACCGGACCGTCGCCTGCGTGAAGGAGACCTACGGCCGCTTCAACATCGCGGTCACCGACGTCGACCCGTGTACCAGCACCACCGGCTGCACCACGCCGCACTGGGAGGTGATCGTCGCCGGCGTCGCCGCCGACATCGGCTACGTCAGCCAGTCGCCCGGCGCGGTCGGCGGCGTGTCGCCGTTCGACTTCCGCAGCTGCAACATCATCGACAACTCGATCACGTACGCGTTCGCCGGCACCCTCGGCGCCGACGTCGACGAGCTGTGCTGGACCATCGCGCAGGAGACCGCCCACTCGTTCGGCCTCGACCACGAGCTGCTCGGCGAGGACCCGATGACCTACCTGCCGGCCCCGAGCAAGAAGCGGTTCCAGGACACCCTGGCCGACTGCGGCGAGAGCACCGTGCGCAACTGCTACTGCCGCACCAAGCAGAACTCGGTGACCGAGCTGATGGCGATCTTCGGGGCCGCGCCGCCGTCGCCGCCGACCATCGAGATCGTCAGCCCGCGCCCGGGCGATGAGGTCGAGCCGGGCTTCGTGGTCAGCACCCAGATCATCGACGACCAGGGCATCGCCAAGGTCGAGCTGCTGGTCGACAACCAGATCGCCCAGACCCTCACCGCCGGCCCGTTCGCGTTCAACGCGCCCGCCACGCTCGGCGCCGGCAGCCACCGCGTCGAGGTCCGCGCGGTCGACGCCAACGGCACGCCTGGCACCGCCTCGGTGGACGTCTACATCGGCGCGCCGTGCCAGCGCCCCGGCGACTGCGCGGCGGTCGGCGACGACTACACCTGCGTCGGTGGCCGCTGCGTGCCCGGCCCCGGCGCGCCCGGCGGCCTCGGCGAGAGCTGCGGCTCGCCGCTCGAGTGCAGCTCGGGTCTGTGCGTCGGCAGCGAGGGCGTCAACAGCTGCACCGAGCAGTGCATGCCGGGCGTCGCCAACCAGTGCCCCGACAGCTTCGCCTGCGCCAACGGCACCGACGGCGTCGGCTACTGCATCGCCGGCGAGACCAGCGGCGGCTGCCTCGGCTGCTCGACCGGATCTGGCACCAGCCCGATCGCGCCGATCGGCGCCGGGCTGGCGGTCGCCGGGCTGCTCCTGCGCCGCCGGCGGAAGCCGTCCGCGCGCCCGCACTGACCCGCTGCCTCCGAGGGCTCGCTCGGAACCGGACTGATGTGAGAGGGAAGCACGCGACGTGATCTCTTGCCAGTCCGGTGGCATGGACCGGCAGACGCCGGGCCCGCTATCAGGGTCCTGATGAAGATTCACGCTACCGCCGTTGCGTGTGCCCTGTTCGTGACCTTCGCCGGTGTCAGCGTCGCCCTCGGGCAGGCCGACCAGACGCCCGCGCCGCCGGAGAGCTACGACCTCTCGCCCTACCAGCGCATCTTCATCCCGGTCGACCTGCCGGTCGCCGATGTGGTCCCGCACGCACCGCCGTCGCGGATCCTCTACCTGAACAACTGCAAGCCCAACGGCTGCGTGATCAAGCCGGGCCGCAGCACGGGCCGCGAGGACTCGCGGAACAATACGTCGTCGATCATCAGCGGCACGAGCAACCGGACCCTGGCGGCGTACGCGGGTAGCGACACGACCTGGAACCAGATCGTCGCCTGCGTGAAGGACACCTACGCGCAGTTCAACATCGGAGTGACCGCGACCGATCCGTGCCCGGATCCCAACGCCACCTGCGCCGTCGGCCACTGGGAAGCGATGTCGGCCGGGCTCCCCACCAACGTCGGCTTCCCCAACGGGGTCGCCGGCGTGTCGCCGTACAGCTGCGGTGTGATCCCGAACGCGATCACGTTCAGCTTCATCAACCTGTATCCGAGCGACATCGCCCAGTCGTGCTGGACCATCGCGCAGGAGACCGCGCACGCGTTCGGGCTCGCCCACGAGATGCTCGGCAAGGACCCGATGACGTACATCCGGACGCCGGCCAGCAAGCGGTTCCAGGATGAGACCGCGTGCATCGGGACCCAGGGCTGCTGCCAGCCCGCGTCCGAGTGCCAGTGCGGCCCGATGGAGCAGAACTCGGTCGAGAAGCTGCTCGAGATCTTCGGCACCTCGGCGCCGACCCCGCCGACCATCACCATCACCAACCCGGCCAACGGCGCCATCGTGACGCCCGGCTTCGTCATCAATGCCACCGTGGAAGATGACCAGGGCATCCAGAAGGTCGAGCTCCTGATCGACGGCACCCCGACCGCGCAGCTGACCACCGCCCCCTACGCGTTCAACGCACCCATGACGGTCGCCCCCGGCACGCACATGGTCACCATCCGGGCCACCGACAACCTCGGCTCCGAAGGCACCGCGCAGATCTCGGTCATCCTGGGCGAGCCGTGCCAGGACGACCGCGACTGCGCCACCCAGGGCGCCGACCTCGTCTGCGCCGGCGGCCGCTGCGTCCCCGGCCCCGACAGCGAGGGTGGCCTCGGCACCGAGTGCACCGGCGCACTCGACTGTGCTTCCGGTCAGTGCGTCGGTGGCGCCGATGGCACCGTGTGCACCGAGTCGTGCGAGCTGGCCGCGAACGCCTGTCCCGAGGGCTTCCGGTGCGCGCAGGACAGCACCAACCCGGGCCAGGGTTTCTGCTATCCGGGCGGCGCCACCGGCGGCTGCCTCGGCTGCTCGACCGACGGCGCCACCGACCCGACCCTGCCGCTCGGCATCGGCGTGGTCGCGGCCGGGTTGATGATGCGCCGGCGCCGCCGTAAGGTCTGAGCGCGCTCCGAGGTCGTCCCACGTCCATCCCCGCCCCTCCGCCCTCCCCGGTCGCCGACTGGGCGCGGAGCGTCGTCCTCGCGACGACGCTCGAGGCCAAGCTGCGGCCGCCGACCGGGCTCCTCGCCGGTGAGGCCGCGGCCCCCGAGTGGCTGGCCGCGCCGGGCCGGCCGCCGGAGCTGGCGATCCGCACCGGCCGCGAGGTCGCGGTGCCGCCGCTGGCCGGCATGCGCGATCGGTCCCAGCGTGCGCGCATCCTGCACGCGCTGGCCAACCACGAGCTGCAGGCCGCCGAGCTGTTCGCGTGGGCGCTGCTCGCGTTCGCGGATCTGCCGCGTGGGTTCCGCGCCGGCCTGCTCGCGATCTGCGCCGACGAGCAGCGCCACTGCGCCGCCTACGCCGCCCGGGCGGCCGCGCTCGGCTGCCGCTTCGGCGACTGTCCGGTCACCGGACACTTCTGGAACAAGCTCGAGCGGCTGGCGACCCCGCTCGGCTTCGTCTGCACGATGGGCCTGACCTTCGAGAACGCCAACCTCGACTTCGCGGCCGAGTACGCCGACGCCGCCCGCGCCGCCGGTGACCCCGAGACCGCCGCGATCCTCGACGAGGTCCAGGCCGACGAGGTCGATCACGTGCGGTTCGCGTGGACCTGGCTAGGCAAGCTGGCCCCGGGCGAGGCGCCGGCCGACGTCTACGCCCGGGTCGCCGCGTTCCCGCTCGGCTGGCACCGGGCGCGCGGCACGCACCTCGACGTCGCCGCCCGCCGCCGGGCCGGCTTCGACGACGAGTTCATCGCCCGCCTCGACGCCGCCGACCCCCGCCGCCCGGGCGGCGCGCCGCGCACCTGACGCCGCGGGAAGCGGCGCGGGCGGGACGCGACCGGCCCCGCCCTGACCGGGGCGCCGCACCGGCGGCTGTCACAAGGCCGGCATAGGCTCCACGCCAGGTTGGTCACGCCGGTGGAGGACGACGATCGCTGGCTGCTGGTCGGCAACCTCGACTGCGAGGTCGTGTGGGCCGGCGCGTCGGCGCTCCCCGCCGCCATCACCGCCCGGCTGGCGCTGCTCGCGACCACCCTGCGGGTGTTCGCCCGCGACGACCACGACCGCCTGTGGCTACCGGGCCCGGTGAGCCCGGCCCAGATCCCGGACGCCGGCGCGCCGCGCCCGATCCTCTGCACCGGGCCGCTGCCGCCCGGTCGCCGTCTGCCCTGGGGGGCGCTGACCGAGCCCGGCCTCGCGATCGCGCGCACCGTGAACGACCGCCGCTTCGCCGCCGCGCTGGCAGCCGAGCTGGGGGTGGCGCTCCCCGGCACCCGCACGGTGACCAGCGTCGCCGAGCTGCGCGCGCACCTGGTCGCGGGCGGCGCCGACGCCAGTCCCGATGGCGGCTGGGTGGCCAAGGCGCCGTTGACCGCCGCCGGCCGCGATCGCGTGCGCCGCACCGGTGCCGTGATCGACAGCGCCACCGCGACCCGCGTCGAGCGCCTGCTTGCCCGCACGGGCGCGCTGGTGTTCGAGCCCTGGATGCCGCGACTGCTCGATGTCGGCCAGGGCGGCATCGTCGTCGACGCGTCGCGTGCGATCCTGCTGCCCCCGCACCGCGCGCGCTGCGACGCGAGCGGCGTGATCCGCGGCCTGATCGTCGACGACGGCGCCGGCCTCGAGCCCGGCGAGCGCGCGCGGCTGGCCGCCACCGTCGCCGCGGTCGCCCGCCGCCTCGGCGCGGCCGGCTATCGCGGTCCGTTCGTGGTCGACGCGTTCGTCCACGACGCCGGCGGCACCCGGCAGCTCCACCCGCTGTGCGAGATCAACGCGCGCCTGACGTTCGGGCTGGTCGCGCGGGCGTGGGCGACTCGCCGCGGCCATCCGGTCGAGCTCGGGCTCGACAGCACCCTGCCGCCCGGCGCCGATCCGCTGGTCCACGGCCCCGACGGTCGGCCCGCCGCCTGGCTGGCCCCCGCCCCGCCGGCGCCGTGACCAGACGACGGCAGCCGGCCGTCGGCCGGCCCCCGTCTCGCCACCCCTGCGCGCAGCGCGCAGCGCGCCGTCGAGGGGCAGACGGCAGACGACCAAGGGGTAGCCAGCGCGCCACCGCACTGCCGTCACTACACCGGGTCCGACAGGTCAGAGCGGCGCGGTGACCACGGCCAGCTCGAGCACCGGCGACACGTGCGGCAGCGGATCGCCGGGCCGGCGCAGCCGCCCGCCCTGACCGTGATAGTCCGGGAACGGCACGGCGGGATCGACCACGGTGACGGCGATGCCGCCGCGCCGGGTGAGGAACAGCACCGGCTCGAGCCCACCGGCGGCCGGCCACTGCAGCTTGACCGCGATGCCGGCCCGGCCGTGGGCCTCGACGATCGCGCCCGGTCGATCGAACGCCGGCAGCAGCCGGCTCAGGCGCCAGGCGCGGCGCTCGTCGTCGGCGTAGTCGGGGGCCTGGCCGCCGAGGCGCGCGGCATCGATCGCCGGCTGCGCGACGCCATCGACGGTGACCGCGATCTTCAGGTCGGCCGGCACCGTGACCGCCTGGGGCGGCGGCGGCACCGGGGTCCGCTTGCCCGCGCTCTCCTCACCGGCGCGCGAGCAGCCGGCCGCCACACCGGCCAGCGCGAACACGACGAGCAGCCTACGCATGCCGACAGTGTAGCGCACGCGCGGCCGCTGCCCGGCGCGCATCGCCGGCGGGGCCTCGCGGTGCGGCCGGTCACTGACCGACGGTCGCGTCGAGCGTGAGCGGGTCGAAGTAGAACGAGGTCGCGTCGCTGCCGTCGTTGGTCGAGCGGAACGAGGACAACCCGTTCGCGGAGGTCGCGCGCGTGCACGGCGTCGCGCTGGGCATGACCGCGTCGGCGGGTCTCGCCGAGGTCGCCCGCGCGCTGGTCGAGCGTCCGTGACGGCGGCCCGGGGGCGCGACCGTGCGGTTCGCCGATTTCTGCCGACCACGGCCGCCCGATCCGCACGATAGTGCCGCCATGCGCGCCGCGATCGCCGTCCTGCTCCTCGCCGGTGGCTGCTCAAGCCCGCCGGGCGGGGCCCGCCTGACCCGGCCCGCCGCGCCGGTCGCCGCGGCCCCGCGTGCGCCACGACCGGTGCCCGCGACCGCGCCGTCGGAGATCGAGACCCGCGCGCTCGCCGACCGGGCCTGTCCGGCGGTGACCGCCCCGCACTTCTACCGGGTCGAGACCCCATCGCCGACGTACCTGCTCGGCACCCGCCACATCGGCGTCGGGCTGGCCAAGCTGCCCGCCGAGGTGACCACACGCCTGCGCGCAGCCCGGGTCGCGGTGCTCGAGACCGTCGACGAGGACGCGCCGGCCACCGCGCCCGCCCCACCGCCGGCCGCGAACCCGCGGGCGCTGTCCGAGCAGCTCGGCCCCGAGCTGTGGCAGCGCTACCAGGAGCTCGCCGGCGCCCAGCTCGCGGCCGTGCTCGATCACCAGCCGCCCACGGTCGCGCTGGTGCTGCTGATGATGCTCTATGAAGACAAGACGGTCGCGCTCGATCAGGAGCTGATCGCCACCGCCCGCGCCGCCGGCGTCGCGCAGCGCGGGCTCGAGACCACCGCGTTCCAGGAGGACCTGATGGCGCGCTGGATGGATCTGCGCTGGCTGCGCGCCGCGATCGCCTCGACCGAGGATCGCGCCGAGCTCCAGCAGGAGTCGGCCAGCGACCTCGCCCAGTACTGCGCGGGCACCGACGACGATCCCGGCATGACCGCCGAGGACCGGGCCGAGCTGCTCGCCCACGGCTACAGCGACGACGACCTCGCCCGCCTCGAGCGCGATCTGCTCGACGATCGCAACCAGGCGTGGATCGCGCCGCTCGAGCAGCTGATCGCCGGTGGCAACGCGTTCGTCGCGGTCGGCGAGGACCACCTGCACGGCCCGCGCGGCGTGGTCGCGCTGCTGCGCGCCCGCGGTCACCGCGTCACCCGCGTGTTCGAGCCAGTCCGCGCCGCCGCTGGCAGCGCCGGCCGGAAGCCGCCGCACGCGCGCCGGTGATCGCGCGCGCCCTTGGGCTGGCCTCGCCGGGACCGACGAGGCCGATGTGGTGCCGGGAGTCGGAATCGAACCGACACTCCCTTGCGGGAAGGGGCTTTTGAGACCCCCGAGTCTACCGTTTCTCCATCCCGGCACGACCGCGGCGAACCCGATGGGCCCGCAGCGCGGTCACTCTAACCGATCGAAGGTCGATCGATCACTCGGGCGCGCACGGATTGGCTTCGCCACCGCACGGGTTGGCCGGATCGGCCGGCGCGTCGGGATCCGCCGGCATCTCGCCGTCAGTGCCCGTGGCCGGGTCGGTGACCTCGCCGCCCGTGGTGCCGGCGTTCGCCGGGTCCTTCTTCTTGCTACAGGCGCCAAGGGCCAGCGCGCTCGCAACAACCAGGATCGCTAGCTTCTTCATGATGTCTTTCCTTCGTTCACGTGATGTGCGCGGAACGCCGCGCGCCTCCGACGACCTGACGGGCGCCGGGATACTGGAGGGCCACGGCGGGATCGCGTCCAGCCGGGCGGTGCAAGCGACGATCACCCGTCGGGGCGATCAGTCGTCGTCGGTCTCGAGCTCCGCCAGCGCCGCCTCGAGCTCCTTCTTGGCGTGCGAGTCGGACTTCGCGGCCGCGACCTCGATGCCGCGGCGGTAGCACTGCGCCGCATCTGCGCGGCGCGCGAGCTGCGCGAGCACACCACCGGCCATGAGGTAGGGCGGCACGTACTCGGGAAACTTCTCGGTGAGCTCGGCGAACGCCGCGACCGCTCCCTCGAGATCGCCGCGCGTCCGCAGCTCCATCGCCAGGCCGTAGCGTGGAAATGGATCGTTCGGCGACTTCACGATGAAGGCGCGGAAGGTTGCGAGGCGGTCGATCGCCATTGCCGTCTGTGCTCACCCGGGTCAAACAACGCGACGCGGTCCCGTTGCTTACACCGGCTTGCCGCGTGTTGTCACGCGAGCGGCCACGTTCCCGCGAACTGTTCGCAACCGGTTGATCCCGTTCGCCCGAGGCGCCTGTGCTAAAAATGAGTGATGGGGTCACTACCCCAAGACCTGGACAGGCGGTGAGCCGTACGTTCACGACGTTCGTAGGGATCGACCTCGGGGGTGCCCGAGGAAAGACCACGGCGGTCGCGCAGATCGCGCGCGGCAACGATGGGCAGGCGTCGGTCCAATCCATCTCGACCCGACATCGGGGCGAGCCGTGGATCGACGAGACCCTGCTCGCCTACGTCGAGGGCCTGGGCAACGACGTCGTGGTGGCGATCGACGCCCCGCTCACCAGCCCGGCCTGCGGGCGCTGTGTGGTCCCGGCCTGCCCCAGCGTAGAGGCATGCGTCGACCCCGCGGTCGCGTGGCTGCGGACCACCGGCCGCCTGCTCGGCGAGGAGAGCGTCGCCGGCCAGGCGGTGCAGGGCTCGTCCGCGGTGGTCAGCCGGGCCCCAGCCCGGCCCCGGATCCGCATCCAACCCTACGCGCATCGCGCGACCGAGCTGGTGCTCTGCTACGACCGCGGCCTGATCCCGCCCAGCGCGGTCGGCGCGGCGGTCGGGCTGGTCGCCGCGCGCGCGCAGCACCTGCGCAAGCGGCTGCTCCGCGCCGGCTTCGCGCTGAACCAGAATTTGCTCGAGGTCTCGCCCGCGGCCACCATCGCCGCGCTGTTCGATCGGCGCCGCGCCCGCGGCTACAAGCGCGACGCCGATCCGTGGGAGACCCGCGCCGAGATCGTCGAGCGCCTCACCGATCTCGAGTTCGCGCCGCAGAGCCGGCTCGCGCGCGAGGACGCGCTCCGCAACGACCACTGCTTCGACGCGCTGGTCGGCGCGTACACCGCGTACCTTTGGGCGCGCGACGGCTGGACGTTGCCCGAGCCCTCGGGGCCGTTCGCCGAAGATGGCTGGATCTGGGCGCCGCCGACGCCGCGTCGGTGACGCCGCGGTCGGCCGGTGCGTGGCGGTCGGCGGGGGCGCGGATCAGCCGGTCGCGCGATCGTCGCCTTCGAGGGCCGCGTCGCGGTCGTCGTCGTCGTCGTCGTCGTGGTCGAGCTCCGCGGTCGAGACCCGCGGGCGCGTCAGCTCGCCACCGCGCTGACGCAGGAACTCGAGGAACGCGATCGCGCTCGGCAGATCGATCGCCGGAATGCTCTCGATCAGGTCCCGGGCCTGGCGCCGCAGCGCCTCGCCGGGGGACTCGGCGCCGTGCACGACCGGCTTGCCGGGCACCATCGGCAGCTCCGGCGGCGGCTTCACGTCGCCCCACGGCGGCGGCGCGATCGACTCGATCTCGTTCTGTTGCAGCCAGTTGTGGATGTGCCAGTGCAGCAGATCGGCGCGGTAGCTGAACCAGCGCTCGCGCTCGGCCGGATAGCCGAGCAGGACGTCCTTGAAGCGCCGGAACGCGCCCTTGCCGTCGATCGACATGATCAGCCGGTCGCGCAGGGTCTCGTCGGCGACCGAGCCGACGAAGCGCTCCATCCAGCGGTACTGCTCGCGCGACGACGCCGGGTCGACCCGTAGGTACCCGCGGATGTTGTCCATGATCTGCTGCCGGCGCGCGGCCGCCTCGACCTCACCCGCCACGATCGTGATGACCTTGCCGGTCGTCAGATCCAGGAAGCTCTCCGTGTCGGTCGCGTTGCGCTCCACCGCGACCTCGAGCGCATCCCAGTCGGGCTCGATGCGGACCAGCCCGCGACCAGACGGCGCGGGCGCGGGCGCAGGGCCTGGCGCGGTCTGGACGGGAGGCTGGGTCGGAGGCCGTGACATAGGATCGCCTGGGGCTCGGCGGGGTGAGGCACGCTCGAAGGAGCGATCGGGCGAAAGCCGTCGAGAAGACAAGCCTAATGTCAGGGGCCGGCGCAGGCAAGGAGCCTTGACACCCGTCGATCCCACTGTACTATCCCGCTTCTTGCACGCCGGCTGCGTTTCCTGCCGGCAGAGGTGCCCATGGCTCGCGTCACCGTCGAAGATTGCCTCGAGAAGGTTCCCAATCGCTTCGCCCTGGTCGTGCTCGCTGCCGAGCGCGCCCGCCAGATCGCGCGTGGCGCCACGCCGCTGGTCGAGTGCGACAACAAGCCGGCCGTCACGGCCCTCCGCGAGATCGCCGACGGCACCGTGAACTTCCGCGAGACCGTCAAGGACGTCGTGATGGAGTACATCAACGAGCGTCGCAAGGCCGGCTTCATGTGACCCCCGCGTCCTTCCATCGCGAAGGACGCATCTGATTCTCGCCCTTCGACACGCCCTCACCCGCGCCCGTTCGACACGCGCCCTTCCGGCGCGGCTCAGGGCAACCGGAGCGCGACACGCCGCGCGGAGCGACCGAGCGCGAGTCCCGAGCTCTCCGGCGCGGCTCGCGGCGACCGGGCTGGGCTCCTGGTGAGCCGCCCGACCTGCGAAAAGTTGCCCCCCGAGGCGCCGCGCCCGTAGATCGGGGGGTGATCACGGGGAACCGACCGCCTGCTGGGCGGACCGAAGCACTCGGTCGTGGCGACTTCGTGCGGCTGGCGTATCGCCTTGGCCGCAGCGGCGCCAGCGGCGTCCTCACCGTGCACACGCCCTGGCAGCGGGCGGAGGTGCTGGTGCTCCGCCGGGGCGCCGCGATGACGGTCGAGACCGACGTCAACGGCCGCCAGATCGCGAGCCGCCTGGCGCGGCTGGCCGCCCTCGAAGGCGTGAGCGCCACGTTCGACGGCGGCACCGCTGCGTTTCCGCCCGGCGCGTCCGCGCGCTCGCTCGGGGTCGCGATCTGGGCCCGCCAGCACCTCGAGGCCCAGCTCGACGCCATGCGCGCCGACGCCCTCATCGTCGAGCTGGCCGGGGTCCGCCTCGCGATCCGGACCGAGCACGCACCCGACCCGACCACCCTCGACGAGGCCGACAAGCGCATCCTGGCGGCGATGACGCAGCCGCGTCGCCTCGACCAGATCTGGCCGCTGGCCCGGACCCCGCGCTTCCGCCTGCTCTGCTTCATCCACTTCCTCCGCCACGTCGGCGCGCTCAGCGTGGTCGGCGTCGGCGCCGGCGACTCGGCCCCGCACCGGGTCGCCCGCGGCCCGATCGATCCGCGGCTCGCGGCCGCGCTGCGCACGCTGGGCCTGTCGGAGATGTCGGATCGCGACACCGTCAAGCGCGCCTATCGCCGGCTGGCCCGCGCGCTCCATCCCGATCTGCAGCCCGGTGTGCCCGAGGTGCGTCGCAAGGAACTCGAGGCGCGCCTGGCCGAGGTCACCGCCGCCGCCGACACGCTGCTGACCTGAGCCGCGCGAGCGACGCGGCGCTGGTTCCGTACCGATCGGGCGCGGCCGCCCAACCGAAGGGCGCGCGGGAAGCGCTTCACACCTCCGAGTTCGCCTGCCCGGCGTGACCCGCGCTGCTACGGTGGCGCATGACGTCCGCCGCCACACTCGAGGCCACCGTGGTCGCGCTGCTCGCCACCCTGCCCGACCTGCCGCTCGACCGGGTCCAGGTGCTGGCCGGCGCCTACCAGGCGATCGCCAGCGCGCCCGCCACGCCGGCGCCGGCGGCCACCCTGGCCGCCGGCCTGGCCGCGCTCCTCCACCGCTACGCCGACCGGGCGGCGCCGCTCGAGGGCTGGGGCTTGCTGGCGTCGGCCGCGTACACGCTGAGCCTGGCCATGACCACCGGCGGGGACCACACGGCGGCGATCGCCGCGGCCTGCTTCGAGATCGACTCGCTGGCGGCGCCGACCACCCCGCGCCCGGCCGCCGCCGCGTCGCCCGATGTTCCGGCGAGCTCGCTCCGCCGCCGCTCGTGACACGTCCTGTGGTATGGAGCGCCGGCATGGCCTCCCTCGACAACCGTAGCTACTACGACGAGTTCGCCGGCTGGTACGAGCGCGAGCGCGGCAAGGGCTACCACCGCATGCTCGACGACCTCGAGGTCGAGCTGGTCGAGCGCTACGGCGCGGGCCAGGACGTGCTCGAGGTCGGCTGTGGTACCGGCCTCATCCTCGAGCGGGTCACGGGCTTCGCGCGTCGCGCGATCGGAATCGATCTGTCGGGCGGCATGCTGGCCAAGGCCAACCAGCGCGGCCTGCAGGTCGCCCAGGGCTCGGCGACCCGCTTGCCCATCGCCGACGCCAGCGTCGACGTCGCCTACTCGTTCAAGGTGCTCGCCCACGTGTCCGACATCGAGGGCGCGATGCGCGAGATGGCGCGGGTGGTCCGTCCCGGCGGCTGGGTGCTTGCCGAGTTCTACAACGCGCGCTCGCTGCGCCGGCTGGTGAAGTGGCTCAAGCCGCCGAGCGCGGTGTCGGAGAGCACCAACGACGAGGCCGTCTACACCCGCTACGACACCAAGGCCGACATCGGGCGCTACTTGCCGCCCGAGCTCGAGTGGGTGACCTCGCGCGGCATCCGCATCGTCACCCCGGTCTCGCAGGTGCACGATCTGCCGGTGGTCGGCCCGCTGGTGCGGCGGGCCGAGGGCTTCCTCGCCGATCGCGTGCTGGCGCGCGATCTCGGCGGCTTCCTGGTCGTCGTCGCCCAGCGGCGCTGAGCCTCAGTTGCCGCGCGGCGCGACGGCGGCGTTGAGCGCGCCGGCGGCGACCTGAGCGGCCTCGCGCGCGGTCGAGCGCGCGGCGTTGGCCGAGGTGCCGACGATCTTCTCGACCGAGCCGAGCAGCTCGGCGGCGGCGCCGTCGACCCGCTGGGTCAGGCGGCGCGCCAGCGCGAAGCCGCTCTTCACGAGCGCCTCGGTGCTGTCGATGATCGTGATGACGCCCTTGGCCAGCTCGGTGCGGACGTCGCTGCCGAGGTTGATCGCGGTGGTCGCGCCGATCTCGGTGGCGTCGATCGCCAGGTTGGTCACGGCCGGGAAGAACCCGCGCGGGGTGTCGAGCTCCGCGGCGGGGCGGGCGGTCTTGATTTCCTTGGTGTCGATCGTCGGCTTGTCCATGGCGCCCAAGGTGCCTGACGACCCGCGCTCACAAAACGACTTTTCTGTGAAGAGTGTGCTTCACGGGAGTGACCCACGTGAGCGCGGGCTCCGTGAAGTCCGGTCAGGCCAGCGAGACCAGGCAGGCGTCGGCGCCGCTGACGTCGAGCTTGCCGGGTGCCTCGAGCGCGACGGTCTCGATGGTGCCGTCCTTGATCGTGAGCAGGCCGCGCCGGCAGCGGACGCCGAGGCCGGGCCCGGTGAGGTCGACCTCGAGACCAAGCGCCTTGGTCAGCGCGGCGCCACCGTCGGCCAGCATCACGATCTTGCCGAGGGCGCCGTGGGCCTCGGCCCACGCCTGCATGACCCACGCGTCGTTGACGCTGAGGCAGGCGACCAGGTCGACGCCGCGGGCGGCGAAGTCGGCGCGGCGGGCGACGTAGCCCGGCAGGTGGCTGGCCGAGCAGGTCGGCGTGAAGGCACCCGGCAGGGTGAACAGCACCACGCTCTTGCCGGCGAACAGCGCGGCGGGGTCGACGTCGCGCGGGCCTTCCGCGGTGGCTTCCTTGATGGTGACCGAGGGGAACTTGTCTCCGGCGCTGAGCGGCATGCCGATCGCGTATCACGCGGCCGCAGTCTTTGTGAACGGCCGCGAGCCGACGTACTCTCCCGGGATGGGCCGGGTCCTGGTCGCCGACGACGAGCAGTCGATGCGCGAGTTCCTGGCGATCGCGCTGCGCCGGGCCGGACACGTGGTCACGGTCGCGGCCTCGGGTGCCGAGGCGCTGGCCGCCCTGCGCGTCCAGCCCGCCGACGTCGTGATCACCGATCTCCGGATGCCGGGCGAGCTCGACGGCCTCGGCCTGCTGCGCGCGGTCCGCGCCGAGGCGTTCGCGGCCGAGGTCATCCTGGTCACCGCCTTCGCGACCGCCGACACCGCGATCGCCGCGATGAAGCAGGGCGCCTACGACTACCTGACCAAGCCGTTCAAGATCGACGAGCTGCACGCGCTGATCGAGCGCGCCATGGAGAAGCGCGCGCTGGTCGCCGAGAACGCGGCGCTGCGCGAGCAGGTCGCCGGCCGGGTCCGCATGGCCCAGCTGCTGGGCAGGTCGAAGGCCATGCAGAAGGTCTTCGAGCTGATCAGCAAGATCACGTCGACCCGGACCAGCGTGCTCATCACCGGCGAGAGCGGCACCGGCAAGGAGCTGGTCGCGCGCGCGCTCCACACCGAGGGCACCCGCGCCGGCGGTGCGTTCGTGGCGGTCAACTGCGGCGCGATCCCCGACGAGCTGATGGAGTCCGAGCTGTTCGGGCACGTCAAGGGTGCGTTCACCGGCGCCCACGCCGACCGCCCGGGCCTGTTCCGGGAGTCCAACGGCGGCACCTTGTTCCTCGACGAGATCGGCGAGCTGTCGCTCGGGCTGCAGGTCAAGCTGCTGCGCGCGCTGCAGGAGAAGAAGGTCAAGCCGGTCGGCGGCTCCCTCGAGCTCGACGTCGACGTGCGGGTGGTGGCCGCCACCAACCGCGAGCTCGAGGAGGAGGTCGCCCGCGGCGCGTTCCGCCAGGACCTCTACTACCGCCTCAACGTGATCGAGGTGCGCCTGCCGCCGCTGCGTCACCGCCGGGAGGACGTGCCGCTGCTGGTCGAGCACTTCCTCCGCCGGTTCGCCAAGGATCACCACAAGGTGCTCGCCGGCCTGACCCCGGCGGCGATGAAGCGCCTCGAGGACCACGACTTTCCCGGCAACGTCCGCGAGCTCGAGAACATCCTCGAGCGTGCGGTCGCGCTGTCGGCCGGTCCGGTCCTCGACGTCGACGACCTGCCGCCCCTGCGCTCGTCGGCGCCCAAGAGCGCGACCGTCACCGGCGACCTTCCGGACGACGGCATCGATCTCGACCGCCTGGTCGCCGACTACGAGCGGGCGTGGGTGCAGAAGGCGCTCGACCGCACCGGCGGCGTGCGCAAGAAGGCGGCCCACCTGCTCGGGATCACCTTCCGCTCGATGCGCTACCGGCTGGAGAAGCTGGGCCTCGAGAAGGGCGACGTCACCAGTGACGAGTAGCCGACAGCCCTCGACGCCGACACGGGAGGTGGAGTGGGCGCCGCGTCGCGTCGCGGCTACCCGTCGGCTAACCCACGGATACTCCCGCGCTTTCCGGTGACGTTTTACGGCACCGTGGACGCCGCGTTTCGTCTCTCCCGCGTCTAGAAGGTAGGCCGGCTTGCAAGGATACGGCGACTTGGGTCGCGGCAGGAGCTGGCACATCGGCTGCACTGTGTCTCCTCGTGCTCCGAACGATGACCAAGCAAAAGGGCTTCACTCTTCTCGAGATCATCATCGCGGTGGCACTGGTGGGCGTCCTGGCCGCGGTCGCGGTCACCTCGTTCAGCAGCCAGACTCGCAAGGCGCGTGGCGGTGAGGCCAACGCGATGTTCGCGGCGCTCCGCATCGCCCAGGAGCAGTACCGCCTCGAGAACGGCACGTACCTCTCGACCGGTGCCGACGAGGGCGACACGTTCCCCGCCGCCCCGGTCGCCACTGCGCAATCGCTGCTTCCGCTCGCGACGACCTGGACGACCCTGCGGGTCCGGGTGCCCGAGACCCGCGCCTACTGCGGCTACGTGACGATCGCCGGCCTGGCCGGCACCGCGCCCACGGGCGCCAAGGCCCTCGAGTTCGGCCTGACCGCGGCGCCTGCCACGGACTGGTACTACATCCTGGCGCACTGCAACCTCGACGGCAGCAGCACGCGCGACTCGTACTACTTCACCGCGAGCTTCGACACGAAGGTGCAGAAGCAAAACGAGGGCTACTAGGAATCGCACCGTGGTCGATGCTTGACCGCGCGCGGGTCGACTGACTCGCTGACCGACTGACCGGCTCGCTGAGTGACTGCGACCAGGGGACAACAGCGGCTCAACCCGCTGATAATTTTCGATGGCAGCCACCGCGGGTGGCCCTGCCAGTGACACCAAACCGCCCACGGGCCATCCGAGGAAAGAGAGCAATTCTATGCATCGCATCCGCAACAAGTCGCAGGCTGGTTTCACCCTCATCGAGCTCATGATCGTCGTCGCGATCATCGGCATTCTGGCCGCCGTCGCCATCCCCGCCTTCCTCGACTACATGAAGAAGGGCAAGCGCAGCGAGGCCGAGCTCAACCTCAACGCCATCGGCAAGAGCGCCAAGGCCCACTTCGTCGAGAACAGCGCGTTCCCGTCCAACGACGCCGTCCTCACCCC
>JBKJLC010000154.1:0-6148 GCA_046597055.1 Kofleriaceae bacterium | reverse complement strand
CGCGAAATCGTCCGGCAGATCGCGACCCTTGAAGCTCGCTCTCCCCTCCCCGCCGATGCGCGCAGCATTGTCGCGGTCATCTCGCGCGTCTTCATCGCCGCGAACAACGGGCTCGTGGGCACGCGGTGGCGCCCTCGCACGACTCTTCTGTTGGCGCTGTCGGCCGTCCAACGCCGGACCGACACCCGCCTCGCGGAAGCGCTCCGCGTCGCCGACGATGCCGCCATGGACCCCTCGATGGATCACCGTGCGCGTCGCATCGCCGGCGCTCTCCTCGATCTCGACGTTCTCATCGTCCGGATGAGGACGCTGCCCAAGGTTTGGCAGCGATGATGATCCGCATGCGTGCCGCCGAGCACACCGACGAAGTCGTGGGCGTGATCCAGCGCGACGAAAGCCCCACGCGCGAGCAACTGTAAGCGCTCGCCGCGGCGAGCGTTCGGTCGCGGAGTGTTGGTATGCGAACCAACCGCTGGTGCGTCGCGCTTACGTATCGCCATCCGCCGCGTCGATCGGTGCGTCAGCGACGTCCGATGTCGCGCCGCCACTGTCCGTCACTGGGACACCGCAGACATTCGATCGATACACGCCGTCGACGCACATCGTCAACGAGGTCTTGCCGTCGATGCAGCACAGAAATCTTCGATCACTCGGGAAGTATTCGCCAGCGCCGCACGAACACTCGCCGATCGAGGCTGCACCGCTTGCGGAGCAGGCGACGCCTATCGCCGGGCACTCGCCGGACGCAGGACGCGCGGTGTCCGAGGTATCCGTGACCGAGGAGTCCGTGGTGACGGACCACGCGGCGTCCGACGTATCCGTGACCAAGGAGTCCGTGGTGACCGCCGCGGGCGTCGCCTCCGACGAGCACGCAAGCAAAACGCCGGCTGCGAGGGCGCGCATGGAAAAGATCTAGCACGCAGCACCGCGACACGCTGCAGTCCAACGCCTCGTCTTCGTCGTATGACCGACGTTCCCACGCTCGAATCTGACCACCCCGACCGACGCGACTCCGGGGTTCGCGCGGTGAAGCGTGACTACTTCCGAGCTCGACGTCGAAGCGACGCGATCACGCCGAGAAACGCCGCTGCCGCGGTCATCGAAGTCGCGTGACCGAAGCTGCAAGCACCGCCATCGGAGCTCGTGCCGTCGAGTCCATCACAGCGCAGGTCGACGGTCTGCTCGGGCCAGCGCAGTGTGTACCCCTTCTCACCAAGGACAATCGCCTCGAGCTGAACGCGATGAATATCCGCAGAGACAAACCACCGTGAGCGCGAGCTCACTTCCGTGGACCTTGGCTCGCACGCCGCGAAGATCGTGCGCTTCACAGTTCTCCCGTCCTGGCCGTATGACTGCGCGGAGGCTTGCGCCTCGGCGGCCAACGGATCGTGCGCTACGCCATCGACGAGCGTGCGGAAGTAGAGGACCGGCGCGGCGGCTCTGAGCTCGGCGGGGACGTCGAAGGTGACTTCGATACGCATCGCCTGGCCGGTCAAATGCGCTTCGCCGGAGGGCGTCGTGCAGAACTGCCACTCGGTCGCGCGTGAGAGATCCACCAGCGTCGGCTGGCTCAGCGCGAAGGAACCCGTCGCCGTTTTCGGCAGCGGATATGCGGCGACGACGGTAAACGCGCCCATTCCCGTTCCTCCATCCGAGAGCGGGATCTGCCGCACGCTGTACTCGCCCGGGGCCCACGGCTCTCGCGGCACGACCCAGTAACTCGGGGCGCTGACGAACGGATCCGCAATGACATCTGCGGCGACGGCTGATCCGTCGCTGCGTTCGACAGTCAACTTGTCGGCCCGGCAGAGCGAGCGAAACGCGACGGCTTTGGCGGATGCAGGAACGGTCGGCGTGACGATGCCGGCACCAAAGCAGTACGGCGGCTGACACGCGGAGGAACGGCGAGGTGACGCGAGCAGTGTCAGGACGGCCGCGACCGCGAGGGTCGTTCGCATCACGCAGGTTTAGCGCAACCGCGTCGATCTGCACGACTGTTCGCCGCGGCGGCGTAGAAGGGGCGACAGCCCCGAGCCGGTTTCGATGTTCGTCGCGTTCATCGTCATGCTTCGGGGTAGTTGTCGTCGTAGCTGTCGTCGTTGAGCCTCGCTTCTTGGCCTCGTCGGCGCGCACGCCCTCGCCGGTCAACTCAACGCTTGTCCGCGCTCGCGCGCGAGTACGTGAGGCTCAGGTCCGCAGCTATTCGCCGGCACGCACGCGGCGGTCGTGGCTTTCCGCGACGTAGTGCTTCAAGCGAGCCGCGACGGCTTTCCGGCTTCTACCGTCGCTCGTAATGGCGAGCCAGATGTCAGCGGCGTCCTGCACGGTGGGCTCCGGCCGCTCTATATGCGCGCAGCTCACGAAGAGCGCGTCGACGAAGCTTTCGGCGACGAAGTCGCGCGGGCGACCCGTCTCACCGCTCAGGCTGCGGCGGAGACCGCAATACGCACCGATGGAGCGGGTGACGGCAACGGCGTGCGCGATATGACCCATGGCTTCGTGGTGCCGTGCATCGCCGCCGTCGACGTTGTCGCCGGCGAGGCGGCGGACGCGAACCGACAGATCGTCGGGAAGTGGCGAGACCTCGTTCAGCGCCCGGCGCACACGGTCAGCTAGGGTCAGCTCCTCGAGAAGCACTGCGAAGGGCGGATCCATTCGCGCCCACGCGAGCAACTCGTCGACCGACTGCCATTCGATTGCTGCACTTTGGTCACGAAGCCCCTCTAGGATCTGCAGGTGCTTGGTGACCCACTGGGGGAGTGCTGGCCACGGCGCGATCGACCGCTTCCGACGTAGCTGGCGCTGCGCGATCTCCAGCCGGTCGGCGAGCCACATACGCGCGGCGGGAACGGCCGCCATCATCACCGCTGCGGTGCCGTCGACCTCGACGGCGCGATGGTGGCGTCGCTCGTATGCGTTCCGGGCTTCGACAATCTCCTCCTCCGTCGAGCGGCGGTTCGGCGCCGGCGGCTTCGGAGTCCTCGGGCCGCGAGGGGCAGGCATCGGAGGAGGATAGAGTCGAAACGGTCGGCGTTGGACGCAACGACGGGCACGTGAGCGATTGAAAGTACGCCGTACGGCGGACGTTGACGCCTCGCCGGGACGTTGGCGATCTCCATCTTGCCGCCCACGCAGATCGTCGCTGCGAACGTCAGGACACGAAGCAGCGCCTTGGCGGCGGCAGATTCTACCGGAGAAGAATCACGCAGCCACCGCGGCACCGAAGGGCTCACCACACTTGTCGCAGCGGATGTTGAGCGTGGCCTTGCCCCACGCCCGCTCGCCGCATCCGCACGACCACGCGATCTTCCCATCACGACGAGGCACGCGCTCTTTTCGCGGCGCTTCGTCCGCAAGGGGGGTGAAAGCGAGCCAGAGATTCCCTGGCAGCGCCTTGAACGCGATATCGAACGGGCCGCCGTCAATCACGTAGTGAGTAACGCGGACTCCGCGACGAGCACCGCCGGGCTCGCCGGTATCGGACGGCATCAGACCGACTTGCTCCATCTTCTTCGCCCATTGCGCGTTGTGATACGCGTTCTTGCCGGGACGCCCGTAGATCTGTTGCCAACAATGCGCCATCTCGTGGACGAGCGTGCTCGCAGTTTCGCGCCGAGACCGGTTCGCGAAGCCGCCCGGTGTCAGCGCGATTTCGTGGATCGTTTTGCCGCGGGATTGGCGCCACGAAGTTGCGGCAAAGAAGCCGCGCGCGAAGCGTTTGCGCGAGATCGTGAGGATGACGTCGTCGGCGGGGAGCGCACCGTCGAAGAGCTTGCTGTTGAAGTGCTGGAAGAGCGCGACAAGGGCGGCGCCCACCCGACCGGTTGGAAGTGCGCCGTACGGCGCACGTTTGTTTCGAGGCATCCTGAAGGAGTGGCCGCCGCGAGGATCGAGAGCAATGGGACATTAATCACTAGCTGTCCGGTCAGCCGATCGTGGAGGTGCAGACCAACGTCATTTGGCCGATGCCGCACTGAGCGCTACACCCCAGCAAATGACACCGCGTCCTCCCAACGGAAAGCCGAACAACCGAAAGCCCCGAGCTCCTCGGCGCGTCTCGCTAATCGAGCTGATCCACGCCGTCATGTCGCATGCCCTCGGCACACTTGAGGACGTGAAGGACCACTGGAACCACGGCATCGTGCGCGGCGTCGCCGACGCCGTGCGCAGCAAGCGCTCCGCGTTGTTGATCGACCCGCTGCCGGCAAAACTCCAGGGCGCGCTCTCATATCTTCACTTCTTCGCCGAGCAGTTCTCCTTTGCAATGGGGATGAGGAGCGGCATGGCGATTGAGATCGAAAGCGAGATTGGTTACTACGGGTCGATCGGCGAACAGCTGTCGGACGCGCCCGTCGCCTGGCTGCGCGCGATCGTCGACATCGACCTCCGCCGTCGCGCCGCCGCACTCGACTTGTCCAACGCTACCGCCGCCACACTCGGCGTCACCACCGCGGAGCTGTCCTATGCCTTCGGGATGGTGCAAAGCCTTCTCGTCCTCGAGACCCGCCGTCGCCGCGGTCGCCCGCAACTTCGCGATGCGAGCCGTCACTGCAACGGCGTGTGGCTTGGGGTCATGCGCCGAAGCCGGATCTTCACCGCCGCGGTGGTGATGAAGTCGCACGCTCTGGCGACGGGGGTGAAGCCGACGCCGGCCGACCGTAAGTATTGGACGAGACAGCTCGCGAAATTTGATCCGAGCGAGGTGGCGCCGCTCCTCGAGCACCCGGACATGGCACCGATATCGATAGAGATTCCTCGGGTGCGCTGATTAATGTCCACTTCTCGTTTACCGTTGCAGAAGGCGGTCGGCTCGCTCGGGAGGACGCCGAGGATGACGGAGTCAGCGTGCTGTCACCGCCAGCGCGAGGAACTGCTCGGAGCGAGCAACTACACCTACGCGGAGACGACGCGCACGCAGACCACTGCGCCGATGCGGCGCGCTCCCGTTGCCGATGCGGAACTTGATGCAGAGCAGTAAAGTCCCGGCGCCAGGCATCACCCTCCAGGGGGATGCCGTTGTCGCGAGAAACGAGAATGCGCCCGTTTTCGGTGCGCGAATTGTGGCTAAAGGCGGTCTGGTTACCAAGGGTGCCTTTTACGAATTCTCCGTCTTGACCGGATCTCGATTGAATCGGAACGCCGTAAGCTGATACCCCGGCGGGACAACACAGCGTTCGCGATCAGCGGGTGCTGACCCGTGGGGTCCCGATGTCGCGCGCTTCTCTTCTCGCCATTTCCGTTTTCGCCGTCATCGCTGGCTGCACTGCGAAGACCGACGATCCGCGCCCCACCGCTGCGCAGTCGCAGGCGCTCACGGGCGATGCAGGTCCCGCAGCAGCGGGCTCATTCACCCCCGAGCGCTTCACGACCGCCGCCGCCTGCCCCGGCTGCGTGGTCCTCCACTCCACGCGCCTGTTGTTGCCCGAGACGAAAATCGCGGCCGCATCCGCGAAGCTTCGCGCCGCGGACGGCACGCTCCGCGCCGTGACCATCGACGCAACGGGTGCGATGCGCGACGAGGCGACGCTCCTCGCCAACGAGCAGACCGCCGCGCGCACGAAATACGGAAAGCTCCGGCCGGAGCTCTCGGCCTGGGTCGCGAGCGCGTCGCCGACCGACCGCCGTTGGGTGTGGATCTGGACCGATGTCTCGGTGACGTATCCGCTGCGCGAAGATCTCACGACGACTGCATCGGCGAGCTCGTTCCGCACGCACGTCGCCAACGCGCTCGATGCGTCGGTCAAACCGGTCCGCGACTTCGCGGCCAAGCTCTCGGGCGTGGAGTTCGGCGATGCGAGCGGACCCATGCTCCGCGCGCGATTGACCGCCGCACAGGTGAAGCAGGTGGCCGCGCTCGCCCATGTGGCGCAGGTCGGCGTCGATCTGTATCCGGGCACCCCGGCGTCGACCCCATGGGGCTCCGCCTCGCAGTGGGGCGCGACGATCCGCCTCCCGCAGGCGCACGCGGCGATCGGTTTGGGATCATCTTCGGTAAAGGTCTGCGTCGAGGAGCAGCATCGCGCGAAGACCTCGTTCGACACGGTGGTTGTTACCGCGACGCAGAACACGGAGAGCACGAGCAACACCGCGCACGCGGACGGTGTGGTCGGTCTGATCAAGAACGTCGATGGGACGACGCCGAAGAACT
>JBKJLC010000109.1:0-14986 GCA_046597055.1 Kofleriaceae bacterium | reverse complement strand
CCCTCGAGCAGCGTCGCCGCCGCACGCGGGTGGATGCGGCTCGCAGGCGCGAGCACCGCCTTGAGGATGTCGCGCTCGCACTGCGTCGCGAGGATCCTCACGCGCGTGGGCTCCGGTGAGATGGTCACCGTGATCGGACTGGGCATCGTCGTGGCTTTCCGCCGGCGTGACGATCGGCTCCGTCGCGGAGGACGACGCACGCTCGGGCGAGCGCACCATGCCCGCGACGGCCAACTGCTCGTCAGGGGGATCCCTCACGCGCGCCAGCCGGCGAGCACGGTACGCGGCCTGGTGATCGCGGTGATCGAGGCGACCCTCGACGCTCGCGCGATGAAGCGCACGTGCGCGTTGCTCGACTGCTCGCCGAGCGAAACGTCGACACGCAACGCCGCAGTAGATCTGACCGCGGTCGTGACGGCGACAGACGCTGAATTGCACTCGGCACGATGCGCACGCAGCGCCACGATGATCGTCCAAACCCGCGGGGCGATCGCCGGAAGGTTGGCCCTATCCCGAGGAACGCGTGAAGGTCGGCCCGTCTCGCGCCCGCGGGGCAAAGGAGGTCGGGAGGTGCAAGCTCCCGGCCTTCGTCGTGTCCGGCGATCGGCGTCGAGACCTACACGGCCTCCGCGATCAGGCGAACTTCCCCGTCGAACTCCGGTCCCGGTTTACGCGGATCGGAGTGGCCAGTGACAGACGGGCACCTGCAGCATCGGTGTCTTGATCGGACCGCTCGAACAAAGCTTCGCCGACCCTGGCTTCGTCACGACAGCGTCCGCCCACGGGGCGGTCGGATTGACTTTCACACGCGCGAGGATTCCGTCGTCGGGCCCGAGGAGCGTCCCCTCGATTGCATCGCCGCAGTGCTCATCGGTGACCGTGAGCTTTGCGCCCAACGACGCGTCCAGGTTGGATGACGTGACGTCCCAACCCGGTCGCCCTGTCTTCGGACGCGCGAGGATCACCCGCGCGCCCGGGACGCGACCCTTTGGGAGGAAGAGGAGCGCGGTCACGGTGCGGGACTCGGGGAAGCTCGGATCGTCGAACCGCACCGCCCCCGCGAGCGAGACGCCGACCGGCTCGGCTCCCGTGATCGATGTGGTGCACGGCGCGGCTGCATCGAACGGAGGGACGTCTGGCATCGCGCTGTCGAACGCGGGTGCTTCCGTTTCGACCACGTCGGGCACGAAAGCATCGGGAGTGCTTGCCTCGAGCCCTGCCTCCGGCTCCGAGGCCCCGGTGTCGATGGTGCTGCTATCGACGTCGGGCACCGCACTGAGGCGCGCGCCGCACCCGGCCAGCATCAGCGCCATCGCGAACCTCACGTGGAAAAATTGTAGCACCGAGAATGTGTCGCGCACCGCGCTCGTTCCCCCACTCGGCGTTCAAGCGAAGCATGGCAATGCCTGACGGAGCCGTCCTGCTAGATTGACTACGATGGGGGCATCAAGGACACGACGCGGCGTTCTCGCTGCGTGGGCAATCGTTCTCGGGTGTTCGTCGTCCGAAGAGGCGGGACCGCCGAAGTGCATTCCGGGGTCGACCGCCGCGTGCCTGTGCGTCGACGGCAAGAGCGGCGTCCAGACGTGCAGCGGGGATGGCACCTACAGCGCGTGTGTCTGCGGCACCACCGGTGACACGGGGGTCGGCCCCGACACCGCGACCGACGTGGCCGTCTCGACCGACACGGCCGTCGACACGGGAACCACCGACTCGATGTCGCCCATCGACAGCGGCCCCGACACCGCCGAGGGGGGCCTCTCGGGCGCCGGGTCCTGCGGGACGTCTGGTGATGGGCGCACCAACTGCGGACCGAGCGGATTGGAGAATTGCTGCACGAGCCTCTTGGTCTCGGGGATCTCTGCGGCGACGTTCAGTCGCAGCTACGACGGCCTCACGACCAATCACACCGACGCCAAGTGGAAGGCGCAGATCAGCAGCTTTCGACTCGACAAATACGAGGTGAGCGTCGGTCGGTTCCGTTCGTACGTCGCGGCGGTGACCGCTGGTTGGAAGCCGGCGGCGGGATCCGGCAAGCACTCGCACTTGAACGGCGGCCTCGGACTGAGCGGCCCAGCGTCGGGGTACGAGCCCGGCTGGGACCCGGCCTTTACGACGCTGGAGCGCTTCCCGACCGACAAGGCGACCTGGGACAAGAACCTCGTCACGACGAGCGGAATGACGGATCCGTCGTATCGCCCGACATGGACGTCGCTGCCCGGCGGGAACGAAAAGAAGCCCATCAACCAGGTCACTTGGTTCGACGCCTATGCGTTCTGCATCTGGGATGGCGGCTTCCTGCCGTCGGAGGCGGAGTGGAACTACGCAGCGGCCGGCGGCGTGGAGCAGCGCGCGTATCCCTGGTCGGTCGCGTATCCGCCGGGAGCGACGACCATCACCAGCGCGCACGCGACCTACTGCGGGAGCCCATGCGGCACCGACGCGAAAAACGTCGGGACGCACTCACCCCTCGGCGACGGCAAGTGGGGCCACAGCGATCTCGTCGGCAACGTCGCCGAGTGGACGATCGACTTTTACAAGGGCACGTACAACGAGACGACGTGCGTCGATTGTGCGTTCACGTACGCGCCGGGAGAAGACGTCCGGATGATCCGCGGAGGCGCGGCCGGCGGCGACGCGAACGACGTACTCGTCAGCAAGCGCGGCAACAGCGGCGCCAACCGACGCGCGGAGTGGACCGGAATCCGCTGCGCGCGAAAGCCCTAAACCCTAAGGTGGCTTGCGTCACCAATTCACAGCCTGACGAGGCGCGGGCTACTTTGGCGGGAAGTACTTAGCGATCACCATCTGCATACACCGGCGGTGCGTCGTGAAGGGTTCCACCGGGCAGTAGTACGTCTTCATCCCGTATGGGGTGCCGCCGACGATCGTGTCCTCGGCGCGGGTGGTGTCGAGCGAGGCCATGCAGGCCTTGGCCTCTGCGGAGGACATGTTGAGCGCGTTGAGCAAACGGTCGCTCGTTGACCAATTGCGCAGCACTTTGCAGTCGTCGTCGTTCACGGTGGCGGTGCGCACCATCATTGAACCCGAGAGCGTCAACTCGGCGTTGCAGCCGACGTTGAACCGGAACTGCCAGAAGCAGCCAGCGCTGCCCTTGCACGTGGCGTAGTTGTAGAGGAGGTCTTTGAGAGTCGACGGGTTGGACTTGCCCATGTCGCCGAAGCACTCGGCCAATGACATCGTGGGCTCCGGCGGGACCGCGTCCTCTTCCGGCGGCGGGGGATCGGTGGGGCCTGCGTCGGTTGCCTCGGGGGGGATGGGCGCGGTGTCGGCGCCGGGGCTCGGCGAGGAGGTGTCGTTGGCGAGGGCCGCGTCGGTCGGCGGGGGGCCGGCGTCGATCACACGAGCGCCGCAACCAAGGAGCACGCAGGCGATAAGGAGCTTATGCACGGCGGAAGGGTAGGAGAAGCGCGTCGGTAATGGCTACTCGCTAACGTCTCCGCGTTCTTCGAGCCCGGTGATCAGGCGCGCCCACGCTCAGTCTGTTCGCGGGTCCCATCGAACCCGACCTTGCTTACGGTGCAGGGAGCGAGGCCCATGCCGGACTACCAGACGCCTCCATGCAGCGGCGATGAGGAGCGCGAGGCTCGCACCAAAGGCTTCGTGCTGAGATCGTGGGACGACGCCACACGAGCAGCCGCCGGCGGATTCCCCGTCCCGCGGAGCGCAGGTCAAGTCGATGTCAACGCCAGACAGCGGCAGTTGCACCGCCAAGCCCGCGATCTCCGCTACAGCCGTGACGCGATGCTTCCCCGGTGACACCCCAGCGTCGCCCTGGGGCTTGCCCTCACCGCAGTACGCGAAGATCTGGCCAACGATCCTCGCCCCGTGCTCCATGGAGTAGGTGCTCGTCGCAGGCCGATCCGTTCGACCGAAGCGGGAGTGTGTCCACACACCTTTCCGTCGACCAGGGTCGTGAACCGGGTGACGGAGACCCATGGTGCCAGCTCGGGTGACGGATTGATTTCCAGATCGGCTACTGCCGCGTCGATGTCGAGTGTGCATGATCCCCCGCCGCTCGAAACGGTGAACGGCCCTTGCCGCGACGCGCTCGCCTGAAGGCTGCCGATCACTCGAGGCGTCACTGCCGCAGGGGTGGCCGTGAATCGGTGGACCGCGACGACACCCCACGAGTCCGAGTAGCTGAATACATACAAGCGTCCGGAGATCAGCGGCGTTTGCGGAACGAGGAGCGAAGCGTCGGTGAGCGGTTTGGGCTCGAGGATGATCTCGGCGTCGTCGAGCGTGAGCTTGGCTCCATCGGGCAAGCCTCGACCCTGCCAGACGAGGCCGGGAGCGTTCTCGGGGAGTCGCGCGTCATTGTCGGGTGCACCCCAGGGCCGGCCGAGGCGACGGCTTGCATGCGTTTGCGATCGCCGGCGCGATGGTCAACGCGAAGGACGAAAAGACAGCGACCGCGACGCGATACACGATGCGGAGAGTCGTAGCAGAAGTGAACTGGTCGACACCGAATGCGCGAAGCATGCGTCCATTCACGCAACGTCCTGCGCAGATTCTCCCGTGATCGTAGACTGCTCATGTGCGCCGCTTCAGGCCAGACTTTCCTCGCGCGGCCGCTCGCGCGTTGATCGCCACGCTCGCTTCGTGCGGCGCGCGCAGCGAGTTACGGAGCGACGACGTCGCGGTAACCGCGCCCCCGATTCCCTCAACCGTGAAGCCGACGGAGCGACGGCTTGCGGTCACGTCGTCCGAAGCGTGCGTGTTGCGCCGCGACGGTGGCGTCCTTTGTTGGGGCGGTGGCGAGTGGCGCGGCGTTCACCCACCACCGCACGTGGTCGCCTTGGCGGAACGGGCGCGCTCCATCGACACCGGCGGGACGTCGTGCGCGGTGTTGACGAGCGGCGTGGGCGAGTGCTGGGGGGGGCGTCGCAGGATCACCGAACGTTGGCCAACCATGCTCGAAATCTCGTCGTCGGACGCGGTCTGCGCGATAACCCACGAGCACAAGCTCGTTTGCGTGGGGATGCGCGCAGACGGGTGGACGACGGGTGAGAAGTGCGGCGACCCCTATCCGCTATGCACGTCACCGCCGAGCGAATTCCTCGAAGGCGAAGAGGTGCGGAACATTGTCGTCGCGTCGTGGGGAGCATGCGCCATTCGGATGCGCGGCGATGTCGTGTGCTGGGGCGACGGAGATTATGCCGGCACAGGCGACGCGCCACCATGCGACGGCTCGTCCGGAGCTACGTGTTCGCCGCCGCATCGCCTCACGATCGAGGTGCCGGTCGCGGAGCTCTCGCTGAGTCACACTTCCTGCGCGCTCGCGCGGAACGGCGATCCGTACTGCTGGGGCAATATCGACAGCATCACCGGCGGACGTTGCGGCGCGCACTGCACGCCGGTCCGCGTTGCAGCAATACGCGAGGCGCAGCAAGTCGTTGGCGGCGAGAGTTTCATCTGCGCGCGGTTCACGGATGGTTCGGTGCATTGTCTCGGCGACAACCGCGACGGACAGCTGGGCGACGCGACGACCCTGCCGCGGACGACTCCGGCGGTCGTGACCGGCCTGCCACCCATCGTCGAGATAAGAGGCAACGGCACCACCGTCTGCGGGAGGACCGCGGACGATGCGGTCTGGTGTTGGGGTAACAACGACTACGGCGTCGTCATCGGCGCTTCGGCGAACGCGACGAACATCCCGGTTCGGGTGTTGGCTCCGGGGCTCAGTCCGTAGACGACTCAACGCATGCAAACTCCCCGCGGAGTTACGCTCGTGGCGATGCATCCGCGCGCGTCGACTCGTGAAGTGAATCTGAATAGCATGATCAGTCGCATTCCCGTCGCAATCACGCTCGCCAGCACGTTGTGGGTGCAAGGGTGCGGGTCGCCATGCCCACCGAGTGAGCTGTACTTCGACAAGGGAACGCTGCATCGCGCCGGCGGCACTCTCCTCTGGGAGAGTTCGCCGGCGGCGGGGCCGTTGGTGCCCTTCACGGGAGCGACAACGCTTCATCTTCGTCACCGCCTTGGTGTACGACCGCTGAAGACCGATATTGAGCTGTCCTTCTCCGAATTCCCTGAGCGACCCGGAGGGGGCGGTCTCACCGATGCTGCTGGCAACCAGGCGCTGAAGCTCCTACAAAACGAGGATGAGGTCGTTCTGAAAAACGACAGTTGTGCCAACTACTATATTCGCGTGACGATCCGCGCGGTCGCTCCCGCACCACCCTGAGCCCTTATGGTCGTTCAGGGCGCTCATCGCTCGGCGCCGGCTCCGCTCGTCGAGCACGTAAACGCGAAGCTGACGCTCATCGACCTGCAGCAGTGGTTGCTCGAGGAGGGTAGCGGATCGCACTTGCGGGCCATCGCCTTCGACGATGCACGATGCCGTCGATGCGTGGCGCTCGTCGTGGCGTGAGAATGTCGGCCGCGAAGCCCGCTCGTGGCCGAGACGGTGGCGCGTGCGGCGGCGAGCGTTCGATGCGACCATCGAGAAATGATTCGTGTCCGATTCATGAAGGTTCATCCCGACAAGGTCGACCGACTGCGCGCGTGGCTCACCGAGGCCGGGGGCCCGCGGCGCGAGGAGGCGCTCGAAACGCTGCGGCACGAGGGCGTTCGTCACGAAACAGCGTCGTTGCTTATGACGTCCGACGGGCCGGTCGTCGTCTACGCGATCGAGGCCGACGACTTCGACAAGGTGAACGCTGCGTTTGCGAAGTCGACGTTCGCGATCGACAAGCAGCATCGCGAGGTGATGAGCGAGTGCCTCGCGGGACCCGCCGAGCGAGAGCTGCTGCTCGACATTGCGCCGTGAAAACGACCACGCCGGCGACGCCGATAAGGACGCGGCCGACGTGTAGCCACGAAATCCGGAGCCGCGGCCGCGCAGGCCGGCGCGAAGTAGACTGACCGCGTGCGCCTGACGGTACTCGCGGCTCTTGCCCTCGCCGGTTGCGGCCGCGTGTCGCCTGAGGGGTCTGCGCAGGACGCGATGGTCGGCGTCGACAGCGATGCGCCGGAGACCGTGGCCGAGGTCGCCGACACGAGCTCGGCGGATGTGTGGTCGCTGCCACTCGACGCGGCGCCGCCTCCGCTCGACGGGAGCTGGTCGAACGTGCCGGGCCTTCCCGAGTGCCCGAATATCTGGCTGGCACGCTCGCCGGCGACGGATCTCGCCGACGACTGGTCGCCGTGCCCGAGTGGGCGCGTCGGGTGTATGCGGCTCGCGACGCCGTGGGCCGGGGGATGGCTCGAGCGCGTGCACGCGTCGGAGAGCATGGCGCGTCAGCCATCCGGAGAGGAGGTCTACGAGTACAGCCGTGTGTTTCCCTACGATGCGAAGCCGCGTCCGTTTCTCTCGATAGTGCAGTCGCCGGTGACCATCCCTCGGTTGGCTCTTCTCGCGGTCAACACTGGCCAGTGCAGCGCGGGGCTCTTTCCGGCTTCTGCGGACGCCGTCGTCGGGGCAATCTTTGCTGGCCGTCCGAATCTACATCGCTTCATCACCGTGCCCTACGGCAGCCCCGCCGCGCCGACCGATGTGTTTGATCTCAGCAACGACCAAATCGATAGCTACGAGGGTCGCCTAACAGGCATCACGGTCGGCGAGCGACGAATCTACTTGGCCACGTCGGAAGAATTCGCTGTGCACTCGATCGCGGTAGTGGACCGTGCGACGCACGCGGTGATCAAGAAGGTGACTCCCGACTCCCCACCGATTGCATTGGCGACTGCCGTTGCCGGGGGGGCGATCGCGTCTTGGCACAAGTGGCCGTATGGGATTGCATTCATCGACGAGAACGGCGCAGTGGAGAAGCTCCACACCCACGATGAGATGTCCTACCCACCTCAGGTCGATCCATCCACTGGGACCATTGTGTGGATCGGCTTGAGTGGGGGGGGACGGCCGACCCTATGGGCGGCAGCCGCCGCTTCCCGTGCCTCAGCGTTTCGACCGCGCTTGCTAGCGAATCTCGACGTCGCGACGCCCGGAGCGTCTGTGGCGAACGACGGCTATGCGGTGGTGGTGCTAGATGAACTTCGCGCGTTGCTCGTGCGCCTATCTGACGGAGCCCGGTGGGTCGTCGCCCCGGAGCCCGAGGATCGATGGATGATGACCGCGTACGTCACCTCCAAGGAGATCGCGCTGGTCGTCGGGGATCGCGGGTCGTCGGGGTCGAGCGAGCTGAAGTCGGTTGTCCGACGGCCCATCGCCGGCCTGGGGCCGCCGACGTACTGACGCGGGCCGAGCTCCGAGAGACAAGTAGACTTGGGTTGTGGCTCCCAACATCCTTACATTCGCCGCCTTGCTCGGATGCGGCAGCGAGACGGCGGCGCCTCCCGGCGCAGCGGAGGCATCGATCAACCCCGCGGGCGACGTCGCCTCCGACATCGCGTCACCCAAGCCCGACGCCGACGCTGGCGTGTGCTGTCAGGGTGAGCAGCGGGATGGCGGCGCGTCGCCGCTGGTGGAGCGCCAGCGAGGCTGGGTGCGCGTCTGGTCCGCTCTGTGATGGGCGGATGAAGTGACGTTCGGGCGGTGCACCTTTGCGTTTGCCGCGGTCACCGCCATGGCGGTGTGTGCTGTTATCAGCGCGTGCGACTTCGTGCACATTCGCGGGAGGCCCGTGCCGGGAGCGGCGAACACTTCGTGCGGGCCGGCGCAATGTCCGTGCAAGCTTTACGGAGCAGCGTTTCCCACCTGCATCACGCCCAAGGGAGGGGGAGGCTCTTGCAATGAAGCTTGTGCCGGTCACGGTCAGTAGCAGTTCAGTCCAGCCCCTACTTCGGGACCCGTCGGACACTATTGTCCGCCGGCGACGTCCAATAGACATGGGTCGCGTCAACGGCGATGCCCGCCGAACCGAAGTCGTCCGCGACGTCCTTCGATAGCACTGCCGACGCGCCGCCGGACTTGGACACGCGGACGATCGACTTGAAACACGTGGCGTAAACGTTCGTCGTTCGTCGCGTCCAACGCGATGTCTGTCGCGCATCCATGACCGTCATCGAGCGTGAGCACAACCCCGCCGGTCAGCGACACACGCTTCAACGCGCCGGATCCATAAAAGACATGCGACTCGTCGACGGCCACTGCGATCGCTCCCTCGCTGGCGACGGTAGTGGTCGCCCCGCCGCCGCGCGGCGCGCATTGCACCTTGAGCAGGGACTTGCGTGACCAGCACACCGCCGTGGAATTCGCCGAGGCATACGCAGCCCAGCCCTCGGCGCTCGCGATCGTCATCGGTGCTCCGCCGGTCGTCGGCACGCTCATCACGATGCCGGTGGGATACCCATGGGCAAAGAACGCTCGACCGCCGCTGAGACTGCAGCTGTTCGGTCGATCGAGATCCTTCACGAGTGTCTCGGTCAGGCTTCCCGTGAGTGACATTCGGCGAATTGCGCCGGATAGCGGCAGCGCTTCCTTCTCGAGGTCCGTCCAATACACGTGCGTCGAATCAACAGCAACGTACGTTGGCCACGTTGCCCCGCCGATCTTCAGGGGTACTCCGCCCGCAACAGGTACGCGGTAGAGAGCGCCAACCTTCGTCACGAAGTCGATGCTCGTAACGTACAGGTAGCCGCCCGCGACCGCGATCGCGCGCGGCGAGGGGACTGTCGCGAGAAGTGACGATGGCGCGAGGGTCTCCGTCGCGTCTGCCGAAGCGTCCATGAGCGCCGAGTCCACCGTCATCGTGCTCGCGTCCGTGGTTCCCGTCTCAGCGGTGACCTCTTCTGTCGCATCGCTGACGGCGTCGGCCGTCTCCGGAGCGACGTCGCTGACTGTGACGACACCCTCCTCCGCCGCGTCTCCCGTGTCCGTCGCCGGTGTCGCGTCGTCTCGCGCCTCCTCGACGACACGCGTGCATCCGACGCCGACAACGAGCAACAGCCACCCGCGCATCGCCAACAGTCTACGACGTTGCTGGAGGAGTTCGAGCCCCTCGGGGACGCGGGGGAGCCAACAGTTGCGTGCTGGATGCCGAACGCGGACCGTGGAGCGAACCCGCCTTATCGGCTGCATTGCGTGCATCGCCGAACGCGAGGACGTGCGGCACATCCGGGTCAGCGAAGCTACTTCGCGAGCCGCTTGACGGTGTTGTCCATCGGCGACGTCCAATACACGTGCGTCGCGTCCACGGCGATGCCCTCGAGTCCGATCGCCTCCGACGTACCCGTGTACAACGTCGTTGCGGCTCCTCCACCTTTGGAGACGCGCACTACATCTCGACCGCATAGCGCGTAGACGTTTGACGCGTCGATCGCGAGCTCCCCACATCGCCGACCTTCCTCGAGCAGCGTGGTTGGTCCGGAGCCCTTGAGTGCGACTCGTTTGAGCGCTCCCGCCGGCGAATAGAACGCATACGTCTCGTCGATGGCGACGTAATTCGCTGGCTCGTTGACGAGCGTCGTCACCCCTCCGCCGGCGCGCGGCGCGCACTGCACTGCGCCCGGCGCCTCGCGGCGCGCCCAGCAAACGGTGGAGGTGTTGGCGGCGGTGTAGAACGGCATCGTGTCGACCGTCGCGACCGTGGTCGACGTCCCACCCGCGATCGGCACGCCGAGGACCGCGCCCTTGGGATAGCCGTGCGCGAAGTAGATCTTCCCGTCGAAGAGCGCGCAGCTGTTCGGGCGATCGAGACCCTTCGCCAAGGTCTCCGAGAGACCCCCCGCGATCGGCACGCGCCTCACCGCGCCGGACAGAGGCTCGGCCGATCGGTCGGCCGCATACCGTTGGAGGTCAGTCCAATACACGTGGGTCGCGTCGACGGCGACGTACGTCGGCCAGGTCGCGGAACCAATTCGGACGCCCGCGCCACCGCTGGCTGGCGCCCGATAGAGCGCAGCATCCAGAGTGTCGAGCGGCAAGCTCGTCACGAAGACGTAGCCGGCTCCGACGGCAATTGCGCGCGGCGATGGGATGCTTGCAACGATGAACGGCGCCTCTACGGCGTCGACCGGCGTCTCGGCCGCGTCGACGACCACAGTGTCGACGACCGCGGTGTCACCAGTCTCGGGGAGGTCGAAGCTGTCGGCGGCCTCGCTGGGGTCGGCGTCGCTGTCTGCGTCGAACGCATCCCCCGTGACGCCGCCTACGCGCGGTTCCTCGACCACCCGCGAGCACCCCAACGCGAATGCGACAACCGTCCAGAGCCGCACGGAGCACAGCGTACGCCGCCGCGACTCGCCATCAAGGCCGTCCCTTCCAGCCCTCGACAGCGACCATGACTTCGCGGGCGCCCGAGGCCGCGATAGAGCAGGCGCACTTTCTGGCAAGTACGCCGTGAGCCTCTCCAGTCCGGGCCAAGGGACTCCCAGCGCGGAGGACAACGGGATAGCCTCGCGGGTGATGAGCCTCACGGGAAACGCCGATGCGGACGCGCTGCTGTTGCTCCTCTACGAGTCCGAGGTCGCGCGGTGCGTCACACCCGCGACGGTGCAGAGCGATTGGCCTCCGAAGGAATTCGCGAAGAAGCTCGATTGGACTGCACGACAGATCAAAGCTGCTATTAAGCGCCTCGATGCGATCGACGTCGTCGCCATGACTGGCAGCTCCGAGCAGTACGGATGCACCGGCATCGAATTGCGCCCGAAAGGCATGGCAATCGTCGCGCAGCAGCGAGGCGACGCCTGGCCGAAGCCTCGAGCTTCGGACGACGCGAGAGCGAAACGTGTGTTCGTTATCAGCGGCCGCAATGACGAGGCGGTTGATGCGTTTAATAACTACCTCCGAGCCATGGGACTCGAACCCGTGGAGTTCGAACGCGTCCGGGCGGAGTTGGGAGGTACCGCGGAGATCGCGCGGATCGTGAAGGCTGGTATGGACCGCGCGCATGCCGTCCTCGCTCTGGTGACGCCCGAGGAGTTCGCGGCGCTGCATCCGAAGCACCGCGGCAAGAACGAGGAGCCGAGGATGATTTCGCGCTGGCAGGCGCGGCCGAACGTCATCTTCGAGGCCGGGATGGCCTTCGCGAGGGATCGCGACCGCTTCGCGTTCGTCATCGCCGGAGAGGCGCAACTCTTCACGGACGTCGACGGGATCCACGTGTTTCGCATGAGCAACAGCGCGACGGGTCCCCGCACCACGTTGGCCCACACGCTCAAGGCAATGGGATGCGCGGTCAACGACAGTCTGCAGTTTCAGCGTGTCGGTGACTTCGTCAGTTGCGTGAAGGACCTGCCGCGTGTCAACGACCCCTTTGCGCCGCTCGCGGCTGCATCGGCCGCCGAAAGTGTCTCGGCGGCGACGATCGTCGACGATGACGAGGCGGTCTTGCACCTGCAAGGTTGGGCATCGAACGCCGCCAGGACGAGCGGAGCGACGCAGAGGGTTTACCGGTTCACCGAACTCGACAGCGAGCTCGGGTTCGTACCGGGCACAGCGAAGCGAATCATTTCGGACTCCACGCTCGAACCAAACTTCAAGCTCGCGGGTACGTCCGGCGGCTCGTTCCGCATCGAACGTCGTCCCGCTCGGGTCCGCGAGGTTCTCCCTCGCGGCGGCGGACGGGGAGAGCGGATCTAAATTTTTAGGAAGTTCATCGGACCAACGTGAACAGTTCGCGCTTCACATGGACTGGCTTGCGGTCGGTCGCATCCGACGCCCGCTAGGCGCCGGTATCCTGACTGCCATGCCGCCTGCGCCGCCTTGGGCGTTCGAGCACGTTGTCGTTGAAGACGCCGATCCAAACTGGCTCACGCGCGGAGAGACGGAATGCGCGCGACTACGATGGCTTCTTGGTGCGTGGGGAGTCACGGAGGTCGAGCACATCGGCTCGACAGCCGTCGCTGGCCTGGCGGCGAAGCCGATCATCGACGTCATGGCACGCGTGCAGGTCCTCGCTGATGTCGGAGAGGACATGCTGGCAGCGCTGGGGGCCGAGGGTTGGAGCCATGTCCCGCCCGATCTCGACGGTCGCGACTGGCGAAAGTTCTTCGTGAGGGCGAGCGGTGGAAAGCGCGAAGCACATCTCCATGTGCTCGACGCGCACTCGCCGAGATGGGCCAAGCAGCTCGCCTTCCGCGACGCTCTCCGCTGCAACCCGACGCTCGCCGCTGACTACGCATCCTTGAAGAGATCACTGGCCGCAC
Source organism: Kofleriaceae bacterium (assembly GCA_046597055.1). Taxonomy (GTDB): domain Bacteria; phylum Myxococcota_A; class Polyangia; order Haliangiales; family Haliangiaceae; genus UBA2376. The sequence goes on along the minus strand of JBKJLC010000109.1, from coordinate 1,909 downwards.
GCTTCGCGGAGGATCGCGAGGCGTACACGGACGGCAAGACCGCGTTCGTCGAGCGAGTGCTCCGCGGGTAGAAAGGCTGCCAGGACGCAGGCCTCCGTCGCCAAGATCTTCGTATTGGGCGTGCGTCGGAACGCCGGCGCGTCTTCCACCCCGACCGTCAAAGTGATCATACACGGCGCGCGTTTCACCTTCGCGGCGCCCGCGAACTACCATCTCCGCAGCACGAGCGCCCGCGATCCAAACGACGGCAGTTGCCATCGGACGCACTTTCCAACACTTTTTTGGGATGGATGTCCCTGCGCGCGAAGAGCAGGAGGGACGCCGGTTCATCGGTGGGTGGCTCGGTTTTCACGTACTTGCCGCGGCCACGATCGCGTACGCGGTCGGTCTCACGTCGCGCCGTGACGCGCTCGTCACGAACGTCACTCGCAATCGCGCTGGTCGTTGCGGCGAACATCGTCACCATGGGAGCCATCGCGCGCTCCTGATCTCCGCTGGAGGCTGGTGCGGGTATGCGAGCGCGGCGGCTTGCGCGCCTTCGCCTCGCGTGGGTGGTGCGCGTCGGCGTCGTCGTCTGCGCGATCGTGAACGTCAGTCGCGGCGCAGATATTGTGACCGCCACCAGCACCGCCGTCCTCGTGGTCTTGGTTTGGGGTTCGTCGTACTGGATGGAGCGGCGGATTCGGCAGGGCGCGCCGTAGGGCGCTCAGAGGAACGCACGTTGGCACCGTTGAGGTCCGCGGTTTGGCTATTCGCACACCACTGCGATTGTGTCGCAGAACGGCGAGCGGCTACCAACGCGCGCGAAATTCGCCCAGCGCCTGGTTACGCTGTTTGTGCCCGTGCCAGTCAGGATTGGACGTGTGACCGTGCCGGTGCCTTTCCCGGAGCCTTGCTTCGCGACTGACGGGTGAGCACCTGCGGTACCGCCGCGCGTCGTCGGATCGAGCGCGGCGAATCACGCATCGAGTGTTTCCTTGCAGCCGCAAAGGACCGAGCCATGCTCTCTGCCGTGAAGCACTCTGCCTGCCTGGTCGCGCTCATGGCGGGTTGCACCGACGCGACTGAGCGACGGCACCCGACAGCGCAGTCGAGGCTGCTGACGACGGCGACGCCGCTGCGGCCTGCTGGATTCTACTCTGACTCCGTTTGCCCATACCCTCCCGGCACGCCCTGCGAGGGCTGCGGCGATGGGAAGTGCTATCGCCCCTGCAAGGTCAACGCAGACTGCATCGAGGCCACGTCTCCCAACTGCGTTGCGCCCGTCCTGTTCGGCGGCAGCGACTACGGTAAAGCGCAGGACTTCAGGGTCTGCATCGCGACGCCGACGTGGAAGACCGCTTGCGACTAGAGTGTGTGAGTGGTCAGCGTTCTACGACGACGCACCGACGACGACGTCGCGCGATGCGTCGAACTCCTCGAGCGGGTCCACGCAAGCTTCAGCGGCGGCTTAGATCTGATCCGATCGGCGGCAGCTTCGAGATCCACCTCGCCGCGGCGCAGCTGCTCGGTGGCGGCGGTTTAGTGATCCACCGGTCCCGCGGTCGGTCGTTCAATCAAACCCACGGGGGCGGCTTCGCACGCGCGAGCGTCGTAGGGGTCGGCGTGGCTCGGCCAGGCCGAGGCCCCGGCAGGATCGGGTTCTGGGCGGCGCGGGCGTGAAGCGCGCGCGACGGTATGCACGCGGGGCCCGATCTCGGGGAGGCGAGCGTTGGCTGTCGCTGCAGCTGCTTCGACGTCGGACCGGCGGTCAGCGGCTCCGACTGTTCGCGACGTGCTGGCGCCAGCTGGGTGAGAGCGGGCTCGTTTCCTGATGGCGCCCTCGCCGAGAAGATCGATGGATGCAGCGCGTCGCATTTTCGAGGTTCGGCGTGAAGATCGATGGATGCACCGAGTCGTCGCACCATCA
>JBKJLC010000021.1:0-13848 GCA_046597055.1 Kofleriaceae bacterium | reverse complement strand
ACGGGACGTTGCCATGGGGGCGCTCCTCGAGTTGCACGGGTGACGAGGAGATCGTCGCCGCCGCCCCTGACACTTCCGTCGAGGACTGGCCCGAATTACCGGGCAAGCTGTAGCTAGGCCGCGCGTCTCCACGCGGTGGCGGTGCCGACATGGCCGCCCCGCGCACGACGTTGATCACGAGCGCCGTGAGCGCGCGCCAGGCTCGCTGGCTCAGCCGACTGCCTGCACGATTGCCGCGCGCTGGGCGTCGTCGGGCACCGGCCCGCGCAGCGCGCCCATGTTGTCCTCGAGGTGGCGCAGCTTCGAGGTCGCCGGGATCGGGCACGTCACTGCCGGATGGCCGAGCAGCCACTTCAGGAACAGCTGCGCCCACGAGGTGCAGCCGAGCTCGGTCGCGATCGCCGGCACCGGCTTGCCGCGCACGCGATCGAACAGCCCCCCGGTGTCGAACGGTTGCATCACCAGCACCGCGACGCCGGCGTCCGCCGCCGCCCCGAGCAGCCGCCGCTCCGCGGCGCGATCGGAGACCGAGTACGGCAGCTGCACGAAGTCGACGCGCTCGCGCCGGATGATGCGCTCGAGCTCGTCGAACGCGCCGTGCTGGTAGTGAGTCACACCGATGTAGCGGAACGTGCCGGCCGCCTTCCACGCCCGCAATGTGGGCAGGTGGGTCTGCCAGTCGAGCAAGTTGTGGATCTGCATCAGGTCGAGGCGTGGGGCCCCGAGGCGCTCGATCGAGCGCTTCATCTCGGCCTGGCCGGTGCGCCCGCCCTGGGTCCACACCTTGGTCGCGAGGAACGGGGTCGGGGCCGCCCGGTCGGCCGCGCGCGCGACGGCAAGCATCTGGCCAATGGCCGCCTCGGCGCGGCCGTACATCGGCGACGAATCCACCACCCGCCCGCCGAGAGCCAGGAAGCGGGTGAGCACTGGTTGCACCATGGGCACCTCGTTCGCCGCCACGTCGAACGTCTGCCAGCTGCCCAGCCCGACCGCCGGAACCAGCTCGCCGGTCGACGGGATCGGGCGCCGGATCATGGCGCTAACGTTAGCGGAGGCCGCACCAGGGTCACCGGGCGTCACCAAGGCTCGTGGCGGTCCCGCCGGCGGCTGCACGGTGGCGGCGGAGTCGCGGCCCACGACCTCGCCGCCGCGGCGGCACCCGAGCACTGCAGCGCCCACACCGGTGATCACCGCACGCCTGGTGAACTCGATCTACATGCTCCAGAGATAGCGCTTGACGGACGACGAGCGCATGGCCACGGTGCGTGCGATGGCGTTCCTGTGGTCGAGGCTTGCGCTCGCCGCCCTGTTGGCGAGCGTGGCGGCGGCGGCCGGAGCCTCGGCTCCGAGGGAAACCAACGATCTAGAGACGCCGCAGCTGGCCTGTGCGCCCCGCGAGGCCCCGATCGCGGCGCTCGCGATCGACGAACTCCCGGAGTTCGCGGCACTGGTCGCCGTGGCGGCCGACCCGTTCGCGCGTCCGGAGGCCCTGACCGGGTCGCCGCTGCCGCTGACCGAGAGAGCTGCCGTCGCTGTCGACGTTCTGCCGTTCGCGCCGAAGACCTCACCGCCGGTGACCTGAGCACGTCCGTCGCTCTCGTCCCCCCCTTCGCGGCGATCTCGTGATCGTCGTCTGTGCGGCCCCGCGCCGCGAGGTTTCGAATGTCGAACCAGAAGTCCTGGGCGCGCCTGCGCGCCATTCTCAGCAACGCCACCATCGCCGCGGTCAGCGCGGGCGCCATCCCGGCGACGGCCGCCGAGCCGTCACCGGTGACCGAGTCGTCACCGGAGCGTGCGTGGCCGCGAGCCAGTCACGGTCAGACCGAGCTGGAAGAGCTGGCTCGGCAGCTCGCACTCCGCCTCAACGGCTTGCCCGAGCTGCAGGCGGTCGGGACCGCGGCCGACCTCGCCACCTCCGACCTCACCCATGAGCGGCTCGTGCTCGCGCGCGCCCTAGCCTGGGCCTTCCCGCTCCCGGCCGATGATATCCTGCTCGCGCACCTCGCCGACGACCCCGACGCCAGGGTCCGCGCCGCGGTCGCCCGCGCCGCGTGGGCACGGATCAAGACCGTCGGCGACACCGGCATCCTTCGCCAGCTGCTTGGCGACGCCGACCCCGAGGTCCGCTCCGCCGCCTGGCTGGCTGTCCGCGGATAACCCCACACCCGGCCTGCCTGAGCCGTCGGGGACAGCCCGACTTGAGGTTGGCCCGGTTCCAGCGGTGCCAGGCACCCGGCTTCTGGGTGTCAGCCACCCGGCCGGCTGCTGGGTGTCAGGCACCCGGCCACCAAGGTGCCAGGCACCCGCTGTAGCCGGTAGCCGCCACGTGTCACTGCTACGTCGGATGCCCCGCCAAGGTGTCAGGCACCCGCTGTAGCCGTAAGCAATCACACAAAGCTGCAGCAGCCGCCAAGGTGTCAGGCACCCGCTGTAGCAGCCGCCAAGGTGTCAGGCACCCGCTGTAGCCGTAAGCAATCACACAGAGCCGAGGGTCAGGTGCGGACGCATCCCGTCATGCAGGGTGGCTGACACGTGGCCAGCCTGACACGTGGCCAGCCGGTGCCGGATAGCGGTCAGGCACCGGCCAGAAAAGTGAGCCAGCGAACGGAACGGGCACGTGCAGCGCGGCCGTCCACCGCATGTGACGGCGTCAGGCACCGCCAGCCGGCGGTGTCAGGCACCCGCTGGAATGGCGGTGTAAGGCACCCGCTGGAATGAGTGTCAGGCACCCGGCATAACGGTAAGGAGGCATACGAAAGAGCGGCGCGCGCAGCGCGGCCTTGACCGCCGGTCAGGCGGCGAGCTGCTCGGACTCGTCGTCGTCCAGCCGGGTGCGGCCGGGCGCGTCGGTCTGGTCGCGCACGTGGCGCGGCACGCCCTGGACGTCCCACACCAGGCGCAGCGTCTCGAACACCTTGAGCACGTAGAAGGTCGTGTCGATCTCCCACCAGTAGAAGCCCTGGCGGGCCGAGCGCTGATAGTGGTGGTGGTTGTTGTGCCAGCCCTCGCCGCCGGTGATGAGCGCCAGGACCAGATTGTTGCGGCTGTCATCGTCGGTCTTGTACCGGCGGCGACCCCAGACGTGGGCGAGCGAGTTGATGGTGAACGTGCCGTGCCAGACGAGGACGGTTGCCAGGAAGTAGCCGTACACGAGCGCGACTGGCCCGCCGATGAAATACAGCGCGACCGCGAACGCCACGGTGAACCAGATCTCGAACCGATCGATGAACATCAGCTCGGGGAAGCGGGTGAGGTCCTTCACCTTGGTCAGGTCGGCCTTCTTGTGGCGCTGCACCAGGATCCAGAACATGTGCGACCACCAGAACCCGCGCTGGCGGGGCGAGTGGATGTCCTCGGGCTGGTCGGAGTACTTGTGGTGGTTACGGTGATGGGCGGCCCACCACAACGGCCCCTTCTGCGTGCAGGTCACGCCCAGCAGCGCGAGGAACAGCTGCCCCGCCCGGCTCGTCTTGAACGACCGGTGCGCGAAGTAACGGTGGTAGCCACCCGTGATCCCGAACATCCGCACGAAGTACGAGGTCGCCGCGATCGCGACCCCGAGCCACGAGAAACCAACCAGGTAGAGACCGATCGCCGCCGCGGCGTGGACGCCCCAGAACGGGACGTTGTCGATCCATCGGATCCGGTCGAGCTCACTTCGCATGCGCGCATGGTGCGCGGACCCCGGTCACAGGCGCACCACGACCGCGCCAGACTCCAGGCACAGCGCTGCGCTTCGCTGGCCGCGTCCTGACCAGGCCGTGACACGACCGTGACTGGTCCAGCCGGTGGGCGGACGCCTCCTGCGAGGAAATAGCGCCGGCTACAGACAGTCGCCGGGAGGATGGAATTCGCTCGCGTTCCGTCGATCAATCACCCAACCCGTCGCGAGACCGCGACGGCAGCGCGGACCTCGGCTATCACTCCCGCCGTGACCCCGTTCCGCTTCGAGCACCTGTACCGCGCCCCGGATCCAGCCGCGATCTTCGCGTCGTACTTCGCCGCCGACCATGTCGCCGAGCAGGATCGCCGCGCGGAGGTCCGCCGCGAGATCGTCGAGCATGTCGAGACACCGACCGACGTGCGCCGGGTCTGTGTCGTGTACCCGCGGCGCCAGCTGCCGGCCGTGATCCGCCCCCTGGTCGGCCCCGATCTCACGTTCGACGAGACCGTGGTGTGGACCCGCAAGACCGACCGCGTCACCTACGATATCCGGCCACGCATCCTCGGCGGTCGGGCGCAAATTCAGGCGCGCTACTCGCTGGTCCAGGCTGGCGTGGGCCAAGTCCGGCGCGTGTACGAAGGCGAGGTCACGGTCGAGGTGCGCCTGATCGGCGGCCGCATCGAGCGCCATATCGTCGAGGATCTGGGCAAGTCGCTGGTGCTGACCGCGGCGTGCACGCAGGACTACCTCGACCGGATCGCGCAAGATCCCCCTTCGTGATGCACCCCACCACGGGTGGCAAGCACGGCAGCCGCCCGATCGAATCATTCGCAGGCCGCCGGGCCGACACGCGCGCGGGCGCACCCGGGTGATATGATTCGTGCGTGGTCTGCCGTGACGCCGGACTCCGCGGATGACGCCAAGCGCTAACGCGCCGCGCGACCGCGAGCTTGGCGAGTACGCACTACTCGCGAAGCTCGCCACCGGCGGGATGGCAGAGATCTTCCTGGCCAGCAAGACTGGCGCCGGGGCGCGCGCGCTGACGGTCGACGACGTGGTCGTGGTGAAGCGGATCCTGCCCCACCTCGCCGACGACGAACACTTCGTCACCATGTTCCGCGACGAGGCGAGCCTAGCCTCCCAGCTCATCCATCCCAACGTGTGCCGCGTCCATCGCCTCGGCCATGCCGGCGACGTGTGGTTCATCGTGATGGAGTACCTGCACGGCGTGGCACTGTCGCGGATGTTGTCGCGGCTCTCGAAGCAGCGGCAGTTCCTCGATGTGCGCGCGGTCGCCGCGCTGATCGCCCAGGCCTGCGCCGGCCTCCACCATGCGCACGAGGCGCGCGGCCCCGATGGCCAGCAACTCGGCGTCGTCCACCGTGACGTGTCACCGCCCAACATCCTCATCACGGCGAACGGCGTGGTGAAGATGCTCGATTTCGGCATCGCCAAGGCGCGCGGCGCGAGCTCGAAGACCCGGACCGGGACGGTGAAGGGCAAGAACGCGTACATGTCGCCCGAGCAGATCCTCGGCAAGCCGCTCGACCGACGCAGCGACGTGTTCGCCCTCGGCGCGGTGATGTTCGAGCTGCTGGCCGTCAAGCGGCTGTTCCACCGCGACAGCGATTTCCTGACGTTCAAGGCGATCACGGAGGAGCCGATCCCGGACATCCGCGAGCGCCGGCCCGACCTGCCGCCGGCGATGGTGGCGGTGCTCACCCGGGCCCTGGCGCGCGACCCCGGCGGCAGGTTCGCGACCGCCGCTGACATGGGCGCCGCGGTCATCGAGGCGAGCGCGTCGCTAGGCGGGGTGGCCTCGAGCGACGAGCTCGCCGCGATCGTGACGCGCGACTTCGCCGACGAGCTCGCCTCCAAGGAGGCCGTCCTGGCCCAGGCGCGGCGGGCGGCGACCGCCGTCAGCGACGAAATCCCGAACGCGTCGAGCGTGTCCTCATCAGGCAACCTGGCGATGGCCGCGACGCAGGCCGGTGGGTTGGCGAACTTCGATCCGGCCCGGACCGCGGAGCTTGACGTGCTCGACCCGGACTCGCTCGAGGCGATCGAAGGCGAGTTCCTGGTCGCGGATCCCGACGAGCTCACCCGCGACCGTACGGCGGCGTCGATGGAGATCGCAGACCTCGGCACGCCACCCCCGACGGTCCCGGGTCGCGCGCTGGTGACGGCGCGCAACGGCGAGCGCACGACCGAGGGGCTGACCGAGAGCCTGATCGACGTACCGACCGGCATCTCGATGCACGATCACGGCGATCCGTCGACCGATCTGCTCGGTCCGCGCAAGCGCCGGATGCAGATCCTGGTCGCGATCGCCGGGCTCGTGGTCGCGGCGACAGTCACGCTGCGGCTGCTGACCGGCGACGACGACCAGGGTCGCTTCTTCGCGGGGCTGGTGCCGGATGTCGATGCGGCGACGGTCGCGGTCGTCATCGACGCTGGCGTGGCTCCACGCGACGCCGGTCCGTCGCGCGATGACATCATCGCGCTGTCGCGCTACGGCTTCCTGTCGCTCGCCGCCGACGACAAGACGGTCGTCTTCCTCGACAACGTCCGCCTGGGCGAGGCGCCGCTGACCCGCATGCCGCTCAAGCCGGGACCCTACAAGATCCGGGCGGTCGGGCCGCGCGGCAAGACGCGCAAGTTCGAAATCGTCGTCGAGGCCACCAAGGACGTGGACCTCGGGACGATCGAATGGCTGGCGCCGAACTGATCGCGGCGGCCGGGATCGGCATCGGCCTCGGGGTCGTCACCGGGGTGCCGCTCGGGGTCGTGAACGTCGCGATCGTCGAGGCTGCGAACCGTCGCGGCTGGCGGGCGGCCGCCGGCATCGGCGTGGGTGGCGCGCTCGCTGACGGAAGCCACGCGGCAGTGGCCTTCGGGGGGGTGGGCCGCGCGATCGCGGTGCGGCCCACCCTGGCCACCACCCTCTACGTCGTCAGCGGCGTGCTGCTGATCGCCTACGCGGTGTGGTTGCTGCGGGCACCGAGGGCCGCCTCGCCGACCGCCGTTGCACGGTCCGACGGCGGGTTCGGGCGCGGGCTCGCCACCGGGATCGGCTTGACCCTGCCCAACCCGGCGGCGCTCGGCGCGTGGATCGCCGTCGCCGCGGCGGTCGCGCCGGGGGCCGGTCTGGTCGAGGCCGCGATCACCGGCCTCGGCGTCGCGGTCGGCTCCGGCGCGTGGTTCGTGGCGCTGGCCCGCCTGGCGGCGCGCGGCGCGGTGACCGCGATTGCGCCGCGCCGCGGCATCACGCGCGCCGTTGCGATCGTGATCGGGGGTGTCGGCGTGGCCGCGCTGGCGCGCGCGGCGCTCGTGTGAGCGTGTCACTCCCGTGCGGAGCGCCCGGGACGCGTGTTCACTCGTGTAGACTGGGCGCATGAGCAGCGACGAGGGCATGCGGGTGGTCGGGACCATCCAAAGCATCGAGCTGCACGCGATGATGTCCAAGTTCCAGGGCGTCGCGCCGCGCCAGATCGCGAAGATCGTGCTCGAGATCGAGCAGGCGACCGACCCCGACGGCACCGAGCTCAACGTCGAGAACCTGTCCGGCCTGCACTTTCAGGGACCGCCGGAGCTGGTGCCGAGGTTTGCGGCCGGCGAGCGAGTGCAGATCACGACCACCACGCCGTCCGGCATGCACATCGCCAGCATCCGGCCAGCGCCGCTGTCATAGCGGCCCGGCGAATCGCCGGTCAGCCGCGCTCGTGTGGGCGCGGCACGTTGAACTCGACGCCGTACACCCGCACCGCGAACACGAAGTCGTCGTCGCCGACGGTGGAGAAGTCGTGCTCCGTGTCGCCCGGCGCGGAGGGCTCGTCGCCAGGCCGCAGCGGTCCCGCGATCGAGTCCACAGCCTCGCCGGAGAGCACCAGGCTATGTTCGGCGCCGTGGTGGTGATGCCAGGGAAACGTGCCGCCCGGCGCCAGCCTGACAAACCCGGCATCGGCCGTCGCATAGCGCGGGCCGGCGGTGAAGTGCAGCAGCCACGAGCCCGGGCCCGGCCCCACCTCCCAGGCACTCGGGGTGCTCGCCATTGCCAGCAGATCGCGGGCGCGGTCGAGCGAGACGTCAAACAGCTCGGCGAAGCGGGTCGCGAACCGCGAGAATGGGCCCTCGACCGAGATCATCAGCCGGGCCCGCACCGCCGGATCGGGCGTCACGAGCGTAAGCGCTTCGGACAGCGACGCCGCAGTCACCTCGAGGTCGGCCAGCTCGTCGGCGAGCGACGACTGCTCGGCGAGGGCGCGCTCGACCAGATCGAGCTCGTCGCCCTCGAGCGCACCGAGAACGTAGGCCGGCAGCAGCTCGCGCGGCGTGGTCATGACGACTTCGCCTCCCGGCGGGCGGGCGGGCGGGCACCGAGCGTGTGGCGCAACCGGGTCAGACCCGCGGCGAGCCGCGACTTCACGGTGCCGATCGGGATGCCGATCCGCTCGGCGATCTGGGAGCAGGACAGGCCCTCGAAGTATCCGAGTTCGAGCACCTGGCGCTGATCGGTGGTGAGCTCGCCGAGCGCGGCGCGCACGCGCTGTCGATCGGGCGCGCCGCCGACGTCGGTGTCGGCGACCATCCGGTCGATCACCTCGGGGTCGCCACTACGGCGGGACACCCGGGCCGACTTGGCCACGTCGAGCGCGCGGGAACGCATCCGGATCACCAACCAAGTACGAACGCGGCCGCGCGTCGGATCATAATCCTTGGCGCTTCGCCAGACTTCGAGGAACACGTCGTGCAGCAGGTCCTCGGCCTCGCGGCGGTCGCGCACGATCCGTAGGCCGAGCGCGAGCATGAGCGACGCGTACCGATCGTAGAGGCGGGCGAGCGAGGGCCGATCGCCCGCCGCGATCCCCCGGACCAGCTCCACATCGTCATCATCTGCCGCAGGGTCTCCGCCCCGCTGGCCGCCCATCATGAGGGGCACCGTAGCATCAACCAGCCAGGGGGAGCCAAGCACGGGACAGGTACGCGCCAGGACGCGGATCGGTTGCCCCGCGCCTCGCAAACAGCTACAGACGCGACGTGTCCGGCCCAAGCGCGTCCGATCTCGCGGCGTTGCACGACGCGATCCGGGAGGCCGCGTCGACGCGCGTGTGGTCGCAAGGCGTCACGCTCTGCCGCGACGACCGCGTGTCCGGTCGCACAGTGTCCGCCACCGAGGCGGTGCTGGAGGTGCGCATCCCGGGCCGGCCGACTCCGTACACGGTTGTGCTGTACCCGGGCGACGGCGAGTGGGACTGCGACTGCGGCGGGCGCGAGGCGGCGTGTTCGCACGTGGTCGCCAGCGTCCTGGCGCTCGCGCAGGCGCAGGCCAAGGGCGACAACATGCCGAGCTCGGCCCGCGCCGGCGCCACCATCAGGTACCGCCTGCGGGTCGATCCGGGCGGGCTCGCGCTGATGCGGCTGGCGGTGAGCGCCGATGGGAAGGAAGCGCCAATCCGGGCGTCGATCGCGTCGATCCTGGCCGGGCGTGCGCCGGGCCCGGCGCTGGCGACCACCGAGGCCGACCTCATGATCGACCTGCTGACCGGCACGCGACCCGACGCGCCATTCGGCGGCGAACGAGTCGCCCGGCTCCTGACCAGCCTGGCCGAGGCGACCGACATTTGGCTGGGCGACGACGTGGTGCGCTGCTCGGCCGAGCCGCTGGTGCCGATCGCGATCGTGACCGACGACGGCAAGGACGTGGTGCTGCGGCTCGAGGCCCCGCCCGGCGCGATCGCCCTCACGATCGGCGTCGCGCGGGTGGGTGACACCCTGCGGCCGATCGGCGCCGACGACCTCGGTGGATCGCGGCTCGAGAAGCTGCCGGCCGAGCTGCGCTTCGGCCCGGCCGACCAGCACGCGCTGGTGACCCGGGTGCTGCCCGAGCTCGGCCGCCGGATCCCGGTCGAGGTCCGGACCGGGCGGCTGCCGTCGGTTTCGACCGGCGACGTCCCGCGGATCGAGCTGGAGGTCGTGCAGCGCGGCGACACGCTGACCGTGTTGCCGACCTTGGTCTATGGCGACCCGCCGCGGGCCCGGGTCGACGGCGACCGCCTGGTGCATCTCGGCGGCGCGGTGCCCACCCGCGATCCGGCGGCCGAGCATGCGCTCCGGCTGCGCCTGCGCGGCGAGCTCGACATGTTGCCGGGCCGGCGCATCGAGGCGGCTGGCAAGGACGCGTTCGGCCTGTCAGCGCGGGTCTCGAAGTGGCTGCGTGACGACGCGCGCACCGCCGACGCGGCGCGCGCGATCCCGCTCGAGCCCGAGGTCGATCTGCTCCACGGCGTGAGTGTCCGGTTCGCCGGACAGGGACGCGTGGCGTCGACCGAGGCGGTGGTCCGCGCGTGGCAGGCTGGCGCCGATCTGGTCGCGCTGGAAGGCGGCGGCTGGGGTCACGTGCCGGTGTCCTGGCTCGACCGCCATGGCGCCCTTCTGGCCGACCTGCTCGCGGCGCGGGACCCGAGCGGAACGTTGCCGCCGTACGCGCTGCCTGACGCGGTCCGCCTGGCCGAGGACCTCGGCGTCGCCGCGCCCGACCTGTCGCGCCTGCACCCGCTCGTGCACGACTTCGATGGCATCCCGCCGGCGCAGCTGCCAGCGGGGCTCGAGGCGGTCCTGCGCACATACCAGCAGCGCGGCGTCGACTGGCTCACGTTCTGCCGCGACACCGGGCTCGGCTGCGTGCTCGCCGATGACATGGGCCTCGGCAAGACGCTCCAGGCGCTGTGCGCGATCCGCGGGCGCACCCTGGTCGTGTGCCCGACCAGCGTCGCGCCCAACTGGCTCGCGGAGACCCGCCGGTTTCGCCCGGACTTGTCGGTCTCGCTCTATCACGGCGCGCGCCGGGCGCTCGACGAGCAGGCCGACCTGACCATCACGACGTACCCGCTGTTGCGCATCGACATCGACCGGCTGGCCGCGATCGAGTGGGGGACAGTGGTGCTCGACGAGGCGCAGTCGATCAAGAACCCGGATAGCCAGATCGCGCGCGCGGCCTACCGCCTGCGTGGCGGCTGGCGACTGTCGCTGTCCGGTACGCCGGTCGAGAACCGCCTCGACGAGCTGTGGAGCCAGCTGCACTTCACCAACCCCGGCCTGCTCGGCGGGCGGGTCGACTTCGCCGAGCGGTGGGAGGCGCCCATCCTGGCCGGGCAGACCGGCGCGGGGGAGCGCCTGCGAACGCGGATCCGGCCGTTCATCCTGCGCCGACTCAAGCGCGACGTGGCGCCCGAGCTGCCGCCGCGCACGGAGGGCGTGCTGTGGGTCGAGCTCGACGAGGTCGAGCGTGCGGCGTACGACGCGATCCGTGCGGCCACCCAGGCCGAGGTCGTGGCGATGCTGTCGCAGGGCGGCGGCGTGATGGCGGCGCTCGAGGCGCTCCTCCGCCTGCGCCAGGCGGCGTGTCATCGCGGCATGCTGCCCGGCCAGAGCGCCGCTTCGTCGACCAAGGTGGACGCGCTCATGGAGGCGCTGACCGCGGCCGCGGCCGATGGTCACAAGGCGCTCGTCTTCTCGCAGTGGACGTCGTTTCTCGACCGGGTGGAGCCCGCGCTCGAGGCGGCCGGGCTGCCGTTCACGCGGCTCGACGGCTCCACCAAGGACCGCGCCGGCGTGGTCGCCGCCTTCCAGGATGCGGGCGGGCCGCCGGTCATGCTGGTGTCGCTGAAGGCCGGCGGCACCGGACTCAACCTGACCGCGGCGGATCACGTCTTCCTGCTGGATCCGTGGTGGAACCCGGCGGTCGAGGACCAGGCGGCCGATCGGGCGCACCGCATCGGCCAGGACAAGCCGGTGATGGTCTATCGGATGGTGGCCCGCGACACCGTCGAGGAGCGAGTCCTGGCCCTCCAGGACCACAAGCGCCGGATCGCTGCCGTCGCGCTCGACGGCGCCGACGCGGCGGCCGCGCTGACCCGCGACGACCTGCTCGCCCTGCTGTCGTGAGCACCTGCCCGGCCGCCTCGCAGCCAGCCGGGCCGGCCAGCCGAGGTGTCAGCCAGCCGAGGTGTCCGGGCCGGTCCAGCCGAGGTGGCAGCTACCACGGAATTTTGTATCGCGGGACACGGAGTCCAGCCAGCCGAGGTGTCAGCTACCACGGACTTTTGTATCGCGGGACACGTAGTCCAAGGAGCCCGCACGCCGCGCGCAGCCGGCGAAGGTTCCGGAGAGGGTGTCAGCTAGCTTTGGAGTAACCGTTCACGTCCTGCTTGACTTCCGCAGCGATCGGATCTGAATACCAGGATCTCGACGCCGCCCACATACGACGAACTCGTCGCGCTGGTCGCAACGCTGCAGCAGCAGGTGGCGGTGGCGCTGGCGAGGATCGTCGAGCTGGAGGCGAGGCTGGGGAAGACCTCCCAGAACTCGTCGAAGCCGCCCTCGTCGGACCCGCCCGGAACTCGACCACCGCAGGTCCGGCGTGGCAAGCGGCGCAAACGCGGCGGGCAGCCCGGGCACGCGGCGCGGTTCGCCGCGGAACCGGCCCACGTGGACCACGTGGTGCCCTACCGGCCAACGACGTGCGAGCACTGTTGCGAGGATCTCGCCAAGGGCGCGCTGACAGGGTCGGTCGTCAATCACTGGGTCTACGAGCTGCCGGAGATCCGGCCGGTCATCACCGATCATCAGTGCCTCGACGTCCAGTGCGCGAAGTGCGGGCTGGTGACGCGGGGCGCACTGCCGGCCGGGGTTCCGACGGGGCAGTACGGCCCCACGGTGCAGGCGATGACGGGCCTGATCCGGGGCGAGCTCAAGCAGAGCGTGCGCCAGACCAGCGCCGTGATGACCGAGGTGCTGCATGTGCCGATGTCCACGGGCATGGTGGCCAAGACGCAGCACCTGGTGAGCCGCGCGCTCGCCGCGCCCTTCGCGGAGGCGCTCGACCACGCGCAACGGGACGACCGGGCCCACGCCGACGAGACCAGCTGGCGCGAGGACAAGAAGAAGGCGTGGCTCTGGGTGTCGGTGACGGCGCTGGTGACGGTGTTCCTCGTGCACACCCGTCGCAACGCGTCGGCGGCCAAGGCGCTGCTCGGCCACACCTTCGCCGGCATCCTCACGACCGACCGCTGGGCGTCCTACAACTGGGTCGCCGCCGAGCGCCGGCAGCTCTGCTGGAGTCACCTGACGCGCGACTTCAAGTCCTTCCTCGACTACGGCGCCGAGGCTAAGCGCCTCGGTGAGCGGCTGCTCGCCGAGCGGCGGAAGCTGTTCCGGTTGTGGCATCGCGTGCGCGACGGAACCATGACACGGACGGAGCTCAAACTCGCGACTCGACCCGTGCGGCGCCGAATCCTCGCCCTGCTCGAAGAAGGCGAAGGACTGTCCATCGCCAAGGTCAGCGGCATGTGCCGCGAGATGCTCAAGCTGAAGGCGGCGTTCTTCACGTTCGTCGACGTCGAACGCGTCGAGCCGACGAACAATGCCGCCGAGCGGGCCATCCGCTTCGCCGTGCTCATGCGCAAGGGCTGCTTCGGCAGCGACAGCGCCAAGGGCAGCCGCTTCATCGAACGGTTCCTGACTGCACGCCAGACTCTCCGCACGCAGAAGCGGGACCTCTACGGGTTCCTGAAGGACGCCTGTGCGGCTGCGCTTCATGGCACTCCGGCGCCATCGCTGCTACCCGCGCATCTGCGAACTGACCAGCGGTCCGCTGTCGCCGCGTGAACGGTTACGCGAAATCATGCGGCTTCATGCTGTCGCAGAAGATCCACACCCAAGTCTGATGGCCAACAGCCTTCGACAGCGACTAGCCGGGTCACGCTACCGCCTGGTAGTTGCGCATCTCTTCGCAGAGCATGGCCACGCCACCCGCAACAAATGTACTAGACAAAAACTCGAAGAGTGCCACTTCCTCGGGTTGGCTCTCTGCGTACCTCTGGAATTCTTGATAGAATGGTGCCGGACGTGCCGGACAGGTCCAACGAAGTAGCCGGTTCCGAGGCGGATCCGATCCTGAGCTGAGCGGCCGGGCGGACTTGCGGTGAGGCGGGGAGGGCGGGGAGAGGATCAGCCTCGGGTTCAGCAGGAGCGAATTGTTTGATGGGAAAGTGGCCGATTCTGGTCAATGAAAGTGATGGTCGCCCGCTTTCCCCTTTTCATCCCCTGCGCTGATCACGGTTCCATCAAACAACGCGTGATCTGAGGCTCTCTGCCCCCAGAGCGGACCGCAGCGCGAGGCGCAG
>JBKJLC010000108.1:0-39619 GCA_046597055.1 Kofleriaceae bacterium | reverse complement strand
CGGGCTCACGGACCGGGGCGACGCGGGCCGCGCGGGCGGGTCGCGCCGCGCGGCAGCGGCGGCAGGCCGGTGTGCTGGGTCATCGCGGTGCCGGGCCTGGGCGCGCCACCCGGCTGCGCAGCCCCGCCCACCGGCCGGCCGCGGGCCGCCCCCGGCTTGCCCGGCGCACCCGCGCGGTCGCGCCGGTGGCCCTCGGCCCGCAGCCCGGTGCCCGCCGGCTGCCAGCGCGGCACCAGGTGGTGCTTGCCGTTGCCGATCAGGTCCTCGCGGCCCATGCGGGTCAGCGCCTCGCGCAGCATCGGCCAGTTCTCGGCGTCGTGGTAGCGCAGGAAGGCCTTGTGCAGGCGCCGCTGCGCCAGCGACTTCGGCGTCGACACCGCCTCGCGCGCCTTGAGCGACTTCAAGGGATTGAGCCCGGTGTGATACATCGCGGTCGCGGTCGCCATCGGCGACGGCAGGAACGCCTGCACCTGGTCGGGGCGGAAGCCGTTCGCCTTCAGCCAGATCGCGAGCGCCAGCATGTCCTCGTCGGTGGTGCCCGGGTGCGCCGCGATGAAGTACGGGATCAGGTACTGCTCCTTGCCCGCTTCCTTGGTGTAGCGGTCGAACAGCTCCTTGAAGCGCGCATAGGTGCCGATGCCCGGCTTCATCATGTGGCGGAGCGGGCTGTCCTCGGTGTGCTCGGGCGCGATCTTGAGGTAGCCGCCGGTGTGGTGCTGGGCGAGCTCCTTCACGTACTCGGGCGAGCGCACCGCGAGGTCGTAGCGGAGCCCGCTCGCGATCAGCACCTTCTTCACGCCCTTGAGCGCGCGCGCCTTGCGGTACAGGGCCACCAGCGGCCCGTGATCGGTGCCGAGGTTGTCGCAGACGTCGGGGAACACGCACGACGGCTTGCGGCAGGCCGCTTCGATCTCGCGCGTCTTGCACGCCAGCCGCCACATGTTCGCGGTCGGCCCGCCCAGGTCGCTGATGATCCCGTGGAAGCCGGGCGTGCGATCGCGGACCAGCTCGATCTCGCGGAGGATCGACGCCTCCGACCGGTTCTGGATGACCCGGCCCTCGTGCTCGGTGATCGAGCAGAAGCTGCAGCCGCCGAAGCAGCCGCGCAGGATCGTCACCGAGAACCGGATCATCTCGTAGGCCGGGATCCGCGCGCCGCCGTAGGACGGGTGCGGGATCCGCTGGTACGGCAGCTCGTACAGCCGATCCATCTCGCCAGTCGCCAGCGGCAGCGGCGGCGGGTTGAGCCACACGTCGGTGGTGCCGTGGCGCTGCACCAGCGCGCGCGCGTTGCCGGGGTTGCTCTCGAGGTGCAGCACCCGCGACGCGTGCGCGTACAAGACGCGGTCGCGGGTGACGTCCTCGAACGACGGCAGCCGCACCACCTGCGCGCCGCGATCGACCTTCTTGCGCGTGAGCTTCACCAGCGGCGCCGGGGCCGCCTCGCTGGCGCCGGTCGCGCACGCTGCGTCCTCGCGGCCGGGCTTGTCGGCCTCCATCGCGTACGGATCGACCGGCGGCGCCACCGGACCCGGCTTGTCGACCGTGGTCGAGTCCAGCTCGAGGTAACCCTCGCGCGGGCCCCGGCTGAGGAACGCCGTGCCGCGGATGTCGCGGATGGCGTCGATCGGCGTGCCGGCCGCGAGCCGGTGCACGATCTCGACGATCGCGCGCTCGGCGTTGCCGAACACCAGCAGGTCGGCCTTGGCGTCGACGACGATCGAGCGGCGGACCTTGTCCGACCAGTAGTCGTAGTGCGCGATGCGGCGCAGGCTGCCCTCGATGCCGCCGAGCACGATCGGCGCGGCGGGGAACGCCTCGCGGCACCGCTGCGAGTACACCAGCGCGGCGCGGTCGGGGCGCAGCCCGCCGGCGCCGTTCGGCGAGTACGCGTCGTCGGAGCGCAGCCGCCGGTCGCTGGTGTACCGGTTCACCATCGAGTCCATGTTGCCGCCGGTGACGCCCCAGCACAGCGTGGGCTCGCCGAGCACGCGGAACGGCTCGGCGCTGCGCCAGTCGGGCTGCGCGATGATGCCGACCCGGAAGCCGTGCGACTCGAGCAGGCGCCCGATGATCGCCATGCCGAAGCTCGGGTGATCGACGTAGGCGTCGCCGGTCACCAGGATGACGTCACAGGCATCCCAGCCGAGCTCGTCCATCTCGGCGCGCGACATCGGCAGGAACGGCGCCGTGCCGAGGCGGCGGGCCCAGAACGGCCGGTAGCCGAACAGCGGGCGGGGCGCGCCAGGGAGGGTCACGGGCTGGGTGGACATGGCGGACCGCGGAGGCTAGCCGCTGCCGTCGCGGGTGTCCACGTCGGTCTTTCCCCCGTGTAAATACGAGTGGACAGCGGCGGGTAGGCCGCGCTATCTATTTTGCGAGTGATCGTTCATTCGCAAAACAAGCGACCGCGTGGCCGGCCCGCGGCGCCGGGCCGCAAGGACCAGCTGCTCGACGCCGCGCTCACCCTGTTCGCCGAGCGCGGGTTCCACGGCACGTCCATCCCCGATCTGGCCGCCGCCGCCGACATCGCGCCCGGATCCATCTACCGCCACGTCGCCAGCAAGGAAGCCCTGGTCAACCAGGTCTACCGCGCCTGCAAGGCGCAGCTCGGCGCCGCGCTGGCCGCGGTGCCCGACGGCGCGCCGTACCGGACCCAGTTTCACCTGCTGTGGTGGGCGCTGTACCGGTTCGCCACCACGCACCCGCGGGCGTTCAACTTCCTCGAGCTCCACCACCACGGCGACTACCTCGACGCCGACTCGCGCGCGCTCGAGCTACGGGTGCTGTTGCCGATCGCCCGCGTGGTCGAGCAGGGCCGCGCCGCCGGCGCGCTCAAGGCCGTCGCGGCGCCGGCGCTGATCGTGACGGTGTGGGGCGCCTTCGTCGGGATGGTGAAGGCGGCGCGCGCCGGCTACTTCGTGCTCACCGACGACCTGTGCCAGCAGGTCGAGACCACCGCGTGGGACGCGATCGCGTCGCACGCCCCCCGTTCCGCCCTGCCAGGAGACCGCCCATGATGCAGACCGCCACCACCCGTGTTCCCCACGTCGCGGCGCCGCCGCTGCCCGCGCCGCGCACCCTCGACGAGCTCGCCGCCCAGGACGTCGTCGCGCTCGAGGCCGGGTACCGCCGCGGCACCGTGCCGGCGTCGCTGCACGCGCTCGACGGCAACCCGATCTGCCGGATGCTCGCGATCCGCGGGCTCGACGGCGGTCGCCGCGCCACGGCGATCCGCGCGACCGCGCGCGCCGGCTGGTTCCCGTGGGCCGGCAAGAGCTTCGCCGCCGAGAGCGACGCGCGCGGCAACGGCATCAACCGCGTGCGCCTCGCCGGTGCCCGCCGCTGGTTCCGGTTCCAGACCCGCGTCGAGCCGTCGGCGATCGACGGCGCGCCGTGCATCCTGCTCGACTACGATCTGGCGGTGAACCCGAAGCCGATCCGCATGATCCGCGACGAGCTACGGGAGCTCCGCCCGGGCCTGTTTCTCGGCCCCGCCATGCTCGACACCAAGCAGGCGCCGCCCCGGCTGATCCTCTTCTTCGCTTGCGACCTCGGCGACTGAGCCCGGGGCCGGCCCCGGCAGGTCGCGGCCCCAGCGCCGCACTCCGGGCAGCGAGCGGTAGAGCAGCCAGTGGTAGAGCGGCCGCGGCAGGTAGCGGCGCAGCCAGCCGAACAGCCAGGCGTCGATCGTCACCGGCACCCGCAGCGGTGGCCGGCGGCGCTCGATCGTGCGCAGCAGCTTTTGCGCGATCGAGTCGGGAGTCGCCCGCGCCGCGTGCATGAGCCGCGCGATGAACGGCGACATGTGCTCGTAATGTGCGTGGTAGGCCTCGCCCAGATCGGCCTGCGACGCCTCGCTGTCGTGGGTCGAGCGGGTGTGCTCGAACGACTCCGAGTTCACGAAGCCGGGCTGGATCAGGCTGACCCCGATCCCCCAGGGCCGGACCTCGTAGTAGAGCGCCTCGGTCGCGCCCTCGAGCGCGAACTTCGACGCGCTGTAGATCGCCATGGTCGGCATCGCCATCATGCCGCCGACCGACGACACGTTGATGATGCGCCCGGCCCGGCGCGCCCGCATCGATGGCAGCACCAGCCGGATCAGCTCGACCGGCCCGACGTAGTTGACCTCCATTTGATCGAGGAAGTCGGCCTCGGCCACGTGCTCGAGGACCGACCGGTAGGCCACGCCGGCGTTGTTGACCAGCACGTCGACCCCGCCCCAGCGCGCGTCGATCTCGGCGACCACCGCGCGCCGCTCGTGGTCGCGGGTGACGTCGAGCGGGCGCAGCCAGAGCCGTTCGTCCTCGACCAGGCCGACGGTCGCAAACCGCGCCAGCGCGGCGCGGCGCGCGGTCAGGACCAGCCGGTACCCGGGCTCGCGCCGGATCCGCAACGCCAGGGCGAGGCCGAGCCCGGTGCTCGCGCCCGTGATCAGCACGGTGAGAGGCACGCGCGCCATCACGCGAGCATACGCCCGGTGCCCGGCACCGCGGCGAGTTTCACCCGGGGCAACCGCCCGGCGATGACGCGGAGCGGCGGTGGGCCGTCGGTCAGGACGCGCGGTCGCGGTGACGCTCGCGCTTCGCGATGTACATCTGCGCGTCGGCGCGGGCCAGCAGCGAGTCGAGGGTCTCGCCGGGCTCGAGGGTCGCGGCGCCGATCGACAGCGAGATGCCGCCGTCGTCACCGGTCAGCGACAGCGTGGGCATCGCCATCGCCCGCAGGCGCCCGGCCAGCGCCTCGGCGCCAATCCCGCTGTCGGGAACCACGATCACGAACTCGTCGCCACCGATCCGGCCGACATGATCGGCGATGCGGACGCTGTCGAGCAGCGCGCGCGAGATCTGCTTGAGCGCCTGATCGCCGGCCTGGTGCCCGTGGCGATCGTTGAGCGCCTTGAAGCGGTCGAGGTCGATCGCCAGGATCGACAGCTGCGCTTCGCCGCGCAGGGCCCGCTCGCGCGCGCGGCGCATGACCGCCATGATCCCGGCCCGGTTCATCAGGCCGGTGAGCGGGTCGACGACCGCGCGGCGGGCCAGCTCCTGGTGACGGCGAGCATGCCGGAGATGCACCCGCACGCGCGCCAGCAGCTCGTCGGCGTCGAACGGCTTGTGCAGGTAGTCGTCGGCGCCCAGGTCGAGCGCCGCGACCCGGCGCTCGCGGGCGGTCAGCCCCGACACCAGGATGATCGGCAGGTCGGCCGAGCCGGCGCGCTCGCGCAGCCGCTTGACCATATCGAGGCCGCCACCCCCCGGCATGCGGATGTCGCTGATGATGAGCGCCGGGATGGCCTGGTCGACGTGCTCGATGGCTTCGCGGCCATTGGTGGCGGTGTCCACCTCGTAGCCCTGGTCGCGCAGGAGCATGGCCAGCGCGTCGCGCATGGATTCATCGTCTTCGACGACGAGGATGCGGTCGGGCATGCCGCCAATCAATGCAGTGGGCGTGCCAGTTGGGATTGCGATGGCCCGGGCCTCAGATCACGCGGCGGGTCGCTCGAAAACCGCGGGACGTGGTGCGCGGGGTCGCGGGCGCTCGGGCACGGTGTACTTCGCTTGCTGTGCGGTATGCCCATGGCAAGCCGAAATCAGGTGCGACATACCCGACACGGACCCACAAGCGCAGAATCTCCGACACCTCGCAGAGTTGCGCGCCTCACGATCGTCGGCCTTCCACGATTTTGACTGATCCTCAGCCCGCGGCGTGGCCGGTCAGGCGCGCATCGAGCTGCTCGAGCAGCTCGATGATCTGCACCATCTTCATCGCCAGCGCCTGGTCCCCGGCGCGCTGGTCGAGCGCCGCACCGACCATCGGGACCAGCGTGTCCTCGATCCGCCGGATCTGAGAGAGCAGGGCCTCGGCGCCGATCATGCCGCCGAGGCCACCGCCGCTGCCGAGCCCGCCCGGGCTGTTCAGCGCCCCCTTCAGCGGGCGCGCGGCGTACGCGGCCAGGCTCGCGGTCAGCGCCTCGAGCCGCGGCGCCAGCCACGCCTCGGGATCGCGCGCGGCCGCGTCGGCGCTGGAGGCCCGCGCCGCCAGGCTGAGCGCCTCGCGCAGCGCGCGCAGCTCGGCGCCGATGTCGCCGCTGCTGCCGGTGGCGACCGCGGTGCGGATCGCGGCGAGCTCGGCGCCGAGGCCACCGAGCGTGCCCACCAGGCGCGACACCGGATCGTCGGCGGCACCGCCCATCCGGCGCTGGCGCACGAACTCGCCCTTGATCTCGGCCCAGCGCGCGGACTGCGCCGTCGTCATCCGACCGCGCAGCTCGGCCAGCTTCAGGAGGTTCTGCTCGGCGGCGGTGGTCAGGGTCTGCGACTCGCCCTGGTAGTGATCGTCGAGGAGCGCCTGGACCTCGTCGGCGGTCAAGGCGGCGACCACCTTCTCGGCGATCTTGTTCATGTTGCGGTAGCTGCCCTGCAGCTTGAACGGCGGCTCGGTGCGGAACGCCGCGGCCTGGCCGGCCGAGCGGATGTACTCCTGGTTGACCAGGAGCAGCGTCGCCTGCACGACGAACAGGTGGCGCAGCACCGCGAGGATCTCGTCGAGCTCGACCGCCGAGTAGCCGTGCGACAGCTCGGTGGTGGGCACCGGCTCGCCGTGGGCCATGCGCACCAGCTTGTGGACGTCGGCCAGCTCGCGGGTCGCCAGCGGGGCCAGGGTCGGGTTCGAGGTCAGCGCGTTCTCGAGGTACGACAGCGCGAACGCCTCGCCCTTGCCGGTGAGCACGTCGCCCAGGTTGTAGACGTCGGCGCGGTTGGCGAGCATGTCGGGGATGCGGAACTGCTCGCCGCTCTCGGTGTACGGGTTACCGGCCATGACCACGCAGAACTTCTTGCCGCGCAGATCGTAGGTGCGGGTCTTGCCCCGCCACACGCCCTCGATCTTGCGCTGGGCATCGCACAGCGAGATGAACTTCTGCAGCAGCTCGGGCGAGGTGTGCTGGATGTCGTCGAGATAGAGCATCACGTTGGTGCCCATCTCGAGCGCGAGCGAGACCTTCTCGATCTCCTGGCGCGCGGTCGCGTTGGGCGCGTCGGCCGGATCCAGCGAGGTGACCTCGTGGCCGAGCGCCGGGCCGTTGACCTTGACGAACGCGAGCCCGAGCCGGGCCGCGACGTACTCCATGAGCGTGGTCTTGCCGTAGCCGGGCGGTGAGATGAGCAGCAGCATGCCCATCTGATCGGTGCGCTTGGCCGCGCCGGCGGCGCCGAGCTGCTTGGCGAGGTTGGCGCCGCACAGCGGCAGGTAGGCCTCGTCGATCAGCCGGTTGCGCACGAACGACGACATCACGCGCGGCACCAGCTCGTTCAGGCGCAGCCGCGCCTTTTCGCGCTCGGCGAGCTCGGCGCGCAGCGTGCGGTAGGCGCGGAACGCCGGCACCTGCTCGCGGCGGAAGCGATCCAGCCGCGCGATCAGCTCGTCGAGCCGCAACCGCAAGGTGCCGCTCTCGACCCGCGGGTGGCGGCCGAACAGGCCGGTCACGGTGGCGTCGATCGTCGCGCTCGACGGCGCGCGATCGAGCCCGGGCGTGCACGCCAGCGCGGCGGCCTCGACCGCGGCGTCGGCCAGGTCGGGGTGCTTGGCGACCACCCCGTCGACCCAGGCCCGGGCCAGCGCCAGGGCTGCCGCCGGCGCCCCCGCCAGCGCGCGCAGGTCGTCCTCGAAGCCGGTCCGGGCCGCGCGGCCGTCGAGCTCGACCCGCAGCGCGCCCTCGATCGCCTGGGCCGCGCCGCTGACCACGAACCGGGGCTGGGCCGCGCCCAGCTCGCGGACCAGGTAGGTCGCCGCCAGCGGCACGTCGGCGGCGGTGACGCCGCTCGCGGCCAGGCCCGGGTTGCGCTCGACGAACCGGGCCAGCGCCGGCGCCAGCTCGGTCGCCAGGTGCGCGCGGGCGCCGCGCTCGCCGAGGACCTCGGCGAGCCGGGCCAGGCTCTGCGCGCTGCGGTGCCAGCGCAGCCGGGCCGCGGCGTCGTCGCCGGCCTCGGCCATCCAGTACACCGCGGCCAGCGCCCGCGGCGCCGCCGGGTACGCGAGCAGGCCGGCGCCCTCGCGCATCGCCAGCAGCCGCTCGAGGATCCGGGCCGCGTCGTGATCGTGCACGCCGCGCTCGTAGCCCTCGTCGTAGCGCTCCTGCGCGATCGGGCGCAGCAGCGCCTCGACGGTGCCGTCGCGGGCGGCGTCGTGCAAGGCGGCCAGGCTGGGCGCGCCCGGCTCGCCGGCCGAGGCGGCGGCCAGCACCGACGCCGCCAGGTACTCGCCCCGGTAGACGTCGGGTGACTCCGACGGCAGATCCTGATCCCACAGCGCGCGCGCGGCCAGCAGCCGCTCGTCGCCGATCGGCTCGTAGAAGTCGGTGCCGGCCAGGTGCACCGCCAGGCCGTCGCCGTGCGGCACGATCATCAGCTCGAGCGGCTGCCGGTTGACCGCGAACCGGTGGGCGCCGAACCGGATCAGCTCGCCGGCGCCCTCGAACAGGTCGGCCTTGTCGCGCTGACCGCGCAGCGCGTCCTGGCGCGCCGCCTTGAGCCGCGACTCGAGCTCGTCGGCCTTGACCGCATCGCCGAGCTTGCCGAGCTCGGCGACGACGTCGCGGAGCTTCTGCACCATCGCGTCCGACGCGAAGTAGGCGTTGACCTCGTCGGTGGTGGTCAGGGCCGCGGCCCGCCGGGCCACGCCCTCGAGGATGCGCTGGGCCGCCTTGTCGAGGTTGGCGGCGCGGCGCTGGCGCTCGGCCTGCAGCAGCTGCTTGCGGGCGCCGACCGAGTCGACGATCTCCTCGCGCTTGGTCGCCAGCTCGACGGTCAGCTCGTCGACGTCGGCGAACCGGCCCTCGAGCTCCTCGAGCTGCACCAGGAGCCGGGTCAGCTCCTGATCGCAGCGCTCGGGGGTGTCGCACTGGGCCAGCGCCGACGCGACGCTCTGGGTGAGCAGCTTCACCTGGGCGCCGAACTCGGCCTTGCCCTCCTTGCCGGCCAGCTCGCGGTGGCGGGCCGCGATGGTGGCGCGGGCCCGGTTGACCTGGCCGAACGCGTCGGTGATGTTCTCGAGGATCGTGGTGCGCTGGGTCGCGTCCTCGATCTTCAGGTTGCCGACCACCTCGCCGAGCAGGGCCAGCCCGCCAGCGACCTGGTCGACCTGCTCGCGGACCGGCTTGACCAGCGCGGCGGTGGCCTGCTCGCCGGCGCGGGTGGTGAGCGCGGTCGCCTGCTCGACCAGCTCGGTGAAGGCCTGGCCCCGCGCGAGCAGCGCCACGCAGTCGCTGGTGACGCGCTCGAACCCGGTGACCACCTCGGCCTCGAGCTGGCCGAGCCGGTCCACGTCGATGAAGCGCTGCTCCTTCTTGCTGATGAGGCCGCCGCGCAGCGCGCGCAGGCTGGTCAGCGCGGCCAGGAACGGATCGATCCGATCCCAGCCCTCCGACCGGGTCTGGCCCAGGCGCTCGGCGACCTCGGCTTCGGCGGCGGCGACCGCCTTGCGGGCCTCGGCGCGCAGCAGCTCGACCTTCTCGTACTCGTCGAGGATGAGCTTGGCGGCGGCCCTGACGTCGATGACCGCGGTCTTGAGATCGCCGGCATCGGCGTGGCCGATCCAGTAGTAGGTGTCGCCGGCGCGGGTCGCCAGCGCCAGGATGTCCTCGAAGGTCTGGCGCTCGGGCTGCTCGCCGCCGGCCAGGCGCGCGATCGACAGCGCGTCGGACAGGCCGCGCACCAGATCGGCGTTGCCGACCTTGGCCAGGTAGCTGCCGTCGCCGGGCGCGGCGGCCGCGTGCTCGGCCGAGGTGAACGGCGTCTTCCACACCTGCATCGGGTGGACCCGGGCCGGCTCGGTCGACATCACGCGCATGACCACCATGCGGCCGTCGGCGAACAACGAGTAGCCGTGGCAGGCGATCGGGGTGCCGATCTCCTTCGCGATCAGGTTGTACGGGTAGAGCAGGTACGAGCCGTCGCGGCCGCGGTGATAGACGAAGAGGACGTCCTCGCCGTTGGGCGAGCGCAGCTCGCGCTCGAGCAGGTAGTCGCTGGCGTCGCCGTCGAACAGCTTGGCCTGGCCGCCGACCAGCACGTAGCCACCGGGGAACACCACGCCGTGGTCCTCGGGCAGGCCGCGGCAGCCCTGGCCGATGCCGTCGGCGCGGAAGACCTTCTTCGAGCGCCCGTCGAAGACCAGGTAGCGCCACTGGTCCTCGCGGAACGGCAGCACCTTGAGGAGGATGAGCCCGCCCGGCTTGCCGATCTGCGCGTAGAAGAACCGGCCGTCGTCGAGCGACTGGTTGGCGTCGGCGACCGGCTCGGCGTAGATGCCGTGGCCCTGGTCGGAGTTGTCCTCGACCTTGATCGTGAGATCGCCGGCGACGGTCTCGACGAAGATCGTGTCGAGCAGGTTGTAGTGCGGGTGCTTGCCGGCGACCTGGTGGTCGCGGGTGACCTCGACCCACTCGAAGTCGTAGGGCGACGGCGCCAGCCCGGCGTGGTCGCGCTCGCCGCGGTCGTCGACGTAGACGACCTGGCCGCCCGGCTCGATCCGCCAGCGGAAGACCTTCTGGTCCTTCCAGCTGGCGCCGGCCTGGAACACCGCGAGCAGCTGGGTGTCGCGCTTGACCAGCTGCAAGAGCCGGGCGTCGCGGTGGTAGCGGTACAGGTTGGCGAAGTCGCGCTCGAGGTCGGGCCCGACCAGCACGCCGCCGTGGGCGTCGGCCGGCAGGTGCGCGCAGTCGTACGAGCCGTCGGCCTGGAGCTCGAACCGGTGCAGGGCCAGCACGTCGCTGACCTTGGTCTCGGCCTTGAGCCCGAGGAAGACGTTGAACCCGAGCAGCAGGTGCTCGCCGACCGCGACGATGTCGATCGGCTGGCAGTTGTGCTCGGTGCGCACCCGTTCGGTCGCGACCAGCTGCGGCTCGGTCGCGCCGAAGATGGCCTTGCGCCGCTGGTTGAGCGTGTCGGCGCGGCGCGCCAGCTCCTGGCCAGCGGCGTGTAGCCGCTGGCGCAGCACCTCGTAGTTGCCGCCGGTGAGCGCGGCGTCGACGTCGTCGGCCATCAGGTACCTCGGGTGCTCAGAAAGGATCGGTTCGTCCCGAACGCGTGGTCAGAACAAGCGTTGTTGGTTGCGAGGGCCCTCCGACCCTTCGTCCTGAGCGCGAGCGAGCGCCAGCGAGCTCGTGGTCGAAGGACGCCCTGCGGTGGCGGGCGCCCTTCGACTTCGCGCTTCGCCCCTTCGACGAGCTCAGGGTCAGGGCGAACGGGGATGAGCTGGGCCAAACCAAGGCTACTTTGCTCGCCGCTGGCGGGGTGAGCGGAGGCTCAGCTGACCTTGCTGCTGTCGAGCCCGAGCTGACGGGCCTTGTCGAGCAGGCTCTGCAGCTTGGTCCGGGTCTGGTCGTCGGCCTTGGTCATCAGGCTGCCCAGCACCGCCGACACCGTCAGGTTCTTGAGCGCGTCGGACGACACCCCGGCGGCGCCGATGACGTCCTTCACGTCCTGCAGCAGCTTGCCGTTGCCGTCGAGGCGGTCGCCCAGCACGCCGCGCACGACCTCGGAGTGCTCGACCACGCCGTCGATCGCGTTGCCCAGCGAGATCGCCTTGACGAAGCGGTCGAAGAACTGGCCGTCGCCACCGATGATCTTGATGTCGGCCTTGCCCATCGCCTCGGCCATCACCTTGGCCTGGGCGTCGCTCATCGCGACCCGGGCCCGGATCTGCTCGATCGCGATCTCGCGCTCGTTGGCGAGCCGCAGGCGGAACTCCTCGTGCTCGCGGCCGGCGCCCTCGAGCTGCTTCATCGCCACCGCCTTCTGGGCCAGGCCCTCGGCCTCGGCCTTCATGCGGGCGCCGATCGCGCCGGCGTCGGCCTGCTTGCCGGCCGCCTCGGCGAGCAGCCGCTCGCGCAGCGACACGGCCTCGGCCAGGCCCTGCTTCTCGGTCGCGACCGCGTCGGCCTCGCGGCCCGAGGCCGCGGCCAGCGCCTGCCGGCGGACGTTCTCGGCCAGCACGGTGCCCTCGCGGTCGGTGACCAGCACCTGGGCGTCGCGGACCCGGGCCTGGGCCAGGCCCTGCTTCTCGGTCGCGACCGCGTCGGCCTCCTTGACCCGGACCAGCGCCAGGCCCTGCGCCGAGTGCTCGGCCTGGGTGCCCTCGGAGCGGCGGATCGCGGCGCGGGCCTCCTTGTCGGACGCCTCCATCGCGGCCTCGGCGAGGATCAGCTGCTTCTTGGCGTGCGCGGTCGCCACCTGCTGCTCGGCCTCGGCCTTCTTGATGTCCTTGATGAACAGCTCCTGGGCGGCGGCCTCGGCGTGGATCACCGTGACGTGCTTGTGGCGCTTGGCCTCGGCGTCGGTGCGCAGGTCCTTGATCGCCTCTTCCTCGACGGCCACGGTCTTGTCGACCGCGATCCGGGCCCGGATGATGTCGGCGATCGACCGCTTCTCGGTCTCGATCGCCTTGTTCATGTCGATCGAGCCGAGCTCGACCTCGCGCTTGCGGCCGACCTCCTCGAGATCGTGGGCCTTGGCGACCCGGACCTTCTCGACCTCGACCTCGCGGACCCGGCCCTGCTCGGACACCTGGACCGCGCGCAGCTTGGCCTGCTCGGCCATCTGCACGGCCTCCTCGGCGCGCTGGCGATCGACGTGGGTCCGCTTCTCCTCCTCGAGGCGGAAGCGGTGGGCCTCGTTCTCCTCGCGGGCGTTGGCGATCGCGATCTCCTTGTTCTTCTTGGCCTCGGCCTCGGAGCGCGCCTGCTCGAAGCGGAACACCGCCTCGTCGGAGGTCAGGTTCTGCTTGCCGATCTCCATCCGCTCGCGCTGCTTGAGCTGGTTGGTGTCGATGTTGGCGAGCGTCGTGATCGACGTGATCTTCTTGATGCCGAGCGAGTCGAGGACGTTCTGGGGATCGAGGATCTCGATCGGCGTCTGCTCGAGGTAGTCGATCGCGGCGTCGTCGAGGATGTAGCCGTTGAGGTCGCGGCCGATCACCTGGATGATCTGGTCCTTGAAGATGTCGCGCTGGGTGTAGAGCTGCTCGAACTCCATCTTCTTGCCGACGGTCTTGAGCGCCTCCGAGAACTTGGCGGAGAACAGCTCCTCGAGCGTGCTCTGCTGCGAGGCGCGCACGCAGCCGATCGACTGGGCGACCCGCAGCACGTCGTCGGTGGTCTTGTTGACCCGGACGAAGAAGGTGACCTTGATGTCGGCGCGGATGTTGTCGGCGCAGATCAGGCCGTCCTTGCCCTTGCGGGCGACGTCGATGGTCTTGACCGAGAGATCCATGATCTCGGCGCGGTGGATGATCGGCAGGACCACGGCGCCCGAGAAGGTCACCTTGGGTTCGGTCCGCATCTGGTTCACGATCATCGCCTGGCCCTGGTTGACCTGCCGCCAGCAGCGGGCAATCAGCACCAGGATCCCGAGGACGACGACGCCGGCGATCCCGATCAACATCAACACCATCTGCTGCTTCATGATTCTGCTCCTGTGTTCCTCGGCTGGCCCCCGCCAGCACGGACTCCGGGCCTGAGACGAAACGGTGACGACGCGCCGCTGCCTGCGCTAGGGCAGGAGCCCGCTCTCGGGTTCCACGACGTAGGCGGCGCGGGTGTCGTCGTAGTCGATGATCACCGCGCGCTGGTTGCGCGCGAGCGCGCCGGGCCGGTCACAGCGGACCGGGATGACCAGCACGGTGCCGCCATCCTCGACGGTGGCCTGGCCGAAGCCGTCGTCGACGTGGCCGGTGGTGACGGTGCACACCGCGCCGACGTAGTCGCGGTTGGCCTTGCCGGCCTTCACCTCGAACACCGGACCGAGCGGGCGCACCACCAGCCCGGCCAGCGGGACGCCGACGAGGATCACGACCAGCAGCACCAGCGGACCCAGCCAGCCGCCGAGCCCGCCGAGGCCGGCGTGGCCATAGCTCATGCCGAGCAGCGTGCCGACCCAGCCGAGCAGCATGACGACGGAGAACGAGATCGTGATCGGAACCGCGGCGAGGCCGAGCCCCTCGAAGAAGCCGCCGTGACTGTCGAGGTCGGGCTTGAAGCCCTTGAGCGCCTCGGCGCCGCCCTTGCCGGCACCGGCGACGTCGCCGCCGAACAGATCGATGTCGACCGCGCCCAGCAACACGAAGAGCCAGTAGAGCAGGGCGATGCCCAGGCCCACCGTGAAGACGATGGTGGGGAAGCGCAGCGAGGCGTCGAGTAGCTCGGTCACGACCAGTCTCCCTTCTGATCGATGCAGCGAAGACCGGCCACGGTATCGCGGGTGGGGTGCGTCGTCTGTATCAAGTCGCAGCATCTGTTAGGTATCAGCCGCCGTCGCCGCTACTGGATTCGGTCCGACGCTGGACGATTTCAGGCGCGCTGGACGGCGCGCCGGAACCCACCGGCAACCGCCGGCACAGCCCGGCCAAATCCGACGACGCGGGGGTATTCTCCGCGGCCATGACGACGGGGGTGGGTCCGGCGACACCGGCCGCGACGGGATGGGGGGGCGCGGTCGACCGCCTGTACGCGCCGCTGGCGGTGGTCGCGCTGGCGATGATCCCCATCGTCGCGGCGGTCGCGCGCGGCGACACCCCGGCCCGCCTCGCGATCGCCGGGCTCGTGCTCGAGGCGGCGGTGCTGCTGGCGCTGCGGTCGCTCGAAGGCGGCGCGCGCGGCGCGCGCACCGGTTGGCGCGGTGCGCTCTCGGTCGGGCTGCACGGGCTGCTCGGGGTCGGCACCTGCGCGCTCGGATACTTCCTCGGGCCCCACTCGGGGCTGGCGGGGTTCCTGTCGGCGCTCCTGGTCATGATCGGGATCGCCTCGAGCGGCCCCGGCGTGCGCCGCAAGGGCTGGGCTGCCTACCTGTCGGTCGCGCTCGGCCAGGCCGCGCTGGTCGCGCTGATCGTCACCGACGTGCTCGCCGACCGCTCGATGCTGCCGCTGGGCTCGTCGACGCTGCCGGCGTGGAAGCTGGTCGCGGTCCAGGTGGCGGTGCAGGGCGTCTACGGCGGTGCGTTCGTGACCGGCGCGGCGATCGCGCGGCGCTACGCGGTGCTGGTCCGGGCGACCGAGGGCGCGACCCGGGTCGCGATCCACCGCGAGGCGCTGGTGGCCGAGGCGCGCGCCGAGCACCAGCGCGCGCTCCACGCCGGTGGCTACGGGGTGTTCGCCGGTCAGCGGGTCGGCGGCTACCGGCTGCGCGCGCTGATCGGCCGCGGCGGCATGGGCGAGGTCTACGACGCCACCGACGACGACGGCCAGGTCGTCGCGCTCAAGGTCATGCGCGGCGATCGGCTCGGCGACCCCGATGCGCTGGCGCGGCTGCGCCAGGAGGCCGCGGCGCTGGCCCGGGTCGACAGCCCGTACGTCGCGCGGCTGTATGCCGCCGGCGGCGCCGAGCACGAGCTCCCGTTCGTCGCGATGGAGCGCTGCGACGGCGACAACCTCGAGGCGCTGGCCCGGCCGACCCGGCCGCTCGCGGGGGCCGAACTGGGGCGGCTCGCCGACCACGCCAGCCGCGCGCTCGAGGCAGTCCACGCCGCCGGCCTGGTCCATCGCGACGTCAGCCCCGGCAACCTGGTGCGCACGACGGTCGACGGCGAGGCGCGCTGGCGGCTGGTCGACTTCGGGATCGCGGGGCCGCCGGGCGAGGTCCGCGACCTCGCGCCAGTGGGGACCCTGCGCTACATCGCGCCCGAGCAGCTGGGCGCCGGCGTGATCGACGGGCGCAGCGACGTCCACGGGCTCGGGCTGTGTCTGTACCTGGCGGCGACCGGCCGCCCGCCGTTCCCGCACGAGACCCGCGACGCGCTGTGCGCGGCGATCGCCGGCGCGATGCCGGTGGCGCCGTCGGCCCTGGCCGCGGTCTCGCTCGAGGTCGAGCACGTGCTCCGGATCGCGATCGCCAAGGCGCCGGCCGATCGGTTCGCCGATGCGGCGGCGCTGCGGGCGGCGATGGCGGCGGCGCTCGAGGGCGCGCTGCCCGACGCGGTGCGCGCGCACGCCGAGCGGCTCGCCGCGACGCTGCCATGGGCGCCGCTGCCGGCGGACGCAGGCCCGGCAGGCGACGACGTGGTGACGCTGGTCGAGGGCATCACCCTGCCGACCTGGACCCTGCCGCTGGTGGCGGTCGAGGGCGGACGCGGGCGCTCGGCCACGCCGGTCACGCGCGCGGCCCGCGACGAGTCGTCGGAGTCGGTGGGGGTGCCGACCCGGGCCGCGCTCACCAGCCCGTGGGATCGCGCCTACGTCGACAAGCTGGTCGAGGCGAGCCGGGTCCTGCTCGGGCTATCGACCGGCGGCGCGCTGTTACTCACCGCGATCGCGGTGCGGCGGATGCCGCTGGTGATCGCGCTGGCGTGCATGGCCGCCATCGCCCTGCTCTCGCTGGTGCTGCTGCGCGCGGCGCGGCGCCACGGCATGGCGGCCGGGCACCGCTGGCTCTGGGGCGGGTTCCCGCTGCTGGCGGTGGGCCCGAGCTACTTCTTCGGGCTCACCTCGGCGTTCGCCGCGGTGGTCGGCGCGTTCCTGTTCCAGACCGGCCTGCAGACCTGGTCGAGCACGCGGGCGCGCGCGCCCAGCCGTGCCATCCCCTGGTTCGAGCTGCAGTTCCTGGCCGGCACCGTGCTGTCGCAGACCGCCGCCTTTGTCGCGATCGTCGCGGGCGCGCTGCCGGATGCCGGCCTCTATCCAGTGCTGATGCCGGGCGCGCCCGGCTGGGAGCCATGGCTGGCGATCGCCGGCGTCCAGGGGGTGTACATCGGGGCGATGGTGGTCGCGTCGCGGCTCGACCGCGGCTTCCAGGCCCAGATCCACGCGGCCGACGCGGCGGCGCGGGCGGCGGCCCGGGCCCAGGCGCTGCTCGACACCGCGCGGCGCAAGCTGCGGCGGGCGCTTGGCCACGCCAGGCCCAGGCTCTTCACCGGCCACGCGATCGGTAACTACCAGCTGGGCCCGCTGGTCGGACGCGGCGGCATGGGCGAGGTCTACGACGCGGTCCACGCCGCCAGCGGCCGGCGCGCCGCGGTCAAGCTGCTGCGCACCGACCGGCTCGGCGATCGGCGCACGCTCGAGCGGTTCCTGCGCGAGGCGGTCGCGCTGTCGCGGCTCGACAGCGATCACGTCGCGCGGGTGTACGAGGTCGGCGGGCTCGACGGCGAGCTGCCGCACATCGCGATGGAGTTTCTCGACGGCAAGGATCTCGGTGCGTGGCTGCACGACGGCCCCGGGCTCGAGCGGCCCGCGATCGCGGCGCTGGTCGCCGACGTCACCCGCGGGCTGGCCGCCGCCCACCACGCCGGCGTGGTCCACCGCGACGTCAAGCCGCGCAACCTGGTGCGGGTCACGACCCCGCACGGCGGGCTGTGGAAGGTGGTCGACTTCGGCGTCGCCAAGCTGGTCGACCACGGCACCCACACCTCGGGCCTCGCCATCGTCGGGACCCCGGCGTACATGGCGCCCGAGCAGGCGGCCGGCCGCGCGGTCGACGCTCGCACCGATCTGTACGCGCTCGGGCTCGTCATCTACCGGCTGGTCGTCGGGCGACCGGCGCTCGCCGGCGACACCGTGCTGACCGGTGGCCAGCCGCCCGATCCGCGCGGTGGCGGCGACGTCGGCGAGGATCTCGAGCTCGCGCTGCGGATCGCGCTGGCGCCCGAGCCGGCCGATCGGTTCGCGACCGCCGCCGAGCTGGGCGCGGCGTTTGCCGATGCGTTCGGCGACCGCCTGGCCGAGCCGCTGCGCGCCCGCGGGGCGGCGCTGCGCGCGCGCTATCCGTGGCGGCCGGCGTGAGCCACGCCGGGCCGGTTCACAACGCCGGGTTTGGCTGGGCCACGACGTCGATGCGGTTCTCGATCCGGACCGAGAACTCGGAGCCCGCGATCGCGCCCGCCGGGACGACCCGATTCGAGCGCTCCAGCCGGAGCTCGTTCGGCTTCGCCTGGTCAGCGTCGGCGTCCAGGGCGCCGGCCGCGAGCATGTAGCGGCCTTCATCCGGGATCGAGACCCAGTCGATCTTGTCGGTGCGGATGCCCATGGAGTCGGCGCGCTCATCCGAAGCCCACGTCACCTCGAGCTGCATCGTCGAGTCGACGGCCGCCCCGGCGCTCGGCTTCACGAAGCTGTGCAGGTCGGGCCCGTCGACCCGGATTCCGGAAGCCTCGTGCTCGCCGCTGGTCACGTCGAGGATGTAGACCTCGTCGTAGCCGATCGCGCGCCCCTCCCACTGGCCGGTACCGCCGACGTAGGTCAGGGGATACGTGCCCGTCGCGCTGGTCACCGTCACCGTCCCCGCCGTCACACCTTGACCCGCGAGCGTGATCTGCACCTCGAAGTCGGTGTCGAACTCCGCCGCGGCGCGGGCGTTCGTCAGCCTGGGCGAGGCCTCGACTTTGCCGTTGACCAGCAGGGTCGACGTGCCCGCACCGGGATCGTTGCCCGCGCCGGGATCGAGGTCGCTGTCGGTGCCACCGCACGCCGCGGTGCCCAGGAGCAAGGTCAGGATCGACAGGGTAGTTTTCATAGGGTCCTTTTGGGAGTCAGGAAGGTTGTCGTCAGTCGATGCACACGAGGAGTCACCACCATGGCTGCGGGTCCAACATCGCCTCTGGTGCCCACACCATCGCCACAGGCGCACACGCCAGCAATCGCGTCGATGACAGGCCCCGCTCCCATCCAGCGAGTACATCCAAGAATCGAGCCGCCGGCCAACCTGCCGGAGCTGCACGAGTCGACGAGCGAAAAACGCGACAGGTTTGACGGTGTTGTCCTGTGCGTGGCCGTCAGCATTCACGCACTTGACGACGATCAGCCACGCGCGTGCGATGGTGGCGTCGGTGCGCGCTGCGGTGCCGTCAGCTGATCTGATTGCTGATCGCCACCCGGCGCCCGTCGGCCGCGAGGTACAGGTAGACCTCGCAGTCGACGAGGTCGAGCGCATACCGATCGGCGTGCAGCTGACCCACGAAGCGCGGCGCGTCGCCGAGGTCGGTCGGGGTCGCGTCGCGCTGGGTCCAGACCGGCCAGGGGCCATCGTCACGTCGCGACGACCGCGGCGCGGCGCGGCGCGAGCGGGTCAGATCGGCGCGGGGACCCAGCCGCCAAAGGCTTGCTCGACCACGCGCGCGGCGGCGAGGGTGAGGCGATCGTTGCCGCGGCGGCCGACGATCTGGACGCCGACCGGCAGGTGCCGATCGTCGAAGCCGACCGGGACCACGGTGGCGGGCAGGCCGGTGATGCTGAACAGCGAGGTGCACATGACGTCGAGCGGCGTGAGCAGCGGCCACATGTGGCGGGGCGCCGGACGGCTGTAGGGCGGGTGGAGGAGCACGCCGCGGGGGCCGAGCAGCGTCTCGAGGCCGGCCTGGAGCTCGGCGAGCGGCGGGCCGCTGCGGGCGAGCAGGGCCTCGAACGGGCGGGCCAGGCGGTCGAGCGCGATCAGGCCCAGGGTCGGCACCGAGTAGCGAGCGCGGCCGGCGAGGACGCGGACCAGCTCGGGGACCACGCGCAGCGGCAGGCCGCCGGCCAGCAGCTCGCCGAAGTTGCGCGGGGCGTCGGGCACGTCGGGATCCGGATCGCTCGCGCGGGCCAGCGCGGTGAGCCACGCGCCCATCGTGCCGCCGAACAGCCGGCGCCAGCGGACCGGGTCGAGCTCGACGATCTCGGCGCCGCGGGCGGCGAGGGCCGCGGTGGCGCGCTCGATCGCGCGGGCCATGACCGGCGCGATGCGGACCCAGCCGTGGCGGGTGACCGGGATGACGCGGACGCCGCGCAGGTCGCCGGCGGTCAGCACCGGATCGGCCGGCGGCAGCACCTCGGTGGCGCGGCTGGCGCCGTCGGGCCCGGCGATCAGCTCGAGCACGCGCTCGGCGTCGCGCACGCAGCGCGCGATCGGGCCGGTGCACAGCATGCGCTCGGCGGGCAGCGCGCCGGGGCCCCAGTGGCCGGTGTTGGGGACCAGGAGCTCGGACGGCTTGTGGCCGACGACGCCGCACATGGCGGCCGGGATGCGGATCGAGCCGGCGATGTCGGAGCCGATGCCGAACGGCGACGCGGCGGCGGCGACCAGCGCGGCCTCGCCGCCGCTCGACCCGCCCGGGGTCCGGGCCAGGTCCCACGGGTTGCGGGTCCGGCCGTGGAGCGGATTGGAGGTCTCCATCCACATGCCGCCCTCGGGCACGTTGGTCTTGCCGATCACGATCGCGCCGGCGGCGCGCAGCCGGGTGACCACGGTGGCGTCGACCTCGGCGACCAGGTCGCGGCGGCCGTGGAGCCCGACGGTCCAGGGCAGGCCGTCGACGGCGAGGAAGTCCTTGATCGTGCACGGCACGCCCAGGAGCGGCGGCAGGCTCGCGCGATCGCGGCTGGTGCGCACGGTCGCCTCGGCGGCGGCGGCCTCGGTGCGGGCCGCGGCGAACCGATCGGCGACCAGCGCGTTGAGCGCCCCGTCGACCGCCGCGAGCCGCTCGAGGTGTGCGTCGAGAACCTCGATCGGCGACACCTCACCGGACCGGATCATCGCGGCCAGCCGGACCGCGGGCGCGTGCAGGAGGCTCTGGCGATCAGAGGCCACGGAGCACCTCCCGCGCGGCGCGCTCGCCCGATTCGAGCGCGCCTTCGAGATAACCGGTCCATTCGGTCGCGGTCTCGGTGCCGGCGAAGTGGACCCGTCCCACCGGCTGGCGCAGCGACGCGCCGGTCGAGGTGAGCGCGCCGGGCGCCATCACCGCGACCGGACAGCCCCGGCTCCACGGCTCGGCTGCCCAGTCGACCGCGACCACCGCGCTGGGGCGGCGGGCCTCGTCGCCGAACCAGCGCACGAGCTGGTCGAGCGCCGGCGCCGGATCGCCGCCCCACCGGCGGGCGGCCCCGGCTTGCACGAAGCCGACCAGCGCCGGCTGGGCGAGGTCGTGGCTGCAGTCGTCGAACACGACCGCGAGGGGGCCGCGCAGGCTCACGACCTCGCCGGACATCCCGTTGCTGCGCCAGAACGGGCGGTCGTAGGCGAGCACCAGCTTGACGATCGCGCCCATCGCGGCGCGCTGGACCAGCTGGTCGCGGGTCGGCGGTGGGCCGGGGGTCAGCTCGATCGCGGCCGCCAGCGGCGGAGGCACCGCGACCACCGCCGCGCGCGCCGCGATCCGGCCGCGGTCGGAGCTGACGATCACGTCGTCGCCCGCGTGATCGATCCGACGCACCGCCGCGCGGGTGACGACCGGCGCGTCGAGCGCGCTCACCCAGCGCTCGGCCAGGGTCTGGGCACCGCTGACGAACCGGCGCTCCTGGGCGCCACCCTGGATCGCGGCCAGGTTCATCAGGCCGCCGCCGGCGCGCAGATACGCGAGGAACCACAGGAGCGACATCTCGGCCGGCTCGGCGCCGAAGATCGCGCCGACCGCGGCCTCGAACACGCCCCTCACCCGCGGCCGGAGGCGACGCGCCTGATCGGCGACGGTCATCGCGTCCAGCGCGGCGGCGTCCGGCGAGCTGGCCGGGTCCCGCGCCGACACCCGGCGGGCCATGCGATCGATGCGGCGCAGCGCGAGGTGCAGCTGGGCCAGCTCGATCGGGCCGAGCGAGGGGATGTCGCCGGCGTAGCGCGCCACCGACCGGCCATCGTCAAGCACCTTGTCGCCGGTCGCGTAGGTCGGGAAGGTGGCGACCGCGAGCCGCTCGGCGAGCGCGGCCAGCCGGTGCTGGCCGGGCCCGATCCACTGGCCGCCGACGTCGAGGCGGGCGGCGCCGATCGTCTGCGACCAGGCGCGGCCGCCGACCCGGTCGCGTGCCTCGAGCACCGCGACCCGGGCCCCGCCGGCGCGCAGGCGATCGGCGGCGGACAGCCCGGCCAGGCCGGCTCCGACCACGACGACATCGACGCGGTCGGGCAGCTCGCGGGCGATCATCCGCGCATCGTACATGAGCCGGCGCGCCGGCCCGGTCGGGCGGCGCGCCGGCGCGGGGATCGACCGCAGTCACGCCGACGCCGGTGCCGGATCGAGCCGAGGCGCGATCAGGGCGTCGGTTTGGGACCGGCGGCGCGCACGTGGCGGGCGACGAACTCGAGCAGGCGATCGATCTGCACCGGCTTCTGCAGCACCAGCGCCCCGGGTGGTGCCCGCGGCAAGATCGAGAGGTCGCCCGACGCGACGCACACGGGGATGCGCACCAGCCGGGGATCGCGGCCGAGGTGCTCGAGGAGCTCGGGACCGGTCATCACCGGCATCGACATGTCGAGGATCAACGCCAGCGGGACCTCGCCGGCGCGCATGCGATCGAGCGCGACCTGGCCGTTCTCGGCGGTCGCCACCGTGTAGCCGTGGGACACCAGCAGCATCTCGAGCGTGTCGCGGGTGTCGTCGTCGTCGTCGACGACCAGGATCTGGGCCTCCATGCCCGTGACCCGGCCGCGCGGCAACAGCACGCGGAAGGTCGAGCCGGTCCCGACCGTACTCGCGACGTGCACCGAGCCACCGTGGGCCTCGACGATCTCGCGCACGATCATCAGGCCGAGGCCGGTGCCGGGGCCTTCGGTGGTCAGCCGGCTGTAGCGCTGGAACAGACGATCGACCGCGTCGAGCGGGATCCCGCGACCGGTATCGGTGACCGCCAGCTCGGCGTCACGGCCGCTGGCGCTCAGCTGGACGGTGAGGCCGCCACCGGCCGGCGTGAACTTCACCGCGTTCGACAGCAGGTTGATGACGACCTGCATGAGTCGTCGGCGATCGCCGATCATCAGGAACGGCGACTCGGGCAGGTCGACGGCGATCGTCAGCTGGCTGCCGTCGATGGTCGGCTGGATCTCGTCGACCGCGACCCGGACCAGCTCGGCGGCATCGAACTCCTCGCGGGCGAGCCGGTAGCCACCGCCATCGAGCTGGGCGAGGTCGAGGAAGTCGTTGATGAGCGACACCATCGAGCGCACGTGGCCCTGCATCTTGTGAAGGTCGGAGGTCAGCTCGGACGAGAGCAGGCCGCGACCGCCGCCGAGGATCATGTCGGTGCGCAACAGCAGCGACGACAGCGGCGAGCGCAGGTCGTGCGCGATGATCGAGTAGAAATCGAGTCGGCGCGCCTCGTCGTGGCGCGGCTTGGTGACGTTGCGCAGCGAGATGGTCGCGGCCGCTTCGAAGTCGGTCGGCGCCAGCCGCGCGGTCGGCGCGAACACCTGATCGCCGACGGTCACGTCCGGCAACGGGATGACCCGCCCCGCGCTCGCCCGGATATCGCCGAGTCGCAGGTCGGGCAGGATCTCGACCAGCGGGCGACCGACCAGCGCCGGGGCCGGCCCGAGCAACCGCTCGCCCTCGGGGTTGGCGTAGGTCAGGCGGCCGTGGGCATCGACCACCAGCAGCGGATCGGGGGTCAGCGTGAGCAGCCGGACCACGGCGTCCTCGGCGCGTTCGACCCGGGCCAGCATCTCCTTGGACCGCGCCAGCGCCGCGACCCGGGCCTGCAGCTCCTCCACCGCATACGGCTTCACCAGATAATCGTTGGCGCCCGCGGCGAACCCCTCGACGATCTGCTCGGTGGCGCGGTGCGAGGTGACCAGCAGGATCGCGACCTGCGCGACCTTGCCCGCCGACGACCGGACGAACTGGCAGACCTCGGGACCGCTGATCCCCGGCATGACCCAGTCGAGCACCAGCACGTCCGGCGTTGGCTCGCGCTCGAGTGCCTCCAGCACGGCGGCCCCGTCGTCGAACGTCAGCACCTGATACGCGGCGGCCAGGGACTTTCTTGCGTAGGCGACGTCGGACGGGCTATCGTCGACGACCCACACGGTTCGTTTGGCTGCGCTCATTCTTAGGTGCCGTGGCCCAGCTTGCCGGACTCGTCACGTATGTCAACCTCCGCGACCGGGGCAAACCTCGCCGGCCTGCACCACGAGAGAAGACCCGTGCGTTCCCTCCAGATCCTGGTCGTCGACGATAGCAAGGTGATGCGTGAGATGGTCATCGCCTGCCTGCGCGGCGAGGATGGCCTCCACTTCGTGCAGGCGGCGAGTGGCCTCGAGGCGGTCGAGCGCCTGTCGCTCGGCACGTTCGATCTGGTCGTGCTCGATCTCAACATGCCCGACATCGGCGGGCTCGAGGTCGTCGAGTTCGTGCGCGGCCAGGATCAGCTGCGCACGCTGCCGATCTTGATCGTCACCACCCGTGGCGACGAGGTCTCGCGCCAGCGGGTCATGGCGGCCGGGGCGTCGCGCTTCATGACCAAGCCGTTCACCCCCGATGGGTTGATCAACGAGGTGCGGGGCTTGATTGCGGCGAGCGCCGCCGGGTCCGGACCGAGCGACATCCCATGACGGGTGTCGACCGCGAGGCCTTCCTCGACGGTTACCTGGCCGAGGTCGAGGAGCACGTCGCGAGCGTGGCCCGGCACCTGGTGGCGATCGAGCGCGGCGCCGGCACGCCGCATCCCAAGGCGGTCCGCGAGATCTTTCGATCGCTCCACACGATCAAGGGCCTGTCCGCGATGATCGGCGTCGAGCCGATCGTCGCGCTCACCCATGCGATGGAGGTCGTGGCCCGCGCCGGCGAGCAGGCCGGTGGCCGGATCCCGCCCCGGTCGCTCGACCTTTTGGCCCAGGGCATCCGCGCGGTCGAGCAGCGCCTGCACCGGGTCGCCGAGCGCCAGCCGGTCCCGCCGGCGCCCACGCTGCTGCTCGACGGCTTTGCCGCGCTCGACGACCGACTCGAGCCGGCGCGTGCGGAGGCGCCGCCGATCCAGTTCGACCCCGCGATCGACGACAAGCTGTCGCTCTCCGACCGCGAGCAGATCGCCCAGGGCGTCGCCACCGGGCTGTGTTGCAGCCGGGTCGACTTCGTCCCGACCGCGATCCACGCCGCGGCCGGGCTCAACATCACCGTGGTCCGCGAGCGGATCGCCCGGATCGGCGAGATCGTGCGCGTGATCCCGATCGCGCGGCCCCGGGACGAGCTGACCCCCGCCGGCATCTGCTTCTCGATGATCGTGCTGCACGCCGGCCAGGAGGCCGAGCTGGCCGAGGCGGTCGGCGGCGACCGCGGCAACGTGGCCGAGCTCGCCCGGCGCGCCGAGCGCGCGATCAGCCCCACCACCACCGACCCGGTGTTCGAGCCACCCGACGACGATCGGTTCGAGGCCGCGAGCCACGGCGGCCGGGTGGTCCGGGTCGAGGTGACGCGGCTCGACGACGCGCTCGAGCGGCTGAGCGCGCTGATCGTCACCCGGTTCCGCATGGCCCGCGCGACCGCCGAGCTGGCCGCGCGTGGGGTCGACACCCGCGCGCTCGACGAGATCGTCGCCGAGAGCGCCCGCCAGCTGCGCGATCTGCGGGGCGCGATCATGCGGGCCCGGATGGTCTCGGTGGCCGAGCTGCTCGAGCGGGTGCCGCTGCTGGTCCGCGGCCTGGGCCGCTCGACCGGCAAGGCGGTGTCGGTCGAGATCGACGCCGGCCGGGCCGAGCTCGACAAGTCGGTCGCCGAGCGGCTGTTCCCGGCGGTCGTCCACCTGATCCGCAACGCGGTCGATCACGCGATCGAGCCGGCCGCGGCGCGGACCGCGCGCGGCAAGCCGGCCGAGGGCCGGATCCGGGTGTCGTGTCACGACCGCAGCAACAACCAGCTCGAGCTGGCCATCAGCGATGACGGCGGTGGGGTCGATCGCGAGGCGGTCGCGCGCCGGGCCGGCAAGCCGGTCCCGACCAGCGACGACGAGCTGCTCGAGCTGCTGGGCACCCCGGGCCTGTCGACGGTCGCCGCGGCGACCGAGACCAGCGG
Organism: Kofleriaceae bacterium; assembly: GCA_046597055.1. Taxonomy (GTDB): domain Bacteria; phylum Myxococcota_A; class Polyangia; order Haliangiales; family Haliangiaceae; genus UBA2376. The sequence continues at coordinate 13,885 of JBKJLC010000108.1, read as the reverse complement.
CCGCGGCCTCGGGGTCGACATCGTCCAGCGGGTGGTGCGCGAGCTCGGCGGCGAGCTCCGCATGGTCACCACCGCCGGTCGGGGCACCACCTTCACGCTGCGGGTGCCGCTGTCGATCACGATCATCGACGCGTTCTCGTTCAGCGCCCGCGGTCAGGTGTTCGTGGTCCCGGTGGCCTCGGTCGACGAGGTGATCGAGATCGACGGGACCCAGACCACCCGCGGCCCGCAGCGGGCCGGCGCCCTGATCGAGATCAAGCTGATCGAGCGCCGGGGCGCCCCGGTGCCGTTGATCGATCTGGCCGAGCTGTTCGGGCTGCCGGTGGGGCCGAGCGGGGTCCCGGCCGGGCTGCATCCCAAGGCGATCGTCGTGCGCCGCGGCGGCGCGCCGTACGCGTTCCTGGTCGATCGCGTGCTCGGTCACCAGGAGGTCGTGGTGCGCCCGGTGCTCGACCCGCTGGTCCGGGTCACCGGCGTCACGGGCTCGACCGACCTCGGCGACGGACGGCCGGTGCTGGTGGTCGATCTGGTCGCCTTGTCGGCGTCGCTGGTCACTGCCGCCAGCCGCGTGAGCGCGGCATGACCGAAGCGCTCGCGCTGACCCGGGCCGCCGTCAGCGCGCCGGCCGAGACCGACGCCCTTCACGTCGTGTTCCGGGTCGGCGCTGCCGAGTACGCGCTGGCCGCCAGCCAGGTCGTGCAGATGGAGTCGTTCGTGGGCGCGACGCCGGTGCCGGGCGTGCCGTCCTGGGTCATCGGGCTGATGCAGGTGCGGGGCCGGGTGGTGCCGGTCCTCGACCTGCGCGCCCGGTTCGGCGTCGCCGCGGTCAGCGACGCCGACGACGGCGACGCCCGGGTCATCATCGCGTCGAGCGGTGATCGGGTGGTCGGGCTGCGGGTCGACCGGGCTCGGGAGGTGCTGGTCGTGCCGGCCGGCGCGATCCAGCCGGTGCCACCAGCGCTCGAGCACACCAGCGCCGGGTTCATCCGTGCGATCGCCCAGGTCGGGCCCCGGCTGCTGTTCATCGTCAATCTCGCCCGCATTCTCGGAGAGGAGCCATCCAATGGCCAGTGAGCCCGTGCCCGCCGCCGCAGCGCCCGTCCCCAACCGCACCGCCGACGCGATCCGCATCGTGCAGGAGTCGGCCGATCTGGTCCGCGCCGTCGACGCCGCGGCGACCCGGCTGGCCGGCGCCGGCCACGAGCAGGCCGCCACCGGCGAGCAGGTCCGGACCGCGATCGCGACCGTCGCCGGTAGGCTCGAGGACGCCGCCGGCGCGGTCGAGACCCTGGCCCGGGCCCAGGCTCGCACCAGCGAGACCCTGCGCGAGGTCCAGGGCGGGACCGAGTCGACCGGCCAGGGCCTGGCCCAGCTGACCGCGTCGATCGCCGCGGTCAAGAAGGACAGCGACCTCCTGGCCACCTCGGTCGAGAACACCGCGACCACGCTCGAGCAGGTCGCCCGATCGATCAAGGGCGTGGCCGCGCACGCCGAGGAGCTGGAAGCCTCGAGCGAGCAGCTGCTCGCCGCGGCCACCGAGAACAGCGCGACCGTCGCCGACCTGTCGGCCCGGGGCGAGCACAACGCGGCCGGCATCGAGGAGGTCGCCGGCACCATCGAGGAGATGTCGAAGGGCGTCACCCGGCTGGCCGCTGACACCCGCGCGACCGGCACCCGGATCACGACCATGGTCACCGGCGTGGTCGCCGCCGCGGCTGCGCTCGACCGGGTCTCCCGCGACGTCGCCGAGACCGCCGGCGCGGTCGAGGAGACCGCCGCCACCGCCGAAGAGATGGCGCGCAGCGCGGCCGCGGCCGCCGAGGGCACCAAGGCGCTCGAGCGCGACGCCGCCGCGTCGGCCGCCAATCTCACCGAGGTCGCCGCGTCGATCGAGGAGGTCGCCGCCACCGCCGAGAAGAACGCGCAGGTGGTCGAGTCCAACGCGGCCGCGATCGAGCAGGTCGCCCGCTCGGCCAAGGCGGTCGGGCAGAGCGCCGACCAGATCAGCCTGCTGGCCGGGACCAGCGCCACCGCCGCCCAGCAGCTCGAGACCTCGACCCGCCGGGTGGTGGGCATCGTCACCGCCGCCCGGCAGAGCGCCGATCAGACCGCGACCATCGCCCGCGACGGCGGCGCGATCGTGGTCCGCTCGATCGCCGGCTTCGGCGAGATCCGGCGCGCGATGGTCGGCTCATCGACCGTGATCAAGGACATGGGCCAGCGCGCCGAGGACATCGGCGACATCGTGCGGACCATCAACATGATCGCCGATCGCACGAACCTCTTGTCGCTCAACGCCAGCATCGAGGCGGCCCGCGCCGGCGAGCACGGCCGCGGGTTCGCGGTGGTCGCCGAGGAGATCCGCGCGCTGGCCGATCGCGCCGCGGCCGCCAGCGCCGACATCGCCAAGATCGTCCGCGGGCTGCAGACGTCGGCCCGCGAGGCGGTCACCTCATCAACCGAGGGCCTCAAGGTGGCCGACGAAGGCCAGCGGCTGGCCGGCGACGCCGAGCGCGCGCTCAGCACGATCCTCGGCGGGGTCGACGCGCTGGGCGCCTCGGTCAAGGACATCGACCGCGCCGCCAACGAGCAGCTCACCGCGGTCCAGGCGGTGACCGCCGCCACCGGCCGCTCCAGCGAGGAGGGCCGGCTGGTCGCGCACGCGGCCGCCGAGCAGACCACCGCGACCAGCGCGCTGGCGACCGCCGGTCAGGAGATGCGGCGGATGGCGCGGCAGACCCGCGAGGCGACCATCGAGCAGGCCAAGACCGTGCGCGATCTGCTGAAGTCCAACAGCGCGCTGGCCCAGAACGCCGAGAAGATGTCGAAGGTCACCGCCGAGCAGGCGGTGGGCGCCACCGAGCTGGCCAAGGCGGCCGCCCGCATGCGGGTGCTGACCAACCAGATGTCCGTGGCCATGGTCGACCAGAGTCGCGCCCTGGGCGCGACCGCGGCCGAGTCGCAGGAGTCGACCGCCGCGATCGAGCGGACCGTCGTCGCGATCGCCGAGCAGGCGCGGTCGGCTGGCGAGATCGCCCGGGCGATGGAGGATGCCCGCAAGCAGGCCGCCCACTCGGCGCGCGCGCTCGGCGAGCAGAGCCGGGTCACCCGGCACATCGAGTCGGTCGCCCGGCAGGTCGCCAAGACCGCCGGATCGATCACCGCCGCCACCGCCGAGCAGGCCGGCGCCACCGGCGCGCTGGTCAAGGAAGGCGAGGAGGTCCGGCGGGTCGCCCGGCAGACCGCGCGCGCGCTCGGCGAGCAGGCCACCGCGACGGTGGCGCTGGCCGCGACCGCGAGCCGCCAGATCGCCGCGATGGCGACCCTGGCGCGCGGCGCCGCCGAGCAGGCGGGGTCGGCCGATGACCTGGCGCGCGGCTTCGCCGAGATGCGGTCGCGGGCCCGCGAGGTCGCGCTCGCTGCCGGCCAGCAGGCGCGCACCGCGGTCGAGCAGGCCGCCGACGTCGAGGCGGTCGCCGGCCAGATCGGTCGGCTCCGCGCCAGCAACGAGACCCACCTCGAGGCGCTCAAGGCGATCGCGATCAGCCTGGGCGAGGGGGCGCGCAACGGCTCTCGGTCGGAGCCGGCGTGACCAGGCCGACGGCGCCGCCCAGCACGCTCTCGCCCGACGAGCTGTCCCGCATCCAGCGGGTGGATCGCTTGCTCCTGCTCGAAGAGTCGCCGGTGCCGCCCCTGCTGGCGATGCTGACCGACCCGAGCTGGGCGGTGCGGCGGGCCGTGATCTCGGCGCTGGCCGCGCGCGGCGACGAGGCCAGCGGCCCGCTGTGCGCGGCCCTCGCGACCGAGCGCGAAGACGAGACCCGGATCGCCGCGGTGGTCGACGCGCTGGTCGCCTGCACCGGCCCCTCGACCGACGCCACCGTCATCCAGCTCGGCGAGCTGGCACCGCCGGCGGTGGTCGCCGACGTGGCCCAGATCCTGGGGCGACGCCGGTCGGTGACCTCGGTGCCGCTCCTGGTCGAGCTGGCCGGCCACGCCGACGACAACGTGGCGGTGGCGTCGATCGAGGCGCTCGGCCGCATCGGCGGCCGCGCCGCGGTCGAGGCCCTGGTCGAGACCGTGAAGACCGGCGGGTTCTTTCGCGCCTTTCCGGCCATCGACGTCCTCGGCCGCAGCGGGGATCCCCGCGTGGTCGAGCCGCTGGCGGCGCTGCTCACGCTCCCGCACCTGGCGACCGAGGCGGCCCGCGCGCTCGGTCGCAGCGGCGAGCGCCACGCCACCGCCCCGCTGGCCAGCCTGCTGCTGGGGCCGTCCGACGCGATGGCGCGGATCGGCGCCACCGCCTTGCTCGAGCTCGAGCAGCGCCACGCGGCCCGGGTCGGCTACGGGGCCCCGATCACCGCCGCGCTGCGCGAGCTCACCCAGCCGGCGATGGCGCGCCGGCTGATCCGGGCGCTGACCGGCGCCGATGCCGTCGAGCAGGTGGCGATCGCGTGGGTGCTCGGCGTGCTCGGCGGCGCCGAGGCGGTGGTGGCGCTGGTGCGCTTGCTCGACGCCGATGCGACGGTCGCCGAGGCCGCGGCCCGGGCGCTGTCGACCCTGGCCGAGGTCGCCGACGCCGAGCTGGTCTCGTCGCTGGTCACCGGCGACCCGGCCCGACGCCTGATCCTGTTGCCGCTGCTGTCGCGGCGGTCGGTGGCGGCCGCGGTCGCCGGCTGTCTCGAGGACAGCGACCCCCGGGTCCGGGTCGCGGCCTGCGAGGCGCTGGCGCGGATCGGCGCGACCACCGAGACCCCCGCGCTGTTCCGGGTGCTGGTCGACGCCAACCCGCGGGTGGCCCATGCCGCGGTGGCGGCGATCCAGGCGATCGGCGGGCCCTCGGTCGAGCGCCTGGCGCTGGGTGCGGCCGGCTCCGAGTTCGCCTCGACCCGCGGCGCGGCGATCCGGATCCTGTCGTACTTCGGCTGGGCCGGCGCGCTGCCGGTGCTGCTGCGCGCGCTCGACGACGACGAGCCGCGGGTGGCCGACGCCGCGATCCAGGGCCTGCCGTTCATCCAGGACCCGCGCGCGCTCGACGAGCTGCTTCGGCTGGCCCGCGACCCCCACCACCGCAAGCGGGCGTCGGCCGCCCGCGCGCTGGGCCGGTGCCGCGACGAGATCCGGGTCACCTCGATGTTGCTGCGGCTGCTCGGCGACGGCGATGCCTGGGCCCGCTACTACGCGTGCCAGAGTCTGGGCCGGCTCGGGGTCGAGGCCGCCGCGCAGGCGATCACGCGGTTGCTCGAGGACCCGGCCGGGCAGGTCCGGGTCGCCGCGATCGAGGCGCTGTCCCACCTGCGGAGCGAGGTCGCGTTCGAGGCGCTGCGCACCGCGGTCCGCTCGACCGACCCCGACGTCCACCGCGCCGCGCTGGTCGGGCTCGGGATCTCGCGCCGGCCCGAGGCCGAGCCGGTGCTGATCGAAGCGGTCCGGTCAAACGACCCGTCGACCCGCCTGGTCGCGATCGCCGGGATCGCCGACTTCGAGGGCAGCGACGCGGTGCTGGCCGCCCTGACCACCGCCAGCGACGACCCCGACGAGGCGGTGCGCAACGCCGCGATCGGGTTCCTGGCGTCCCGGGCCGGCGCCCTGGCCACCGACGCCCTGATCGCGCGGCTGGCCGTGGGGGCGGACACCGAGCGGCTGATCACCGCGCTGGCCTTGCCGGTCGAGGGCCGGGCCGCGGCCCTGGAGGCCGCGCTGGTCCGCGCCGACGACCAGCTGGCGCCATTCCTGGTCGCGGCCCTGGCCCGGATGCGCCGGCCCGAGGCCGACCAGCGCCTGCGCGACGTCCTGGTCAGCGGCCAGCCGCCCGCGCGCAAGGCGGCGGCGACCGCGGTGGCGGCGCAGTCGGAGCCGACCGCGCTGGTCGCCCTGCGCCGGGCCGCGACCGACGACCCGGATGTCGAGGTCCGCCGGATCGCGGTCCTGTTGCTGGCGCAGTGATGCCATGCCCGCGCTGACGCCCGAGCTGACCCCGCAGCTGCACGCGATCCTGAGCGCGTTCGTGCGCGAGCGGCTCGGGATCCACTACCGCCCCGAAGATCGCGAGCTGATCGCGGACCGGCTGGGCATGCGCGCGCTGGAGGCCGGGTTCGAGTCGCTGCTCGACTACTACTATCACCTGCGTTACGACGACCCCGACGGGGTCGAGCTGTCGGCGCTCGCCGATGCGCTGGTCGTCAACGAGTCCTACTTCTTCCGCGAGTACGAGGCGCTCGCGATGATCGCGGCGCGGTTCATCGCGCCGGCCATCGAGCGGGGCGAGCGGCCGCGGGTCTGGTCGGCCGCGTGCGCCGCCGGCGAGGAGCCGCTGTCGCTGGCGATGATCCTGTCGGCCCAGGGCCTCCTGGACCGCACCGAGCTGGTCGCCAGCGACCTGAGCGAGCGGGTGCTGGCGCGCCGGCGGGGCGGGGTGTGGTCGGCGCGCGCCTTGCGGCGGGTGCCCGACCCGACGCTGGTCGAACGGTTCATGACGGTCGAGCCCGACGGCCGGGTCCGGGTCGCCGCCGCCCTCCACGAGGCGATCCAGTGGCGCCGGCTCAACCTGATCGAGCCGCTGGCCCTGGCGGCGACGCCGGCGTGCGACGTGATCCTGTGCCGTAACGTGCTCATCTACTTCGACGACGAGACCGTCCGCCAGGTGGTCGCCGCCCTGGCCGAGCGGCTGGTCGTCGGCGGGATCCTGCTGATCGGGATCTCGGAGTCTTTGCTACGCTTCGGCGTTTCCTTGCGCTGCGAGGAGCACGACGGGGTGTTCTACTACCGCAAGGTGCAGTGATGGCCATCCGGGTGCTCGTCGTCGATGACTCCGCGTTTGCCCGCAAGGTGGTGCGCGAGGTCCTGTCGACGCATCCCGACCTCGAGGTCGTCGACATCGCCCGGGACGGCGCCGACGCCCTCGAGAAGATCGCGACCTACCAGCCCGACGTGGTCACGCTCGATCTGCTGATGCCGGTCATCGACGGCCTCGGCGTGCTCCGCGCGCTCGCGAGCAGCGACGACGCCCCGCGGGTGGTGGTGGTGAGCGTGTCCGGGGCCGATACCGATCTGGGGATCCAGGCGCTGCAGCTGGGCGCGATCGCGGTGGTCCGGAAGCCGACCAGCCTGGCGACCGATCGCCTCTACGACCTCGACAAGGAGCTGATCGCCACCGTGCTCGCCGCCGCGACGGCCCACCTCAAGCCGGCCCGGCGGCGGCCCGCACCACCCGCGCCGAGCCGGCCGGCGCCCACCCTCGGCCGCACCCGGCTCCTGGCGATCGGCACCTCGACCGGCGGGCCCCCGGCGATCACCCGCTTGCTCACCATGCTGCCGGCTGACCTCGCGGTGCCGATCGCGATCGTCGTGCACCTGCCGGTCGAGTATACCGACGCCTTTGCCCGCCGCCTCGACGCCAGCACCGGATTCCGGGTCCGCGAGGCCGAGGACGGCCTGCCGCTCGGCCCCGGCGAGGTGGTCCTCGCCCGCGGCGGGATCCACCTGACCTTCGCGACCGACGGGGAGGGCGTGGTGGTCCGGCTGACCAGCCAGCCCAGCGACGGGCTGTACCGCCCGTCGGTCAACGTCACCTTCGTCAGCGCCGCCGCGGTGTACGGCGCCGGGGTCCTCGGCGTGGTCCTGACCGGCATGGGCGACGACGGCACCGAGGGCGCGCGCGCGATCCGCGCGGCCGGCGGCCGCACGCTCACCGAGGCCGAGTCGTCGTGTGTCGTCTACGGCATGCCCCGGTGCGTGGTCGAGGCCAACCTGTCCGACGGGTCGGCCACGCTCGAGGACATGCCGCGGCTGATCCTCGACAACCTCTAGCGCACCGGGAGCTGCCACCCCGGCGCTCGCACCGCCACCCCGGGCGCGTGCCCGACGCCGCGCGGGTCAGCGCGCGGTCAGCCGTGTGGCCGCGACCGCGCAGGCGCGAACCAGACGCCCCGGCAGGTCCTCGAGCGAGGCGACCACGGTGGCGACCCCCTCGGCGATCACGCCGCGCGACAGGATCGGGCTGCGGGCGTCGTCGGGATCCTGGACCAGCACGCACCCGCCGCGGCGGTGGACCGCGACCGCGCCGGCGACCCCGTCGAGGCTGGAGCAGGTCAGCGCCACCGCCACCGTGCGCGCCCCGTAGGCGTCGGCCGCGGTCTCGAACAGGACGTCGATCGACGGCCGTGCGTGCTGGACCGGGCCCTCGGTCGACAGCGAGAACCAGCCCGGCTCGACCAGCAGGTGATAGTCGCTGGGCGCCAGGAACACGGTGCCGGGCACGATCGCGGTCTTGTCGTCGGGCTCGACCACGGGCAGCGCGCTGTGCAGGCCGAGCAGGTCGAGCAGGCGGCCGTCGTGGTCGGTGATGCGGTGCTGGGCGATCGCGATCGCGGGCATCCACGGCGGCAGCACCGCCAGCAGCTTCTGCAGGGCCTCGAGCCCGCCCAGCGAGGCGCCGATCACGACCAGCTCGACCGGCTGGATCACGCGATCCTCTTGTAGATGCGCTGATCGCCGGGCAGCGTCTCGAACCGGCTCGCCATCGGGGTCGGGTCGACGCTCTCCTTCTTGCCGAGCGCGAGGTAGCCGAACCGGACCAGGCTGTCGTGCAGGAGCTTGGTCGCGCGATCGCGCAGCTCGGTCCCGAAGTAGATCATCACGTTGCGGCAGAAGATGATGTTGAACTCGTTGAACGAGCCGTCCGAGCCGAGGTTGTGCTGCGAGAAGACGATGTTGCGGCGCAGGTGCGACGACAGGATCGCGTGCTCGCCGTCGGCGATGTAGTAGCGCGAGAAGTCCTGGGTGCCACCGGCCCGGTGGTAGCCCTCGGTGTACTTGCGCATGAGGTCGGCCTTGTAGATGCCCCGGCGGGCCCGGTCGAGCGCGTTGTCGCTGATGTCGGTCGCGTACAGCCGCGTGCGCTCGTACAGCCCCTCCTCCTCGAGGAGGATCGCCATCGAGTACACCTCCTCGCCGGTCGAACAGCCGGCGTGCCAGATGCGCACGAACGGATAGGTGCGCAGCTGCGGGATGATCAGCTTGCGCACGGCCTGGTAGAAGTCGCCGTCGCGGAACATCGCCGTGACGTGGACGGTCATGGCGCGCAGCAGCCGCTCGAGCGCCTGCTCGTCGTGCAGCACCTTCGCCTGCAGCTCCGAGACGGTGCGCACGCCCGCGCTGGTCATGGCGTGGTGCACACGCCGCCGCAGCGAGGCCGGCGCGTAGCCCCGAAAGTCGTAGCCATAGAGGCGCGCGATGCCCGTGAGTAGCAGCTCGATCTCGAGCGTCTCGAGATCGTGGTCAGGCGGCGGGGCGGTCGCGACGAGGGCCATGGGTCACGCCGGGCGGTACAGCCAGACCCGCAGGAGCGACAGCAGCTGATCGGGATCGACCGGCTTGGTGATGTAGTCCGAGGCGCCGGCCTCGATGCACTTCTCGCGGTCGCCCTTCATCGCCTTGGCGGTCAGCGCGATCACCGGCAGGGTCGCCCACTTGGGCACCTCGCGGATCTTCCGGGTCGCCTCGTAGCCGTCCATCTCCGGCATCATGATGTCCATCAGCACCGCGTCGACCGTGGGGGTGTCGGTCAGCTTCTCGAGCGCGCGCAGGCCGTTCTCGGCGTAGTGGACCTTGATGTCGTGCGACTCGAGGATCGCGGTCAGCGCGAACACGTTGCGCATGTCGTCGTCGACCACCAGGATCTCGCGGCCGGCCAGCGCCGGGTCGCTCTTGGCGATCCGGCGCAGCATGCGCTGCTTGCGCTCGGGCAGGTTGGCCTCGACCCGGTGCAGGAACAGCGCGGTCTCGTCGAGCAGCCGCTCCGGCGAGCTGACGTCCTTGACGATCACGGTCTCGGCCAGCTGCTTGAGGCGGTGATCCTCCTCGGGCGACAGCTCGCGGCCGGTGTAGACGATCACCGGCAGCCGCTGGTACTGGGGATGGTCCTTGATCTTCTGGATCAGCTCGAAGCCCGACATCCCGGGCAGCTTGAGGTCGAGCACCACGCAGTCGAACGGGGTGTCGAACAGGAGCGCGAGCGCCTCCTCGCCCGACCCGACCCCGGTGGTCTGGACGTCGCCGTTGCCGATCAGCTCGATGATCGCCTGGCGCTGGACCTCGTCGTCCTCGACGATCAGGAGCTGCTTGACCCGGCGCTCGAGGAAGCTGCCCATGTCGGCGAGCGCGCGCTTCAGCACGTCGGCCTCGACCGGCTTGCGCAGGAAGGCGAGGGCGCCGTGCTGGAGCCCGCGCCGCTCGTCGTCACCGCCGGAGATGATGTGGATCGGGATGTGGCGGGTCGCCGGGTCGTGCTTGAGCCGGTCGAGCACCACCCAGCCGTCGATGTCCGGCAGCCGGAGATCGAGCGTGATCGCGTCGGGCTTGACCGAGCGGGCCAGCTCGATCGCGGGCAGGCCGGCGGTGGCGACCACCCCCTTGAAGCCGCCGCCGCGGGCGAGCTCGAGCAGGGTCTCGGCGAACCGCTCGTCGTCCTCGACGATGAGGATGACCCGATCGCCCGCCTGGATCTGCTCGAGGTCGTCGGGGATGGTGCGCGCCGACGCCACCACGTACGTGGTCGGGGCCAGCGCGAGCGGGCCACCGCTGCCGGTGCCGCCGGCCAGGCCCTCGCGGGTCGGGCTGGTCGCCGGGGTCTCGCGGGGCAGGTCGCGCGGGAGCTCGCGGGCCGCGCGCGCGGGCTCGCTGCCGCGCGCCGTGGTCAGCGGCCGGTACTGCTGCGGGAGGACCAAGGTGAACGTGCTGCCGGCGTCGAGCTGGCTCTGCACCCGCAGCTCGCCACCCAGGAGGTGCGCGATCTCGCGGCTGATCGCCAGGCCGAGCCCGGTGCCCCCGTACTTGCGGCTGGTGCCGCCGTCGGCCTGCTGGAACGCCTCGAAGATGATCTTCTGCTTCTCGGGCGCGATGCCGATGCCGGTGTCGCTCACCGAGAACGCGACCTGATCGGTGCCCGGAACCCGGGCGATCCGCAGCTTGACCTGGCCGCGCTCGGTGAACTTGAGCGCGTTCGACAGGAGGTTGCGCAGCACCTGGCGCAGCCGCATGTCGTCGGTGTCGATGCTCGGGGGCACCTCGGGCGCGATCTCGACCTCGAAGCCGAGCCGCTTCTCCTCGGCGACCTGGCGAAAGGTCTGGTCGACGTAGTCGCGCAGGGTCTGCATGCGGACCGCGCCGACGTCGACCGCCATGGTGCCCGACTCGATCTTGGCGAGGTCGAGGATCTCGTTGATCAGCGCCAGCAGGTCGGCGCCGGCCTGGCGGATCGTCTCGGCGTACTTGACCTGCTTGTCGCTGAGGTTGCCGTCGGGGTTGTCCGACAGCTGCCGCGACAGGATCAGCAACGAATTGAGCGGCGTGCGCAGCTCGTGCGACATGTTGGCCAGGAACTGGCTCTTGTAGCGCGAGGTCAGCGCCAGCTGCTCGGCCTTCTCCTCGAGCTCGGTCCGGGCCAGCTCGACCAGGCGGTTCTTGCGCTCGACCTCGGCCTTCTGGTCGGTGAGCTGGCGGGCCTTCTCCTCCAGCTCCTCGTTGGTCTGCTGCAGCTCTTCCTGCTGGCTCTGCAGCTCCTCGGCCAGGCTCTGCGACTGGCGCAGGAGGTCGTCGGTGCGCATGGTCGCCTCGATCGTCGCGATGACGATGCCGAGCGACTCGAGCATCTGATCGAGGAAGGCCAGCTGGATGTCGTTGAACTTGCCGAAGGTGGCCAGCTCGATGACGCCCTTGACCTCGCCCTCGAACAGGATCGGCACCACCACGATCGAGTGCGGCGGGGCCTCGCCCAGCGCGCTGGTGATGAGGATGTAGTCGGACGGCGCCTTGGACAGGACGATGCGCTTGCGCTCGACCGCGGCCTGGCCGACCAGGCCCTGGCCGAACCGGAACACGTTGGCGACGTTCTTGCGCTCCTGGAACGCGTAGGTGGCGAACAGCTTCAGCAGCGGCTCACCCTCGACGGTCTCGACCATGTAGAACGCGCCGTGGTGGGCGTCGACCAGCGGCGCCAGCTCGGACAGCACCTGGCGGGCGACCGGCAGCAGGTCGCGCTGGCCCTGCAGCATCCGGGTGAAGCGGGCGACGTTGGTCTTGAGCCAGTCCTGTTCCTCGTTGACCTTGGTCGTGTCGGCCAGGGTCTTGATCATCTGGTTGACGGTGTCCTTGAGCTGCGCCATCTCGCCGCGCGCCTCGACCGTGATCGATCGGGTCAGGTCACCCTGGGTGACCGCGGTGGCGACGTCGCGGATCGACCGGACCTGCGAGGTCAGGTTGCCGGCCAGCTCGTTGACGTTGTTGGTCAGGTCGCGCCACACGCCGGCGGCGCCGGGCACGTCGGCCTGTCCGCCGAGGCGGCCCTCGACCCCGACGTCGCGGGCGACGCCGGTCACCTGGTCGGCGAACACCGACAGGGTGTCGATCATGTCGTTGATCGTGTCGACCAGGGTCGCGATCTCGCCGCGCGCCGACAGCGTCAGCTTCTGCTCGAGGTCGCCGTTGGCGACCGCGGTCACCACCTCGGCGATGCCGCGGACCTGCTCGGTGAGGTTGCGGGCCATGACGTTGACGTTGTCGGTCAGCTCGCGCCAGGTGCCCGACACCCCGCGGACCTCGGCCTGGCCGCCCAGCACGCCGTCGGTGCCGACCTCGCGCGCGACCCGGGTCACCTCGGACGCGAACGAGCCGAGCTGATCGACCATCGTGTTGATCGTGTTCTTCATCTGCAGCAGCTCGCCGCGGACCTCGACCGTGATCTTGCGGCCGAGGTCGCCGTTGGCGACCGCGGTGGTGACCTCGGCGATGTCGCGGACCTGGATGGTCAGGTTCGACGCCATGAAGTTCACGTTCTCGGTCAGGTCGCGCCACGTGCCGCTGACGCCCTTGACCTCCGCCTGCCCGCCGAGCACGCCCTCCGTGCCGACCTCGCGCGCGACCCGCGTGACCTCGTCGCCGAAGGACGACAGCTGGTCGACCATCGTGTTGATCGTGTCCTTGAGCTCGAGGATCTCGCCGCGCGCGGCGACGGTGATCTTCTGGCTGAGGTCACCGTTGGCGACGGCGGTCGTGACGGCCGCGATCTGGCGCACCTGGTCGGTGAGGTTCGAGGCCATCGAGTTGACGTTCTCGGTCAGGTCGCGCCACGTGCCGGAGACGCCCTTGACCTGCGCCTGGCCGCCGAGCTTGCCGTCCGTGCCGACTTCGCGGGCGACGCGCGTGACCTCGTCGGCGAACGAGCCGAGCTGGTCGACCATCTCGTTGACGGTGTTGCCGATCGCCGCGAACTCGCCCTTGACGGGCTGGCCCTCGATCGTCAGCGCCATCTTCTGCGACAGGTCGCCCTTCGCCACGGACTGGATCACCCGCGAGATCTCGGTCGTCGGGCGGACGAGGTCGTCGATCATCGCGTTGACGGACTCGACGGTCTGCATCCAGGTGCCGTCGACGGTGCCGAGCGACACGCGCTCGGTCATGCGGCCCTCGCGGCCGATGATCCGGGCGACCCGCGAAAGCTCCTTCGCCTGGCGCGCATTGATCGCGATCAGCTCGTTGCAGCGTTGCTGGATCTCGCCGATGACGTCGCGGCGGCGGGCGCGCAGCCGCACGGAGAAGTCGCCGTCGCGCGCCGCGGTCAGGACGCGCAACAGCTCTTCGAGCGCCGGATCCTCACGCGGCTCGTCGTCCTGGGCGGACGCCTGACTGTCCGCTGCTCGCTTGCGCGCAGCAGCGGTCTTCGGTCCCGTGGCCATGCGCTACCCCCCCGCCCTGCTTCGCCGCTCGTCCATCGACCGGGCGGTCCTACCCATGAGGGCGACGCGACAAACCTCCGCGATCCGGTGGCCAGGCGTCGACAAGCGCAGCACGTCCTGCATCTAGGCCAGGCGGTCCGGGAGGCCGAAGC